>NZ_JAENRR010000024.1 GCF_016612505.1 Carboxylicivirga marina
GAATGCTTAAAAGCCATTAGTTATTCACATTTATTGTTGATAACTAATGACTTATGATGTTGTTAAGGATTAACTAATTAATGTTGTACAACATGAAATCCTGATTTTGACTTACGCGAAGCCATTTTAAAAGCACAAAAAAAGGAGCCCGAAGGCTCCTATATTTGTTTCGATATAATGAATGGCATTTACTTGCTTATCCACATTTTAGTTGAGATGAAGTTATCACCAGCATTACCATATGCTTTTTGACGCTCCATAGCTTCATTAATATTAGTTGTGTTATTAATACGCTCGCGATCAGGGTAATCTAATCGACGAGGACGAACACCACCCGTTACACCACCATTATGATACGGCGTTGAGAAGAAGGCATCTGGTGTTTGCTCAACACCTGGTATAGCATCTTTAATGTCATCCCACTTATACTCTGGTAACTCAATATTAGTATCGTATGAAATTCCAGTTGGTGTAACTGCCAATTCAGTCCTGTTCCATAAAGCAAAAGCTTCGTAGCCATTTAAAAATAATGACTTCCAACGTTCTAACTGAATAGTTTCCTCTGTTGCCACACCTAAATTAGCAATGTAATCCGCAGCCATATCTTCATATGCTCGTGTATCACCCGTTGTTTCTTCATACTTTTTAATATATGCTGATGGTGAGTTATTGTCGTATAAAGCAGGATATTTAGCAATACTCAACTCAACAGCCTTAGCTAAGTTGGTGGCAGCATTACCTGGCACAGCCCAACCCTTTGCAGCCGCTTCAGCTAAAATAAAATATGACTCATCGGCACCATAAACAATGGTTGGAGCCGTACGTGAACCTACTGTTTCAGGGTTTACAGCACATAATGTGCGGTATTGTGCATACTCAGCATCATAAGTGTAAGTATAAAGAACATTATCACCATCCTTCACTTCTACTTCGTTACCCAGATTACCACCTGTCACAAACCAATCGGTGAATACATTTACGCCTTCCACCTTCATCAATCCACGAACTGAGAAAGACTCATCACCTCCACCTTTTTCAGGATTGAAAACAACAGGTTTCCAGGCTTCACCAGGCCGTGCTGCTTCTTCAAAAGGATTAAAATGTGTTTGACCAGTCCATGCCTTAAAACCATCCTGGTTAATAACCTGGCAGGCTGTATAAAACAAACGTGGGTCTTCATTTTGCTGTGCCAAACGTAAATACTCTTCACCTACAAAAGCATAAGCAAATCCACCAACCTGACCGTTAATAGCCGATCCAGAACCATTTTCATGAATACCCCATGGACCACCAACAGTTGAATGATTAACCATTGCCGAGTTATCATTTGTATAGTTAGTGATGAAACCAGCACTATGAGCAGCGGCTTCTTCAACTACTGTTTTTGCCCAAGCAGCATCTGCCGATGATGCACGCATACCAATACGTAATAAAACAGAGTTAGCTAATCGTGCCCATGCCTCTTTTTGCTCGGCAGCATCTAAATGACCAAATATAATGTCATAACGGCCACCAAACACTTCACCGTCATCAGATAATAATGTATTTCTGGCATCTTGCAATTTAGCTACCATCCCTTTGTACACATCTTCCTGACTGTCGTAAGCAGGATAAAATAAAAGATCATTGTAACCGGCACCAGCATCTGTATAAGGGATATCTCCATACATATCTGTTAAGCGCTGAAAACCTAATTGCAGCATGATGTTGGTTTGCGCAATTTTAACGGTATTAACGTCATCTGTATTATCTCCCTCCAGTGTACGAAGCATGTCGAATCCATCTTTCATAACATTGGTATAAACAGCTGTCCATTTCGCCTCAGTGAAACCATCAGCCAAACCAAAAGCTTGTCCATTACGGTATCCACATTGAGTGATTCCTGCTATTGGACCTGTCATGATTAAGTTGCCACGCCACTCTTCATGTCCGTTACCAGCATACATCAACTGTATTTTTCCAAATTGAAAACCTGGCTCTAACTCCTCAACCCTGTTCGGGTTGTCATTAATTGAATCGAAATCATCTGTACAGGCAGTTGTCATTAAAATACCTGCAATGAATAATAATATATTTAGCTTTTTCATGCTTATTAAAATTTCAGATTTAAGTTGAAACCAAAGCTAGCTGGTAAGGCCATGTTACCATACTCAATACCTTGTCCTCCATTGCTAATTGAGAAAGTTGACTGAGGATCGATATTATCTGTTGAACGGTATAAGTAACCTAAGTTCTTACCGAATATACCAATACTAGCGCTCTTAAAATATTTAGAATCTTTAAACAAGTGACCTGGCAAACGGTAGGCTACGCTTAATTCGCGCAGAGATACATACGATGCATCGTAAACAAACATGTCATCGATACTGGCCAATGCACCATAATAATCTTCAGGACGAGCAGTAGTACCCTGACCTTCTAATTCAGCCGGGAACCATTCCTGACCAGCTACATAATCTTCTCTTCCTATAGTTGCTTCGTGCTTACCTAATGAATAAGCCGATGCTTCGGTAGCTGAGTACACCTCTCCACCAAACTTAGAATCAAGTAATAAGTTCAATGTGAAACTTTTGTAGTTGAATATATTGCTCCATCCTAACATAACCGGATGATAAGCACAACCTAAGGCAGAATAATCATTGGTAGCTTGTGGTAAACCATTATCACTTAAAACGATTTTACCTTCATCATCACGCACCATGGTTCTTCCCATAATGGTTCCGTACTCTTCACCCACTGCAGCAATCACATTTACACCGGCGCCACTCATCAGGTTTAGCTGTGTTACACCATCAGCCAATTCTTTTACCTCATTAATGTTGTAAGAGAAATTAAACGATGTGTTCCAAGAGAAATTTGCACTACGATAAGGTGTAGCATATAATACCACTTCCCATCCTTTATTCTGAATAGAACCTGAGTTAACGATAGCCCTGTTATAGCCTGAAGTATTTGAAATATCAATTGGCATAATCTGATCTTCGGCAGTCGAGTTGTAATAGGTAACATCTAAGCCTAAACGATTATTTAGGAATTTCAAGTCAGCTCCTACTTCATAGGATGTCATGATAGATGGCTTTAAAGCGGCATTAGGTACCACATCGCCATCAGTACCTCCAACAACAATATTACCACCCCAACCTGGATGTGCATTATCATCTAACTTATATTGTAGAGCCAATTGGTATGGGTCTGTATCCGAACCAACCTGTGCAACCGAGGCTCTTACTTTAGCAAAAGTCATCCATTGTGGTAAATCAACCACTTCAGATACAATAAATGAAGTACTTACGGATGGATAAAAATAAGAGTTGTTATTTGACGGCAAAGTTGAAGACCAGTCATTACGCGCTGATAAATCGACATACAACATGCTGGCGTAACGCAATTGAGCAGTACTATATACTGAGTTGATGCGCTTACGGCTATAACCAATCTGCTGTGTATTATTTGACCCAAAACCCGGACGTTGTAAGCCTGGATCTGAGAAACTATCAGAGAAAATGGCTAAGCTTTCGTACTCTCTGTCCATACGAGAGGCACCAGCATTAACAGTAATGCCAAACTTATCATTAAAGTTTCGATCGTAATTTAATATAAAATCGTAGTTTGACTCTACCTCGTCAGCCTTCATCATATTAGCACGACCACCTTCGTAATAAGGCGTACCAATTGGATAGATAGATTCGTTGGCAAAGAATGTCATATCGCTACCTGCACGCACCTGAGCATTTAAATGGTCAGTAATATGAAGCTTGGCATTAACCAATGACATTACACGCTTTTTGCGGTAGTTGTGCTTGATTTCGTTGGTTGTCCAGTAGATGTTGCTGTTACCATTAACACCTAAGCCAACAGGCATTCCTGTAACCGAATCTTTGTAATCTTTTAAATCATCCAACGACACATTGTTTGGTACACCTAACAACTGCGATGTTGGGTTAAAAGGTGTTGCTCCCATCATCGCATTTTGCGAATCTTCATCAGTGTAAGCGATTTTAGCATTAATTTCTAAACGGTCATTAAATGTCTTAGTTCCACCTGACACGTTAAAAGTATTACGATCATATGATGTTCCAGGAACCAAACCATTATTGGTCGTATTGGAGTATGATAAACGTAAATTGGCATCTTCAGTATTGTGATTAACAGCCACAGAGTTCGTCCATGTCATACCGGTATCGAAGAAATCACGTTCGTTATCGTGGAAAACATAGTCACGCTGGTCGCCACGGTAATTAACATAGCTGGCAACATCATTATACTTTGCACCCCACATTGAAGTCTGGTCGCGACCTGCATCGATGCTTTGAGGAGCCTGGCCGTTGATGCCCTGTCCGTAAACTTCTTGCCAATTCGAATAAATTCGAGCACGGTCGAAAGTCATGTTTGAATTAAAGTCAACACTTGTTCCCTTGTCGCCTTTACCTGTTTTAGTTGTTACCAAAACAACCCCGTTAATAGCACGAGAACCATATAAAGCAGTTGCAGCAGGACCTTTCAACACTGAAATATTTTCGATATCATCGGCCGCAATACCTGATAAACCATTACCAGAATCGATACCACCGTTATCTGAATCATCAGCATTTGAAAACTGTGTATTTGAAATTGGTACTCCATCAACTACATAAAGTGGCTCGTTTGAACCAGACAGAACAGCTGCACCACGAATAATTACAGACGAGGAACCACCAGCACCCTGTGACGACGTATTAATTTGAACACCAGCCATGCGACCAGAAAGTGCTCCCATTGGGTTGGCATCTTTCATGTTTTCAAAAGCCTCTTCACCAACATCAACTGCTGAATAACCAAGTGCTTTCTTTTCGCGTTTGATACCAAGAGCAGTTACGACGACTTCATCAACATTCATGACATCTTCCTGCATCGTAACATTATATGATACTCCTGAGGCGATAGTAATTTCTTGCGTAGCAAAACCGATGAAGGAGTATACGATAACACCATTAGCCGGTGCTTCAAACGTGAATTGACCATCTAAATTAGTGATGGTACCGGTAGTTGTTCCTTTAACCGAAACATTTACACCGGGTATTCCCATTCCGAACTGATCTACTACTGTACCTGTAATCTGAACTTTATCCTCCTGCGTATTAGCAACAGTCTCTGGCTCATCTGCTACAATAACAACCTGATTGTCGTATACTTTGAAATCCGCATCTTCAAGTACTTCATTCAATACATTTTCAACACTTTCATTGCTAACATTAACCGAAACCAATTGACTAACATCAACCAATGCTTCATTGTAAACAAACACCATGTTACTTTGCTCTTCAATAGCAATTAGAAGCTCATGAAGCGTTACATCCTTAAAATTTAGATTTACCTTTTGTTCTTTCAATCGGCTCGATGCCACAACATCGTTCGAACCCAAAATCATAATAAGGCAGGTTAAAACACCTGCTTTAAGCAAATTTCTGGTTCTTTCCGAGAAGAAGGATTTCCATTTCCCAGTGAAATTCATAAATTAGTAATTTAATTAAGTGATTAAAAAAAAGATTTGAAGGGTGTGTTTTTTGACGGAGCGCACCCTTTTTTACTTTTATTCCTGTTTATAAAAACTGACTTGATTATTCTCAATACGATAGCCCATTCCCGATAAATCACACAAAGCTTTACAAACCCGCTCGGCATCAGTATCGAGCATTAGCTTTCCGCTTAGTTGAATATGCATTTCCAATAGCTCGTTGCTAATTGTAATATCACAATTATAATAGTGTTCTATTTGGTAAATTAAAGTCCGAAGATTATTCTTCTCAAGTGTTAAAAAACCATTCTTCCAGGAGGTATATATAGACGTATTTACCTGCTGTATAATTATTTGCCCTTCATTATTTGCAAACGAACATTTTTCACCTGGCTTAAGGATGATACTTTCCTTATTGAATAAAGCATTTTCATCCACTTTCAACGAACCATCAACAAGCACAGCCGAATGTATTGGGCTATGATCGTAAGAACGGATATTAAATGAGGTACCTAACACCGTGTAAGTTAGCTTATCAGTTAATACTCTGAATGGCTGAGATTCACTATGTGTTACTTCAAAAAAGCCCTCACCAAGTAGCATAACATCTCTGTGGTCTTTGTTGTTAAAATGATTAGGAAACACCAACTGACTACCTGCATTTAACCATACTTTTGTGCCGTCAGCAAGTATTAATTTAGCTGTTTTACCATAAGGCACTTGAATTTGATTAAGTTGACTCTGAGCCGCTGTCTCCCCCTTTGTTTTAACGATTTGATTCTTTTCAACAATAAATTGTTCGCCATCCTTATCGGCTTCAACGGTAGCATGCTGTTCATTTAAAGTGAATTGTTGACCATCAGCCAAGTTTAACACAGTGTTATCACCTTCTGGCTCATTAGTACTTAGCATCGATGAATATTTGTTATTAGCAGCACTAAAGATCTGCATTGTCACAACCATAACAATGGCAATAGAGGCCGCGACAGAAGCAAATCCCAATAATCGGCGCGACTTAAAACTTGCCTTATTATTTAGTTCAAACTTATTAGCAAATCGCTCCCATTCATCATTAACATCCATCTCCGCTTGCTTTTCAATGTCTGACTTTAATTTTTCAAACAAAGCCTTATTGCCATGGTCTGCTTTTAACCAGTCACCCAATTCAGCAATTTCATTAACTGAAGCTGCTCCGTATACATAGCGCTTGACAAGTCCTTTGATGTATTGATTTGTTTCTTTCATCTTCATCTCTTCCACTTCTACTACAATCAACTTTTAATACCCCCACCCTTTTTCAATAAAAAAATTACTTTTTTTACTCAAATGAATTAGGGCAACAGTGTTAAAATAAAGATGGCGGTTTTCAGATGCTTAAGTTTTGCACGCAAGGCTTTATTTGCCATGGTAATATGTCGCTCAACTCCTTTTGTAGTAATGTCTAATTGTTGAGCTATTTCGTTATGCGTTTGTCCTTCTATTTTTGATAATTTATATACCTCTTTACGTTTTTGAGGCAGTTCATCAATGGCTTTTGATATTTGGGAGTACACATAAAAGGTATCGGAATCAGATGTCTCCAAATTAAAATCCTCCCGATACACCGTATCAATCGAATCATAATTTTTGGCAAACTCGATGAACTTATCCTTTACCTTACTATGTTTAATGGCATTCAGGCATTGATTTCGAATGGCTCGATACAGTAGGCCACCGATTGATTGTTCAACATTAATAGAAGCACGTTTATTCCACAAGTTTATAAATGCATCCTGAACAACATCTTCAGCTTCATCAGATTGACTGAGAAACAATGTTGCATAATTATGAAGACGCTTATAATTTGTTTTATAAAAATCCTGAAATACTTCAAGATTTCCACATTTTATTTTTTGGGCAATCACGCTTTCGGGCACCATACAACTTAGGATTAAAGATGTAATTGTTAGCTGTGTTTTTCAATGATGGTGAAAGTAGATTTTACTGCTTGGCTGCACAATGGACAAATGTTCAGCTAGGTATACAAATGTTACCACTCCTCATACTCAACTAAAATACTGACACTTACAAACCACTCCGTGCAGGACAATTATCATTTTTTAACTTTTTTGAGAATGATTAAAACCGTTTACTATTCAAAATCACCCTTTAATCCGATCCGCTTATGAAGTCACGTTGATTATACAATGGCATTTACCATTGTAGTTTTTAAATTACGCTTAAAGCATATATTAAAATACAATTGGTTTAACATCAGTAAAAGTATAATAAAAGCCTGGTACCTTTTCTATTGCCGGTTTTGTAACAGCACAAAAAAGCCCCTCTGTTGAGAGGGGCAATATCTAATTAACAAACATATTCAAGCAATCTAATCTTTTTGTTCCAGTTCATTTATATCGTATGATTTCAATGGATTCTTCGACAAATTAATATTCATCTTACGATTACGACAAACATCAACGGCCAGATAAACAGCCTCTTTAAATGAATCGGCATTAGCCTTATCTTGCCCTGCAATTTCAAAAGCAGTTCCATGATCGGGCGATGTACGAATAAAAGGTAAACCTGCCGTAAAATTAACGCCTTTAGAAAAGGTTAATGTTTTAAATGGTGCTAATCCCTGGTCGTGATACATGGCCAAAATAGCATCGAAGTTTTTAAATTGCTCACTCCCGAATAAACCATCAGCAGGATAAGGTCCTAAGGCCATTATACCTTCTTCTTTGGCTTTACTCAGTGTTGGAATAATTATATCCTTCTCTTCTGAGCCAATCACGCCACCATCACCGGCATGTGGATTAAGTCCCAGTACTGCAATTCGTGGTTTACGAATAGAAAAATCCTGCTGCAAACTATGATTTAGTGCACGAAGCTTTTTCATGATGCTTTCTTCGGTAATTTTCGAAACCACATCTTTCATTGGAACATGCCCCGCAACAACACCAACTTTCATATGATCAGATACCATTAACATCAATGCTTCACCTTCTCCAGCAGCCTGATGTAAGTATTCGGTATGACCCGGAAAGCTAAATGTCTCTGACTGAATATTCTCCTTATTGATTGGAGCAGTAACCAGTACATCTATTCTTCCTTCTTTTAAATCCTTAACTGCCATTTCTAAGGCCTTAAATGCTGAGTCTCCGCCAATACTTGTTGATTTGCCTAACTCCACACGGATATTATCATCCAGACAGTTAATTATATTGACACGTTTAGTATGTGCATCCTTCACACTGTTGATGCTATTTAAACTAAAGTTGCCAATATTAAGCGCTTTTCGGTGATAAGCTGCCACCTTTGATGAACCATAAATAATTGGCACAAATGATTCAAAAATACGGGCATCGGCCAATGTTTTAAAAATAACCTCGTAACCAATACCGTTAATATCACCGTGGGTGATTCCCACTTTTATTTTTTCTTCGCTCATAAGCTCATTTTTTCTGACTACACAAAGTGTAAATCAGTATTTGTGCACTAAAATTAATATAAATTACCAAATTAGCACTTGTTCTTCAAAAACGCATATAACATTCGCACACCAACACCGGAAGCACCCGAGCCACGATAACTATCGTCTTTCTTCACAAAAGCTGGTCCGGCAATGTCTAAATGAATCCAGGGGCTATCGACAAAGTGACTCAAAAACTTACCTGCTGTAATGGCACCTGCCTCACGAGCTCCAAGATTTTTAATATCAGCTATATCAGACTTTATCATATCTCCATATTCATCCCAAAAGGGGAATTGCACCACACGTTCATATACACAGTCACCAGCTTCATGTAATTGCTGAAATACTTCATCGGATGCCGTTCCCATGCCAACCGTAGCATATTGCCCTAGTGCCATCACAGCACTACCGGTTAAGGTAGCTAAATCAATGACCAATTCGGGTTCGTAATTTTTTGAATAAGAGAGTGCATCAGCTAATATCAATCGACCTTCAGCATCAGTATTTAATACCTCAACTGTTTTACCATTATGCATTGTTAAAATATCGCCTGGTACAATCGCATTTCCACCTGGTCGGTTATCAGTAGCTGGAATCAGGCCAACTACGTGCATTGGCAATTTATTTGAAGCAACAGCAACCATTGCTCCAACTACCGATGCAGCACCTCCCATATCAGCTTTCATATCATCCAAACTTCCCGGAGGAGTTTTTAGGTTAATGCCTCCAGTATCAAACACGACTCCTTTACCTACCAGAACAACTGGCTTTTCATTGATCGTACTTTCTGGTTTCCATTCCAGAATATGAAATGCCGGAGGATCAACACTACCTTTATTAACACCCAATAAGCCACCAAACTTTAATGATTCAAGTTTCGCTTTATTAAATATATCAACATCAAAGCCATGTATGGCTCCTAATTCACTAATACGATCGGATAATTCCTCAACATCAAGTGTTGAGACCGGCTCATTAACCAAATCACGCGTAATAAATACAGCATTGGTTAATCGGCGTAACTCATCCAAATCACCTTGGTTAATTGCAGCAGAAGCGACCCAAATTGATAATTCCTTTACTTGCTCTTCATCAGCATCTGTTTTGTATTTATCAAATGCATATGATGACAATGCTACACCTTCATTTAGAGCTAGCATTGCTGCTTTATCACCTATCAAATCATAGATACATACACCAGATTGTTTATCTTTTTTAAGGCTAGAATAAATTGTTGCTCCATCCTTTCTTAATGCTTCATACCCTTTATTATTATACTCATCATCAGCTACTACACGCACATAATAAACAATGTTGTAGTTCTGAATGGTAATTAACTTTTCCTTCGCCTCAACCCTCGATTCTACATAAGCCAAAGCCTCATTATTAAAGCCAAAATCTTTGAGTAAGCTTGTCTCTTTGACCAGAAAAATATTACGAACACCTTCAGGGCGTTCACCTGTGTGCTTTATAGATAATTGCATAATTGTCAATTTTATTGGGTAAGCTCAGGGGCATCATCTTTTGATTCCTGACTCTGAGCTTTAAAATATTCTCGTATCATTACCTTTTTCATCTCACGATGAATAATTAATTCGGTCAGTGCATCTTCATAACTAACATCTCCCATTTCACGTTGATAAACAGCCACCTGTGTTTCTGTAACATCAATGCGATATAAAAAGTTGAGAAACTGAGAGTAATGCTCTCCCATTATATCCATAATGTGCATCTTCATTTGCTTAAAAACCTCATCATAGAAACCATCAACATCACCAGAAAAGCTTACTTCAAAACCAAACTCAGCAAAGTCTTTGATTATTTGAGCTGCAGCCTTCCTAATTAAATCCTCTCTAGAGCATGCCTGCCTTAGTGCTTCACTGTTCAATTGCGGCATCATAAGCTATTGAAATTTTAAGGTATACATTAAGGCTTCCATCTGTCGAACCTTATCTCGTTTATCAGGTTTTTCAGGCGAATACACAAAACCATCGGTTATCACCACTCTATTATTCTTCTTATCATGATGAGCTTGCAAAATAAATGGTCCGCCCATCAAATCATTCTGCACTTTCCATAAGCCTCTGATTTCGACTACATCATTTCCATTAATAGTGGCTTGCTTATAAATAACAGGAAACTGATGTTCGGTGGTCATAAAAGACCCCTCAGAAGGACCCGGCACATTTTTATGCAGTATAGAATCGCGCTTATTTAAAAGGTATTCTTTAGAAAAAGTTCCTTCGCCTATATACGGAAATTCGTAAACAAACATGCCTTGAAATCCCCATTCGGCAGCTTCATTCATCCAGATAAATGAAGCTGTTGACTTATTATTACTCAAGCTGGCAGGAACAGATAAGCGAACATTAAAAGTTGAATCAACACCTTTAACCAACTCGTCACTTGGAAATTTCTTATAAGATGCAATGTAACGATCACGCTCTGCCTTATTGAAAAAGCTTAGTATCTTCATCTGATGCTCATCTACCAATTTCTTTAGTCCGGCAGTATCTTTCGCTGTGATACCAACTACTGCTTGCGGTCGTGCCCATCGATCTTTGTAATATTTAACGCTCTCTTCATTAACATCAGAAGCGATATTTACATAAACCACATTTCTAATGGTTTTCATAAAATTGGTGAAAGAGCGATGCGGGGCAACACTCATTTTAAAATGTGGTTCTGCCTGCGGCAAACCAAGATACGTTTCGCGCAATAATGATTGTAACTCTTCGCCTCCCGGTGATTTTTTAATTTTATCGTCCATAACCACCAGCATCTCGCCAGCTTTACCACCAACATTGGGTTTATAACCTGTGCTTTTATCTTTACAGGCAAAGCTTAGCATTAGCACTAAGGTCAGAAGATAATATTTTGAGTACTTCATAAGAATATGATTTGATTACTGATTTACTAAATTAATTCATCGACAACTATAGTATCGCGGCATTTTTAAAACCGGCTTCTCGTGATGATTTTCCTTTGTTACAAAAAAGTACTTTTCTTTTTTTACGGGTCGCCAAACAAGCAAACGCTGGTCGATATATAAATTCCGATTTGGTAAATTATTCCAATGCATGATGTCACTGATTCGACATTCATTATCGATGGCAATTTTGTGAAAGAACTCACCTTTACTAACAACATGAACAAAACTGGAGCGATTAGATTTATCACCAACTGGAAGTGAGCGACTAACTGGTGGCATTGCTTTTTTCAGGTTTTTTTCTGCTCTCACAAAATGGATAACACCATTTTTGGGAAGAAATACACACACAGCCTTATCTGTTACCGGAATATATGATTTTGTATACGATGGGTTTAACCATTCGATGACTTCCAAAGGGGTTTGAGAAGCCTGATGAATCTGTTCAAAAGTTAATGATTGATGAATATATACAGTGTCTACTTCTTTAAAGCTTAATGGCGCGGGGTTTACTTTGACATCATGACGTTTATAATTGTTCATCACATAATTAACCGCTATAAAAGCCGGGACATAACTCTGTACTGCCTGAGGTAAATATGGTTGAAGTTCCCAAAAATTGGTTTTACCTCCAGAGCGTTCAATAGCTTTTTGTACAACGCCAATACCTCCATTATAGGCGGCCAATGCCAGTTGCCAATCATTCAGATTATTATGCAGATACTTTAGATAGCGACAAGCTGCTTCAGTACTTTTTACCGGGTCACATCGTTCATCGACATAATTATCGACTTTTAGATCAAACATGCGTGAAGCATGATATAAAAACTGCCACAAGCCCATCGCACCCGAGCTCGATTTAGCCTTAGGTTCCAAAGCCGACTCTACAATGGCCAGATATTTTAATTCAACAGGTAAATCATATTTCACCAGATATTCTTCAAATAAAGGGAAATAGTAATCGGCCCGACCAATAATATTCGATAAATGCTCTCTGCGTTTAATGGTATACACATCTATATATGCCTGAACCTTGGGATTATAATCCAGCTTAACGATTGTGCTTTTATCTAACTCATTCAAGCGACTTTCATACATCCAGGCAGGATAATGCGGATAATCAGCATCGCCGACACCTATGGCACTAAGCCCATTACTTACAAATAGAATGACAATAACCAGTAGCAATCGCAACATCGAATCAGTATTTTCCTTTTGAGCACTTTGAATATACCAAAGGCCAATCCTCATGGAGGGTCGGCCTTCGAAATATTTATTTGATAATATCTTGCTTATTTAGAAGAATCGTCGATGGCCTCATCTTTATCGCCATCCGACTTTTTTTCATCTTCGTTTCGTGCCTTTTTGAACTCTTTCATTCCCTGGCCCAAACCTTTCATTAACTCGGGAATTTTACGACCTCCGAATAAGAGTAATAAAGCCAATATAATAAGAATCCATTCTGGTCCGCCGGGCAAAGCCCATAATATTACGTAACTGTTCATATCGTGTTCATTTTATTATACAAATTTAATAAACTCCCTTATTTAAAGAAAGCTTTAAAGATATCATTTCCATTGGCAAACAATAGAAGCCCTAATAATAATATCATTCCGGTTATTTGAGCGTACTCCATAAACTTATCACCAGGCTTACGTCCTGTTACCATTTCGTATAAAAGGAATAAGACATGACCACCGTCTAAAGCCGGGATTGGCAAGATATTCATAAATGCCAAAATCATTGATATCAATGCTGTATTTGACCAAAACACATACCAGTTCCAGGTTGAAG
Organism: Carboxylicivirga marina; assembly: GCF_016612505.1. Taxonomy (GTDB): domain Bacteria; phylum Bacteroidota; class Bacteroidia; order Bacteroidales; family Marinilabiliaceae; genus Carboxylicivirga; species Carboxylicivirga marina. Next base: position 13,675 of record NZ_JAENRR010000024.1, read on the forward strand.
GAAATAGTTTACCCATGGCTCCGAAACCACCAACTTGCTTAGCGCCTTCTTTGGTGAAAATTAAGCGTAGTTGCTTCACATAGCCTACCAAAATATTTACGCCTTTAGAAATACCCTTTGGGCAAGCTTCCCAAAAACCATATTTATGCCTTTGGATATCAACATAATTTTCGGCCGACACTAAATAAAATCCAATTTTACCAGACTTTGGCACAGTCAGGTTTAGGGTCATTAAGGTGGTATCGCGGTACACACCTAACTGAATTTCCTTTTCGATATTCGCACCCAATGACGTTGTAAAATCGTTATAAAAGGCTGCTGATTCACCATTAATACTCACAATACTATCACCAACTAACAAACCGGCTTCATCTGCACTAGACCCTTTCATGGTTTCCTGTACAACCACCGGGTATCTTACGTCAGCAAAACCTCGTACTTCGGCAGAAATCATTCGCTGATCATAACCTTCTGGTATTTCTAAATAGATGGTTTCATTACCACGCTGAACGGTTAATTGCTTAGCATTTTCAAGCAATATAAATCGGGCAATATCACCACTTTCTTCAACTTGATGATCATCAACTTTTAAAACGACATCACCATCCTGCAAACCAATTTCATTCGCTACTTCGTGATAATACAAACCGTGCTTGGCTGATTGAACCGGAATATATTGTTCGCCCCAGGTATATAGCACCATCCAATATATAAAGAAGGCTGTTATGAAGTTAACCAAAACACCACCAACCATAATCAGTAGGCGTTGCCATGCTGGCTTAGCACGAAACTCCCAAGGTTCTGCTGGTTGTGCCATCGCTTCTTTATCCATTGATTCGTCAATCATACCGGATATCTTCACATATCCTCCTAAAGGCAACCAACCAACTCCATACTCTGTTTCACCTTTTTTATATTTAAATAAAGTAAACCACGGGTTAAAGAATAAATAAAACTTCTCTACTCGTGTTTTAAATAATCGGGCAAAAAAGAAATGACCAAATTCATGCAGTATTACCAATAATGATAAGCTTAGCAACAGCTGCACTGTTTTTATAAAAATCTCCATTAATTGTTATTTTTCTTAATTAAGCAACAAATATATTCTTTTCAAGCTAATTACAGGTTGATATATCTTCTGTGTTATTCTATTCTTTATCCAACACTCCTAATAAACACCTAAAAGCTCTAAAAGATTAGTTGCAATCTTATTTATTTTGAATAATTTCTGATGCAATTTGACGTGCTTCATTGTTAGTTTGAATATAATCATCCAAACTAGGCTGATTGATTATTGAAGCTTTCATCATGGTACGTTCAATAACATCCGACATTTCAATAAAGCCAATTTTTTGCTTTAAGAATCCATCAACGGCTATTTCATTAGCTGCGTTTAGAATACAAGGCATGTTGCCACCTTTACCCATAGCCTGATATGCCAGGTCTAGATTTCTAAATACTTTAACATCTGCCTTTTCGAAAGTCAGCTCCGGATAGTCCATAAAGTTAAAACGTGGAAAATCAGCTTTCGAACGTTTTGGAAACGTCATAGCATATTGAATGGGTATGCGCATATCAGGCAAGCCTAACTGTGCCTTAATTGAACCATCTTCAAATTGCACCAATGAATGTACGATTGATTGCGGATGCACCACCACATCAATATCTTTAGGCTTTACATTAAACAGCCAGCGTGCTTCGATAGCTTCAAGCCCTTTATTCATCATTGAAGCGCTATCAATAGTAATTTTATCACCCATTGTCCAATTAGGATGATTTAGTGCCTGACAGCGAGTTACTTTACGCAGAAAATCTAGTTTCTTACCTCTGAATGGGCCTCCTGATGCCGTTAAATACAACTTCTCAATAGGGTTATGAAACTCGCCCGCTAAACATTGAAAAATGGCCGAATGCTCAGAGTCAACTGGCAAAATACTTACTTTGTTTTCATGGGCCAGCCTGGTAATGATATCACCTGCGACCACAAGTGTTTCTTTGTTGGCCAATGCTATATGCTTACCTGCTTCAATGGCATTAATGGTTGGTATCAAACCTGCAAAACCAACCATGGCTGTCAGAACAATATCAATGGTGCTTATTTGCACCACCTGAGCTATGGCATCACTACCTGCGTAAACCTTTACATCGGTATTATCCAAGCCATTGCATAGCTGTTGGTATTTATCTTTATTACCTATAACAACTGTATTTGGATCATACTTTAGTGCTTGTTCAATAAGCAACTCTACATTATTATTGGCTGTAATAACTTCTACTTGAAATTCGTCGGGGTGGGCATCAACAACCTCAAGTGCTTGCGTTCCAATCGAACCTGTTGAACCCAGTATTGCTATTCTTTTTGACATTAAATTGTATCTGTTGTGTATTATAATTACTCAAACGACATGTACTGCTCTGAATCTAAAGGCACACCATTATACCATAATTCGAAATGCAAATGCGGTCCGGTGGTTAACTCGCCTGAATTACCAACGTTGGCAATTGCTTCGCCAGCTTGTACTTTATCACCCATGCTTTTGAGCAAACTTTCGTTGTGTTTATATAAGGAGATTAAATTATTGGAGTGTTGGACTTGAATTACATAACCTGTTTCTACGGTCCAACCCGTGAAAATAACCGTGCCATCCAATACGGCACTAACACGACTTCCTGGCTTGGCTACAATATCAACCCCATAATGCCCTTGTGTTTCTCCAAACTTATTTACCACCACACCTTTTAATGGCGTAAACAGGAAACTATGTTCTAACTCAAACTTTTTACTTTTATTATCAAATACAGCGAGATTAAACTTCTCTTCTTTCTCAACCTGCTCTCTAAAAAGTGAATCTTCTTCTGACTTTTTAAAGACAACCTGGTTATTTGTTTCTTCTCCCTCGGCGTCTTTTGCATCTTCAGGTAATGCACCATCAGGCACTTCACCTGACATAATTGCTCGAAAATCATTGAAAAAACGATCACGACGCTCTATCTCTAAGATTAAACTATCGACTCGTTGCGAATTTTGAATAATTAAGCGACGCTGGTGTCCATCAGGATATCCCGGAATGTACTCTCGCAGACCGGTAAAAGCAATTAAAAAAATCACCATTACAACCAACATAATAAGACTAACTCCAACAATAGTAAACACATTCAACCGGGATAAACGCATCCCAAAAACCTCCTCGTAAGTCTGCTCATTAAATATTGCCAGCCTATATTTATGCCTTAGTTTTTCTACTAATTTCTTACCTTTTTCTTCTTTCGCCATTGCTTAAAATTCAATTGAAGCAAAGGTAAAAAAAGTCATTAGAATACATTAAGAACTACACTAAAACGATTATTGCCCAATTTTAAGATTCTCAAATGCGATGACAATTATCATAGATTTGGCGCACACTAGCAAAAACACCACTAAACACTAATACAGTGCGCATTAAGTAACTTCCCAACAAAACCATTGGTAATTCATCATCAAAAAAGTGACGTTTATGGAAGCACTTTTTTTTCACCATCGCTAATATTAGATTAAACCTATAAAATCGTCGACTAATGGAATACACTATAAATCCTTTGGCAAACATAAACTACTCATCTACTTTTATAGCGGAAAACAACACACCCGGACGGTACAGGATCAAAACTAAAAGGAAAGAGACATGATTATTAAATTAATTACAGCGCTTGGGGAAATTCGCATGCATAACAAAGTAGCCGGGATCGACTTCCCCCGAAAAAATGAACTACAGGTATCATTTAAAGACACCTTTGCAGACTTAGTGATTCCCATTTCACCTGACATGGATCATCAATTATTGGTTGGGATATTTTACAATTACCTCAATCATCCCAAAAGCAAGCTTGCAATAGCATAATAATTAAAGCACCATACTAAAACTGCAGAATCTTAACACATTAGATTCTGCAGTTTTTTTTTAATTTTAAGCTTGCTTAATAAACGAAACACTAAAGACATGAAAAAAATATCTATCCTACTTTTAATTCTTATTGGCATAATAAGTAATGCTCAAGACAGAGTCACCGGATTAAACCATGCCACACGTAGCGAAGTAATTGCGCAAAACGGAATGGCTTGTACAAGTCAACCTTTAGCAACACAGGTAGCTATAGATATATTAAAAGAAGGAGGTAATGCAATTGATGCTGCTATTGCGGCTAATGCAACTTTAGGTTTAATGGAACCTACAGGCTGCGGTGTAGGCGGCGACTTATTTGCCATTGTATGGGATGCCAAAAGCAAACAACTGTATGGTTTAAATGGCAGTGGCCGTTCGCCAAAGTCTTTAACTATTGACTATTTCAATCAACAGAAGCTAAATAAGATTCCATCATACGGTCCACTGCCGGTTAGTGTACCCGGCTGTGTTGACGCCTGGTTTGAATTACACGAACGTTTTGGATTACTGAAAATGAAAAAGATTCTAAGCCCAGCGATTCACTATGCTGAAAATGGATTTCCTTTAAGTGAGTTAATTGCACATTATTGGGGACGTTCTGTTGAATTCCACAGTAAGTATCCTAATGTGACAGACACATACACAATAAATGGCAAGGCACCTGAAAAAGGTGACATATTTAAAAATCCATATCTGGCCGAAACATACCGACAACTAGCTAAACAAGGGAAAGAATATTTTTACAAAGGAGAAATTGCACAAACAATTACTCAATTTATTAAAGAACAGGGTGGTTTCATTGAAATGACTGATATGGTTGAACATTACTCTCAATGGGTTCAGCCGGTTTCCGTTAACTACCGAGGTTACGATATTTGGGAACTACCACCTAACGGACAAGGCATTACTGCTCTTCAAATGCTGAACATCTTAAAAGGTTTTGAATTTGAGAAGTATGAATACGGGACACCTCGCCACATTCATCTGGTTACTGAAGCTAAAAAGCTTGCATTTGAAGACAGGGCTAAATACTACGCCGATATGGACATGCAGGATGTTCCCGTTGATGAACTGCTATCGGAAGGTTATGCCGTTCAAAGAAGACAGCTTATCAACACCAACAAGGCAGGCAAATACGATGCTGGCACAATCAGTAATGGCGAAACTATTTACCTTACAGTGGCCGATAAATGGGGCAATATGGTATCGCTTATTCAAAGTAACTATCGAGGCATGGGCTCAGGTATGGTGCCGCCAAAATTAGGTTTTATGCTACAAAATCGTGGCGAACTCTTTTCATTGAATAAAGACGATGCCAATGCACTAGAACCTGGCAAGCGACCATTCCATACCATCATACCGGCATTTGTCACCAAGGAAGGAGCCCCAGTAATGAGCTTTGGCGTGATGGGTGGCGATTTTCAACCTCAAGGACATGTTCAGGTTATAATGAACATTCTTGATTTTGGCATGAACATACAGGAAGCAGGCGATGCTCCTCGCTTTAGCCATGCCGGCTCATCATCTCCTACCGGGATAAAAGCTAACAATAAAGGTCAGGTAAATATAGAAACTGGCTTTAGCGATGAAACAATATTAGGACTTACCAAAATGGGGCACAAAGTAGGCTTTAGTCCGGGTGGTTATGGTGGTTATCAAGCCATATGGTATGACAAAAAAAGAAAAATTTACATTGGTGCCTCTGAAAGCAGAAAAGATGGAATGGCCGCAGGCTATTAAAACAATTGCGTGACAAGGACACTTATCATCCCCAAATCTATTCACAGGCAATAAGTCGACTTCAAACTACAAAAGTCGACCATTTGTCAAAAAAAGTTTAGTGCCTACATGTTTTTAAGTATTTTAAAATGCTCATAACTAGCAGGACGATATGAATTGGAAAAACCTATTCACAAGAAACAATACAATACTTAGTCGATTCAAACGTGTTGAATCGACTATTTATGATATAGTAACTCCTATTAACCGACATATTGGTCAACAATATTTCGAAACGGTATCATTACAACTCTGCAAATTAATTGAAGCCGACTATGTTATTATCGGCAGATACTCGGCTCAAGACAATAGCGTTGAATCAATTTCATTTTCAGATAAGAAGAAAAAACTACCGAATATAAGATACAGCCTTGAATACACTCCATGTGACAATGTAATTGGTAAAAACACCTGTCGTATTACATCGGGTGCATGGGAAAAATTTCCGAGCGACAGTTTTTTGGTTGAAAAGAAAATTGAAGGGTATATTGGTATTCCATTATTTAATTCAGGCTACCAGCCAAATGGCATTTTTATTGCTTTGTTTAAGAATCCAATTGCTCAGGCAGAAGTCATTGAATCATTAGTGTATTTGTTTACACCACGCATGAGCAGTGAAATCGAACATAAAAAAGCGAAAGAAGAACTTAATCTTAGAAACAAAGAACTTGAAATAACACACTTAGAACTCAAGAATAAGAATAACGAACTCGACATTTCATTACAGAAACTAAATGATGCTCAAAAGAAATCGAAAGAAAACGATCATTTAAAATCAACATTTCTTGCAAACCTGAGTCACGAGATACGTACCCCGATGAACGTTATTCTTGGTTTTTCGGAATTATTACGAACTGAGTCATTAAGCCCGGAAGAGAAAGATGAATATATTGGTATCATTAACCTCAACGGCCTCCAGCTGTTAAAGGTTATGGATAACCTGATTGACATTTCTAAATTACAGACACGTTTAATTCAAGAAGGCCCCAAATTATTCAACCTCAATGAGCTGTTGGAAAATATGCTAAAGCATTATATGCGTGAAGTGAAACTCATGCAAAAACCATTGACACTGTATCTTGAAAAAGGCCTGAAAGAGTATCACGATCAGATAATTACAGACCAACAGGGTTTACTTAAAGTACTAAACCACTTGCTTGACAATGCGGTGAAATTCACGATGGAAGGCTGGATAAAATTTGGCTATACCATAGCTGACGATCGTCTGTTCTTTTTCGTAAAAGACACTGGTATTGGAATCCCGGAAGGTAAAGAAGAGGTCATCTTTGATATGTTCAGACAAGTATCAACAACACATACTCGCGAATTTGGAGGAAATGGACTTGGGCTGGCCATATCGCAGAAATATATCGACACCTTAGGTGGTGAAATATGGTTAGATAAATCTTATGAAGGTGGTGCACATTTCTGTTTTACCATCCCCTTTGAAAAAACGCATAAAATAAGTGGTGAAATACCGAAGTCAAGTTTGATGTAATTAAAAGGCTGCCATCAACAAACCAATATCTTTATAAGGAATATTAAAATGACGACCAATATGACTATTGGTTAAGATTCCTTTATACAGGTACATTCCATTGCTTAAACCCACATCTTCTTTAATCAAATGATGAACACCTCCGGCTTCTCCCAATCGCAAAACAATTGGCGCAAAAATATTACTTAACGCAATCGAAGAGGTACGAGAAACACGTGAGGCAATATTTGGCACGCAGTAATGAATAACGCCATGCTTAGTAAATACCGGATGATCAAAATCAGTGCACTTACTTGATTCAAAACAGCCACCCTGATCCATGCTCAAATCAATAATAATTGAGCCCTTTTTCATTTGAGCAACCTGATCTTCTGTTACCATAAATGATCGTCCCGTGTGTAAATACCTCAAACTTCCTAAAACAGCATCAGCACTCTGCAAAGCTTTTGTAAGTGCTTGAGGATGCAAAACTGAGGTAAAAATTCTTTGTCCGATATTACGTTCAAGCTCCCGCAAACGATGATATGAATTATCAAATACTTTTACAGAAGCTCCAAGGCCCAAAGCTGCTTTAGCTGCAAATTCCCCTGCTGTACCAGCTCCCAGAATAACCAAATCAGATGGTGAAATGCCTGTAACGCCACCTAATAGTACACCTTTACCGCTATGTGCTTTACTCAAGTACTCACTGGCTATCATTACTGATGCGGTTCCTTCAATTTCACTCATGCTTCGAATAACCGGATAACAACCATTATCATCCTTCAGTAATTCAAAAGCAATGGCATTCAAACGTCTATCGAGCATTCGCTGAATAGACTCGCGCGATTGCCTGTACAAATTAAGCAGTGAAATAACTAATTGATTTGGCTCCAAAACATCAACCTCTTCTTCGGTTAATGCCGAAACCTTGAGAACAATATCGGCTTTCAGAACAGCCGATTTTCCTTTAACTATTTGAGCTCCGCACTCGGCAAAATCTTTATCAAAATAATGTGCTTTATCGCCAGCTCCAGACTCGAATATCACATTGTGTCCATTGGCCACTAAAAGCTCGACTCCTTGCGGTGTTAGAGCAACCCTATTTTCAAATCGTGATGTTTCCTTGGGGATTCCAACCGATAGTTTTTTCTTACGTCGCCCTATTTCCAACATCTCTTCTTGGGGAAGCAAAGTCGCTTGTCCCAAAGGAAAATAAGAAGTTTTGTCGCTCATCATAGCCATTTAGTTACCTATATTTCAAAGCATCAAGATAACAAAAAATGCACAATAAAGGAATTTATCATTTCTTCTGAACAGTAATCATACGACGACCATCACTTAATTCTTCAAGCGTTAATTCGAGTCGTCCGGGAGGCAAAAGTGAAGCAATTTTTTCAGGCCATTCAATCATACTGTAGTGTCCTGAATATAAATAATCTTCATATCCCATATCATAAGCTTCTTCTTCTTCTTTCAATCTATAAAAATCGAAGTGATAAACGATTTTATCCTCTGGCGTATGATACTCGTTTACAATGGCGAAACTGGGGCTATTAACTGTATCTTCAACCTTTAACTGCTCGCATAATGCCTTTACAAAGGTCGTTTTACCAACTCCCATAGGTCCGTAAAAAGCCAATACACGTTCTTCATTATATTTAGATAAAAAATCTGCCGCTACAGCATTAATATTATCTAACGAATCGATATAAAAAGTATCCATCATCCAAATATTTATAGAATGCAAAAATAATTGAAGTGTTTAAAATAGCAATACTATAACTGCGCTTTAATCATACTGATTCAGCGAACCGTTATTTTACTTTCCATCAAGGCTTTTTTAACAAACTCAACATCATCTTTACGAACATGCATCAATTCAATAATCACCTCCATCATCAAATTTCAAGGATAAGTCGTTACCAATGCTTTTATCTCACTAAAACTGACATTACCCATTTTTACACATTTAAGATTTTTCACATGTGAAAACTGGGCCAAAATTTAAGGAAGTATTATAAATTAATACTTTTGGCCTTGCAACTCACACTTTGAGAATTACTTACGATCCTTGGTTAGTTTTATCAAAGAATACGATAAACGTGCACATGTTTATGGGCTATTGTTTTAACGCTGCTAAAAAAGTTAATAACTTTACAGATAAGCTAGTAAATCAATAACAAGAAATTATCATGAAAGCATTAGCAATAACTTTCATTTTTTCGATGTTTCTATTCACCAATACAGAGGCACAATCGGACACTATCGTAATAAATAAGGATCTTCAGCTCATTCATCTGCAAGATTCAGTATTTGTACACATCTCATGGGTTGACTCTAAAAAGTGGGGACGTTTTTCCAACAATGGATTGCTAATAATTAAAAATGGAGAAGCGGTAATGGTTGACACGCCGATGAGCAACGAGCAAACCAAAGAAATTTGCGACTACCTCAACATAGTATGGGAAGTAAAAGTCAGAGCACTAATTGCAGGTCATTTTCATGAAGATTGCATTGGCGGCCTTGAGTATCTGCAAAGTATTGGTGCTAAATCCCTGGCTAGTAATTTAACCATTGCCAAGTGTCAGGAAGAAGGGCTTCCTGTTCCTTCAATTGGTTTTGATAAAGAGTATGATTGCTTATTTAATGAGCTTCCCATTGAATTCAGGTTTTTTGGTGCAGGTCATTCATTTGACAATATTACAATTTGGTTGCCTCAACAGAAAATCCTTTTTGGCGGATGCCTTGTAAAAGCGGCTCATGCAAGAAACCTTGGTAACCTGTCTCACGCTGTAGTTGATGATTGGGATGTTACCATTGAAAAAGTTCAGTATGCATACCCTGAAGTAGTTATGGTAATACCAGGACATGGAGCAATTGGCAAATCCGACTTGTTAAGTCATACCATTCAATTAGTTAAAACTTATCGAACACAAAATACCAATTAATGAGTCAATACATTTCTATATTGCGAGGCATCAACGTTAGTGGCAAGCGTAAAATTTTGATGAAAGACCTAAAACAATCCCTTGAAAAAATCGGCTTAACAGATGTGAGAACGTATATTCAGAGTGGCAACATTGTTTTTAAAAGTGTCAACTACAATGCAAATCAATTAGAAGTCTTATTGTGCAACTCTATAAAAGAAACATTTGGGCATGATGTACCTGTCATCGTTCTAAGTGATAAAGAATGGAGGAAAATGATCGAGTGCAATCCTTTCATTAAGGAGGATATAAACCACCTTCATATAACATTATTACAATCTGTACCAGAAAAGAAATCTATCGAACAATTAATGCAAGTTACAGCTATTCAAGAAGATAAAATCGAGGTAATAGGTAAGAGTGTTTATATGCTTATTAAAAGACCTTACCACTATACAAAACTAACAAATAGAGTTTTTGAAAGATGTCTTAAAACCAAAGCCTCCACCCGCAATTGGAAAACCGCACTCAAAATCAATGAGCTATTAGATAAATAATTATCACTACATTTCAATACAATTTCCTCAACTACCTATAATTCTTCTATTTATTCATCAAATTACAAATAAGAATAATCTTTTTTTTAAGTAATTTGTTCGATTATTAGTTCCAAACCTATTTCTATGACTAAAAATACGAAAGCACCAGATAACAATGAAACCGATCAGACTATAGCCACCGAAGTATCTGATGGCAATTCAAATCATAAAAGTGTTATTTGGGCTACGCGAATTGTATTCCTGTTAGCAATACTCATATTCATATGGTACTTAGTGGCCGATCGAAGAACGCCATATACCGATCAGGCAAGAATAACAGAGCTTATCATCCCTATCACACCCCGCGTTAGCGGATATATTACTGATGTAAACATTAAACTCAACAGCACTGTTGCCAGTAATGATTTACTATTTAAAATTGATAAAGAACCATTTCAGTTAGCTATTCAAAAAGCCAAAGCTAACCTGGATAATATCACCCAGCAAATTGGAGCTCAGGATGCTGGCATTGAAGCAAGTGCAAGTAGTGTTGGCATTGCCAAAGCACAATTAGACAGGGCGCAGCGTAATTACGACCGAACGCAACGCATCATCAAAAAGAATCCAGCGGCCGTTTCGCAAGCTGACATTGACCGTGTTGAAACGTCATTGGAACAAGCAAAAGAGAAGCTATCATCGGCAAATGCTAACCTAAAGAAAGCCAAAGAACAATTAGGCGTTATCGGACCTGAAAACCCACAATTACGCTTAGCCATCGCGGAACTGGAAAAAGCACAGCTTGAATTGACCTATACCAATATCTATGCTTCAGATGCCGGCTATATTGAAAGTTTTAATATCGATAAAGGATACTACGCAGCGGCCGGTAAGCCTTTGGCTACCTTGGTTTCGAAAAATGATGTTTGGATACAGGCTGATTTTAGAGAAAATAGCCTTAGCCATATGAAAGTTGGGAATAATGTGAAATTTATACTTGATATAGCTCCTGGCAAAATCTTTAAAGGAAAAGTAAGAAGCATCGGTTTTGGTGTTGATGCCGGAAATACGGTCAATAAAGGTGGATTGCCAGTTATAAAAAGCACAAGTACATGGTTAAGGGATTCACAACGTTTCCCAGTGATTATTGAGTTTGAAGATGAAGAAGCTATCACGATATGCCGGGCTGGCGGACAAGCAGATGTAGTTGTATACGCCAGTAATAGCTGGTTCTTAAATACAATTGCAAACTTTCGCATTTGGATAAATACATATCTGTCATATGTCAGATAGACAATTAGCATATAAGCCAAAAGAAATACGGCAAAAGGGCATATTTCGCTATGCTGTGGGCTCAACCCTAATTATGGGTATCGCCATGACTTATGCCTGGAACTTATCATTTATCACCCCCATTTTAGCACTCTCTTTTATTGGTCCTGATGCCAAATGCCCAAGTGCTAAAACAGGTATATCATTTGTATTGCTCATATCTATTACCACGTTTTTAGGCTTTGTTGTTTCGAAGTATTTTATCGATAAACAAGCAGTTTTTATATTAATCATTGGCCTTTCACTATTCTACATTTTTTATTCTGAGAAATTGAAAGGTCCGGTTAAGACATTTATGCTCATCTCCTTATTATTAATGCCCGTATTAAGCATGCAGCACATTGCGGTGGCTTATATGTTTAATGTGTATTTTATTATAGGGGCCGTTATTACCATACTTTTAGTCTGGGTAGTGTACTTGATATTACCTGACAAAACCGAGCATGCAAAAGACATTGAAGTCGCTAATAAAAAAAACAACAGTGCCAATAATGAATCATTAGATAAAGCCATTCAAACGTCATTTGTTGTATTCCCCATAGTGCTATTATTTTTCTATTTCGGATGGAGTGGCAGCCTGATTATACTGATGTTTGTAGGCTTACTATCGATGAACCCGAGCTTTAACGCAAAAGCTGGCTTCGTTCTTATTGTAGGAAATCTGACCGGTGGCGTATTGGCCATTATTGCGTATGAAATCCTAACATTAGTGCCTCACTTTACCTTCTTTATTTTGTTAACCCTTGGTATTGGGTTATTAATGGCAAAACAAGTATTCTCTGGCAATAAAACAGCCCCTCTATACGGAATGGCTTATTCAACATTCTTACTTATCATTGGGCAGGCAACCACGAGTACCAGCGACGCTGGCGAAAAAGTGTGGATACGCGTAATTCAAATAATGATTGCTGTTCTATATGTGGTTATAGCGCTTAATGTATATGATGCTTTTAAGGTGTACTATCAGAATAGAAAGAAAAAGAATCCATCATTCAAAAACAATTAATGAAGAAAATCTTAATCATATTCATTCTTTCATCAACCGTTTTTACTGCTTGTAAATTAGGTCCGGACTTTCAAGAACCAGAATACAATGCAGCTAAAGCATATCGTTTTAGTGGCGATGAAATCAGACAGGTAGTGAATCAGCAATGGTGGGAAGTATTTGATGATCCTACATTAGACTCTCTCATTAGCAAGGCCCTTACTAACAATCAGGATGTACTGATAGCTGCTGTTCGATTAGAAGCTGCGCGAACGAATATCGGTTATACTAAAGCCGACCAGTTGCCGTCATTCAAATATGGTGTTGGCGCGAATGGCTCTGGCCTATCCGGAAATAATCAATCTGGATTTCATGCTTACCCCGAATTAACATGGGAAATTGGCTTTTGGGGCAAATATCGACGAATGAATGAAGCCGCACAGGCCGATTACCTGGCTACCAAATATGCAGCGCAAACAGTTGAAATAAGCCTAGTTTCGGCGATAGCTTCAACATACTATGCTATACTAGCTTTTAAAGATCAATTATATATCGCCACCAATACCCTCGCCTCACGAGATAGTGGACTTATTATAATGCGCGATAAATATGAGGGCGGTTTAATCTCAAAAATGGATATGAATCAAGCGCAAATCCAACGCGATATTGCCGCAACCGTGGTACCGAACTATAAAAGAGCTATTGCCACCAATGAAAATACCTTAAGTATACTATTAGGCCAACAACCTTATGATATAATTACTGGCACTCCATTTCACGAACAAAGCTATATTTTAGATATTCCTGAAGGCATCCCCTCGGAACTAATTGAACGTCGGCCTGATGTACAAACGCAAGAAGCAGTATTGCATTCTAAGACTGCAAAAATTGGCATAGCTGAAGCTTTACGTTGGCCATCTTTTAATTTAACTGGTATGTTAGGCACAGCAAGTTCTGATTTAACGGACTTCAACACAATGGGTTTAACATGGTCAGCAGGTGGAAATTTACTAGGTCCTATCTTTCAGTTTGGAAAAAATAAAGATAGGGTAACACTTGCCGAAAAAGATGCTGAGCTAGCATATCTGCAGTACGAGCAATCAGCACTCAATGCCTTTAGAGAGGTAGAAGATGCTTTGATCAAGATTTCGAGCTATAAAGAAGAACTTGTGGCTCAGGAATCAAGAACCAACGCAGCCGTTGAATCTGAAGAACTCGCGTTTATTCGCTACAACGAAGGCTCAACAACCTATCTTGAAGTATTAGAACAACAGCGCCAGGCTTTTTCAGCTCAACTTGACATACTTACCAACCGGCTTAATCTAATAAATTCGTATATTTTACTTTACAAAGCCCTTGGTGGCGGATGGAATACCAATGAAAATCAATAATAACCTAATATAATTGACATGGAAAACGATAAAAAAAATAATGAAGTATTTATGCAACGAGCGGTCGGTGCTTCATTACGAATTAGTTTTATTGCACTACTTTTTATTCTTAGCTATTGGGTGCTTAAACCATTTTTAGCACCAGTTTTGTGGGGTGTAATATTTGCAGTTGGCATATACCCAATTCATCAAAAATTATCCAAATGGTTTGGCAACCGAGAGAAACTTGCAGCTATTGTTATTTCACTGATAGGAGTGGCCATAATCGTTGTCCCTATTGTTATGTTTACCAATTCAACAGTCGATTCAGTAAGCAAAACAGTAGAAGGTATCCATAGCGGCACTTTTAAAATTAGTCCGCCTGACGAGTCGGTAAAAGATTGGGCGTTAATAGGGAATAAAGTACACGAACTATGGACGGAGGCAGCGAATAACCTCACCCTTTTGATAAAGAAATATGAAACTCAATTAAGAGATTTAGCTCCTAAATTAACTTCAATGATTGCAGGCATGGTTGGAAGCATATTAATGTTTATCATTTCAATTGTGATAGCAGGTGCACTACTGCTTTTTGCCAAACCAGGGAAGGTTCTGGCCGATAAAATATTCAGAACATTTGTAGGCGAAAAAGGAAATGACTTTACAATCTTGTCAATTTCCACAATCAGAAGTGTCGTTCAAGGCGTTATTGGTATTGCCGCCATTCAAACCATCTTCTTAAGCATCGGGCTATTTCTAATTGGCATGCCTGCTGCAGGTGTATTCTCTATAATCATTTTGATATTGGCTATTGTGCAGTTACCTCCAACTTTGGTAATGATACCTCTGATTATATATGCCTTTAGTTATGCAGGAACGACACCGGCTATCATCTTTGCCGTTTGGTCAATTTTCTGGAGTCTGGCCGACACCTTCCTCAAGCCATTGATGTTAGGAAAAGGTGTGGATGTGCCTATGCTCGTCATCTTATTAGGTGCAATTGGCGGTATGATACTTGGCGGACCGGTTGGGCTGTTTGTTGGTTCAGTTGTATTAGCCTTATCCTATAAAATATTAATGGCCATGCTTGAAGACAGTGATGCATAAAATAAAAGCCGGAAATACATGTGCATTTCCGGCTTTGTTTATATCTTAATTGTCAACTGCTATAACTTCAACAATTTGAGGAACCGTTTTCTTAACCACCATTTCAACTCCACCTTTTAGCGTTTGCATGCTTAAAGGGCAACCGTCGCATGACCCTTCAAGGCGCACTTTCACGATATAATCATCTGTCACCTCAACAAGGCTAATGTCACCGCCATCGCCTTTAAGATATGGCCGAATCTCTTCCAATGCAGTTTCTACCTGCTGAATGATTTGCTCTTTATTCTCTCCCATAACTTAAGTTTTATTTCTTTATTTCAACAACCTTTGTATCTGGCATTGTTCGGTTACGTAATTCAACTCGCTCAACAACCTTCTGTGCTAAATCGGCAAAAGCCAAGCCTGTAAGCGAACTATCGTTCAAGGCTGCTGGCTCACCGGCATCTCCACCTTCCCTGATACTTTGCACCAATGGAATTTGACCAAGCATAGGTATCCCCATCTTGTTAGCTAATTTACTTCCTCCGTCTTTTCCAAAAATGTAATATTTATTCTCAGGCAATTCGGCAGGTGTAAACCAGGCCATATTCTCAACCAAGCCTAACACCGGCACCTGAATATTTTTACTTTGGAACATACTCACACCTTTTACTGCATCAGCCAGTGCCACATTTTGAGGAGTAGAAACAATTACAGCCCCTGTAATACTGATAGTTTGTACAATTGTAAGGTGTATATCACTGGTGCCCGGAGGTAGGTCGATAAGAAGATAATCCAGCTCACCCCAGTTACCATCATTTATTAACTGTTTGATAGCATTAGTAGCCATGGCCCCTCTCCAGATAAGTGCATCATCAGGATTAACAAAGTAGCCAATGCTTAGCATTTTAACACCGTATTTTTCAACCGGCAGAATCCTGTCTTTTCCATCTATCTTCTCAAGAACCGGACGAGCATCCTCGGTTTGAAACATAATTGGCACTGAAGGCCCAAAGATATCTGCATCGAGTAAGCCCACTGAGTATCCTGCCTTGGCCAAGGCAACAGCAAGATTAGATGTTACTGTAGATTTACCAACACCACCTTTTCCTGAAGCAACGGCTATCACATTCTTAACATCTGGCAAAGCCTTCACTTCAACTGGCTTTGGCTTTGGCTTTATCTTAACGAAAATATTTCCTTCAATCTCGGCTGCTTCATCAACATAGGTTTTAATGGCCTGAACACATGCTTTTTTTAATGAACCAACCATTGGGTCATTAGCCCTGTCAAATAACAAGCTAAAACTGATTCGTTTACCATCTATTCGCAAATCGTCTTCAACCATACCAAGCGATACGATATCTTTTCCTTTGCCAGGGTGCTCAACATGTTTGAGAGCATCCATTATGAGATTAGGATAGTACTCCATTCTTATCTTTATTTAAACCTTGTAAAAATTAGACCCAAAGGTATAAAAAAAAGAGAAACTCACTTTCTCTTCTAATCTTTATTACATATGCTTTACAGCAATTCTTCCGATGGATTCCAAAAGACCTCACTGAAGTTCATAATTTGATTACCTTCAACAATAACCCCTTCATTTTCCAGTAATTCTTTCATGGTTTCACCACCCGGGAAATGATGCTTTCCAGTTAGCAAACCTTTGCTATTAACAACCCGATGAGCAGGTATATACTTATTCCAACTACTGCATTTATTCATGGCCCAACCCACCATACGCGCACCTCGATAGCTGCCAATATAATTGGCAATGGCTCCATAACTGGTAACCCGACCATGCGGAATCAACTCAGCCACCTGGTAAACACGTTCAAAAAAATCTGTTCCTGTTTTGGGCATAATTATTTACCCTTTTTGCGTGATAATGGATTATTAATAATAGAATCTTTCTCTTTAACAACTCCACGTCCTGCACTATGGTACTCATCAAATTCTATTTCGATATCGGGCTCAATCCATTGTTCTCTGTTTTCCAGATGAAATTTGAGGTATTTGATTGATAAACCATGCTTAATCCATTTTGATTCATAATGCGTTTGAATCGACAAAATCTCATCGTCATAACCCGAACCATACAAGTCATTTTCAGCAACTTCTACTTTAAAACCATTTTCCTTCACCATCTCCGATGTATAGGTGTACAAAAAGTTAGAATCGGTTTTAAGGTGCATCAAGCCATCTAGCTTCAGGAACTGACGATACATTTGTAGAAAACGCGTGGATGACAAACGCTTATTCACCTTTTTCATTTGAGGATCCGGGAATGTCAGCCAGATCTCTTCGACTTCATTTTCAGCAAAAAATGCGGTGATAAATTCTATTCGGGTTCGAACAAAAGCCACATTTTTTAAACCTTTATTCTTGGCATCAGTGGCACCACGATGCATGCGCGCGCCTTTTATATCAACACCTATGAAATTCTTATCAGGAAACAACTCAGCCAATCCAACAGTATACTCACCTTTTCCGCAACCCAACTCTAACACTATTGGGTTTTCATTATTAAAAAAGCGTTGGTGCCATTTTCCTTTTTGATGAAACGGCTCTCCCTTTAAATCGCTAAAATCAGCTTCAAACACATGATCATATGTTGCCATTTCGACAAACTTTTTCAGCTTATTCTTTCCCACTTCTATTATTCTTTTAAAGCTTCAGCTCCTTCTATTCGCAATCCTATATTGTGTATTCCCTTTAACTCTTCATCACGCATACCTTGCACTATTCGGAAAGTGTATTGACCTGTTTCGGCAAATTTAACGTTGCGCTGATAGGGAACTTTTACATGGTACAAACTCCCCCAACCTGTTCCTAACCAGCGACCTGTTTCATCGGCTAAAATACAATCAACTTTATCTTGCATTTTATTCCCAGACGGGCTAATTACATCTACGAATAACCACAGGTTACTATTGGGATAATTGGAATAATTACGAACATTAAGTACTACATCAAAGGCCTGTTCAGCACTTTGGATATCAACCTTAAAAACAGCCATTGAATCCATATTCCAACCGCCATCTGGAATGGTAACATATTGGTCGAATACAACATTTTTATCGCAGCTACTAAAAGCAATTAGAGCGATAAGTACGACACCAATAAAACTATTCTTTCTTATTTTGCCCATCGCCTCCCTGTTGTTTGCGTTGATTGTTTGGTCGATACCTTCTTTTTGACTTGTTATAAGGTTTTTTCTCCCCTGTCGGTTGGTTGCCGGATTGTTTCCGGTCATTCCGGTCATTATTCCTTTTATCATTTGGTTTATTACCACCTGATTTGCTTTCTGTTTTTTGTCCGCCTCCAGTTCTTCGCTTATTTGGTCGACGCTTCTTCTTTTTCTGCTCATCAAAACGTGTAAGACTTTCCTGGCCTATTACGTTATCATAAGTTGGCTCAGAAACCAACATTTTAGATACTTCGTTAGCCAACTTATCAACCTTCTTACCTTTACGATTCAAACGGATGACTTCCTTAACCCGATCAACTGAAACAGAAATAACTCCAGCCGGAAAATCCTTGCTGGTGCTGTACCACATGGTGCGCGAGAATATATCCGTTTTAAAGTGGTAATAACTACCATCAACAGTTTCAAGTACAATGTTGGTCTTTGGAAAATCCTGCTGTGCATCAACATACGCATCTAATTCGTAGTTCAAACAACATTTTAGCTTACCACACTGTCCGGCCAGCTTTTGCGGGTTTAATGATATTTCCTGATATCGCGCTGCATTTGTTGTAACCGATACGAAATTTGTCATCCAGGTTGAGCAGCACAATTCACGTCCACATGGTCCAATACCTCCGATACGTCCGGCTTCCTGACGAGCACCAATCTGTCGCATTTCAATACGTACGCGAAAGCTTTCGGCCAATACTTTAATTAACTGACGGAAATCGACGCGTTCATCGGCGATATAATAAAAAATGGCTTTCGTTTTATCACCCTGATACTCTACATCGCCAATTTTCATATTGAGGTTCAGTCGCTCAGCAATTCGTCGCGACTCCAACATCGTTTCATGTTCTAAGTTGCGGGCTTCATCCCACTTTTCAACATCAGCCGGTTTCGCTTTTCGATAGACACGTTTAAACTCGAAAGTCTCGAGATTGATATTGTGCTTTTTCATTTGCAACAGCACCAATTCTCCGGTTAAAGTCACCGTACCAATATCATGACCAGGTGAAGCCTCAACTGCTACCACATCGCCCTTTTCAATTCTCAGCCCGTTGCTATTCCTGAAATAGCCTTTTCGCGTGTTTTTAAACTGAATTTCAACAACATCAGTACTATTGACGCTATCAGGTAAATCATCGAGCCAGTCGTAAACGTTAAGTTTACCACAGCGACTGCTACATCCTGAACACCCTTTTTTTTCTGTATCTTGTATAATTTCTTCCATAAAAAAAATAAATAAAAGGCTCTACGGCCTTGAGAACTTGCCCTATTGCTTAAGCAACATGATTATTTTCAGGCATAAGTCCATTAATATAATACGAGCATTCCCATTTTGTTCAAGATGAGAATGTGCCAAACTAAATTCCTCACTTAATTGTAAAATATTACCATCGTTTATAAACGGTGAAAATCGTGTTGAGAAATTCTCTTCTTCAGGTGTAAGATACAATAATTCCTCTTCCTGAATGTTCATCATGAAATTTTCGCGAACCAAACGTAGTGCGAATTCGAAAAAATTCTTTTGTCTTTCTTTTGATTGCCTGTTCATATCGTCGCACCAGTCAATTAACTCAAACAATTTACGACCATACGCTAAGCGCATCATATTTACAAACTTATCAAAAAAGTAAGCGCGTTCTTCGCCTTGCCCTACAATTTCTTTGGCTGCCACATAATTACCAACCGAGAGCTTGGCAAAACGTTCACATTCTTCCTGACTTAAATCGTACTCTTTTTTTAAAGCTTGAGCAATGTGGGTGATTTCAAGTGCTGAAATATTTAAGCGCTGAGCACGACTTTGTATGGTACCTAAGATTTCATTTGGGTCATCTGAAACTAATAAAAAAACAGTTCCAACAGGTGGTTCCTCAAGCAGCTTTAACAACTTATTAGCAGCTGCCACATGCATTTTCTCAGGCAACCAAATGATCATCACTTTATATTTAGCTTCAAAAGTCTTTAGGCTTAGTTTTTTAATAATCCCCTGGCTTTCCTGGCTATAGATTAACCCTTGCTTATCAGCATCTAAAAAATTAAACCATTGGTGAATATTAAAATAGGGCTCATTTAAAACAAACTGTCGCCATTCACTCAGGTACGAATCACTCACCGGATTTTTGTGTTTAGTGCTTTTAACAACCGGAAACACAAAATGCAAATCGGGATGAATAAGTTTGGCATATTTAACACACGATGCACATTCACCACACGAATCATCTCCTTGCCTGTTTAAACAATTTAAATATTGAGCAAAAGCCAATGCCAAATTAACCTTACCTACCCCTTCGGGCCCACAAAATAATTGTGCATGACTTACACGGTTTTCCTTAACCATGTTTACCAGATGTTGCTTGATTCTCTCGTGTCCTATTACCTCGTTAAACTTCATGAAGCTTGCTAAAATTCAAGTCATCAAAGATAGCAATTTAGTTGATTGTGGAAAATCGGCTTCAACCTTTAATAATGCCTCCCAACTAGCTCAAACATTAGTTCCATGACTTACATCAGCTTAGTTATTTGTTAGCCATATTCCATTACCTTTGCAAAAAAAATTAAGCATGTCTACGTTTTTGTTTGATGAAATAGTATTTGGGCCAGTTAACAGCCGCCGTTTAGGCGTATCACTTGGAATGAACCTATTACCAATTAACCGAAAAATCTGTTCGTTCGACTGTATATATTGCGAATGTGGATTAAATGGTGAATTGGGTGATAAAAGTGGCTCAATGCCATCGCGAGATGAAGTTAAAGAGGCGCTCAAAAACAAATTAGAAAGCATGCTTAAAGATGGCTTAAAACCTGATGTAATTACATTCGCCGGTAACGGAGAGCCAACACTTCACCCAGACTTTGCAGGTGTAATTGACGACACCATTGAGCTAAGAAATAAGTATTGTACGAATGCCCGCATTGCTGTTCTATCAAATGCATCGCGCCTTCATAAACCGGCTGTATTTGAGGCTTTATTAAAAATTGATGATAATATTCAAAAGCTGGATTCTGGCTTAAAGGAAACCATCGTGCGATTGGACCAACCCAACTACCCATTTGATTTGAATCAAACCATTGACCAACTTTGTGCATTTAATGGAGAATTGATTATTCAAACCATGTTTGTAGCTGGTGAGCTTAATGGTAGGGTTATTGACAATACAACAGAAGAAGACATTCAATCTTGGCTGAGGGCACTTGATAAAATCAAACCAAGCAAAGTCATGATTTACACTATTGAGCGCGACACGCCCTACAATTCTTTAAAGAAAGTTCCACTGGAAGAATTGAATAAAATCGCACAACTGGCAAAGAATAAAGGCTTCAACATTTCTGTTTCTGGTTAATACATAGCAGCTTCATTCATTATCTTATATTTGTATTGTGAGTGAAGCAACAGCACATCGACGAATATTAGTAAGCCCACTTAACTGGGGCTTAGGGCACGCAACACGTTTGGTTCCCATTGTTGATGCCTTGCTCAAACAGGGGCATTATGTGATCTTGGCTGGTGAATCGCCTTCAATAGACATTTTAAAAGATACTTTTCCAAAGCTTGACACGTGTAATTTGCCTGGCTTTAATGTTCGGCTATCAAAAAGCTCTCATCAATGGTTTCGCTTGTTATTACAAACCAATAAACTATTGAAGGCAAGCAGGGAGGAACACAAAAAACTACAATCATTAATTAGAAAACACCAAATAAACCTTGTTATTTCAGATAATCGATATGGCCTTTACCATCCTACGACTGCATCTGTAATTATCACGCATCAAACACAACCATATCTGGGTCGATTATGGGCACCACTAAGACCATTATCTAATTGGATAAGCAGAATACTGATAAATCGATTTGACGAATGTTGGATTCCAGATACACAAAGCAAGAATAACCTAACTGGCACACTATCAAGAACCATTCATCAAAACACAAGATTCATTGGCATCTGCTCACGGCTTTCAATCAACAGTCCAGATACGAACATAAAAGGTGCAGATGTACTAGTCATGTTATCCGGACCCGAACCACAACGAACACAGCTAGAAGACATTATCATCACTCAATTTGAGGACAGCAATACAAAAGTGACGATACTCAGCGGTCAGCCCAATAAAGAATCAAAACAAATTGGCAACATTACTATTCTTCCTCATTGCGAAGCAAACGTTCAACTAAAGCTCATCAAGCATTCGAAACACATTGTTTGTCGCTCAGGTTACTCGACACTAATGGATTTATTCTTCTGTCAAAAACATGCGCTGTTAGTTCCTACCCCAGGTCAATTTGAGCAAGAATACCTGGCAAAAAGAGCATCTGAACATCATAACTTTCAGCACATAAGCCAATCCAACCTAAAAAAGACACCTCTGTTTCAGTTGTTTCCGAATTTTAATAAAACATCAATCAGTCGTCAACAGACATTTAGGCTACCACAACTACCCGCTGATAAAGTAAATAGTTAAGTTCAGACCTCATTATTATCTGTTCATCATCTCAAAATATCATCTCATCAAGAAAAATGTAACCTTTAGGGCTTATGTCAGTATTAATATCAGGAATTGCATTTGCGGATTTACAATGCATCAAAGGCAATTGCTAACTAAACCCAACTCTTACTATAACATGTAAGACATTACGATATTAATAATGACAACGCTAATTATCACAACATTCGCACTATTGGCCTTTGGCCTTTGGTTTTGGAAAAGAGGTTTATCTCTTTTGGCTGAGAAAAATGCAGCTAAAGAGCTGGAAAAAACACTATTTCCGAATGGAGATACCGAAAAACACGCAATTTTAGATTCATTGTGTCAAATCACGAAAGATAAATACAGTAAGGAACTTTTATTAGACTATTTTCTAAAAATAAAAGGCTTGCAAGTAGTTAACATGTATGATCCGGTTAACTTCTGGACCCGTAAGTTCCTAATGAGTCCAACAAAGCTTAAACTTAACTATTTTGAACAGGTTAAGTTTTACGAAAGCTTTTTAAACTTTCCTGAAGCTTCGGCCAGGATAATGACACCGACAACTGAGGATAACGATTATATCACATCCGAATCAAATGGGGGCTTCTTTAAAAAAAAGCAGTTGGCATAGCCAGCAAAATTAAAAGGGGCAAGCGGACAACAACCTATGCTTGTCAGGAAAGAAGAACGGGAAGCCAATGGCTTCCCGTTTTTAGTACCATCTAATAACTTGAAAACTTTACTTTAACTGAAAAGTACTGGTTCCGATATTAAAGCCATCAACAAAAACATCAACGGTATAAGTTCCGGTTAACAACTCTCCATCGGCTGCTGTATAAAACACACAAATATCAACATCATCACCACCGTATTCAAACTCACGATTGGCCGAATAGTTAATTTCCTGCTCTTCGTAAGTGAATACATTTTCTTTTGAAGAAATCAGTAACACCTCGTCAGGACGCTGAATACGCACATACACCTTTTTCACACCAATGGGTGCTGTTACATTTTTAAGTATCGTGCAACACATTCTTATCTTCGCAACGCTTCGTGCCTTTTTGGTAGTCTTGCCTTTAGAATTCAGACCAGCAAGCTCAATATTTCGTGTTTCCAATTGCGATGCAATCTCAACTTGCTTATCAACTTTCTTCTTTTCCTCTTCCAGCACTTTGTACGATTGAGCTATTTCATCGTGCCGCTTTCGATATTTGATATTTTCTTGAGTCAACTCCTCATTCCGTCTATTAAGTGAGTCTATTTGTACAACAAAATTGCGCATAACACCTCGCAAAGTTGTTAACTCCTTTTTATACTCTCTTATTTTTCGTGCATTGGTTGCCTTTACGGTCTTAATTTCCTCAATCAAATGCGTAATCTTCTCACGCTCTTGTTCCAGCATTAAGTTCAAGGTATCATTATTACTATGCAGCGAATCATAGTCAAAAGCTAAATCCTGAAACTCTTCGGTCAACAGAAATTTCTCCTCTGTCATCTCTTCAACTACCGCCCTGTACTCTTGTCGATTACTCAAAAAGAGGTATAAGATAACGGCTATCACAATTACAGCAACACCACCAATAATGTACGCTAATTTATTCGATGATGATTTATTTGTATTTTCCATAATTTACAGTCTACTTTTGGGTCTGAACGCAAAGTTATTATTTTTTAACCGGCTTGCAATGAGCTTTCGATATCGATTGATTCTTACCAAAGATCATGCTAAAATAAATAATTACATAGCCGTAAAAATTAGTACTTTAATAGAATAATAGTAACATCTTAAGCAAAGACGATGTTCAGTAGATGCTATGGTGCTCCTTATTATTGAATGTGTTAAATAAAAATAACTAATCACTTCAAACTAAAAACTAACAAACTATTATTTAAATTTGTGAAGAATCTAAATGTAGCCGTTTTGAAGAAAAAAATATTTCAACTAGCCATAATCGTTGCTATCTCACAATTATTCTGGTACTGCGCCAATGTAGGAATGCCTACCGGAGGTTTAAAAGACGAAACTCCTCCTGTTGTAATTAAATCAATACCCGAAGCCAATGCTCTCAACTATCAAAAGAAAACTGTATACATCGAATTTGACGAATTAATTCAGCTCAAAGATTACCGTTCAAAATTTATTGTTTCTCCTCCCGTAAATGAACAACCCGTGGTTGAGGCCAGAGGAAACAGGCTGATGGTAACTTTTGAAGAAGATCTGCAAGCCAATACAACCTATACCCTTGACTTTGCCGATGCCATTGCAGATAATAATGAAGGTAATATTTTGGAGAATTATTCTTTCTCATTTTCAACTGGTGAGTACATCGATTCACTGCAAGTATCAGGTAATTTATACGATGCCGATGATTTATCCCCATCCGAAGGGGTATTAATATACCTGCACAATAATTTGACCGACACAGCCATTCAAACACTGGTACCCATTCGAATGGCCAAAACGAATTCCTTAGGACGCTTCAATATTCGCAATGTAAGCCCTGGCCAATACCGGATATATGCATTAGACGATGCCAACCGTAATAATAAGTTTGACCAGCCAGGCGAAGCTATGGCATGGTCTGATATAATTATTGAACCCGCATTTGAATACCGCACTTTTGCTGATACCATTCGTATCGATTCGCTAGAAACGGATTCCGTCCATTATTATGAGAAGTTAGTGTATACTCCTGACAGCTTTAAACTTTTTAAGTTTCAACACGACTACAAGGAACAATACCTTGTTTCGGAAGAACGTAAGGAGCGCGCTAAACTAACTTATTATTTTAATCGCCCACTTGAGGAAGATGCCAAATTGGTTTTGACAGGTCAGGAAGATTTGAAAGATGTATTCTTGATGGATCGTTCTTTGAATAATGACACTGTTACTTTTTGGGTACAAGACAGTACCTATTACAATCAGGATTCTCTGTCGATATCTTTGAGCTACATGATGAGAGACTCATTAAAGAATCCTTACCTAAAAACAGACACCATTGCGATGTACTTTTTTGAGGTAAAAGAAAAAAAGAAAAAGAAACGTAAGAAGGATGATGAACCAGAGCCAATTCCAACAATTCGCTTGAAAAACACAAAAAACAAACTAGACGTTTTTTCTCAATTCAACTTCTCACTACCCGCTCCAGCTACAGAATTCAAAACCGATGCTATTACGTTTTACAACCACAAAGATACAATACCTGAGGAGCAAGAATTTGAGTTTATTCACAACGAACAAGCCATTCTTAACTACACCATCAAAAGCAATTGGGAACCCGGCGTAAAATATGAAATGATTATTGATTCAGCTGCCATTGCCGATATTTACGGATTAAACAGTGATTCAATTAACGTTCAATTCAATGTCAAATCATTGGATAGTTACGGGACGATACTTGTTGATATAGAAAACCATCAAAGTGACTGGTTGGTTCAACTCATCAATCGAAAAGACATTATTATCCAGCAAAAATACATACGTCAAAAGTCAGGCAAAATAGGTTTCCGATACATTAATCCCGGAGAATATATGTTACGTATCGTTGTTGATGAAAATAAAAATGGAGAATGGGATAGCGGTAATTATTACGAACGTACGCAACCAGAAAAGCTCTTTTACTATCCAATGAAACTGAATATTCGTAAAAACTGGGATCATATAATACCAGAGCCATGGGATCCCCAAACATTTAATGTCGATCTGTTTTCAAAGCAATTTCGTAAACCAAAGAAAAAAGAAGAATAATGTCAGTACTGCTTAACTTTGCTATGTTCCCAACAGACAAGGGAGATAGCGTTAGTCAATATGTGAGTCAGATAATTAAACACATAAAAGAAAGTGGTGTTAGTTATAAACTAAACCCAATGGGCACCACTGTTGAAACAGATACAATGGAAGAAGCTCTTAAAATAGTGCAGGAGAGCTATGATATTCTTGAACCTGTATCTAATAGAGTTTATTGCTCAATAAACATTGATGCTCAAAAAAATAAGGGCGAGCGCATAAGCAGCAAAATCGCTTCTATTGAAGCAAAAATTGGAGACGTCAATAAATAAACTATTTTCTTGATTGACTTCAGGGCATTGTTTTTGAATGAGCAGTGCCTTTAATATGAACTTATGCACAAGATTCTCTCAGCCTTAATTTGCCTGACCGTTAGTTTCCAACTCAGTGCTCAATGTAACGACATAAATACAGCCTTTTCTGCCGGCGAAGTAGTAAAATACCATGCCTATTACAACTGGGGATTCATCTGGTTGAATGCTGGCCAGGTATCATTTACTGTTGAATCAGCTACACATGACAAGCAACCCGCGTATCATTTAAAAGCACATGGAGCCACTTACCCATCGTACGACATTTTATTTAAAGTGCGCGACACATTTGAAACAGTGGTAGACACCTTACACCTTGAACCCTATAAATTTAAGCGCGTCACCAATGAAGGAAGCTACCATGCCAATTACCTCTATCAATTTGACAGGAGTAAACGTCAGATAAAAGCAAACATACAAAAGGAAAAAGAAGAAGCCCGTGACACTGTTCTAAGTTGGACAGATTGCTCTTTCGACCTACTCACCATGGTGTATAAAGCGCGTAATATTGACTATTCGAAATACGCTTTTGATGAAAAAATTCCCATTAGCATGGTGGTTGATGGAGAAATTCACGATATCTACATTCGCTATCTGGGCAAAGAAACCATTAAAAACAGGGATGGACGCAAATTCAACTGCCTGAAATTCTCGCCATTGTTGGTTGAGGGTACAATATTTAAAAGTGGTGAAGACATGACTGTTTGGGTAACCGATGATGCCAATCGTATCCCCATCATTGTTGAGGCTAAGATTTTGATAGGTTCGGTCAAAGCTGTTTTTATAGATGCGATAAATACGCGCTACCCAATGACGGCTGAAATTAAAAAGTAAAACGTTGAAACCAGTCGGCTAGCGGTGCCTGCTGTATTGCAACCAGATTTACAAACTTTGCTTTTAATTCATCAGGCGCATTGGCGACCACGTAGGCACCAGCAAAAGCATTGAGCATATCCAAGTCGTTGTAATCATTGCCAACAACAGAAACATCGGCTGCATTAACACGCTCAAGTTTACACACCTCTAATACACCATTTGCTTTTGACACCAACGGATTAAAGCATTCCATCCAAATACTCACACCATCAATTGGTGATGTAGCCCTCACAACTTTTACACCCGATATTTCTTTTTTGATAGCATCAAAGATGTTCATATCAGGCACAAATGCTAAAGTCTGAGTATAATCAAGCTGAGGAACACTCCCATTAATCACTTCGGCATGAGGCTGATTAAACTCAAGGTAACGATCAAAATCAGGATGAACATCATCACCTTCCGGATGAAAAAACAAATGATTTTCAGGTATTGGATGATGCAGTGTATATTCAACATGAAACTTTTTAAACACCTCTACAACCGCTTTGGTCTTTTCAAAACCTAGATGACATGTCGACAATAACTGCTTGGTTTTCCAACAATAAATGCCTGCTCCTGAAGAAAACACCAGGTAATCAATTGGAAAATCGTCTGGTAAAACCCGAAAAGCCGATTGTAAAGTTCGCCCGGTTGCAACGACCCGGACATAATCTTTACCACCCAAGTGTTTCAACACATTAATATCTTCACTATTGAACTTCTCGCCTCGTGCCAGTATGGTGCCATCAAGATCGGTTGCCAGCAGTTTTGTCATATTACTGAATTTGTTCGAGTTGATACGGTGTTGCCTGATAAACGTAATAATTCAACCAGTTCGAATAAAGCAAACTGGCATGACTACGCCATAGTACCATTGGTTCATTCTCCGGATTATCATCAGGAAAATAATTGGCCGGAATTTCCATATCAAGTCCTTTGGCTATGTCGCGCACATACTCTTCCTTCAATGTAGATGCATCATATTCAGAGTGTCCTGTGACAAATATTTGTCGTCTGTCTTTAGACATCACCATGTAAATACCCGCCTTTTCTGATTTTGACAATAAGATTAAATCAGAATGCGCTTCAATTTCTTCTTCTTTCACCTCGGTATAGCGCGAATGTGGTGCATGATACAAATCATTAAAACCGCGCATCAAAGGCTCTTCAGTCTCCTCAACGGTGTGCTTAAAAATACCAAACATCTTTTTTTCAAGTTGGTATTTATTAATACCATAATGATGATATAATCCGGCTTGGGCTCCCCAGCAGATATGAAAAGTGCTCGTGACATTTTCCTTGCTCCAATCCATAATCTCTGTTAGTTCGGGCCAATAATTGACCTGCTCAAAGTCCAGCAACTCAACAGGTGCTCCGGTAATTATCATACCATCATACTTATTGGTTCGTACCTCATCAAACACTTTATAAAAAGCAAAAAGATGTTCTCGGGGTGTATTTTTTGACACATGACTCGACGTCATTAAGAAATCAACCTCAACCTGTAACGGACTGTTTGACAAGGCCCTTAATAAATGTGTTTCAGTTGCAATCTTAAGAGGCATCAGGTTTAAAATTAATATTCTAAGCGGTCGAATATCTTGATGCATAGCACGCGTTTCGCCTATAACGAAAACATTTTCGTTCTCAAGCACATGACGCGCCGGCAGAGCATCAGGTATTTTAATTGGCATATGGTTGTTGTGTGGTGGTTAATGTTTTGCTTCTGTTATCGTTTTATAATACCAAAAAATAAAATATTTAAGATATTATCAATCTGCACTTTAAAATCATCAAATTTATTAGACGATTGAAAAAGCGGGCCCTCCAATCCTTTTAATGCAATAGCAATGGCAACAGCTGCCATGTGTACATTCTTTACCTGGAAGCTATCATCTTTCTGCCCTTCTTCCAGCATCTTGGTTAACAGCTGTGCTTCTTCGGCTTCTCCTTTGCCACGCAGTTTATCAAAGAAATCATACACTCCTAAGGCATCATCTTTAAGCACCTTCATATAATTCTCAAGCATATGAATGGTTTTCATGCGTGTGATAACGTATTCCTTAAATTTCTCCTTTGGATTTAACTCCGAATCAACAACTTTATTCAACTCATTAAACAAGATATCCTTTTCGAGCTCAATCACAGCCTGAAAGATTTCTTCTTTATTTTTAAAATAATAATAAAGCGAGCTCTTACCTTTTCGCAAGGCATGAGCAATGTCTTCCATGGTTGTTTTCTTATATCCGAACTTGGCGAATAAATCCCTTGCTGCCTCAATAATGGCAACCCGCATCCCATCACTA
Organism: Carboxylicivirga marina; assembly: GCF_016612505.1. Classification (GTDB taxonomy): domain Bacteria; phylum Bacteroidota; class Bacteroidia; order Bacteroidales; family Marinilabiliaceae; genus Carboxylicivirga; species Carboxylicivirga marina. The sequence continues at coordinate 44,015 of NZ_JAENRR010000024.1, forward strand.
TTTGTTTCTGAAGGGTAAGCAACTCCTATAGTCATCCCGATGTATTTTATTAATTACTCATCAACAAAAATAGAAATACTTTTGCCTTATCAAAACAGCAAAACGATAGATTCTACAATTCAATTTCTGATACACCTCATTATCTGTACATTAAAAACCGCCGAACCATTTGGTCGAATTACCCCTTTTCATTCACAAGAGCAAAATCTAGCTGTTTTTTCTCCAGGTTAGCATTGGCAATCACAATTTTTAATGCTTCCCCAAGCTGGTAAGTCCGGTTGTATTTCCTTCCCACCAGGCAATAATTTTCTTCATCAAAATGGTAAAAATCATCGTCCAAATCACGGATTGGAATCATCCCCTCGCACTTATTCTCAACTATTTCAACATACAAACCCCATTCGGTAACACCTGAAATCACTCCATCAAACTCCTCACCCAGGTGGTCTTTCATAAACTCAACCTGCTTGTACTTAATAGAAGCTCGTTCAGCATCGGCAGCACGTTGCTCCATATCGGAACTGTGCTCACACATTTCTTCGTAGGTTTCTTCATTGACCGAACGACCACCATCGAGGTAACGCTGTAACAAACGATGAACCATCATATCGGGGTAACGACGTATTGGAGATGTAAAGTGCGAATAGTGTTTGAAAGCCAAACCGTAATGTCCAATATTATGGGTTGAATAAATGGCTTTGGCCATGGTACGAATGGCCAGTGTTTCAATCAGGTTTTGCTCACCCTTACCTTGCACATCGGTTAATAATCGATTGAGTGATGCACTAACCGTTTCGGCACCTTTAGGTAAGGCCTCATAACCAAAGCGACGTACAAAAGATGCGAAGTTTTCAAACTTATCTGGATTTGGAACATCATGAATTCGGTAAACAAAGGTTTTGGCCTTTCCTTTACGTCCCTTATCCATCTCCTTATCTCCTATTAATTGTGCTACCTTTTTATTGGCAAGCAACATAAACTCTTCAATAAGTTTATTGGCATCTTTCGATTCTTTAAAGAAAACACTGACGGGCTTTCCTTTATCGTCGATATTAAACTTCACTTCCACACGTTCAAAACCAACCGAACCTTCAGCAAATCGCTTATCTCGTAATTCTTTTGCCAAACGATCTAAGGTCAATATCTCCTCGGACAAATCACCTTTTCCTGTTTCAATCACCTCTTGAGCCTCTTCGTAGGTAAAACGGCGATCTGAATAAATCACCGTGCGCCCAAACCAGCTATTACGAATATTGGCATTATCATCCATCTCAAAAACAGCTGAGAAACAAAGTTTTTCTTCGTGTGGGCGAAGCGAGCAAATAAAGTTACTGAGTCGCTCGGGTAACATTGGCACCACCCTGTCGACCAAATAAACCGAAGTCGCACGCTCATAGGCTTCTTTCTCAAGCAATGTTTTAGGCTCTACATAATGTGTTACATCCGCAATATGAACCCCAACTTCCCAGTTGCCATTATCGAGTTTCTGAATGGATAATGCATCATCAAAATCTTTGGCATCAGCAGGATCTATCGTAAAAGTGGTAATCTTTCTAAAATCCCTTCGATTCTTAATCTCTTCTTCAGATATGGTGGCATCAATTGTTTCAGCCTCATCAATCACCTCTTGCGGGTAACGGTATGGCAAGTTAAACTCAGCCAATATGGCATGCATCTCGGCATGATGGTCACCTGCATCACCCAATACATCAATAATTTCACCAATTGGATTCTTGGCTCTCTCGGGCCATTCAACAATGCGCGCAATAGCTTTTTGACCATCTTTCACACCATTCATGCCTTTGGCAGGAATAAATATATCATGCGACATCACTCTATCATCAACCACCAAAAAGCCCAAACCGCGCGACACCTGCATCACACCAACAAACGAATCTCTTTTACGTTTCAAAATATCTATAATCTCACCTTCGGGCTGACGGTTTCGACGACGGGCATGCATAAACACTTTAACATGATCGCCATTAAGGGCATGATTCATATTATTACGTGGTATAAATACATCACCTCCTTCAGTATCTTCATCTGGCACTACATAAGCAGAACCAGAAGCAGTCATATCTACAATTCCTGTTATGGTTGAACCACGACTTAATAATTTATATTTTCCAGATGCTACTTCAGTCAGGTAACCTGACTCAAATAACTCTTTTAATAAAATCTGAACCTTCTGTCTACCTGTTTTCTTTCTCACTTCCAGCAAGGCAGAGACTTGTTTGTAGTTAAATGTACGTTTTGGATTATTATAAAATAAACCTTGTATCAATTGTTTTAGCGTATCTTTCTGAGACGGCTTTTTCTTTTTCTTCTTTACCATGTTATTTCTATTTAAGGTTAAGGGTTTTAATTCTTTTGAAAATATTGGGAATAATAGGCATATAGGCCAATGTAACACATTAATTACATTTTCAATCCAAAAGTATAAAATAAATCTATCCGATTTAAGATAACCTTTTTACACAATTAACAGTATAAACAGTTCTATTGATGAATAACTATAGCAACTAAACACCCAATAATTTAGTAATGCGAAACCTTTTTTTATTTATACACCTGACACTTGGGATTACTTGTGCAGCTCAATCTTATAAACTTTATAAGGGAGACACAATTAATTACACCGACATCCATAACCATAAACAAGGCATATGGATTATGCTGAACAGTAGTGGTGACGAGATATTAGAACAAGGCTTATATGAATCCAATAAAAAAGACGGCTATTGGGTGAGCTATTATCCTGGTGGACAAGTGAAACACAAGATCACTTATAAAAATGGAAAAGCCATTGGTCCGGCTGAATTCTATTACGAAAATGGCCTGATATCAGAACAAGGCATCTGGCACATCAACCATTGGAAAGGCAACTACAAATTCTACAATAAAAGCGGGCGCCTAGCCTATGATTGGAATTATGATGAATCGGGCAATCGAACCGGAACACAAAAGTATTACCACGATAATGGTACACTAAAATACACCGGCGAATGGAACGAAGGCAAAGCAACTGGTACCCTTAAAATATATGATGACCAAGGAAAATTAATCACCGAGAGAGTATATAACAATGGAGAGTTTCAGGAAAACAAAGCTATTACAGAGTATATTACTACCGATGAAGTTGCACCACAGCAGACATTGACTGAACAAAAGCATTCTGAAACATTTAAAGGAACAGGTAAGCACACCATTTACAACCTACATGGACTAGTAGAGAAGCAAGGCTTTTTTGTGAATGGCAAAATATTTACCGGTACGCATTGCTTCTATAACGAGGGTAAAGAAATAACTAAAGTTATCCACTACCAAAATGGAAATGTGGTTAAAACAGAAGAGTTTTAGGCGAAACTCACTGATGAATATTAGCTTCTTATGGTTAATCATCATTTGAGTTGATAAGTTTTTTGTAATTTAGCAGCTTGTTAAAAACACGACAATTACGTTTAAACAAGCATGGACAACAAGTTATTTCTATACAATACCTTATCTCGAAAGAAAGAAGAGTTTCAGCCAATTAACCAGAATCACGTTGGTTTATATGTATGCGGCCCTACTGTATACGGCGATCCTCACTTAGGACATACACGACCGGCAATTACCTTCGATATATTATTCAGATACCTGAAACACTTAGGTTTTAAAGTACGATATGTACGTAATATTACTGACGTTGGCCATTTGGAAAGCGACGGTGATACCGGGGAAGATAAAATCGCTAAAAAAGCTCGTCTGGAAGAACTGGAGCCAATGGAAGTAGTGCAGCACTACACCAATCGTTACCAGTCATATATGGATGAGTTGAATATTCAGAAGCCAAGTATTGAACCACGAGCATCCGGGCATATTATTGAACAGCTTGAGATCGTCGAAGACATTCTTTCAAAAGGCCTGGCCTATGAGAGTAATGGCTCAGTTTACTTCGATGTTGAGAAATACAATGAGAGCAATAATTACGGTGAACTTTCGGGCAGAAATATTGAAGACCTGTTAAGTACTACGCGTGAACTGGACGGCCAGACCGAAAAACGCAACAGCTTTGATTTTGCCCTTTGGAAAAAGGCAGCGCCAGAGCACATTATGCGTTGGCCTTCACGATTTAGCGATGGTTTTCCTGGTTGGCATTTAGAATGTTCAGCCATGAGTGCCAAGTACCTGGGCACTGAGTTCGATATTCATGGTGGTGGTATGGACTTATTATTCCCACACCACGAGTGTGAGATAGCGCAAAGCACCGTTTGCAATGGACACACACCTGCGCGCTATTGGATGCACAACAACATGATTACTATCGACGGGCAGAAAATGGGTAAGTCACTGGGCAACTTTATTACTTTAGAACAAATGTTCTCAGGTGAACATGATAAGTTGGAACAATCATACAGCCCTATGACTGTGCGCTTCTTTATTATGCAGGCACATTATCGCAGCACGCTCGATTTCTCTAACGAAGCCTTGCAAGCTTCACAAAAAGGAATGGAACGATTACTGGAAGCTTTCACCAATCTGGATAAATTGGAAGCATCAGATAGCTCAAGCTTTAGCGTCAAAGAACTGTCTGACAAATGTTATGTAGCCCTTAACGATGATGTTAATACACCTATATTAATTGCTCACTTATTTGATGCCGTTAAGAATATCAACAGCATGTTGGCCGGCAAAGCTAGCCTGACATCTGCGGACCTTGATGTTTTAAAGCAACTTATGTCTGCCATGGTAATTGACATCCTTGGTTTATCGGTAAATATTGAGAATAATTCTGCAGGTAACGATGAACTCCTCTCGGAATCCATTAACTTGCTTCTTAATTTAAGAGTGGATGCCAAAGCCAATAAAGATTGGGCAACAGCTGATAAAATCAGAAATGAGCTTCAGGCTTTAGGTGTTGAAATTAAAGATACAAAAGATGGCTTCGAATGGAGCGTAAAATAATACGATGCATATGACATTGAAACATACAATAGCAGGTTTGGCAATAATTGCCAGCCTGCTTTTTTTTGGCTGTAACTCAGATAAAAGCAATAAAAAGCAGTCAACAACTCAGCGCAAATCACAAAAAGCAGCCACCCCGATCTTCAATGCCGATTCGGCCTATCAGTATATTGCCACACAGGTTAATTTTGGACCGCGCGTACCAAACACTGAAGAACATGCTGCTTGTGCAACATACCTTGCCAATGAGTTAAAGCGCTTTGGTGCCGATGTGATTGTTCAGGAAGCTGATGTAGTTGCTTTTGACGGTACGGTATTAAAGGCTAAAAACATCATAGGGCAATATAATCTGGATAAGCCAAAGCGCGTGATGCTATGCGCACACTGGGACACGCGCCCATTTGCCGATTACGACAAAGATGCCAGCAAGCACAACACACCCATAGATGGTGCTAATGATGGAGCCAGCGGCGTAGGTGTGTTATTAGAAATTGCACGTCAAATCAATCAGGCACAACCAAACATCGGCATAGACATTATCTTCTTTGATGCCGAAGATTACGGACAACCTATCCACCTCAATCTGGCACCCAAAGAAGACACCTGGTGTTTAGGCTCACAATACTGGGGTAAAAATCCTCACACGCCTAACTATCGAGCTAAATATGGTATTTTGTTAGACATGGTAGGTGCACCTGATGCCTACTTCTTTAAGGAGCAACATTCAATGAGCTATCAACCAGATTTGGTTAATCACATTTGGGATATTGCTCATAATCTGGGCTATGGCTACCACTTTAAAAAAGAAGCAGGTGGCTGGATTACCGATGACCATGTTTATGTGACCAACCTGCGCAACTTCCCTTGCATAGACATTATTCAGTACAACCCTGAAGCCCGACATGGATTTGGCGACTATTGGCACACACATGACGACACCATGGATAACATCAATAAAAACACTTTAAAAGCAGTTGGGCAAACGGTATTGGAAGTAATTTATCGGGAAAATTAGATTTAAGAATATATGTAGAACTCCCCCTCTCCCTTCAGGTTTCTCCCCAAGGGGAGAATTCTCACCTATGCAATCTTCCCCCTGGGGAAGTGCCAAAGGCGATGGGGGAAATCAAAATCATGCAATTTACTATATAACATGCTCCATTTATTACCATATTTAAACGAACAACTCACTGAAGCTGGTTGCGACGAGGCCGGTCGCGGTTGCCTGGCTGGTCCTGTAGTTGCTGCTGCTGTTATTTTGCCTAAAGATTTTAAGCATGAGCTATTAAACGATTCTAAGCAATTGACAGAAAAACAACGTCAGAAACTTCGTCCCATTATTGAACAAGAAGCCATTGCCTGGGCTGTATCCTTTGTCAATCATCAGGAGATTGATGAAATCAACATTCTTAAAGCATCATATCTAGCCATGCACCGCAGTGTTGATCAATTAACAACAAAGCCAGAGCATTTATTAATTGATGGCAACCGCTTTATCCCCTACAAAGGAATTGAGCATACCTGCGTAGTTAAAGGTGATGGGAAGTATTTGTCTATAGCTGCTGCCAGTGTGTTGGCCAAAACCCACCGCGACGATTACATGGAAAAGATGCATGAGCAATACCCGCATTATGCCTGGGATAAAAACAAAGGCTACCCAACCAAAGCCCACCGGGCTGGCATCAAGGAACATGGCATTTCGCCCTTTCACCGCAAGACTTTCAGATTATTAGATGAGCAGATGAGCTTGTTTTAATCAACGCGCTTAAAGTGTGCTTTCTTAAGTTCCTTTTTAAGTTCTTTCCCTGCTCTAAACTGCACTTTAAGCTCTTTAATACTGCGCCATGTCACATCCTCTGGTTGGTCTTCACTATGGCTCGACAAATGCAAACTGATTGTCCCTAACTTGCCTAAATCAACCGATTGATTGTTTAACAGAAAGTCAGGAATAATATCCGTAAGTGAGATAAGCGTACTATACACATCTGCTTTGGACAAGCCACTATTCCGTTGTATGATTTCTGAAATTTCATCAAGACTAACACGGCTTCGCTCACAAGCTCTGGCATTATAGGAAGGCTTGCCTGTTGTGCTTAATTTATTGGGTGGTTGCTTAATTACCTTGTACTTTATGGCCATATCAAACTTCGTTTATGCGCAAACCTGCGGTTATTTCAATTCTTTTACTTAGGTAATAATACTTTTTTACGTATGTTAAATTACATTATTACTTAGGTAAAAGCAAGGAAACATACTTACATATCACCATAAACTAACTGTTCTTTAGTCATAAATCATGTTAATAATGAGAATTAATCCAAGGTTTTTGGGTTAAAAGATGAATAGGGATATAAAAAAACAGCAAACAGCCAGTTAAAACTTAAGTGATAAACTTAATTTAGAAATAAAGCGAAAAACCAACATTAACAGCCAAAGCCTTAGCCAGTATTTTAGCTTTCTCGTCATCTCTACTAATAAATGTAGCTTTACCATATCCAAGCGTAATATCTATTGATGCAAAATCGTTTAGGAAGATAGCGGCTCCACCTCCAATTTCCCAGGCAGTTGCTTTTGCTTTTGCTACCTCCTCATCATCTTCTTCTGTTGACGAACCAAATAAGTATGCAGCATACAAATATGGCCTAAGGTGAGTAGTTCCACATTGTTTATTATAATGACTGCTAACATAGTTAAACACTTATTAACTCACAACAACCCTTTATCATTGCTTATGCATAGTTGACACCCTATTAACTCTTTATTAAACCCTATCTTCCATTGATTAATCAAATAAACCCTCATAAAGTTTTTTGTTAATTATTTTCCACAAAACGTTAAGCTTTTAGTAGAGTTACATAATTGATATAAGCTTTTTAAGCATGTACATATTAGTTTACAAAAAAACCGGCACGAGGCCGGTTATCATGCTTTCAATTAACGAGTTCAATTAAAAATAAAAAGAGAAACCAACATTGACAGCTAAACCTTTTACCTTGACTTTAAACTTGTCATCATCGTTACTGGTAAGTGTTGCATTACCATACCCCAGGCTCATATCCAAAGAAGCAAATTCGTTTAAAAAGATAGCTGCTCCACCTCCTATTTCCCAAGAGCTCGCTTTTGCTTTTGCTTCATCAACATCATCATCCTCTTTCTGTGAACCAAAAAAATAGGCAGCCTGCAAATAAGGCTTGACACTACTTGAGCCACCAACATAATAGCGTGCAATCGGACCAACTAACAGAGAGTTTGTGGTATAATCATCTTGTTTACTATTCTCAACATTCATTCCCAATCCTAAGGCAAAATCATCGGCCACAAAGTAGGCTATAGTTGGTGTTAAGTTAAAAGATGATAAATCCGAATCCCCCATTTCTTCGCCATCATACTCTAAGGTCATCGTTGTAGTGGTAAAACTCAAATCGCTTGAGCCTGAAAATACCCACTTACCCTTTTCTGTTTGAGCAAAAGAGCTCAGTGAAGCCATTGCTATTACAGCAATAATTGTTAAAATCTTTTTCATGTTCATTTTGTTAAATTTGTCAATAACTCTTTAAAGCTAATGATTTTAGCCTTAAAGAGATGCAGACGCATACTTTTTATCATTTTTTTCGGTTTAAGTGCACCCTGTTCTACAACACACCTTTCATTCCACCAAAAATTATATCTTTGGCACTTTAAACAGAGATTATAAATTAATAGACTTTGTAAGTTGAACGAGCTTTGATTGTTGATAACTGTCCCATTTACAATCATTCATAACAATTAAAATTTGTAAGCAACTTCAAATCTTAAAGTACGATTTTTATGAGACGAATAGCAGCAATTTTGCTAGTAGCATGCATGGGTTTTACGCAATTTGCTAAGGCCGATGAAGGTATGTGGTTATTACCACTTATCAACAAATTGAATATTGAAAAAATGCAGGAAATGGGCTTTAAACTTTCAGCAGAGGAAGTTTACAGCATCAATAATAGCAGTTTAAAAGACGCCATCGTCATTTTCGGTCGCGGCTGTACAGGTGAGATGATTTCTGACCAAGGTCTACTACTAACCAACCACCACTGCGGATATGGTAACATTCAGGAGTTAAGTTCGGTTGAACACAATTACCTGAAAGATGGTTTCTGGGCCAAAAGCTTAGAAGAAGAATTACCAGCCCCAGGTTTATCGGTTACTTTTTTAAAGTACATGACTGATGTAACAGAGACTGTAACAGCTGAACTTACTGATGATATGACCGAGCAGGAACGTGCTTTGAAAATCAAAGAGGTATCAGCTCAATTAGTTACAGAAGCTAAAGAAGGTAATGAATATCAGATAAGCGTTAAAGACTATTTCGAAGGCAACCAGTTCTTTTTGATTGCTTACGAAAAATTCAATGATGTACGTTTTGTAGGCGCTCCTCCTTCATCAATTGGTAAATTTGGTTTTGATACCGATAACTGGATGTGGCCTCGTCACACTGGTGACTTCAGCATGTTCCGTGTTTATTGCGGACCAGATGGCAAACCAGCTGAATACTCAAAAGACAACAAGCCATATAAGCCAGCACACCATTTACCTGTATCATTAAAAGGCGTGCAGATGGATGACTATGCCATGACGGTTGGTTTCCCTGGAAGTACTGAGCGTTACTTAACATCGTGGGGTATTGAAGAACGCATGGAAATCATCAACCAGGCTCGCATTACACCTCGTGGTGTTAAACAAGATATCTGGTTAGAAGACATGCGTGCCGACGAGAAGTTAAACATTCAGTATGCTACTAAATTCGCTCACAGTGCCAATTACTGGAAAAATTCAATTGGTATGAACCGAGGTCTGGAGGAATTAAACGTATTAGACCAAAAGCGTACTTTAGAAGATGAATTTACTGCGTGGGTAAATGCTAATGATAATCGCAAAGCAAAATATGGCAATGTATTATCTGAGCTAGAAAAATCATATAACAATCGTGCTGAATTTGTAAAAGCAACAGCATTCATTTCTGAATGTCAGCTACGAGGTGCTGAAGCATTTTACTTCGCGTATCGTGCTGGTGGTTTAGAAAAAGCACTTGAAGAAGGTGAACAGGAAGTCATTGACAAAGCAGTAGAATCGCTAAAAGCTGCTGGACGAAGCTTCTATAAAGATTACAGTCCTAAAACAGACCGCAAAGTAATTGGTGCTTTATTAAAAATGTACAACGATGAAATTGATGCTAAATATCATCCTGCATTTTACGCAACCATCAACAAGAAGTTCAAAGGTGATTTCCAGAAGTTTGCTGACTACATGTATAACAAGTCAGTATTTATGGATGAAGCACGTTTTAATGCTTTCCTTGAGAAACCTTCATTAAAAGTACTTCAGAAAGATTATGCCTACATCGGTGGTGTTTCTTCCATTGAAAAGTACCGCGAAATTAAAGGCATGGAAGCGGAGAGCGCTATAGCCATTGACAAGAATAACCGCTTGTTTATTGCCGGTTTATTTGAGATGCAGCCTGAAAAAGTATTCTATCCAGACGCTAACTTCACCATGCGCTTATCATATGGTAAGGTAGGCGATTACGAGCCAAAAGATGGTGTTGTATACAAGCATTATACAACTATTGAAGGAATCATGGAAAAAGAGGATCCGGATAACTTCGAATTTGAAGTACCTGCTAAACTAAAAGAGCTTTGGAAAAACAAAGACTATGGGCAGTATGCTGACGAAGCAGGTTACATGCCTGTTTGTTTTACTTCAAACAACGATATTACTGGTGGTAACAGCGGTAGCCCTGTTATCAATGCCGAAGGTCACTTGTTCGGATTAGCTTTTGATGGTAACTGGGAAGCTATGAGTGGTGATATTGCTTTTGAAACAGAGCTTCAGAAGTGTATTAATGTTGACATACGTTACGTACTTTTCATCATCGACAAGTACGCTGGTGCCACTAACCTAATTGAAGAGATGACTTTGGTAAAGTAAATCAAAGCATTAGATAAGATATCAAGAGCTGTCAGTTAATTCTGGCGGCTCTTTTTTGTTAATTTTGTTTAAAATCAAGATAATTCATAGTAATCCCATTTATAATCTATTAGTTTCGTGCCTCTTGAATTATAGCTAACTAGATTGATGCGCATACTAATAATCACCATAATTATAATCATATGCTCGGCTGCTGCAAAGGCCGATGAAGGCATGTGGTTACCTTACCTGCTCAGCAATAAGCAAATTGAACAAATGCAGGAAAAAGGTTTGAAAATTCCCTTCGAATCGATTTACAGTCATTCTAAACCATCATTAAAAGATGCCATTGTATCGCTCGATGATGGTGCCTGCACGGGAGAATTCATTAGTAACAAAGGATTATTATTAACAAATCACCACTGTGGCTATAACGAAATACAGCAACACAGCAGTGTAGAACACAATTTTTTGGCAGATGGCTTTTGGGCTAGTTCACATGCCGAAGAATTGGCTAACCCTGGCAAAACAGCTACACTGCTTATTGAAGCACACGATGTCACGTCGCAAATCAAGCAACAGGTACAAGGCAAGCTAGGTGGTAAACGACAAATCGCTGTTGATAGCCTCATTTCGATTATTGAGGCGGAAGCAGCAGAAAAGTACAAACTAGATGCTACCATAAAACCGCTCTTTAGTGGTAATACCTATATTTTGTTTTTGACACAAACCTTTCGCGATGTTCGATTGGTAGGAACACCACCTTCATCCATTGGTAAATTTGGTGGAGATACCGATAACTGGATGTGGCCACGCCATACTGGTGATTTTAGTTTCTTTCGGGTATACTGTGCACCAGATGGCTCAGCAGCTGATTATTCACCTGAAAACATTCCCTTTACGCCAAAGATGCACTTAAAAATAAACGCACAAGGCATCGAAAAAGGTGATTATACAATGACATTGGGTTATCCGGGACATACACAACGCTACTTATCTTCATTTGGCATTAAAGAAATTAATGAGGTAATTAATCCCATTATTGCAGAGGTACGTGGCATTAAGCAGGACATTTGGTCAACCGCCATGCAAAGCTCAGAAACCATAAACATAAAATATGCGGCTAAATATTCCGAATCGAGTAACTATTGGAAATATGTGATTGGCCAAAATAAAGCACTTGATAAACTAAGCATTCTGGAACAGCGTCAGCAACGCGAAGAAAGTTTTAAGGAATGGTCAAGCGAAGATTCTGCTCGACACAACAAGTATAACAATACACTATCGGTTATTGAAGCATCATACTTGCTTGGCAGTAAGCTAACACTGGCCGAAACAATCACACAGGAAACCATGCTGGAGGGACCAGAGATAGTAAAGTTTGCTTTGGAAATTAGCTCACTATTTATGGAGCTATTGGATAAAAAACCAGGTTCTGAAGAATACACCATACAATTGCAGGAAACAATTGCAAGTATTGAGCAATTACACAAAGACTTTGATGCATTGGTTGATAAAGCTGTTTTTGAAGCCATGCTAAGCTATTATCTGGATAATATGCCTGCAAAACTGAGACCTGAGACACAATCTTTATTAGGTAAAAAATACATGCTCGACATTAGTGCTTATACCATGCATTTGTATGAAAAAACGGCACTTACCAATACTAACAAACTAAAAAAACTGATTCAGGAAGGAGACGAAGATGCCTTCTTTGAAGACCCGGCCATTGCCTTTTCGTACCAAATCTTATCTCATTTCTACCAGATGCTCGACATCCACGAAAAGCTAAATAGCCAATACGAGGATGCACAAAGACTGCTGGTAGAAGGTTACATACAGCAAAACAGCGACAATAGCTTTTATCCGGATGCCAATAGCACCTTAAGGCTTTCATATGGCAATATAGGTGACTACGAGCCCAAGGACGGTGTCAAGTATAAATACATGACTACGCTGACAGGTATCTTTGAAAAAGAAGATAACACACAACCTGACTTTACAGTACCCAATCAGCTAAAGCGACTTTATAAAAGCAAAGACTTTGGAAGCTATTCACTTCCGAATGGTAGAATGCCGGTTTGTTTTTTAACCAACAATGACATTACAGGCGGAAACAGTGGCAGCCCTGTACTCAATGACAGTGGAGAACTTGTAGGCTTGGCCTTTGATGGCAACTGGGAAGCCATGACAAGTGATTTAGCATATGAAGAGAAACTTCAGAAGTGCATCTGTGTAGATATTCGCTATGTTTTATTTATTGTTGATAAAATGGCCAATGCACAAAACCTGATTGAAGAGCTTGATTTTGCTCATCAATAACAAATTCGATTTATATTTACAGACATAAATGGAATTGACATGGCAAAAAACAAGTTTTATGTAGTATGGGTAGGTGCGAAACCGGGAATTTATAAAAGCTGGCCCGAATGTCAGGCTCAAATAAAAGGTTTTCCGGCTGCCAAATACAAGGGCTTCCCTTCGCTGCAAGAAGCTCAAAATGCCTACAGCAATGGTTTTTCCAGTCACATATCTTCTGCAACCAGAGGTAGTAAAACATCTTCAAGTAAACTAAACTCAAAAGCCAACATCATTAGCAACAGCATTGCTGTTGATGCCGCCTGCAGTGGTAACCCAGGCGTAATGGAGTACCAGGGCGTGTTTACAAAGGATGGACGACAGTTATTTCATCAGAAGTTTCAATTAGGGACAAATAATATCGGTGAATTTCTGGCCTTGGTTCACGGCATCTCTTATCTTCAGAAAAACAATTTAAACATTCCAGTGTACTCCGACTCAAAGATTGCCATTGGTTGGGTGATGAAGAAGCAGTGCAAATCGAAGCTCGATGATACGCCAAAAACCAAACAGCTATTTGAATTGGTTAGACGGGCCGAAGACTGGCTGAAGGCCAATCCGATTAAGGTTAAAATCCTAAAATGGGACACTAAAAACTGGGGCGAAATACCAGCCGATTTTGGACGTAAATAAAGCTTTAATTAAGTGTCATATAGGGCACTTGAAATACTACGCGTGTTCCTTTTCGTCCATAAACCGATAAATCTTCTATTTTAAGAGTTACTGCCTCAGCATTTTCTCTATTATTTAGCAGATTCAGACGCTCCTTTGTCAGATCCATGGCTACTGATTTATGTGATTTACCAGTTTTCTTGTTTTTTTTCATTGAATTTCCAATGCCAATACCATTATCTTCAACCGAGAATTCTAATTTATCATCGCGTCGTTGCAATTGAACATGAATATAACTATCCTCCTCCGTTAAATGACCATGCTCAATGGCATTTTCTAAAAATGGCTGAGTCAACATTGGCGGTACAAGTACGGCATTTAACTCAATCTGCTCTTCAAAATCTATTTTGTAATTGATTTTATTATCGAATCGCCGATTTTGAATACTCATGTATTTATCAAGAATTTCTTTTTCCTTCTTTAGTGTGATGTGTTCCTCCTGTGCATATTGTAGTATCAAGCGCATTAATCCTGCAAAATCAGCTACAAAATCAATGGCATCCTCCTGATTATTTTCCATGATAATGCATTGAAGTGCCGACAAGGAGTTAAAAATAAAATGCGGGTTCATCTGGGTGCGTAAGACTTTATGCTCCATGTTTAACTGACGCTGCTTTTCTCGTATTTTCAACACATACACCCATATCAGCACAATAATGGTTAATAACAGAAAAAACAAAGAAACACCCCACATAAACAAGCGATTACGCTCTGCTTTGGCCTGCATCACTACCAACTCATTTTTACTTTTCTCGGTGTGGTATTTTTTTTCGAGCTGAATGACTTTATCCAATTGCTTCTCATCAAAAATAGAATCACTCAAAGCGTAGTATTGCTCAAGCACCTCATTAGCTAATTTATACTCTTTTAACTCTTTATATACACTATATAATTCCTGTAGATTGTCACTTCTGACCTCCCTTAATCCTATTTTCTCATTGAGCTTTTCTGCTTTATTATAAGCACTAAGCGCCTCATTAACTTTTCCGTTCTTCAGATACACCTCACCTCTCATACTATAAGTGTGGACCAAACCAATATTATCATGCAATCGCGTAAACATCTCCAAACTACGTTTAAAGTATTCATCAGCCCTAACGTATTGCTGTTGCAAACCAAATAATCGCCCCAAATTAGTAGAAACCTTAGCCATACCACTTTCATCGCCTAACTCTCTATAGGCCGCATAGGCTTTTTTATAATACTTAAAACCTGAATTGTAATCCTCTCGTCGAACAGCAATTACAGCCAAATTATTAGTAACAGCAGCTATCGAGGCATATGCCCCTAATTCTTCATACAAGGCCAATGCATTGTTATAATACTCATAAACCTGCTCGTAGCGCTCCCATTTACCATAAATAATACCCAAATTTTGATAGGACATGGCTATTCCTTCTTTATTACCAGCTTTTTTCTCGAGTTCAAGAGAATAATTATAGGCTACCAAAGCGCTGTCGAAATTAGATTTGAGGTAATGAACCAATCCTATATTATTATACAAAACCGCGAATCTGGATGAATCATTACAGATTCTAAAATTTTGTAATGAATTCTGATAGGCCTTCAAAGAATTGTCGAGTTCTTGTCTGAAATAATACACTTCAGCCATAAAACTATGATAAAAGGCTTTTTGCTTAATTTCAGAAAAGGGACATCTTTCAAGATGCTCATTAGCCAGCTGTAGTACACTATCAATATTAGTCGGTACGTTGGCCATTAGTTCATTCATTCGAATAAGCCATTGGTCACTTTGGTCAGTCATCGAATCCTGACTACAAAGGTTTTGGTTAACAAGCAGAATTAAAAAGGAGGCGATTAAGAGTCTAGTGGTAAACATATGCAACATATAAATAATCAAATTTAACACAATTTTTCGTTTGTCTGCCATATCATCAATACTCAAGTAAAAATCAACCCATTACCCTACATGAATAATTTTATCAGCTCAGTACAATAGTTAATCTTTTAAAAAGTCAGATATTTGCTTATAAATGACGCATTATTCGTGTCTTTTTAGTAAAATTACTTTTTAAAAGCCTAACACAACTATTGTTTGATGTCGTCAAATCGAATCCATAAGATATTCCTGACATGCACAATACTATCAGTTTTTGCATTGTTCAATGTGCAAGTTAAGGCTCAATCAAGAGTGATTGGTGAGTTACCCGACTCGTCTGAAATACTTCAACAAATCTTCATATCTGACATCGAACTAGTTGACAGCCTGGTAAATAATGTAGATTCCTTAAAAAGCACCAGTAGCAGCTCATTAGCAGAAGTACTGTTCAACCCCGAAATACGACTAATACACGGCGATACCATTAAGCTTAAAACGGTTAAGGTTGATCAAGAACTCACCTTCATTGAGCGTGATTCAGCAAAAATAGTTGATATTCACCCTCAAGATTCACCAGATCATAAAGGATTTACGATTACTTCTGATGATGGCTCGGCCAAAATCACCTTTAAAGGTTCAATTCGATTAAACGGTGCCTATGATTTCAACGGACTGGCTCATCGCGATCATTTTCAAACATTTGAAATACCAGTTGGAACAGAAAAACAAGGTGCTCGTTTTTTTATGAGTGGAAACCAAACACGGTTTGGCTTTGAAGCATCCAAAAACACTGAACTAGGACCAATATCTATCCGCCTTGAAAGTGACTATCTTGGCAATTCCAATTCCTATCGTATTCGACATGTATATGGTTCATTTATGGATGTCTTGGCAGGTCAAACATGGTCGGTTTTCGGAGACCCTACCTCTATCCCATGGACCGTTGATCTAGAAGGCCCTAACAGTTCGGTAAGCGAACGGACTGTACAAGTACGATATAGCCGGCTGATTAACCAAAATACAAGATGGACCGTTTCGATGGAATCTCCTGAGTTAGATTTGATGGCTCCTGATAGCCTCGGAACCACTTTACAAGATTTCCCTGACATTGCAACGCGTTTTAAGCGCCTTACCAATTGGGGGCATATACAGCTATCGATGATTTTCAGAAGCCTGGCATATAACGTTGATCAATCTGGCTCATTGGGCTATGGAGCACTGTTGAGCGGACGCTACGAGATCGCAAGCGACAAAAGAATTCTTTTTCAAGCAGTTGCAGGCTCCGGAATAGCCAGATACATCGGTTCTGTTACAGGCAATGGCTTAGATATAGCGTACAACCCTATTGAGGATGTATATGATCCCTTAGAGCTTTATGGTGGTTTTGTATCCTTTGGTATCGACTGGAGCGAAAAGATTTTTTCATACTTTACTCCAGGCTTAACCTACATGCCAGTACCCTATTATCAGCCTGATGATACCTTTAAATTTAGCAGCTATTTTTCGGGTAACATTTTCTGGAATGTTATACCTGGTGTAAGAGTTGGCGGCGAATATTCTTATGGTTCGAGAATAAACAAAGACAACCAACGTGGGATAGCTAATCGTCTTTCATTCATTTTCTATTACGATTTCTAAATGTCCTGCTTCATTCCTTTAGTTGATCATCATGCTGATGAATTACCTCAGTATTTTACGAACCCTTTTGACTACAGACCTCACCCTCTTTGTATTGAGGCCAAAAATGCCATAAAAAAGCTATTACCAGACCCTGGAACGATGGCAAAAGGTAAAATGTATGGAGTACTCGTAGTTAAAAATAACGATAATCAATTAGGGTTTCTGGTGTCATATTCTGGCAACGAAAAAGAAACCAATACATCTATTCCTTTTGTTCCGCAGGTATTTGACATTACTAATCCTGATGGTTTTTTCAGGCAAGAAGAAAAAGCTTTAACTCGATTAAACGACGAGATAAACGCCTTACTTCAATCCAAAACACTTTTGATGCTAAAGCACGAACTTGCTGAGAAGGAAAAAAAAGTAAAAATAGAAATTGCCAGCATTAAAACGCAAATAAAGCAATCTAAGGAAAAACGAGAGTTACTGCGAGATACAACGAATGACACTTCAGTTTTAGCACAACTAATAAAAGAAAGCCAATCAGAAAAAAGTCGATTCAACGCACTTAAAAAGAAATGGAAGCTTGAGATAAAATCTATAGAAGACAAATTAGATCATTTTAACAATCACATATCAGAACTAAAAAAAAGACGAAAAACTAAATCGGCACAGCTACAACAACGTTTGTTTAGTAGTTACATTTTTAATAATGCTGAGGGAGAACATGCAAGTGCTTTAGAAATTTTCAACAAGCATGATTTAAAGATTCCTCCAGCTGGTGCTGGTGATTGTGCTGCTCCTAAACTACTGCAATATGCGTACCTCAGTCAACTAAAACCACTAGCTATGTCCGAATTTTGGTGGGGACCGTCGCCAATAACCATTATTCGAAAGCAAGACTATTTCTATCCGGCCTGCAAAAGCAAATGTGAACCAATACTTGGCTTTATGCTGAAGGGGCTATCACTGCCATCCCCAGTTGAGAAACTAAATTCTGAGTCTATAACTGTTCTCTTCGAAGATGATATGATCGCAGTTATTAATAAACCTGCTGGATTATTATCTGTCCCGGGTAAAGAAGAAAATAATTCCGTTTATCAACAGGCAAAAGAACTATTCCCTAATGCCAATGGACCGCTAATTGTACACCGTTTAGATATGTCTACATCAGGCATTATGCTTATTGCAAAAACGAAAATGGCACACTCGATTTTGCAAAAACAGTTTCTGAAACAAACCATTAAAAAACAATATGTGGCACTTCTTGATGGTATTGTTAATGAAAATGAAGGCGTAATAGATTTGCCTCTACGAGTCGATTTAGACGATCGTCCAAAACAAATGGTTTGTAACGATTATGGAAAAAAAGCTATCTCCAGATGGAAGGTAATCGCACGAAACAAAAACTTCACCCGCATTCATTTTTTTCCACAATCAGGCCGAACACATCAACTCAGGGTTCATGCTGCTCATCCACTCGGACTCAATACGCCCATTGTTGGCGATCCCTTATATGGAATTAAGAAAGACAGATTACATCTTCATGCCGAACGCATTGAGTTTATCCATCCTGAAAGCAATCAGACTCTCGTTTTTGAATGCCCTGCCACCTTCTAATATGGACGTTAAAATCTGTTAGTTAATCTCTTACTTTGTTAATTTTAGAAACACACTACAAACCTTGGCATTGTTGTTGCCTGTTTCATCCCGGTAAAAATTTAAATAAAAAGATATGAGCGAAAAGATGAAACACTTTGTGATGGCGTATGGTATTGAAATTCCGCAGGAAATTGATGAAAACCCATTTATTGGATTAAGTCGTGAAGAAGTTGATAAAATTAAAACGCAACTAAAGGCAGAGAATATATTCGTTTGATGCTACCTCTACAACTATACAGGAATACTTTCATATACAAAAAAAGGATGCTACAGGCATCCTTTTTTTTAGCTAAAGCTTAATCATTTTAACTCTTCCTACCTGTCCGGTTTTCAGCTTACATTCAATCCCTTTTAGATGAAATCCAACTTCGTCTAAAATTTCCTGAACAACGCCGTGTGTTAAGGTTCCTGAACGTTCATCTTGTTTTTGAAGAATTGCAACCTTTGTCCCTTTTTTAATGTTTTTTCTCTCCCTTCCGTCCATATTTCCGGCTATTTTATTGTATTCTACTATTATTTAGGCAGTTGGCTAAATAGGTTATCCCATTCTATAATTTCGACTCAAACGGCCTGCAAATATAGAAATAACGGTGTATCTTTTAATCAAATTAACAGTTAAAATAACCAAACCAAAACACAATCGTTTCTGTTTGATTTTCTACCGATTAGAATATCATGACGAATACCTTAAACCTAAAAAGCAAAAGATATTTCATTATTTTAACATACGTTTTCATTATGACTGTTCAATATTGTTCAGACTTACATCTTGAATTCGCAAGAAACAGTGACTTCATAATCGACAATCCGATAAAACCAATTGGAGATATTTTAATTCTTGCGGGAGATATTACCTTTTGGGAGCACAGTTACCATAGCCACTCTTTTTTTGATGATGTTTCTGAGAAATTTGAATCAGTCTATTACGTTCCTGGCAATCATGAATTTTATGCAGGCAAAGATTTAAAAATAATTGACGAACCTGTACAAATACCAATTCGCAAGAATGTATTCTTGGTTAATAATATCACAATTAAAATTGGGGAGGTCGACTTCTTCTTCACCATGCTCTGGTCACACATCATCAAGGAAAAAGCAAACATCATTGAACAAGGTGTTGGTGATTTTCATCGCATTAAATACCATAGAAAAAAACTGAATTCTGATGTCTTTAATTTACTACACAAAAGAAGCCTTCAATTTTTAAAGCAAGCCATTACCAAATCAAGCACCGATAAAAAGGTAGTTGTTACACACCATATCCCCACCCAAAAATGCAACCCTGAATATTACAAAGACTCAGATATCAATTCGGCCTTTGTTTCAGAACAGGAAACGCATATTGAAAATTGGGGTATCGACTATTGGATATATGGACACCACCACGCTAATATGCCAGAAACCACTATTAATGGCACCTCACTGGTAACAAATCAATTAGGCTATATCGACTGGGGTGAGCAAGAAAACTTTAGAAATAATGCCTGTTTTCAGATATAACGAATATCATAGCAATAAAAAAAGGTGACTTTCATAAAAATGAAAATCACCTTTCGTGAGGTTCCTGGCGGACCTCATTATTTTTGGTCTTAATCGTGTCAAATCGCCCTCAATCACTTACCATAAACCAGCCTCAGCAACATATTAATAAAATACATATCCAAACTAAGCCAATGAAAAACGAACTAACCAAAGTATATGTTTCCAATATATTTCCAATATTTTATGTAGTTTTGGATTATATCAAATCTGAACTAGATGGCAACAGTAACATTTATTTTACAACAACCCTACAAAAAATCAACTAACCTCGATAAGGAAGTAGCAAAAAAGGAAAACCAAAAATTTAAAGAAGATCTCAAAAAGCGTAGACATGAAAAAAAATCAATAAAGTCACTTCTTAATCCTCATGAAACGCATTTCAATTTCAGCATCCACTGCTGCTAAACCAATGAGATGAACATTCTCAAGCTGTCCTACATTAGCTCCCTGACTTTTAACTGATTTAATTTGAAGTTTCACCAAATAAAACCCAGGCTTAACATCAGTAAATTCTACACCGTTCTGAATTTCATAGTTACTCTCACCTCCGGTTGCTATTATATTGAATGCTTTACGTTCATTATTTAGGTATATATATAATTCTGAACCGTCTTGATCATTTGAAATACCAATCTCAGGTTTTATAAACAAATCACTTCCTTTTTAATGGTCACAGCAAACAGGATGGTATCAATGGGTTGATTCCAATCATAGATGTAATCATAATACTCAAATTTATTATACTCTTCACCCGATGTTTTGTCAACCAAGTGAGCTCTTAAGGTTCCTACAGGCGAAAAGAAGCTTTCATTTGTAGTGAACATAAGCGTGTCAGCAACTATATCCTGGCTGTTTTCCTTTCCTCTTTCAGCATCTGCAGTACAATTGCAAAGAAACATCATGATACTCAACAGAAAACCGAAGCGAACAAATGAATTCGCTTTTTTAACTATATTACTATTAATCATTATACAATTATTTTTCTCTTTGATGAAACTTATGCACTAGCAGAGTAATGCACCTTTCCTGAATACCAACCTACCAGCGTTCATCATCCATTAATTAACTTTCTTGTAACAAAAAACAAATGAAGTTGGGCTTCCTCCCAAAATGGTTTTTATGACATTTCAGGAGGCAAACTCCAATTATATATTTTTAAAAAAGTTTAGCTTAATTGCCAGCAACTATATCAGCAATTTGCTCTTCAATCAAGACCTCTTCTAAAATTCTCACATCATCTATCTCACCTGGAAAGAAATACCCTGTTTTGCCATAAACAGCATGCCCAATCATTACATCATTAGTCACGGCATCCGTATCTATATTAGTAGTATTAGCTCTATAAGAACCATCAAGGTCATTAGGACTCAAAGAACCATCGACATAGATTTTAACATCTTGTAATAAAGGACCATCTTCAGGATTGTAAGTAACGGCCACATGATGCCATTCTCCATTATCCAACCCAGAACGTAAGGAGATTAATGAAGAACCACCTCCCTCAACTCTTACTTTGCCTTTATCTATCATTACATTAAACATGGTGCCCCTACTGCTAACCCCATATGAAACGATAGCTTTTCTGCCATCTTCAACTGATGTTTTAAACCAAGCCATTATAGTGCGAGAACCTGAAACTCCAATTCCTTTATATTCAGGGATAGTCAAGTATTGATCAGTTACACCTGGAGCCTGCCATGCTTTGCCAAACTTGCCTACAACATATACCGGGTCACCAAAATTAGAAAGTGCAGTTATTCCATTTGTACCCGCATCGGTCAGGTCATCATCAAATGCATATTTTGATTTATAAATGATTGGTTTACCGGTTACTTCGATATAATCTGTTTTAATTATTTCATCTCCTCCAGCTGCGTTTCGTACAGTTAGTGTTACTGAATAAATTCCAGGGTAATCATATCTTACAGTCGGATTCTGCTCATTACTATAGGTCGGTGATCCTCCAGCAAATTGCCATGTCCACAGGTTGGGTTCATTGCTCGATAAATCAGTAAAAACGATTTCATTCTTCTCAATTACCGATACCTCAGAAGCCTCAAAGTCAGCGACAGGAACAGGTCCAAAATCTTCTTCATCACTCTCTGAACAATTTATTAAGGCTAATGACAAGCACAACCCTATTGTTAATTTTGCAAGTTTATATGTTAGATTTTTCATATTTCTATATTTGTAAGAGCTTAGCACATATTCACCAAGCTCTTACTTAACAAAAACTAACCTCTAGTCAAACTTTTTAAACATGGCCTCCATACTAGAATTAAACTCACAATTAGTGGCCAGCACTTCCTCTAAGTATGCATCCTTTAAGCATTTTTTAACTTTTAACATTGAATGCTATAAAGCTGTATTATTCGGCAAGAACACTAAATTCCGCACCACCAGCAAAGTCCTGTCCGTTCTGTGAACTTATACCAGTAAAACGGATGAAACGTGCTTTCACAGGCTTATCAATTAATATTCGTTTCTCTTTATTATCACTGGAGAATTGACCTCTATGTACTGGTTCTCTCCAATTTTTGCCATCAAGACTCACGTGAATCGTGTAGTCTTTTATATTCCCGTTTCGTCCACCATCCTGACGAGGCAGGTAGGTAAATCCTTTGATCGATTTCGCTTCTCCACAATCAAAATCAACCCAGTGCGGATACTGAGCAACAGTGACTGAATACATGGTATGCCAAGTGGTTGCTGGGTCGCCGTCCACCAGGTTTTTGGCAGCGCTACCTGCTCCCGGCTCTTCGCTACTCACAAATACAACTATTGTTTCTATTTTTTCAATCTTATTGAACTTCATTGTAATCTCAGAATCCTTATTGCCCTTATACCAAGCTTTAACAACTCCGGCATTGCGTAAAGAAAAGCTCTCACTATAAGTCTGAGTAGTTCCTCCATTGATCGAATAAAGAATCGTTGCATCTGCTTTAGTAGATGTAATTTTTAGAGTCCCATTTCCAGATCGTGTGATAGCAATGGGCACTTCGCCTGAAGGCCCCACATTAGCAACCTTGTCCAAATCCTCACCAGTAGGACGAATGATGAAGCCAAAAACATTATGACCGGCATAAACACGGTCATGCTTTAGAGGGCCACCTTGTCCACAACTCGCACCTCCAAGTCCAGTCACTTTCATATCCAGATGAAGGGTGATATCACCTGGCTCCGGCAGTTCGTAGATGTGGGCAGCAGTTCCCATGTCCTGAGCAGTATAAGGCAATGCACTAACCACCATTTCACTATTGGCTACAAATACTGCTCCTATGTGACGATTGTTGGTTAAAGCACACCAACGCGTCTCTTCGTGGTTAGCCATGTCCTGTGGTTTAGGGAAGTTGACAAATTCTTCCATAACCGTTGTGGTGTATTTCTGGATATTCTGAGCCGTCTTACGGTCGTTGTAGTTACCAATTGGTCCACGTCCGTAATACGTCAGGTTTTCGTATGATTTCGGAATAGTCATGGAATAACCCAACCGCGGCAATACAAATTGTTCTTCGTTACTGGTGATGCTGGACTGCAACTCCACCGAACCGTCCTGGTAAACCGTCCAAATCTGGTTGGTCACAAAGCGGAAGTTGTCCTCTCCGAATTTTTCATCCGTCAATTCTTCAACCGATAGCACATTACCACTTGTACCTCCATGCTGCCTGGCCGCATTAGGCGCTTGCGAAACCACAGTAAAAGCCAGTGTCACTGTACCGTCTGCATTGGTGCGTAATTTAGAATCGATGGCTTTATGTTTCAGGTTATGCAAGCCTTTCTCATACCAAGAGCTGTAGCCCCATGTATCGTTATTCACAAAGGCACGGAAAGCATCCAGCTTTGGACCATTGCCATCAACGATAATGGTTTCACCATTGTAAACCAATCCATACAAAGAACCGTCTGTCAAGTTAAATTTAGCGGTGAAGTTTTGACCACTCACCAACTTGATATTGTTACCAGCATCCGTCAATTTCAATTTACCACCAGCTGCTTTAGTCACTTCTGCCATGTTTGGCACTTCTGATTTTGCTTTCAGCAAGAACTGCTCTTCCGCTTCTACATAACCTTTATCTGCCCAGGGCTGATTGGTTTTTAGGGTCAACTGCAGCTTGACAAAGTATTCAGACCCGGCTTTTAACTCAGCAAAATCATATGGTAAGGTAACTGTTGTTTTGGTTCTTGCTGCAATTGGATCAAAAGCCAACTGGCCGTTTTTAATCTCTGAACCATTTTCCCAAAGCGACCATGTCAATTCATAATCAGCCAACGACTTAAAATAATACTTATTGAATAGTTCAAAAGTACCTGCTTTGACATCTTTAGCCTGAAAACCTATATGTTGGTATACTTTCTTTACTTCGTAATACTGCGGTTTCAAATCCCGCTCGGCAAACAAAATACCGTTCATTACAAACTGACCACTATTTGGCTTGTCTCCAAAGTCACCACCATAAGCCAGGTAACGTGTACCATCTTCACGGTAGTTGTATATGGCCTGATCTATCCAGTCCCAGATAGCACCGCCACAGAAGAAGTTGGTCGACTCAATGGCGTTCCAATAATCAATCAGGTTACCACAGGCGTTACCCATTGAGTGGGCGTATTCAGAGATGTGGAATGGGTATTTAATGTTCATTTGACCAGTCACCGCCATATTCATCCAACCGATGGATGGATACTGGTTAGAACCCATATCAACGATACTGTTGTTACGTTCATACTGAACAGGGCGAGATGTATCAATGGCTTTCAATGCCGTATAGGCATGTACAAAGTTTTCACCCGGACCAGCCTCGTTACCCAACGACCAGATGACAATAGATGGGTAATTTTTATTCTGATGCGTCATCTCCGCGACTCTACCAACATGGGCATTTTTCCATTCTGGTGGATGCGAAAGTGATGCTTCACCATAGTAATACTGGTGTGATTCGATATTGGCTTCGTCTTCCTGGTAAATACCATATTTATCACACAGGTAGTACCAATAAGGATCAGCCGGGTAGTGCGAATTACGAACGTGGTTAATATTGGCACGTTTCATCAGCATCACTTCCTCTTTCATCTGCTCACGGGTTAATGTATGTCCTGTCTCAGGATGTGTTTCGTGACGGTTCACACCTTTTAGCTTCACCGGCTTGCCATTGATATAGTAATAACGACCGGCCAATCCAAATTCATCGTCTTCCGCTTTTGTATCTTTAATCACCACTTCTCGGAAACCAGTGTGGGTAGAGATGGTTTCCACCACGCGACCTTTCTTATCTTTGAGCTGAGCCACCAAGGTATAACGATAGGGATGCTCTGCCGACCAAAGATTTGGACTTGGCACCTTCATCACAGCATCAGCCTTGATTTCAGCACCACCGTTAACCACCGGAACAGAAGTGGTTGCCACCACACCTTCAACCAACGTATTCTCATCGGAATACAGTTTATTGGCGTAGAGTGAATAATCCACTGTGTAACCTTTGGCTTCTTTCTTATTGAAATTACGGATATCAGCCGCAATATTCAGTGAACCGTCTTTGTGATTGTCATCCAGCTCAGGTAGCACAAACAAGTCTCGAACCTGAACCTTAGGTGTTGAATACAGTTGTACACTGCGGAAAATTCCTGGCAAACGGAACATATCCTGGGCCTCCAGGAAAGAACCATCAGAGTTACGATAGACTTCAGCAGCAATCACATTAGTGCCTTTTTTCAGATATTGACTAATGTCAAACGTTGCGGCATTACGTGAGTTTTTTGAGAAACCTACGTACTCACCATTGATCCACAGGTAGAAGAACGAGTCAACGCCATCGAACTGAACAAAGACTTCGCGACCGTCCCAGTCTTGAGGGATTTCAAAATCACGGCGGTAAGAACCCACTTCATTACGGGCTTCGTAAGTTACCCAGTCCTTGGCCGGCTCACGCATCACGCCACCTTTCCAGTCATCAACAGCTACAGTGTGTTTGAAAATAACCGGCTGGTTACAATAGATGGGCGTACCGTATTTTTGTCCACCATCTTTAGCCAAACCAACAATGTTCCAGTTAGAAGGCACCGGGATATCGTCCCAGCTACTGACATCAAAAGTTGGTTGGTGAAAGTTGACAGGTCGCTCATTGGGGTGTTTCACCCAGTTAAACTTCCAGTCACCATCCAGTGATTGCCAATACTCTGAGTTTTCAGGTAATACTTTACGCGCACTTTCTACACTTTTAAAAGAGTAAAAAGTAGCACGTGGTTGCTCTTTGTTATGGGCCAGGTGAGATGGTGATTCCCACTCTTTGCCCGTAGGTGTTTTTTCATCGCCGTAAGTGAAGCCATCGAGTTGCTCCTGGGCAACACACGAAAATGCAGTCAAACACGCAAACAATG
>NZ_JAENRR010000025.1 GCF_016612505.1 Carboxylicivirga marina
GTTTTACTGGACTTGATGCTGGTTTTAGGGGTGTTGGTGAAATTGTGAAATTGCCCAGGTGTTACCTCGCCTCTCGGTACTATTAAAAAGCAGTTACAATAGTAGCTGCTTTTTTTTGTGTTCAAATATTTAAACAAATGTGGCAGTATGATTTAAACTACCTGCGAAACTCTCTGATTTTAGCATTGAATGATTCTGTGGTGGCATTCGTACTTCTTCCATTGGAAATGAATTTTTAGGATTTAATACTCATTATTTGACTGAACAATTCCTCATTTCAAACCTTTTCTTGTCAAAAAGAATTACCAATGAGTCAATATAAAGATACACTGCACATCGTTTATGGCAGCCGCACCGGCAATGCCAAATCTGTTGCAGTTCTGGCCGATAAATATGCTAAAAGTCTAGGTTATCAGTCGACATTAGTGGCTATGCCTGATATGGATTATCAGGAATTGGCAAAAATCGAAAATTTAGTGGTTATTGTTAGCACACATGGAGAGGGTGAGCCGCCTGTGCAGGCAGAAGGGTTTTACGATTTCTTGCATAGTGAGAGTATTAATTCAGTCAAAGCAAAATATGCCGTTTTAGGATTAGGCGATAGTAGTTATCGCTATTATTGCCAGACTGGTGAAGATATATCACAGCGTTTGGGTGAGCTTGGAGGTGAAATAATGCTGCCTCTGGTTAAATGTGATATTGATTTTGAAGAAACCGCCAAGCAATGGGTATTGGACGTATTTGAAGCTTTTAAACCTGTTCTGCCAGTGCTTCATAAGCCCATGAAAGATGGCTTTACTTTTGATTTAAAACTCGATGGTGATACGCATTCGGCATACAAAGCGGAGTTGCTCGAAAAAAGACTACTAACAAGTTCTGATAGTACTAAAAAAGTACTGCATGTTAGTTTGTCGCTCAAGAATTCAGGGATGGATTATTTGCCTGGTGATGCCATCGGTGTTTACGGTACCAATTCGCGTATGTACGTCGATGAGTTATTGCTTGCTCTCAATGTTGATAAAGCCTACCCGATTAAGGATAAAGAAACAACGCGCTTATTAAAAGATGTGCTGATTCATGATTATGAGTTGACATTAATTACACCTTTAGTGGTTCAGAAATATGCTGATATTTCACAAAACCAAGCATTAAATCAACTACTTGATGATACTCAGAAGTTGGAGAAATATGCGGCAGAAAAGGATGTGTTGGATTTGGTGATGGATTATCCGGGAGTTTATTCGGTAGAAGAATTTCTTGGCGTATTACGTAAGCTAAGTCAGCGATTGTATTCTGTGGCATCCAGCAAGAGTCAGGTAGGTGAACAGGCCGATATTACGGTTAAAGTTATTGAAAATGCCGATGATAAAAGAACAAGAAATGGGGTGTGCTCATCTTTTTTATGGCATCGCCTTGATGTGGGAGATATGGTGCCGGTTACGCTCGAAAGTATTTCTAAATTCAGATTACCAGAAGATGATAATGTACCCATTGTGATGATTGGTGCAGGTACTGGTGTAGCGCCTTTTCGGGGGTTTCTGCAAGAGCGTTTCGCCAGAGACGCAAGAGGAAAAAACTGGCTTATGTTTGGTGAGCGAAATAGTCAATCAGACTTTTTATACAAAGATGATTTAACAGATTTGCAGAATAAAGGAATGCTTCATGAGTTAAATACTGCTTTTTCGCGCGATCAAAACGAGAAAATATATGTCAGCCATATTATTGAAGAAAGAGCAGCTAACTTGCTGGATTGGATTGAAAATGGTGCTGTCGTTTACGTGTGTGGAAGCAAAGATAAACTGGCTGCTTCAGTACGAAATAGTTTTGTAAAAATTCTTAGCAATCATCATGGCATCAATTCTGATGAGGCAAAAAGACGATTAGAGCAGTTGAAGGCCAATAAACAATTTCAGGAAGAAGTATATTAATCACTTCTTCCCGTTTAATTTACTAGCCTGAGTTTCATATTTTAACTTAACTCAGGCTTTTGTTATATAGTTTGCTTTAAGAATGATGATTCAACCGGCTTAAGTTGATCAATCCATGTCGCATTTTCATCGTAATGGGTTAAAAATGGTTTGTACGATAGTTTATAATCACGATGACGGATGTATTGAATTTGAAAATACTTCTCGCCATTTAGTGGATTTTCGATGATGCCCATAATTTGTGCTTTACCTTTGGCTGCCGACATGGATGGTCCGGTTACTGTTTTAGCCAGGCTTGAGGTTACCCGAATAGCATCACTATATATTTTGTAAGCTTTAGCCAGTGGAACCTGGAAATACTCAAACGGACCGGTTTCGCGCTCAACAAACATATAGTACGGAATCATCCCCATATTTACTTGCTGGTCCCACATTTTGGCCCATACTTCAGATGATGCATTGATGTTATTAAGCAATGGTGATTGCGTTCTTATTTCTGCACCCGTTGCTCTTATATTTTCAATGGCTTCGGCCACGGCACTGTTCGACATTTCCTGATAATGGTTAAAATGTGCCATAATAGACAGGTGAATGCCTTTGTCAACAATGCGTTTAAATAAATCCAGCATCTCCTGTGCTTCCTCGTTGTATTGTGGTAAAAACACAAAGGGCCACCAGGTCAGTGATTTTGTTCCGAAACGTATGGTTTTTAGATTCTTAATGTCTGCCTTAAAAATGGTGTCGATGTATTTACTTATCGTACGCGGACTCATAATCATTGGGTCGCCACCTGTAAATAATAACTCGTGCAGATGCTCATGCTGTTTAAAGTAATCACATACCTGACCTATTTCTTTCATCGAAAACTGTAGGTCGAGATCTTTAACGAATTGTGGCCAGCGGAAGCAAAAGGTGCAGTTGGCATGGCAGGTTTGTCCCTGAGTTGGAAAGAACAAAGCGATATCGCGATATTTGTGTTGCACACCTGGTAAAGGTTGTCCGTTTAGAGTAGGGATATTAGATTGTTGTTGTGCCGGGTGCGGGTTTAAACTCATACGGATGCTGTTGGCAATTCTGGTGATTTCTTCTTGTGACTTGCCACTTTCAACCGCCCATTTAATTTTCTCGTAGTCATCTTGCCTGAGCATGTGACGATTGGGGAAGGTAAGTATGTAACAAGGATCGGTTTCGTAATTAGCCCAATCAATCAAGTAATCCACCACATAATTATTGGCTTTAAAAGGCAAAACCTTCGATACAATTTCTATTTCCTGCTTCACCGTTTCAGGTAGCATTTTCATGTATTCGATTTGCCTAAAATTTTTAACGTTATAACTTATAATCTTCATATAATATGCAAGTAAATGGTCCTTAATTATACCAACACGGTCGGGCATAAAATGTTTGATTTTTACTCAACTAAGGCTTGATGATTTATGACACAAAAAAAAGCTACTTCGAATTCAAAGTAGCTTTTAGATGATTATGTATCTGAGTTTGTTTATTTGTCGCTGTCGGCATCAAAAACCTGGATGGCTTCTTCTAGCTGATGGGATAGCTGTTCAAGTGTTCGGGCGGCATTATTAATGTCGTCGGCGCCTGCTGCATTACGCTGCGTGATTTGATTCAATTGCTGCAGGGCACTGTTTATTTGCTCAACGCCACTTAGCTGCTCTAGCGATGCTGTCGATATTTCTTTTACTAATGTGGCAGTCTTTTCAATTTCTGGCGTTATTGTATCTAGTTTCTGACGAGCTACACGCGATGATTCACGTGTGTCTTCAGAGGCCGATGTTATCTCGTTGGCTGCCTGTTGGCTTCGTTCAGCTAGTTTGCGTACTTCAGCTGCTACCACAGCAAAGCCTCGTCCTTCTTGGCCGGCACGAGCCGCTTCAACAGCTGCGTTAAGTGATAATATGTTGGTTTGCATAGCAATATCACTTATTACATTTATCTTCTCCGAAATTTCTTCGATGTACTCACTGGCTATTTTTGAGGCTTCGTTGCTATCGGTAATGCCTTTAGAGGCTTCGCTGGCGATACGTTCAGTGGCTCTTGAATTATCGGTGTTCTGCTGAATGTTGGCAAACATCTCTTCCATTGATGACGACACTTCTTCGGCTGATGAAGCTTGTTGTGTGGCACCATCTGAAAGTTCATTGGCGCCATTTGAGAGTTGCGTGCTTGCAGCCACAATCTGCTTGGCACTATCGCTCACCTCAACCACCATGTTTTTTAAATTAACCACCATCGAGTTT
The DNA here is from genome assembly GCF_016612505.1 of Carboxylicivirga marina. GTDB lineage: Bacteria > Bacteroidota > Bacteroidia > Bacteroidales > Marinilabiliaceae > Carboxylicivirga > Carboxylicivirga marina. Next base: position 4,187 of record NZ_JAENRR010000025.1, read on the forward strand.
AAGGCATCTGCCAGCTGGCCTACTTCATCTTTTCTGTCAGAGATAAATTCCACAGATAAATCGCCATTGGCCAATCGCTGAGCTTGTGCTATGCTTTGTTCAACAGGTCTGGCGATGGCTTTAGATAAAAAGAACACCAGGCTAAACCAAAGTATTAGAACAATTATTAAGGCATATATTAAAATTTGATGTTGTAGTGAGTTGATTTGTTCGCTATCATCGCCCATTTTCATCATCATATCCAAACCAACATCTGCTGTTGCTCCAACTTCCCACATTATACTCTTAGCTAATTCAAATTGCTTTAGTTCTTCTGTTTTAAGCTGTCGTAAGGTACTTAAATAGTCGTTCATCGAACTTAATGCTGAATAGATTAACTCATCCTCACTTTGATTATAGCTTTTGCTTTCGATTTGACTTTTTACGCTATTGAAATTGTCGATTGTTGATCCTATATCTGAATAATCTTGTATAGACTCTTTATTGTAAATTTCTAATATTATACCTGATAATTGCTGATGTGCCTGCCTGGCGTTGTAGGTGCCAAGTTCCTTCAGCTCATTCGTTAATTCAAGAAATGTTGTCTTGTGTTGAGTCGATTTAAGGAATAGTGTATAATACGATGAGGTCGTTTCGCGATACAGTTTTACTTGCTCGATTAACAATGGCATGTCAACACCGGCCGAAGTCATTATTGTCAAGTCGTTGTTTAAAACGCTTTGAAGTTCGTTTAATGCCGTTGCTGTTTTCTCAAAGCTTTTCTCAGCCCTATTTTTATAGTAAGAGTTTCCTGTAAAGTCATATGAGCGGGCAAACTCACGTGTTTCGTGCCAGTAACGATCTAGCTTTCCAGCTTCTCGTACAATAGGGATGTAGGTTTGTGTTAGCTCTTTGATGCCTTTGTTAACTTTCTGGAGGTTAACTAAAATGACGATTCCTAGCACGATGACGACCGCCATAATAAGGGCGAATCCACTCCCTATTTTGGAGCGAATTTTAAGATCTTTCCACTTCATACTTGTTGGTTGTTTTGTTGCAAATACTTTCCGAAAGTTGTGAAAAAAATCATGTTTTGAAAACAATATTGTGATAAAATGTTACTTTTAGGGCCCCAAACCTGTGATTTAAAATCAATATAAATATGCGCAATATCAATTTGATTGTATTCATGTGCCTGATTGTCATTATTAATGCATGTCAGTCAGACAAAGCTGTAAAACTGGGCTTTATCTATTCAACGCCTAATACAGAGCGATATGTTAAAGAAGCTAACTTCTTTAGAGCATATGCGGAGAAACATGGTGCAACCGTTTATCTTGAACATGGTAATGGTGATGAAGCTATTCAATATCAAAAAGCCCTTGAGTTGTTTGACAAAGGTATTGATGGCTTGGCTATTATTGCGGTAAATGCCAATACAGCTGCTGCTATTGTTAGAGAAGGGCAGGGGCGAGGTGTTAAGGTGATGGCCTATAATCGCTTGATAAAAAACTGTGACCTGGATTTTTTCGTGTCGGGTGATAATAACGCTTTAGGAAAAATGATGGTTGATGAAATCATTAAAGTTAAGCCACGGGGCAATGCGATTATACTAGGTGGTGATAAATACGACCGTAATGCAGTGGAGTTAGCAGCATCGATTAATAAGCATTTAAAGCCGCATATCGAATCGGGCAATATTGACGTGCTGTATGAAACGTTTGTAGAAGAGTGGAGTGATGTGAATGCAGCTTATGAGTTAGAGCAGTTTATTTCATTATCAGGTCAGGTGCCTGATATTATATTTGCCGGTTTTGATGGCATGTCAGGCGGTTGCATAAGGGTGCTTGGGGAGCGCAATGAGGAAAAAGTAGTTTATATCAGCGGGCAAGATGCCACAGTTGAAGGTGTTAAAAATATCGTAGCCGGCAAACAGCAGATGACGGCTTTTCACCCATTAAAAGATACTGGTAGTAAAGCAGCTGAAATAATGCTGCAGTTGGTTGCTAATGAGAAGAAAGCCGAAAAAATGGCCAACTCATATACCAATAACGGACAAATAGATGTGCCTACCGTAAAGGTGCCATCTATTGCTGTAACTAAAAGTAATGTCAAAAAAGTACTTGTTGATGATGCTAAGTTTTACACCTACGAAGAAATTTACAACTAGGCTTTTTTAATTACTTGAAGCGATTCTTTGTTCAACATTGCGGGCGAAGTTTCTTTTAAATTGTACATCTACATAATTATCGATGCGCATGCATACTTCCGATGAAAACTCAATGCCATACGAAGCAATGCTGACCCAATCTTTAGCGGTAATGGTAAGCTCGTTATTCTCTTTGTTGATCTTGTAATCTAGTAGTGCTTTAATAATACCGGCATTAAAATTATCACCTGCACCAATGGTGCTAACAGGATTGATAATAGGTACCTGAAAATGATGATGGTATGATGTGCCAAAAGCATAAACACCATTGGAACCAGCTGTTATAATCAGATTGTTACAATGAGCAGCCACTCGGGCATATACTTCTGTGGGATTTGATAGGCCGTAGATGTTTTCAAAATCTTCGTCGCTCCCTCTCACTATATCTGCTATCTGGAAATTTTCTTCAATTATCGGAATAAGTTTCTCTCTGTTTTTAAGATGGTGTTTTCTGAAGTTAGGGTCGTAAATGATTAACGCACCATTGCTTTTAGCCACTCGTAAATAATCCATTAGTCTTGGGCGTATGGCTGGGTTAAGCCCAAAGTAAGAGCCAAAAATGATGATGTCGTTATCAGTAAAATCAGGAATATTGCCTACGAGTCTTTGTTTAGGATATTCTTTAAAGAATTCGTATTCGGCATCATTATTCTCATTCAGATAGGCGAGTGCCAAGGCCGACTTCCCTTCGGTAAAACGACATACGTACTCAGTGTTAAGCTGGTTGTCACTCAGAAATTGCATGATGTTCTCACCAACTTTGTCTCGTCCTATTTCGGTAATGAAGTTAACTGGTACGTCTACTCTTGCTAATGATACCAATGTGTTTAAAGCGCTACCGCCTGCTTTGGCAGCAATTGGTTGATGATTCTTAAAAATGATGTCCAAAACGGTTTCTCCTATCCCAAAAACTCTTCTCTTGCTCACGTTACGTTTTTTAAAATATCCCAATAAAAAAGCCACCTCTTTAAAGGTGGCTCGCAAAATATGTATTTTCAGTTACTTAACCAATTTACTGATGGTTTTAAATGCATCAGAACCTGCAATACGACATAGTTCAAATAAGATAGATTCGTAGCTACTCACGATAACTCCTTCATGGCGTAGTCGCTCAAGCGCAATGCGTTTGTTTTCAGTAGTACGTGAACTTACACAATCTTCAACTATAACAGGTGTGAAACCTCTTTCTCGTAGGTCAATAGCTGTTTGTAGCATGCAGATGTGTGTTTCCATACCTGCCAGAATTACAGTGCGTTTTGTGCTTGTTTCGAGTGCTTCCATGAATTTTGGATCGTCGCAGCAGCTAAACGCCATTTTCTCAAAATGAGGGTCTTCTTTTACAAATGTTTCAATTCCTTCAATGGTATCGCCCAAGCCTTTTTTATATTGCTCAGTTACTAAAAAAGGAACCTCCAAGGCTTTAAGTCCCTGAACCAATATTTTTGTGTTGTTCTCTAACTGCTCATGCTCATTAATATGAGGGAATAATCTCTCCTGAATGTCAACAACAACGCCAATTACATTCTCTTTTAATAGTCTCATCTTATCTGTTAATTAATGATTTTAAGTCTAGTTCATTAAAATTCTCAAAAAAGCTTACCAACTCTTTGGCAATGACTTCAACACCACCTTGGTTATCTGACTCAATATTTAAGGGGATAACGGGGTCATGCAGCGACAAACGCAATAAAAACCATCCTTTGGTTCCGTTGCTATTGATGCTTACGCGCACGCCTTCATAATTATTTGGCACCAATTCCCAACCTGTTTTTGAAGCAGCCAAATGACCCAATTCACTGATCACCTTCTCGCCATATGACTTAAAGTCTTCAGCATTTATATTGATTCGAAATTCTTTACTTTCGGCAGGAACAGGTAGTTGGCTGATTAAAGAAGTAAGCGATTTACCTTCTTTTTTTAATTGTGCCATTTTGATAACACATTTCGTTACCAGATAAGCACCATCATCTAAAAAGTAATTTTCTTTTAATGCTGCGTGGCCTGATGTTTCAATTGCTAACCACGATTCTTCGCCTGTTTCGTTTAGTCGAATGGCTTCGTTTATCACATTTTTATAGCCCCGCTTAAAACGATGATGCTGACCTTTTAGTACATCAGTAATAAACCAGCCAAGGCCATCTGAAGTAATAGAATCAGTTACCACTGTTGAGCCCGGATGCTCTTCATTAACAATAGCTGCCGAAAGGGCTACCAATTCGTTACGGTTAATCGGGTTGCCATTTTCGTCAACAATTGCTGCCCGATCCACATCTGTATCGAAGATGATACCTAAGTCTGTATTGTTGTTTTTTACAGCATCGCAAATCGATTTCATGGCAATGGCATCCTCCGGGTTAGGCACATGATTGGGGAAGCGTCCATCTGGTTCTAAAAACTGACTACTACTCACATCAGCACCTAATACTTCCAATACTTTACTGGCATAAAAACCACCGGCACCATTTCCGGCATCAACAGTCATCTTAAAGCCACTTAATGGTTGTTCGTAGTTACTTATTGAGTTAACTTCTTTTCTGATTTTGTCAACCAGTAAATTTGAATAGACGCTTATAAAATCAATTTGCTCAACAGAGCCGCCATCTTTTTGAGTTGGCTCAGTCAGAGTTTCAGCTATGGCAAGAATTTCTGTAATGTCCTTTTTTTCTAATCCGCCTTCAGGTGTAAAGAATTTTAAACCATTGCGGTTAAAAGGCAAGTGACTGGCTGTTAGCATAACGCCACCATGGGCCTTATAGGGGGGCGTAATGGTTGTCATAAACATGGCTGGAGTTGAAGCCATACCACAATCCAAAACTTCAGCACCGCTATCGGCCAAAGAATTAATAAAAGCGGTTTTTAATTCCGGACCTGATAAGCGAGAATCCATTCCAACAGCAACTTTAATACGGCCAGAATTTCGCTTTTCTAACCATTGGTAGAAAGCTGCCCCTAAAGTGGCAACAATGATTGCATCAAGGTTAACTTCCTGACCGGCAATGCCTGTTAACGCTACACCTCGTATGTCAGAGCCGTTTTGTAGTTTCTTCCAGTTGAAATCCATACTTATTTGTTTTGTTTGGCTGCTTCACGTGATTTATGCCCCAAATACCCACCGTGGTGACGTTTGGCATAATCTGCATTCGTAAAGTTTATCATTTTCATGAGTAAGACTACTAATACATCTCCAATCACAGTCATGGTGGTAGTTGATGTAGTAGGTGTTAAACCTAGAGTACATACTTCTTTAGGATTGCCGGTATTGATGCAGACATTAGCTTCCTGAGCTAAAACAGACTCTGTGTTGCTGGTTATAACCACAATAGGGATATTTGGACGAAGTCCGCGGGCTAAGTCAATTAACTCAATAATTTCGCGTGTTTTGCCAGAGTTTGAAATCATCAATAACACATCGTTTTCTTGTACCACACCTAAATCGCCATGTTGCGCTTCGCTTGGGTGTAGGAAGCATGATGGTGTGCCGGTGGAACTAAATGTTGTTGCCATATTAATGGCAATTTGTCCGGCTTTCCCCATGCCCGATGTAATTAGTTTTCCACCTTTTTGATGTACAAACTCATGTATCAGCTCTGCAGCTTTAATAAAATCATCTGTTGCAGGGATGTTTTTTACAGCTTGAGCCTCATGTTCTAATATGCTTTTTACGTCTTCTAAAACCATGGTTTTAATTTTTAGGCTACAAATGTACCATTTTAATTAGGAAAATATTTTGAGCTTTATCATTGAAATTGGACTGTTCCTGATATCTTAATTGGGATATATGTTCTGGAGTTGAAGCAGCCACTGTTGATATGTATCTGGTTTATTATGCTTCTTGAGTTTTCTTAGCAGGCGTTTCAGCTCTTGATTTACCTGTAATGGATAGTGCCAAAAACTCATTAGGTGATTGAAGGCCTGGTTCCAATCTTTGAAATGAGTGGTGATAAGGTTGAAAAAATGATGGTGCAAAGAAAATATGGATGGAAAAGTTTCTTTCTTATCTTCAATCAGTAGGTGTAAGTGGGGTTGGGTAAGCAGGCCTCGCCCAAGCATTATTGTATCAATGTTCTGTAGTTGCTTTATTGCTTCAGCATCATTTGGTGAATTGATATCACCATTAGCAATGATAGTATGTTGACTGAAGCTGCAAAGGTGTTGAAATTCACCCCAATTAACGTCACCACTGTATTTCTGAGTAACCAGCCGTGGATGAATGATCAGCTCTTCGATTGGAAATTGATTAAGTAATTGCACTACATCGCGGCCTTGGTCTATTGAGCTTGTGCCCAATCGCATCTTCACCGACAGTTTTATATCTGTGGTTTTTGCATAAAAATCATTCAGCAGTTGTGTAATAAGCTCTGGGTGCTGCAGTAGTCCACCGCCTTTATTCCGCTTTACCAACATTGGGAATGGACACCCCATGTTTAGGTTAATTTCATGATAACCCAGTTGCTTAACTATCGTTGCAAAATTAACAATGCTATCGCCACTGTTGGTTGCAATTTGGGGTATTATGTTTAAGTCTTCATTTATGGCTGTAGATAGTTCAGGGTGTGCTTTTAAAGTGCAAAGCTCCACATCTGCATCTTCAAAGAATGGTGTAAAATATTTATTCATACAACCGTAGGTAAGCGCATGTGCTTTCCTGTAAAAAGAAGTGGTGTAGCTTTGTAAAGGCGCCATATATTGCTTCATAGCCATTTTAATATCGAGTTTTTAGAGCCTGATAGTTCTTGGCATTATGAAAATTGATTAAATCAACTACATAATTAGGTTGCTCAAGTACATTGAATCTTTCTTTTACTTCTGTGCTAAAAGGGATTGTGCCGTTCTTCATACTTTACGCTTCACTTCAATGAAAAGACAAATTAAACAAATCTTAATGGAAGCTTTGATTGTTTAAAGAAAGATATGGTAATGCAAGTTGCGTATCCTTTGTAATAAAGGGCTTGGACTTACGAAGATATATCAAAAAAAGCGTTAAAAAAGTTCTGACCCTTATTTTTATGACTTGCTTAATAATGAATAGTAACTAAATTGCTTTCATATGCTTGCTCAATAATATTTTTGCTTATTTTGTAGAAATAATTGTTAAGAATTAAGAAGTCAAACACTAACTCTAGATAAGTAAAGAACGTAAAATGAATAATTTCGATCCGACAACAACAGTTGGCCGTCGTGGCTTAATACTCAAATTATTAGACGAGAAAGGTCAGGTTAATGTTCATGAGTTAAGTGAGCAGTTTAAAGTAAGTGAAGTGACCATTCGAAATGATCTGACTCAATTGGAGCATAAGAATTTGTTGATCAGAGCTCGTGGGGGTGCTATTAAAACAGATAAGGTTACGCTCGACATGAAGCTTTCGGATAAGAAAGTAAAAAATGCAAGAGAGAAAGAGGCGATTGGCAGACGGGCATCACGACTAATCGAAGAAGGTGATACAATTGTTTTGGATAGCGGAACAACAACTAAGGAAGTATCAAACCATTTGGGCAAGTTTAAAAGTTTGACGGTGATTACAAATGCGTTGAATATAGCTGGTCCCTTGGCCGAATTAGAGCAGATCAATGTTATAATGCCGGGTGGTGTTATGCGCAAGAAATCCTTATCACTGGTAGGTTCAATTGCACAAAATAGTTTTAAAAACTTCTTTTGCGATAAGCTGTTTATTGGAGCTGATGGAATTGATGTTAATTTAGGCTTTAGTACGCCACATCTTGAAGAAGCGGCTTTAAACAGGACCATGTTAAAGATGGCCAAAAAGGTGATTTTGGTAATGGATTCGAGCAAGTTTAAAAAGCGTAGCCTAGCTGTTATTGGCCAAATTACCGATGTTGATATTTTAGTAACGGATAGAGGTATTTCAGAAGAGGAGCGAGAGAAGTTACTAAATGCAGGTGTCGAGGTAATTATTACTGAATAACGATTAATTTTATAATAGTAAGAGGACTGCATTTTTGTGGTCCTTTTTTTATGGTAGTGCCTGAACATTGAAAAAAATAAAATGTTTAAGCAATAATAGAACTTGTAAGACTAACAATTAACAGATAAAAATGCACATAATCATATCTCCGGCCAAGTCGCTTGATTTTGAAACGCCGGCACCAAAGACTGAGTTGTCCGATATAAGATTTCCCAAGCAGTCTAAAGCCATAGCTAAAGTGCTTAAAAAGAAAAAAGTTGAAGATTTGATGAAGTTGATGAAAATAAGTTCACAACTGGGGCAACTCAATCATCACCGTTTTCAACTTTGGCATTATCCGTTTTTGTCAGAGGATGTTAAGGCGGCACTTTTTGCTTTTAAAGGCGATGTGTATACTGGTTTAGATGCTTATTCATTAGGTACTGATGATGTAAATTATGCCAACGATAAGCTGCGCATGCTTTCTGGATTATATGGTTTGCTCCGGCCGCTCGACGGCATAATGCCTTACCGCTTGGAGATGGGAACAAAGCTGCCGGTTGGTAAAAACAAGCACCTTTATGAGCTTTGGGGAGATGATATTGTTCAATTGCTTGAGAAGGATATGGACGAACAAAATTCAGAAGTGTTAATCAACCTGGCTTCCAACGAATATTTTAAAGTGATCAAGAAGAAGCAATTTGGCAAACGCATTGTCACACCGGTTTTTAAAGACTGGAAGAATGGAGAATACAAGGTTATTAGCTTCTTTGCCAAGAAGGCAAGAGGTTGGATGACACGTTTTATAATTCAGAACAAAATTGACAACCCAGATGATTTAGTGGCATTTAATGAAGGAGGATATTACTATAAACCTGAATTGTCGAAGGAGGATGAGCTGGTGTTTGTTCGTGACCATGAAGTATAAAATGATGGAAGGTGTTTGATTGCCATTGTTTTTTTTAATAACTTTTTAGATGACAAACTGAATGTAATAACGGAGGTTAAACAATTTAAACACACATCTATGAGTACTAAAAAAATTATTTTACAGCGCTATGGAAACCTCCTAAAACAGGAGTCATTGGTGACCATGCAAGACAAAATTCTTCCGAATACTTTTGTGTTGGAAGCACCTGAGCCATTTCCTGGTTATTTTGGATATTATAGTGATATTCCGTCAGACTCTAAACCATTGTATATTTATCTGGTACTAAAAAAGCTATATACATTAGAAGAGGTTACGCGAGCTACGCAAAATATTAAGCGATACTTTAGTGCTGATTTTAATGCGGCAGCAGGTACTGTTCATCTTTATAATAAAGATTATCATGTAATTAGGGTGCGTCATTTGGATTCCTTTGATCAAATCATTGATTTGCAGGCAGGTTATATCGACGAAGGAATAGAGTTTAAAAAGAAACCTAAGAATCTCGAAGGCCAGGCAATTATTCGATTAAAAAAATTCTTTACACTGGAAGAAATTGAAGAAGGGGTTTATTTTGATTTGGATGAAAAGGATCATGGTTATTTTACTATACCTGATAAGCTAGGGTGGAAGTACTTCGAAGATTTAACAATTAAGGTGAAGCACAATTGGGATTTTAGCAAATTTGATGCCGCCATTGGGCATATTCATCAAGACTTCGGCATAGTTGATATAGTGAGGGTTTATAATCCGAATATTGATCGAGAGTACCTGCTGGGAGTAAGAAAAAAATATCTTGAACGAATTAAATAAAATGAAAATATGAGAGCTGCCTTTGGCGGCTCTTTTTGTATTCAAAAGAGTTTAAAAGTATTGAGTTGAAATATTCATAATAATTTAATCAATCTGTCAAAACCTTTTTGTAATCTTGTGCCTTATATTATAATTAGATTTAATCCATTTTAGCTAATGATTAGAGGTAAAATTCACATAATCAGTGCATGTATCTTGTTGATTTCGATATTGACAGCTTGTCAACATAGCGGATATAAGATCAATAATTCACAGGGAAGTTTTATTAAAACAGACAGCCTGGTCGGTTCTGGTAGATTAATTGAAGCGATAATTAGTCCATATAGGGATAGCCTCAAGTTGGAGATGGGTAAAGTTATCGGTAAAGCCGAGTACGAATTGTCAGGAGGATTTCCTGAAGGGCTATTGTCTAACTTTGTTACCGATTTAGTACCAGTTGAATGTGAGCGAAACGGATTTCAGAAACCTGATATTTGTATCGTGAATGTAAAAGGTTTACGCATACCAATAAGTAAAGGTGATATTACAGTTGAAAATATCTATCAATTAATGCCCTTTGAAAATGAGATTGTTTATCTGACAATGTCAAAAGATCAAGTACTTGAATTATTTGATTTCATGGCTAGCGTTGGTGGTGATGGTATGTCAGGTGCGTCGTTTGGTATTAATGGTGCCAGAGCTGTTGATATACGTGTTCAAAACAAACGTTTAGAGAATCGGAATTATATCATCGCCACATCGGATTACCTGGCAGATGGAGGTGACCATTTTGAGGTATTTCAGACGGCCATTGAACGAAAAAGTACCGGTTTAAAAGTGCGTGATGCCATCATTAAACACATCAAAGAACTGACTGCATCGGGTGATATGATAAGTAGCAAATTGGATAAAAGGATATACTATGCACAGTAGCAGGCGAAAATTTATAAAAAAATCATTAGTTGGCGTTTCTGCTTTGGGGCTAAGTTCATTGTTGAGTAATTGCGTCACTTCTGATTTGAAGTTAACGATATTGCACACCAACGATGTGCACAGTCAAATTGATCCTTTTCCCAAGAATCATTCACGATGGCCCAATCAAGGTGGTTTTGCCCGAAGAGCAGAATTGATTCAACAAATTCGTAAGGAGCAGGAACATGTTTTATTGTTCGATTGTGGTGATATTTTTCAGGGTACCCCTTATTTTAATATCTACAAAGGCAAATTGGAAATAGAACTGATGAACAAGATGGGGTATGATGCGGCTACTTTGGGCAATCATGAATTTGATAATGGTATTGAAGCATTGGCTGAGAACGTATCTCGGGCTGATTTTCCATTTGTTTGCAGTAATTATGATTTATCTGATTCGGTATTAAATGGCTTAACCATCCCTTATAAAATCATTCAAAAAGGACGATTGAAAATAGGTATTATTGGCCTGGGTATTGAATTGGCCGGATTGGTGAATCCGAAATCGTATAAGGAAGCAAAGTATAATGAACCTATGGAGGTCGCTAATGAGTTGGCTTCAAGGTTAAAGGGTGATGATGCATGTGATGCGGTTATTGTTATATCGCACCTGGGTTACAAATACAAAGATGAGAGGGTTTCGGATGTCGTTGTGGCTGAAAATTCAAAGAATATAGATGTCATCTTAGGTGGACATACACATACATTTATGGATGAACCGGATATGGTGCTTAATCAGGATGGTCGAAAGGTAATTGTTAGCCAGGCTGGTTGGGGTGGACTTCAATTAGGGCGTTTGGACCTGAATTTCTCTGTAAATAATGAAAAAACGGTAGCTTTGGTCAATTCAATTTATCATGTCTGATTCATTATTATTAAATACCGAGGGAATTGAACTTTTAAAGGAGCGTTTTCTTCTTGACGAACATTTTCAAAACATTGCATTGCCGCGCTTGCGTTTGATTTCGGCTGTCAAAGAGCAGTTGTCAGGCTTTGAAAATCTTCAGTGGAAAGTTAATTATGCACCTGTTAATCGTTCAGAAAACAGTGTGAGTATATCATTGTCAGATCCACGAAAGAAGTTCAATTTTCACTATGTTATTCCTTTAAGTTTACGTTTAAGTGTTCATTTGTATTTAGGCGACAATACCTTCAATTTTTTTGAAGCCTATCCTGTTCTTTTGAAGAATAATGTCATAAAAGAAGATGACTATAAGGTGAATGCAACCATGAATACACTACCGCATCTAATTGTTAACAAAGGAAGTGATAAATACGAACTGGAACTCTTGCGAAAAGAGAATTTGTTGACTACCGATGTTCATCAATCAAATTTGTACCTTTTATTAAAAAGTGCTTTTGAGAGATTCAACAGTTCTTTGTTCGATATTATTATCGGAACTGTACAGATATAACAAAGGCCCCTTTAAAGGAGCCTTTTATATTTATTTCAACAAATTCAATTTAGTCAATTGGCAATTGTCTTTTAAAGCTTTCGTCTAACGAAATAATTGTTTCAGTAGCCGAGATGCCTGCAATGGCTTGTAGCTTGTCGTGCAATATGCGCTTTAAATGCTCATTGCTTTTGGCATATATCTTAATAAAGATAGCATACTGTCCGGTTGTATAATGACATTCAACAATTTGAGGTACCTCTTCTAGCATCTTTACCACTTTGTCAAATAGGCTTGCTTTTTTAAGGAAAATACCCATAAATGCACAAGTGTGATAACCAATTTTGGCCGGATTGATAATAAACTCAGATCCTTTAATAACACCCATGTTCATTAAGCGCTGAATGCGCTGGTGAATAGCTGCTCCGGAAACTTTACATTCACGAGCAACTTCTAGAAAAGGGATTCTTGCATTTTTTGTGATAAGTGATAAGATTTTCTTATCAAGACTATCGATTTGTAAATTGGTCTCCATACTGTATATGACAAATGTTAGGATTCGTAACTAATTGCGCTTTTTTATTAATAGTTTGCTACGAAAATAAAACATTATAAGTAAATATCCAACGATAATTAACAATCAAACACCTAATTATCGGTGTAATGCTTTTAAATTCAAACCTTACGGAGGTTCTTAAAAATATCTAATTAACAATTGATTACAAAAATATTCTTCTTTTTAAAGTGTGGTGTTAACTTCAATTTATAACCATTATAAAGAGTGATTTCCGTAATTAAGCGAGTTAAAATCATTTCCACTTGGTAATTGATATATTTTTAAATCAAATTCGTTAACAACAGCAAGAATGTGATCGAAAATGTCAGCCTGAATAGATTCGTAATTCTTCCACTCTTGATCTTTGCTAAAAGCATAAATTTCAATGGGCTGCCCTTTTTCAGTTGACTGAAGTTGTCGTACCATAAAGGTCATATTATTGAGTGTCATTGGATGTTCACTCAAGTATTCGTTGAGGTATTTCCTAAACACACCAAGATTTGTTAATCGTCTACCATTGGCTAAGCTTTCTGAAACTGATTGCCCTTCAATGGTAGTGTTATGATTTAATAGTTCATCTTCTTTTTGCGATATGTAATCTTTCAATAATCTGATTTTTTTGAATCGCTCTATCATATCTGCACTACAAAATTTAACGGTTCGCATATCAATATTAACCGAGCGCTTAATGCGACGACCGCCAGATTGTTCCATTCCTTTCCAGTTTATGAACGAATCTTCAACCATTTTATAGGTTGGAATGGTGGTAATGGTTTGATCCCAATTCTGAACTTTTACAGTGTTTAGTGAAATATCGATAACTGTTCCATCGGTTTTATAAGTAGGCATGGTAATCCAATCGCCGGTAGTCACCATTTTATTGGCCGATAATTGTATGCTGGCCACAAAGCCAAGAATGGTATCTTTAAAAACCAAAAGTAGAACCGCTGCTGTTGCTCCTAATCCGGTTAATATCTTCGTAATATCGATATCAAATAATATAGATATAATAACAATTGCTGCTAGTGCCGAAACCGCAATTTGAATAATTTGAATAAGTCCTTTTATAGGACGTTCTTTGGCGTATGAGAAAGTGTTGTATATATCGTTAACCACACCTAAGAGGGCAATGAACGACAAAAGCAGAATAAACACAATGACACTGCTGGTTATTTTTTGCAAATGTCCAACAATGTCAGAATCGGCAAAGGCTTCAAAAATTATGCCCAACATCGAATAGATTATTATCGCTGGTACCAGGTTAGCTAATCGCTTAAATACCTGACGTTCTAATAGAATATCGTCGTATTTCGACTTTGTTTTACGGATAATTTTCTCAATAACTCTGGCAATGTATTTTTTAGTAATGCGATTCGACAGCCAGGCAATTAGCACTGTTATGATAATCCAGAAAGTGGCTAGCAGGTATTTTGTATAACCTTGATCAATTCCTACAGAGTTTAGGTATTCTTGTAAAATCTGACTGATTTTGTTTAACTCAGATATGTCCATTTGACTATTGTTTGATTTAAAAGTGTCATAAAACTACTATTATTGCAAAGAAAAATAAACACACATACATAGAAAAGAAGTAAGTTGGTTTAATTTCATTCGTTCATAAAATAGCACGTTTCTTAGTCTTAAAACAAATTCTTCATATGAGAACAAGTATCATAAGTTTATTGAGTCTTTTGTTGTTGGCATCGTGTATGCAGGCACAAAATGACTTTGAAAAGTTCTTTCAAAATTACTCGATGAGGGTTGATTTGGTATTAGCCGGTAATGAAAATGCGCAATCGGCTTATTTATTGGAATTAAAACAAGAGCCATTTTGGGGTGGTTCACAATCAAAATTGGTTGACAAGTTGGGCTATGGCGAATACCATTTTACCATAACCGATCTGAAAACAGATACACTTATTTACTCTCGTGGCTTCTGTACTTTATTTGAAGAATGGCGAACCACTGAGGAATCAAAATCAGTTAACAAAGCTTTTTTTCAAACAGTGACTTTCCCTTATCCAAAGCAAGAAGTGATTTTTACATTGAATGAGCGCCAGAAAGATGGTGCTTACAACCCCCTTTTAACCACCATTATTAATCCTGATGATACCAATATTCGTAAAGAAAAAGTACCAGAATACGAAGTGTTACAAGTGATAAATAATGGCGAGGCTGTAAATAAGGTTGATTTCACATTTATAGCCGAAGGGTATACGGTCAATGAAATGGATAAGTTTAAAGCCGATGTTAAGAAAATGGCGGATTATATATTATCGATGGAGCCATATAACTCAAATGTTGATAAATTTAATTTTTGGGCTGTTTGCTCTCCGTCAGCGGATAGTGGAACCGATAATCCACGTGAAGAAAAATGGGTAAGCACAGCTGTTAATTCGTCTTTTAATACCTTTTATATTGAACGATACCTTGAGACGTACGATGTGCGCGCTATTAGAGACATAGCTGCCTGTGCGCCATATGATCACATTTGTGTTCTGGTTAATTCTGACAATTACGGAGGCGGAGGTATTTATAACCATTTTTCAATTGGCACAGCCGATCACCCATTCGCCAAAGAGGTGATGCTGCATGAGATTGGACATGGTTTTGCAGGCTTAGCCGATGAATATTATACCTCTGATGTGGCCTACCAAAATTTCTTTGATTTAAATGTAGAACCATGGCAACCAAATGTCACTACTTTGGTTAACTTTGATAGCAAGTGGAAGCACCTTGTTGATGATTCAACGCCTATACCAACACCTGCTGATAAAGAATACGCTGATGTAACAGGTGTTTTTGAAGGCGGAGGTTATGTCGAGAAAGGTGTTTACCGGCCAGCTGTTAATTGTCGTATGAAAACGAATCAGGCCGAAGGATTTTGCCAGGCCTGTCAGGCTGCAATTGTGAAAATGATTGATTTTGTAACCGATTAAATGAGAACTATGAACTACCAAGCTGCAAGTACCAGATACAACAAAATGCAATACAATCGCTGTGGCAGAAGTGGACTTAAACTTTCTGCTATTTCCTTAGGCTTATGGCATAACTTTGGCTCTGAGGACGTATTTAGTAATGCCCGAGATATATTGCTTCATGCATTTGATAATGGCATTACGCACTTTGATTTGGCCAATAACTACGGACCTGTTCCGGGTTCAGCCGAAGAGACGTTCGGAAAGGTGCTTAAGCAGGATATGGCTGCCTATCGCGATGAATTAGTAGTGTCAACCAAAGCCGGTTATTACATGTGGGAAGGGCCATACGGTGAATGGGGCTCAAAAAAATACCTGGTATCGAGTCTTAATCAGAGTTTAAAGAGAATGGGACTGGATTATGTTGATATTTTCTACCATCATCGCCCGGATCCTGATACGCCCTTGGAAGAAACCATGGCAGCATTGGATTTAATTGTGCGTCAGGGAAAGGCATTGTATGTGGGACTATCAAACTATAGTGCGGAGGATACACAAAAAGCCGAATCGATATTGCGTGAGTTAGGCACGCCTTGTTTAATTCATCAGCCACGTTATAACATGTTTGATCGCTGGGTGGAAGATGGATTGTTAGAGGTGTTAGATAAACGAGGAATTGGAGGTATTCCTTTTTCGCCATTGGCCCAGGGTTTGTTGACCGATCGCTACTTAAAAGAAATTCCAAGCGACTCTCGTATGGCCAAAGCTCATTTTTTAAAGGAATCGGCTCTAACGGAGGTGAAACGAAATGCCATTGTAGCCTTAAATGAGATGGCAAGTAAGCGTAATCAGTCATTGGCTCAAATGGCCATTGCCTGGTTATTGAGCAACAAAACAGTGACTTCAGTTTTGGTAGGGGCTTCATCTACTAAACAGCTTGATAATAACCTGGCAGCATTGGATAATCTGAGTTTTACCGATGTTGAGTTAAAAACGATTAATGAAATTTGTGAACCTGTTCTAAAGGCATAAAAACACTTCAAAGGCCTTAAGATAATCGAAACCTTGAGGCCTTATTTCTTCTCCAGAACAAGCCCAATTCACTTCTTCAACAATTCACTACATTTTTCTTACAACTCACTACTTTTCGTTTTTCTTAAGGCTATTCATATTTTAATATTGTATTATCAAATATTGTAGATGAACAACTAAAGAATATACCTATGAGAGCGAAAATTACACACAGATTTAGGGGATTCATGATAGCATCGATGCTTATTGCATTAGGTGTTTCGGTGTCTCAGGAGGCTTTGGCCGACGAAAAGCGCGAACGAAGCAGAAGTCGCGAGCGATCAAGTATGTATGAACAGCGCGATGAATTAAGAAATGATTACCGCGAATTAAGGGCTGATTTACGTGAGAGTCTGGGAGAGATGCGCCGAGATTTGAACGGACGCAGAGAGATTAAAATATCGACCAGTGCGTCGGATTTCCCATTTGATTTAAAATACAAGGGTATTATTGAATTATCTGAGGATAACAAAATGATTACGGGCATTTCGGCCGATGGTTTTGTTGAAATTAATAAGACTGCTTTTGGTAATAACCGCCGATTATTTATTCATGCCGATGACAAGGGTACCATTACCTATGAGTATTTTGTAGGTAAAACAGAAACAGCTTTTAATCCGGAAGGCAAAAAATGGCTGAGTGAGGTGTTGCCTGATATAGTAAAGCGTAGTGATTTAGGTGTTGAGTCGCGTGTGCGTCATTTATATAATAGTAAAGGCTTGAACGCTGTGTTAGATGCTCTTGATGATTTACCTTCTTCATCGTCTTATTCTTATTCGAGTGAATGGAATGTATTTACTATAAAAACATCCTCATATAAATCAGGGAGTTCAGCCTCAAAAAACACCTATTTAAAAACATTGGTATTTGATAATCAGCTAAAAAGCAAGGACATTGTTCCGGTGTTAAATCAAATCGAAGAAGTGCGTTCAAATAGCACAAAGGGCACATTGATTCGTCATATTTTAGAGAATTATAAGTTAAATACAGAGCAGTTATCAGCTGTGCTTGACGCGACTTCAACACATGATTATAATACCGAGAGAGGTTCGACATTGCGCATTTTCAATCAGTTTTATTCAGATGATTTTGCAATACGTAAAGGCTATTTCGATATCATTGAAGACATGGAAATTAATTCTGAAAAAGGCAATGTGCTAAAGCATTTGTTAAAAACGACTAAGCTTTCTAATGATAGTTGGATTAGTATGTTGCAGGCCATTGACGAGTTTTCATCGGAACGCGAAAAAGGAGCCTTGTTACTGTATTTGATAAAATACATGCCCGATAATGAAGTGGTGATGGATGAGTTCAGAGATGTTTTGGATAATATGTCCGATAGCTACTACATTTTAAAGGGTGAAGTTACAACGGCTTTGTTAGATGCTGCTCTTGAATCAGGAAAGAAAAAGAGTGACAAAAGTACCTTATTGAACTATTTAAAAACAGCCAATGGTATTTCGTCAAACAGCCAGCGAGGTATGATTCTTCGCAAAGCCAATCGTTTATTCATTAATGATGAAGAAGTGGTGGATGCATACTTCGAAACATTAAATGGCTTGGATAGTGAAATGGAAATGTACAATGTGATGCTCGACTTGCTAAATACTAACAAACTAGAAGAAGCAGCCATGTATCGATTGTTAAAAACCTTAGATCGTTTGGTGGGCGATTTTCAGCATGGCACAGGCGCTGTTATGCGCGAAGTGGTAGCTCAATTTCCATTGTCGGCTAATAATTACAAC
The DNA here is from genome assembly GCF_016612505.1 of Carboxylicivirga marina. Lineage (GTDB taxonomy): Bacteria > Bacteroidota > Bacteroidia > Bacteroidales > Marinilabiliaceae > Carboxylicivirga > Carboxylicivirga marina. The sequence goes on from NZ_JAENRR010000025.1 coordinate 22,654, forward strand.
CAATTCTTTCGCTTGATTAATCGCATGGATCAAAATAGTACCATTGAAGAATTGTTACGCTATGTAATTGACAGCTCAGCCATGGATGAAGGTATTGCGGCTAAGGTGATTGAATGTACACAACAAATTGATGTGGATGTTGAAAAGGCGACAGTTCTGGTACGTTTAAGTCCACATGTAAACAACAAAAACTCATCAACTGCTTATATATTTAAATCAATGGCCAAAGACTTTGACTCCGAATATGATAAAAACAGAGTGCTAAAAACTTTGAACTAAATTTATATTGACTAAAATGAATTAGAAAAGTCAGCATTCATCTTCTCTTTAGGTGGATGTTTGACTTTTATTTAGTTACTAATGTTCAGTGACAAAGTGATATAAGCAAATGGCATTGGTAAATAAAGATAATATTGTCTTAAATGCATTGACAGATATCTTTTTGAAATCTATATTAATGATATAACTTAGTGTTTCAATGACTGCCAACACCCAATTATATTCATCAAAAAAGCTGGTAACACAAATACTGGTCAGTACTCTATACGGTGTGCTGGCTTTTGTGTATCTGTATTATAGTGAAAACGGAGGATTACCAGTTCTCATAGAAAATATTGATTCCATCTCCTTCTTTACACTAAGTTCCTGGCTAATTTTTGGAATTCTCACACTCACTGCTCGTGGTATCAATATGATTTATCCATGGATTAAAGGGATGCCATCGCGATTTATGATTCAATTTGTACTTAATACCATTGTGGCAACAGTCTTCTTGTGGTTATCCATCAAGTTGCTTATTGCCATTAAGTACGATAATATATCGTTCAACCTCTTTATGGAAGAAAAAGGTGATGTAACCATCAAGTTCTTTATCATCTTCTTGTTAACGAATTTGATTTTTATCCTTGTTGATTTGTACCAGTATTCATTTACAAGTTTTATACAAGCCAATATTGAGAGTGAAAAGATGGTGCGAGAGCGCTTGAAATTACAATATGAGATTCTTAAGAGTCAGCTTAGTCCGCATTATCTGTTTAATACTTTAAATACCATTGCATCTCTCATTCATCGTGATGCGTCGACTACCGAAGGCTTTATTCGGAAGTTTGCACAAACATTTAGCTATATTCTCAATAGCCATCAAAAGGAATTGGTTCCGCTTTCACAGGAAGTAGATTTTATTAATGCCTATTATTATTTGTTGCGCATTCGGTTTGAAAAAGCTCTGGAGCTTGATATACAGCTCGATAAAAATGGCATTAAGAGTTATATTCCACCAATGACACTGCAATTGTTGGTTGAGAATGCCGTCAAACACAATCAGTTTTCAGAAGATAAGCCTCTGAAAATATGCATACGTTCAAATGGTGATGGTCGGATTGAAGTACGAAATAATTTTGAACGGAAGCCTGGATTCATAGAGGTAGATAATCAATTGGTTAAGAAGCCAGAGCCGCACGTGTCGCATAAAATCGGATTGGAAAATATTAAAAAGCGCTATGCGTATTTTACCAAGCATGAGGTTGAGATAAGCAAAAATGAAAACTTTGTTGTTCTTCTCCCATTGTTATTAAAGCACAAAATTATCAGGTATTAAAGCCTGATGTATTTAGTTGATAATATGAAAGCATTCACAACAAGTAAGCAACAAAAGTGGTTAAGGTTTATTCTTCCTTTCCCCATTGGAGCAGTCGGCTATATACTAATATTGTTGGTGTTTGATACCCTCAACCAGTTCAGTGCTAATTTCTTTAGTCAGGAAGTAGTGGTAACTGTCTTTCTGGCCTTTGTATTGCTTGAGAGTTTGCGTGCCGTATTAAATGGTATTGATAAAAGATATCCGCTCATTGAAAAAATGCTGACGACAGAATCGGAAGAGGTGAGCGATAAAGGACCTAATCATTCTCTGAGGATTGTACTTATTCCGTTGCTAAGTTTACTTGTATCCTTTATTGTTACAAGTTTTTTAGTAAGTATCTATTTTCGGTTTGTATTAATTATAAGCGATTTTAATACCGAGCTGATAGTTTTTAATGGCGTTTATGGGGTCGTAGCCATATTGTATGCAATAATTCATGTGAGCACTTCATTCTTAGCCGTTCACAAACAAATCCATTACAAGCAGGAAAAAGATTTGCGAAAGGGCCTGGAAACCGATTTGGAGAAGTTTAAGATGCAGATTAATCCACAGTTGCTTTATGATGGTCTTGAGAATCTGATATCCATTGTGCATGCGCAACCTCGATTAGCCGAGCAGTTTATTAATCACCTCTCACGAATTTATCGTTATAACCTTGATAACCGACATGTTGAGTTGGTCGATTTGAAGCAGGAGTTGGCGCTGAGTTCATCTCTGCTCCATGTGTTAAATGTTAAGTATAAAAATGCCATCTGCTTAAAGTCAGACTTACCCGATGAATGGTTAAGCAGACAAATAATACCTTGCACCATATCTGCTTTAATTCAGGAGCTGGTTGAGCGCTCTATTGTGAATGATTTTCAGCCAATTAATATAATGCTTGAAATAAAAGAAGCAGAGTTAATGTTTGTTTGCAAGCATAATCCAAAAATTGGTTTAAATGGTAATAGCGAATGGAATCTTAATTTTATAAACAGAGCCTATTCGTTCTTTAGTGAAAATAAACAGCTCGTAATCACCCATCATAATCAACAATTACACATCAATATTCCTTTATTTGAAATAGAGGAAGAATAATAATTTAAACCGCATGAGAGTATTAATTATTGAAGACGAAAAGCCAGCTGTTGAGAATCTGAAACACCTCTTAACGCGCTACGATAGCAGCATTGAAGTGGTTGGTGAGTTGGATTCCATTGCAGCCAGTGTCGATTGGCTATCAAATCCACTTAACTCCGTTGATTTAGTGTTTATGGATATCCACTTATCTGACGGCTTAAGCTTTGAGATATTTAATAAAACACAATTAAACCTTCCGGTAATCTTTACTACAGCCTATAATGAATATGCTATTCAGGCCTTTAAGGTGAATAGTATTGACTACTTATTAAAGCCGCTTGATTATGATGATTTGTTTCGTGCTATGGAAAAGCTGGAAAGCTTGCGTGAAAATTTATCGTCGGCCAGTCAACGAATTAAACTGGAGGAATTAAACGAAGCGCTATTGCACTACCGAAAAACATATAAAGAACGTTTTATGGTGAAGCTGGGCGAGCGTATTAAATCAGTGACTTCCGATAAAATTGTACTTTTTTATGCCGAAGGACGTAATGCGTTCATTTTAACTGCAAAAGGTAATCGATACATCATTGACTATAAACTTGAAGAGTTGGAGGAGATGTTAAATCCATCCACTTTTTATCGCATTAGTCGCTCTTTTATTGTTAATATCAATCATATTCAGGATGTGTTGGTGCACTCCAATAGTCGCTTAAAAATTCAATTTGAGCAAGCGTTTGATCGCGAAGTGGTTGTGAGCCGCGAAAAAGTAACACATTTCAAAAGTTGGTTTAGCGGGGCAGGAATTTAGGTCAACAGTTTTATCAGAGCGTTAAGTTTATCGTGTTTACTCTAGCATTATCATCATTAGTACCTGCTTAATTGGAGCTTCTGAGTTTCCCGTAAGCTAAAAGCTATTGTTGATGTCAGGTATAGTCTATGTTGTAAAACACTTATATCCTGTCCTATTTATTCGAGCCCACTCTTCTTTTTTTATATTTTTGGCATCTCCTAATAGTAAAACTTTCACTGTATGAGTACTGCTGTAAAAAAGAAAAAATCATTTGTTGATATATTCCTGAATGGGGTTGAACGTGTTGGTAATGTACTGCCACACCCGGCTTTGTTATTTGGTATTTTTGCTGTTATTGTTCTGCTTTTTTCAGGTTTATTTGCCTGGATTGGTTCAACAGCAACACATCCAACCACAGGCGAAACCATTGAGGTAATTAATCTTTTATCTGTCGAGGGCCTAAATCAGATTCTTACCGGTATGGTAAAGAATTTCACCAATTTTGCTCCCATGGGCATTGTTGTGGTGGCCATGTTGGGTATTGGTCTGGCCGAGAAGTCTGATTTAATTGGTGCGCTCATACGTAAATTGGTTTTAGCAGCTCCTAAAGGCTTACTCACCTTTGTAATCATTCTGGCAGGTGTCATTTCTAATGTTGCTTCAAGTGTTGGATATGTTTTATTAGTACCATTGGGCGGTGTCATCTTTCTGGTGGCAAAGCGTCATCCAATTGTAGGAATGGCTGCGGCTTTTGCCGGTGTTTCCGGGGGGTTCAGTGCCAATCTGATTATTGGAACCATCGACCCGTTATTAGCCGGATTAACCGAAGAAGCTGCACATATTGTAGATAAAAGCTACACCGTTAACCCGGTAAGTAACTATTATTTTATGGTAGTGTCTACTTTTATGGTGGCCCTCGTGGGTACCTGGGTAACCGAGAAAATTATAGCACCGCGCTTTGGTGAGTATAAAGGAGAAGTATCTGAAGAAGAAACACGATTGGACGAATTATCCCATACCGAGAAGAAAGGCTTACGTTGGGTTGGCATTGTTTCTATGGTGTTTTTATCCATCATGGCCTGGGGCCTAATACCTGCTGATGGTTTTTTACGTGGAGCTGATGGTCAATTGCTAACTTCGCCGCTATTAAAAGGAGTTGTAGCAGTACTGTTCCTTTGGGCCGGAACATGCGGCATTGTGTATGGAAAGATAACCGGTACTTTTAAAACCGACAAAGATATAATGGGCGCTATGGGGGAGGCCGCTAAATCATTGGGACCTTATCTGGTGCTGGTGTTTTTCGCGGCTCAGTTTGTTGCTTATTTTAACTGGAGTAACCTGGGCTTAGTCATGGCCGTAAATGGTGCAAATGCCATTAATGAATTGAACCTTTCTGTGATTCCATTGATGTTAATGTTTGCCTTATTCTGTGGTTTAATCAATCTGGTGATGGGAAGTGCTTCGGCCAAATGGGCCCTGCTGGCACCTATTTTTGTACCCATGTTTATGATGCTTGGTTATTCGCCTGAATTAACGCAGGTTGTTTATCGAATAGGCGATAGTGCTACCAATATTATTTCGCCGATGATGAGCTTCTTTGCACTTATCATCGTGTATTTCCAGAAGTATGATGAGAAAGCGGGAATTGGTACCATTGTATCCACCATGTTGCCTTATTCAATGGTGTTTTTGGTATCATGGATGATTCTATTGGCTATTTGGCTGCTAACAGGTTTGCCACTTGGTCCAACTGGAGGCTTGCATTACAGTATGTAAATAAGCTAATGACCTGAGTTTTTAAATTCAAATCGAACTCAACTTAGGATAGAAAATAAAGCGGGAATTATCCATGTGATGATTCCTGCTTTTTTTGTGCAGTTTTATTAGATGAAATGCATCTATTCAAAAGGAGAGGTGGTTTTTGACAGGTTGATAATATTTACAACAAAACTCCAATAAATATGACAGGCGTTTGGAAACTAATTGTTTACATGCGCCTGTCATGATTAATCTTTTCCTACTGAAATTATGTTTGACCAGCTTAAAAACGAGAAAGGCCTCTTTAGCCTAACCTTGCTTTATCGTTAAGATTGTATTAGCTGGCTCTTGTTTCTCTATTAATTGGCGAACAATAAGGTTTTTGGTGATTTGGCGGCCTAATGCTTTTAAATCAACTGAAACGTTTAGTGTTTCCTCAGGCTTGCTGCTCATTGAAAATTCCGGACTTTGTACCTTTCCATTGCTATTGCTTTTGAATTTGTCTGATACTAAAAAACCGCCGCTATAATTAAATCTTACCGGTATCATTTTTGCCGGATGCTTGTAACAATAAACAGAAACAATGGCACTCGACTCAGCAAGTTTCTCTTGAGCTGTCGCCGTTAATGTGCTAGTATTATATTCCAACTGTAATTCACTAATCAAATCGTTCAGAGCATCTTTGTTGACTTCAAATAGATCAATGGTGCCATTCTCAGTTTCAATAGATGTTTGCTCGTTTAAATACCCGCTAATGGCATCAATAGCTGCAGCATACTGCTCCAGTGCCAGAATGAAATCATAATTATTGCGAGCTTCTTGTGCTTGTTTGTATTTAAGTAATGATAACTGTAAGGCTTCTTGTTTGCGCTTAGCTTTAAGGGCATAAAACTCACTTTTCGATAATCGATAATAGGCGTAGTAATAACTCTGATCTTCCCATTTATCAACAAACTCATAACCCTCTAAAAACTCATTGGAAGTAGCCTTTACACGACTCTGGATATATTCATAAACGCCTTTGTTATCTTCCATGCGATAAAGGCTTTGCTCGCTTTTGATTTTGGTGCTTATTTGTTTCGACAGGTCAGCCAGCGCTTTTTCTTTGCCTTTGTCTTCGTAATAAATAACTCCACCAACTTTAGGCGTGATGCCAATTCCATAAAAGTAAATTGACGAAACAGGTCGATCTTTTAACCAGGCTGGTTTTGAAAGTTCCAGTAATTCAGCTTCCTTCTTTTTCGAAGAGCAGGCAAAAAGCACTAATGTTGCCAGGCATATAATTGTTAGAGCCTTCATTGGGTTTAGTTTTCAGGTTTGTATTCGGTCACGTTTTTAGCAACGTGCTGTGCGCATTCTTTTAATAGATTATTTTCAAGGCTTGAAAGTGATTGTATCTCTTTATCATTCTTGAATAAAGCATGTAATTGTTTGCTTGAAGCTTCTGTATCGTACACCTGATCTTCAGATGACTCCTTATCGATGTATTTCCAGGTGCCGGCAATCAATTGTTTGTAGCTGCCGTCAAAGGTGGCATAGTGTATTTTATCTTTTTTGCTGCCCTGAAAATTATCGGTAAAAGCCAGTTCATCTTTATCAATACGATCTAAACCATAGCTTAAAGCTATTTCAATACTGTTTTCTTGTTCGTATTCATAATAGCGCACTTTGGTGTATTTTACCTTTTGCTCTTTAAGTTTTGTTTCTGGGTTAGTAACTTCTATGGTTTGTTTGATGTAGCCTTTTTTCTCCTTTTTATAAATCTGACCTTGTTTTCTGGTGTATTTATCAATGCGAGCTGTAAAAATGGTTTTCGCTTCAAAATATGGGCCTTCTTGCTTGGCAATCTTTATCGCAGCGCTTAAATCTTTAGTCTTTGACCAGTTGGGGATGGAAGTTATTGCTTCGTCACTAATGAGTTGATAAAAAGGTGATTTGATTTGAGATAACTCATTCACAACCCGATCCTTCATTACTGAAGTGTAGTTGCGATAGTTACGGTACTTGTAGGTAAAAGGCAGAATGGCAATGGTAACCTTGGCTTCATCCAGACATTGTGATTGTAATTCGATGCTCTCTTTGTAGCCTTTGGTGGCTGTGTTAATCACATTGAAATCGTTGTAAGCACTTCTGAAAGATTCGGTTTGCATCAATCGGTTACCATGGCGATACACAGGTTCGTACCTGGCAGTAAGCCATTGTGTTTGTACATCTTTAAAGTTCTTATCGATGCTGATGATTTCATTGAATTGGGCTTCTGCACTGGGAAATTCCTCTAATGTGAGTGCTTTCATACCTTGCTGGTAAAGGATGTCAAGATATTTATCCTTTACCTCCAGATAGTATTCCTTTTGCTCTTCTGACAAGATGAGTTTTACACCAAGGACAGATAGTTGATTGTAATAACTCTCGGCTTCTCTGTATGCGTACACGGCATCTTTGGCCGTACCATTATTATATTGCTTCTGAAAAGCATCTACTTTATCTTCCAGTACTAATTGTCCGGTACGTTGAAGACCCAGCTTGGCATCAATGTTATTTTTGTTGGCTTTCAGTGATTTGTAATAAAGCGCAGCGGCATCAGCGTATAAACCGGCATTATCGAACTTTTGTGCTTTATTATAGTTGCGTTTACTGGCACATGCAGATAGTAAAAACAGGCCAATAAGTATTGGTAAAAATCGTTTCATATAATGATTTGAGTTATTCAATTTTGAGCTATTGAACGTGAAGAAACAAAAAGAGTTCCGATTTATAAGAGATTAATTTAGATTTGTAATACAAACCGTCAATACAGATAATTATGGGACTCGTCAAGCATATGGACATTAAGCAGAATTTCAAACAGTTAATGAGTAATTGGGGCTTGTTAATCATTTTGTGCTTCACCATATTTGCATTACCCATTCTGACCACGTTTATTAAATTTCGATTATTTGAAATCTTCATCACATTAATCGTTGTTGTTTCATCGTATGCCACTAGTGAAGATGGTAAGCCCAAAGTGATGTTGCAAGTACTGGTGGCTATTGTTGCCATATGGATGACTGATATTGCTAACTTGCAATTGATACATTATCTGTCATCTTTGTGGTTAGTGGTGTTTTTTTTGTTGCGGGTATTTCGTTTTATAGGAAAGGTGGCGCGCAAAGAGGATATTAACTCATTGGTTATTATCGAGGCAATAAATGGATATCTTCTTATTGGTGTCGGTTTTGGAGTATTGGTCAGTATGATTTCTCGTGAGCTTCCCGGTGCTTTTAATTTTGCTGTCGATAATTCTATCAGTCATGTGTATGACTCGTTTTACTATACTTTCGTTTCGATGACCACATTGGGTTATGGCGATTTGTTGCCGGTTACTCCCGTGGCTAAATCACTGGCTTTATTAATAACGCTTTGCGGACAGTTTTACCTGGTTATTATCATGGCATTTCTGATTGGGCGTCTTTTATCCAGACCTGATAATGGTGATGCTTAAAGCATACTGATTCGTTTGCCTTCTGTCGTTAAGTATTCGCCCATTAAGTTAGATGTTAGGCACGAGTGAACAGGCAGTATCGCGAGCATATCACCAATGTTAATTTGTTCGAACTGGTCAGTCGGTACTTTAATAATGCCGTGTTCCTGCGATAACTTAGCGATGTGTCCGATTTTGTGATTAGTATCCCAGTTTAAGCCGTCGAGTTTAATGACCGTACCAAATTGCGGCTTTCCATTAATAGATATCTGGTCCTTTGAAAAGTGCACGGCACCACCATGAATGATGATTTCCAGTCGTTCTGCATGTTTAGCTACTACCGGGCAAGCCATAGCAACAGCAATGTCATTTAGATGACACGAACCCAGGTGTGCTTGCATATTATCATAAAAGGCAAAATTGCCCGGGCGTATTTCATCGAAGCCTTCAAAATTATCGAATTGTGAGCACGATGGCGTGTCGCCATATGATAGTTGAATCAAAGGGAAGTCATTGGCCATAAAGGTTTTTAATGCCAATAGTTGTTGTCGGGATGATTCCATTATTTGGCCAACTTCATCATTGCTAATAGTGTTGTAAGTATGGCCTGCATGGCATAAGAAGCCAATGAATATAAGGTTTTTGCAAGTTTTTAATTTGCTTAGAAGCATTTGCATGGTCTCATAATTTTCCGCATTTACACCTGTTCGCCCGTAGCCGGTATCTGTTTTGATGTAGATCCCCACCGGGTTGCTAAGTTGCTTTTCCAGTGCTTGTATTGTTTCTATCGATTCAACAACAATATTGAGATTGATTCTTCCTGCCAGCTTATTAATAGTTGACCACTCTAGTATGTTAGCAGGAAAGGCAATCGTAATATCTGTCCATCCATTGTTAGCAAAATAAACAGCCATTTTAACTGAAGAAACCGTGATGCATTCTACTTCATAGTCTCTGAACCACGAACCAACTTCGGCCGATTGGTGTGTTTTAAAATGTGGTCGGAATAATACATTGGCATTTTTAGCTTTTGTGGCCATGCGCTCAATGTTGGCCAGGCATTTGGCTTTATCGAGAAGTAATGTTGGTTGTGTCAGCATCATCAATTGGTTTGTTACAAATATAGCTATTGATTAATTATTGATATATTTTTAGAGCATGAAGAATATTGGATTGTTAAAGAAGATGACCAGTCAGGCGCTTTATTATTACTATAAATTATCAGGTATAGCCAATAAAAAAGTAATGGTAAAATCAGTGAAGAGTGAAGTGTCATTTAATCATATTAGCCTGCCACAGCGTGAGTTTTCAGCATTGAGTAAAAGCGGTAAAGTGATGGCATCGGGCAAAGTGATGCTGGGCCGGTTTCAGGAATATAAATATCATTACTGCATATTAAATGGAACAATTGTATTGCCTTTGTATCGACGTAGGAAACTGGCCTCAAAACTCGTGAAGGCACGCATTCTGTTTTGCAGGAAAGAAGGTTTTGAAGTGTTAATTGTGGCAGTTGAAGCAAGTAACACTCCTTCGTTAAAAATGCTAAGTGCTTGTGGTTTTACATTTCCGGATAAGGAGCAATGGACGCCCTGGATGTATAAAGAGGCTCAGCTCTATAAGGAACAAGACATATTAATAGGACAAATTATTTTGCGCGATGTAAAATAAAAAGAGGCCAATCTTCCGAAAGGCCTCTTGAAATATAGAAAGTGATATTCTACATAAATACAAACTTCAGTGCAAATAAGACTGCCAATACATAAGCAATGATTGATATGTCTTTGTGTTTGCCCGAAAGTAATTTTAAAACCACATACGATAAAATACCAAATACGATACCTTCTGCAATTGAGAACGTTAATGGCATCATAATTAATGTGAAGAAAGCAGGGATAGATTCAGTGAAATCTTCTAAATCAAGATTCTGAATCGGCGTCATCATCATAACACCTACCAATACAAGGGCAGGAGCTGTTGCTGCTGCAGGTATCATTAAGAATAATGGTGATAAGAATAATGCTAAGATAAATAATCCGGCAGTTGTTAATGCAGTCAGACCTGTACGTCCACCTTCGGCAACACCAGCTGCTGATTCAACATAGGTTGTAACGGTTGAAGTTCCTAAGGCAGCACCTACAGTTGTACCAATCGAGTCAGCCATAAGCGCCTGCTTTACGTTTGGAATACGACCATCTTTGCCAATCATCTTCGCTTTAGTTGATACGCCGATAAGTGTTCCTACTGTATCAAACATATCCACAAATAAGAATGTGAATAATACAGTAATCATTGTAAAGATACCCTCTGCAGAATTTACCCAGCTCCAGTCAAATTTCCATGCAATTGAAGAAATTGAAGGAACAGAGAAATCAAAATGAGGTAATTGTGTTACACCTAATGGTAATCCAACAATGGTAGTTAATACCATACCTATTAATAATGCACCTTTAACTTTTAAGGCTAAAAGAACACCTGTAATCATGATGCCTCCTAGTGCTAAAAGAACGCCAGCCGATTTCATATCACCTAAATGAACGAAAGTAGCATCGTTGGCTACGATAATACCGGCGTTTTTCATACCAATAAAGGCAATAAATAAACCGATACCAACTGAGATGGCATTCTTGATGCTCGAAGGAATAGCATTGATAATTAACTCACGGATATTAAAGGCCGTCATTAGAATAAATAAGATACCTTCAAGGAATACAGCTGTTAGAGCAAATTGCCACGACATGCCCATTCCAATACACACACCAAATGCGAAGAAAGCATTTAATCCCATTCCTGGCGCTAATGCAAATGGTAGTTTAGCCCAAAGAGCCATTACCAATGTACCAATAGCGGCCGAAATAGCTGTAGCTGTAAAAAGTGCACCCTTATCCATGCCTGTAGCCGAAAGAATATCCGGGTTAACAGCCAGGATGTAAGCCATTGTCATAAACGTGGTAATACCAGCGATTACTTCCGTTTTAACAGTGGTTTTATTTTCTGATAATTTGAAGAATTTTTCTAACATAATAGTCTTGGATTAATTAGAATGTCCATTTAGCAGCTAAGGTTGGGTTAACCTGAAAGCCATCTTCAACAAAGTTGTTACTCATTTCAATTTCGCCACCAAATGAGAAGTTAGAGTTGAAGTTGTACCACAACTGAGGTTCAGTTAGGAATCTGTATTTCTTATCACCAAAGAAAGTGTCTTCTCTCCAGAAATCTGCAAAACCAAGACAAGAAAGTTTACCTTCCATAAATTGTAAGGCCCAAACAGCAGTTAATTGAAAGCCAACAAGATTTTCCTGAGAGAAATCGTCATTGATTGTGCCATCTTTAATGTGCTTTAAGTTGGCTTGCAGCGTAAGGATTTTAGAAAAATCAGCAGTATTGAAAGTATACTGTCCACCAACTAACCATGCATTGTTGATAGGGCCAAACCAGGCACCACCACTGTTGAACTCCACGCGTGGTTCAAACTTTTGAGTTTCTTTCCACTTAAAGCTTCTTGCAATTTCCATGTATCCTAAAGAAATACCGTTCTCTGTACCACGATTATCTTCGTTACTATAGTCGAAATCAACAAAGAAGAAAGTACTACCATATTTGTCTGGCTTAAACATTTCTAATGTGGTGGTAATCATTTTACGTTCTTTACCTAAATCGTAATGAACTTGTAGGTTTTGAGCTTTTGCAACGGTCCCAAATGCCATAGCGGCAATCAATGAAAATAGAATTCTTTTCATAAGTGATGTGTAATTAATAGTTTGTACAATGTTATTGATGGCGCAAAAGTAACTATTTTATCAAAGTAAATGAAGATTGATTTCCGTAATTGTTTAATGAAATGCTTATTTATAGTGATTAAAAGAAAGTAGGCAGAATTGTTTTGTAGAAGTGTTTAAGTGTTTAGAATCATTTGTTTTTCACTACACAACATCTATATTTGTAGACTTTTTAAAATTAAGGGTAAAAATATAGAATTAATGAGCGCAAAATTTCCGGAATATAAAGGTTTGAACTTGTCGCAGGTTAACAAAGATGTGTTAAATACCTGGGAAGAAAACGGAGCATTTGAGAAGAGTATCACTACGAGAGAGGGTAAACCAACGTTTGTGTTCTACGAAGGACCACCATCGGCTAATGGTATACCTGGGATTCACCACGTGATGGCGCGTACCATTAAAGATATTTTTTGCCGTTTTAAAACGCAGCAGGGTTTTCATGTTAAGCGCAAAGCTGGTTGGGATACCCACGGATTGCCAGTTGAGCTGGGCGTTGAGAAGGCCCTTGGAATAACCAAAGAAGACATTGGTAAAAGCATTACCGTAGAGGAATACAATGAAGCATGTCGTAAGGATGTGATGAAATACACCGATTTATGGGAAGATCTAACCCATAAAATGGGGTATTGGGTTGATATGGATGATCCATATGTAACCTACGACAACAGATATATGGAAACGCTGTGGTGGTTATTGAAGGAGTTGTATAAGAAGGATATGCTTTACAAGGGCTATACTATTCAGCCATACTCTCCGGCTGCCGGAACAGGTTTAAGTACACATGAATTAAATCAGCCGGGTTGTTATCGCGATGTGAAAGATACTACCTGTACTGCTCAATTTAAAATTGTTAAAAATGAAGCTTCGGAAAAGTTATTTGATAACGATGAAGAACTAAGCTTCTTAGCCTGGACGACCACTCCATGGACACTGCCGTCAAATACAGCTCTGGCTGTCGGTCCAAAGATTGAATACCTTAAAGTAAAGTCATTTAATCCATATACCGGAGTACCTGTTTCTGTCATTGTTGCCAAGTCTTTGGTCAATAACTATTTCAACCCAAAGAATGCCGATCTGGATTTTGATGCGTATCAGGCAGGCGATAAAAAAATACCTTTTAAAGTAGTTGCTGAATACAAAGGGACAGATTTGGAAGGTGTTCGTTATGAGCAATTAATGCCATGGGTTAAGCCCGATGGAGATGCTTTCCGGGTGATATTAGGTGATTACGTCACAACTGAAGATGGTACAGGTATTGTGCACATTGCACCTACTTTTGGTGCCGACGATGATCGGGTGGCTAAGGTAGCAGGTATAGCACCGCTTATTTTAGTTGATAAAGAAGGTAAGCGTCAGCCAATGGTTGATAAAACCGGTAAGTTCTTCAAAATTGAGGATTTAGACGACGATTTTGTTGCAAATTTTGTTAACAAAGAAACCTATGGCGAGTATGCAGGTCGTTTTGTAAAAAATGCTTACGATACTTCTTTAGCAGATGATGCACCTACACTCGATGTGGATTTGGCAGTCATGCTCAAGAAGGAGAATAAAGCATTTAAAGTTGAGAAACATGTTCACAACTATCCGCATTGCTGGCGTACGGATAAGCCAATCTTATACTATCCATTAGATAGTTGGTTTATTAAAACGACCGCGGTGCGCGATCGCATGATAGAGCTAAATAAGACCATTAATTGGAAGCCGAGCTCAACCGGAACGGGACGTTTTGGAAAATGGTTAGAGAATTTGGTAGATTGGAACCTGAGTCGTTCGCGCTATTGGGGAACGCCGCTTCCAATTTGGAAAACTGAAGATGGAACGGAAGAAAAATGCATTGGCTCTGTAGAGGAGTTGATGGACGAAATTAATAAAGCTGTTGAGGCTGGAGTAATGGACAAGAATCCATTCGAAGGTTTTCAGGTTGGCGATAACTCAAAAGAGAATTACGATAAAATTGATTTACACCGTCATCATGTCGACGGAATTGTATTGGTGTCAGAAAGTGGGCAACCAATGCAGCGCGAATCGGATTTGATTGACGTGTGGTTCGATTCAGGAGCTATGCCTTATGCTCAAATGCATTATCCATTTGAAAATAAAGAAGGTTTCGACCAGGTATATCCGGCCGATTTTATTGCCGAAGGTGTTGATCAAACGCGTGGTTGGTTCTTTACATTACATGCTATTGCCACCATGTTATTTGATACTGTTGCCTTTAAGAATATTATTTCTAACGGTTTGGTCTTAGATAAAAAAGGTAATAAGATGTCGAAGCGCCTGGGCAATGGTGTTGATCCATTTGAGGTGATTGAAAAATATGGTTCTGATCCATTGCGTTGGTATATGATTACGAATGCACAACCATGGGATAACCTGAAGTTTGATGTTGCCGGGGTTGATGAAGTGAAGCGTAAGTTTTTTGGCACCTTATATAATACCTATTCCTTCTTTGCTTTATATGCCAATGTAGATGGTTTTAATGGTAAAGAGGCAATTGTGCCAGTTGAGAAGCGACCTGAAATTGACCGTTGGGTAATGTCATTGTTGAATTCATTAGTGAAGGAAGTGACTGAAGCTTATGAGGCCTACGAACCAACGCGTGCAGGACGAGCTATTCAGGAATTTGTGATGGAGAACCTGAGTAATTGGTATGTGCGTTTGAATCGCAAGCGTTTTTGGGGTGGTGAAATGAATGAAGATAAGTTAGCGGCATACCAAACACTATATGCATGTTTGGAGAAGGTGGCTTTATTGTCAGCTCCTATTGCACCATTCTTTACCGATCAGCTATTTGCCGATTTGAATAAGATGTCAGGTAACTATTCTGATGTGTCAGTTCACCTGGCCGAGTTCCCGTCGTTTGATGAGAAGATGATTGATAAGGATTTGGAAGAGCGTATGGAATATGCTCAGTCCATCTCATCCATGGTGCTTAGTTTGCGTCGCAAGGTAAACTTAAAAGTGCGTCAGCCATTGAATAAGATTATGATTCCAATTTTGGATGAAGCTTTTGAGCATCAGTTGGAAGCTATTAAAGATTTAGTGCTGACTGAGGTGAATGTGAAAGGGATGGAATACCTGAAAGAAGATGCAGGGGTATTGGTGAAGAAGATAAAGCCAAATTTCAAAACCCTTGGTCCTAAGCATGGTAAGAATATGAAAGCAATTTCGGGGGCAATAAATGCCATGGGTCAGGAAGAAATTGCTATCTTCGAAAAAGAAGAACAATATAAATTGGATGTCAACGGGCAATCCATCGTTCTTACTTTAGAAGATGTTGAAATTATGTCAGAAGATATTCCGGGTTGGTTGGTTGCCAATGAAGGTAAGATAACCGTAGCCTTGGATATTAATGTGACCGATAAATTGAGAGAAGAGGGTATTGCCCGTGAGTTTGTTAATCGCATCCAAAACCTACGAAAAGATTCTGGATTCGATGTAACCGATAAGATTCGTTTACAGATACAGAAACACGATGCAATCAATACTGCAGTTGAGAAGCACGCCGATTACATCGGGGCACAAACACTGGCTGTTGAAGTTAAATTAGTAGAACAATGCAATAATGATGGTGTAACAACCGTTGAGATTGATGATGAAATAACCACAAGTATGTCTGTAGAAAAGGCATAAGTGGACTGTTTGATAACTAAAATTAGTCATTATGGCTGAAAAAACCCGTTACTCAGATGAAGAGCTTCAGGAATTCAAAGAGATTATCCTGAAGAAACTCAATAAGGCCAAGAAAGATTACGAATTGCTTAGAAATACCATCACTCACCAGGATGGTAATGATACGCAGGATACCTCACCAACATTTAAAGTGTTGGAAGAAGGGGCAGCTGTGTTGTCAAAAGAAGAGGCTGGTAAATTAGCCCAGCGTCAGCAAAAGTTCATTCAGCATCTTTCGGCAGCTTTGGTGCGCATCGAAAACAAAACCTATGGTGTTTGTCGCGTAAGCGGAAAATTAATTCCGAAAGAACGTTTACAAGCGGTTCCTCATGCTACATTGAGTGTTGAGGCAAAGCAAGGGCAAAAATAGACTGTTTTCGAGCCTGAAATTATTAAAGAACAAAAAAAAACAGTGGCCAATGGAGAGCTTATATCCATTGGTCATTTGTGCGTTTAATCGGATAACACTATTTAATGTTTATTTCGAAACTTGTAGCTGCTTAATACGTAGGTACAATCACAATTATATAACACCGCAACTATGTCTGTACTAAAAAAGTCATTTCTTATCATATTCTTAATCCTGCTGGTTGATCAGGTAAGTAAGTTCTACATTAAAACACACATGATGTTAGGCGACGAGATACCGGTTCTCGGCGATTGGTTTATCATTCATTTTGTTGAAAACAATGGTATGGCCTTTGGCATGCAGTTGGCTGGTAAATTTGGAAAGGCGTTTTTAAGCATCTTTCGTATTGTGGCAGTTATTGGAATTGGTTGGTACATGGTTAACCTAAGCAGGAAAGGTGCGCCCAATG
Organism: Carboxylicivirga marina; assembly: GCF_016612505.1. Classification (GTDB taxonomy): domain Bacteria; phylum Bacteroidota; class Bacteroidia; order Bacteroidales; family Marinilabiliaceae; genus Carboxylicivirga; species Carboxylicivirga marina. The sequence goes on from NZ_JAENRR010000025.1 coordinate 39,629, forward strand.
GATTGATTTATTGTGTGGGACTGGTTTTGGCTGGTGCACTCGGCAATATCATCGATAGTGCTTTTTATGGTGTGATTTTCGATCATAGCTATGGACAGATTGCCAGCTTTATACCCGAGGCCGGTGGCTACTCTTCGTTTCTGCATGGCAAAGTGGTGGATATGTTGTATTTTCCTCTGATAGAAGGTCGCTACCCTGAGTGGTTTCCCTATGTAGGTGGTAATCCTTTTATCTTTTTTCGCCCCGTATTTAATATCGCCGATTCATCAATTACCATTGGTATATTTATAATATTATTCTTTCAAAAGCGTTTTTTCAAAGAGTAGTTGATTGAGTATCATCATTGATGATTTATCTCAGATATTATTATGTTGAAAAACCATTGTATTGATTAGCGTATTATGGGTATTTATCCATAACTTCGCGCCGTCTTTTTTATCACTGAAAGACGTTTTTTGCAGGCTGTTTGTTATCAGCTAATTAAGCTTTCTGCTACTGGTGAATCTTAGGATTTGGTGGGAGTGAGGAAGCGATAGCGTATTTAAAATTAACCTTTGAGCTCTAAGAGTTCAATAATTTGAGGATAAACGAATGAACTTACGTTGTTTTATTTTTTCTTTATTGATAATATTGAGTGCTTCGAGTATTCAGGCACAAAGCATTGATCCCAATTCAGTTGATGTCAGATCGATGAATGTGGATGATATGACAGATGCACAGGTGATTCGAATGATTCAGGAAATGAAAAAACGAGGCTTGTCTGAACAGCAGGTCATTGCATTGGCTCAGGCACGAGGCATGAGTCAGGATCAAATTGCCAAGCTGCGTCAACGTATCAATGAAGTGAAGTTAACAGGCGGAACGGGAGCCGGAAGTGTCGGAGCGTCAGGTATGACCAGTGATTCTGGTATGACCGAGTCCATTAAAAAGCCGGTTGATTCGGCTGTTGCTGACCAACGTATTTTTGGATTCTCCTTCTTTAACAACGAAAATCTCACTTTTGAACCCAATATAAACTTGCCGGTTCCTCCATCTTATGTGCTTGGCCCAGGTGATGAAATATTAATTGATGTATGGGGCGTCTCACAACAAAACTACAATTTACCAATTGATAAAAATGGTTCTATTAATATTCCAAATGTTGGTCCCGTTCAGCTTGGCGGTTTAACGCAAGAGGCAGCCCAAAAACGCATTTTTAGCAAGTTAACATCTATTTATAGCGATTTAAAATCATCGAATCCACGTACTTTCGCCAGTATCAATGTTGGTACGGTGAAGTCCATAAAAGTGAATGTCATCGGCGAAGTGTTCCTGCCCGGAACCTATACATTGCCCGGAACTGCAACGGCTTTTAACGCTTTATACCTTTCTGGGGGTCCTAACAAGGACGGTTCGTTTCGTAATATTCAGGTGATTCGCAATGGTGAATTGCTGGCCACATTAGATGTGTATGAGTTTTTAATTCGGGGTAAAAGTGATATCAACGTGCCCTTGAGTGATGGCGATGTAATATTGGTACCAACCTATGAGAAACGCGTAAAAGTAGGTGGAGAATTTAAACGCAATGGCATTTTCGAAGCCAAAGGCGAGGAAAAGATAAGCGATTTGGTAGAGTATGCTGGTGGATTTACCGAGGATGCCTATACGTATCGTGTGGAGCTATATCGTACTACCTCACGTCATCGGGCATTTAAAGATGTACTGGCCGATAATTATGAAAAGATTGTTATACAAAGTGGCGACAGTGTGTTTGCCGGTTCTGTATTGGAACGTTATGAAAACAAGGTAAGCATTGAAGGCGCTGTTTATCGACCAGGAAATTATGAGTTAAGCGAAGGCTTGACATTAAAACAATTGATTGATAATGCAGATGGCGTGCGTGAAGATGTATTCCTAAATAGAGGTTTGGTCACACGTTTAATGGATGATTTGACACTGCAGAATATCACCTTCAATGTCGGAGAAGTGCTTCGTGGCGAAACGGATATAGAATTGCAGCGGGAAGATATGGTGACCATTTCTTCTATTGATGATTTGCGAGAAATTAGAACCGTTGAAATTTTCGGTGAAGTACAATATCCTGGTGAGTTTGACTACAATGAAGACATGACTTTATCTGATTTAGTATTTAAGTCAGGTGGCTTTAAAGAATCAGCTTCTGAAGCCTTTATAGAAATTTCTCGTCGTTTGTCATATGATGAAGCACATAAGGCGGGTGATAAAATTGCGCATGTCTACCAGTTTACCATATCGCGCGAGTTGAAAATGAATGGTGAGGATGCTAAGTTTATTTTGAGTCCATATGATCAGGTGTTTGTTCGACAGTCGCCGGGTTACGAAAGAAAATCGGTGGTGAATGTCAAGGGTGAAGTGAATTATGCCGGGCAATTCAGTTTGACATCTAAGAAGGAGCGTGTTTCAACCATTATAATGCGTGCAGGAGGACTATCTCCTAATGCTTATTCAAAGGGTGCCATGCTAACGCGTAAAGTGGAAGTTTCCCAAAAGGTGAAGCGCCTTCGTGAACAATTAGCTGCATCTGATACCTCATTGGTATTTGATGATTTAGGCTTCGAGGTGGTGAGTATCGATCTTGAAAAAATATTAAATAACCCTGGTGCAAAGGATGATATATTCCTTCAAAATGGTGATGAACTGGTGATACCTCGTGAATTACAAACGGTTAAGATCAGTGGAGGGGTACTAAATCCATTATCAGCTTCATACATAGAAGGTAAAGGGATGAAGCATTACATTCGTTCTGGTGGTGGGTTTGATTTACGCGCTAAAAAAGGAAAAGCATACGTGATTTATCCCAATGGAGCAGCTGCTTCTACGAAGAGCTTTCTGTTCTTTCGAAACTACCCGAAGGTCATGCCAGGTTCTGAAATTGTGGTGCCACAAAAGCCAGATAGAGATCCTATACCAGCAACGGCCTGGATTGCTATGGCCAGTGCTTTGGCGTCTCTATCGTTGACAATTGTAACGATTGCTGATAGAATGTAATTCGTCTTTAATCTTATGTCTTTAATCTTGAATCTAATTAAATGACCCAAAATAACGAACGAAAAGAATTGCAAATAATCAAAGGCGATGAAATCGATCTCATCGCTCTTGTTAAAACCATTTGGAATGGCCGTAAAACCATTTACTACTCGGTTGGCCTAGCTGTTTTTATTGGATTGGTTATTACTTTTACCAGCCCGGTAAAATACCAGGCCTACTGTACTTTGATTCCATCAAAAGAAAAAAAAGGGGGAATGGGAAATTTGGGCGCTTTAGCTGGCATAGCAGGTATTAACTTAGGTGCTATGATGGGGCAATCATCAGGTATCCCTACTGTAATCTATCCGCAGGTAGTAAATTCCTACTCCTTTAAAAAAGAAATGGTGCATCAGAAGTTTCATTTCGCAGAATATACGGAGCCAATTTCCTTGTATGAATATGCATTAGCAGATACCGTTGAGTCGTTTGGTAGTAAAGTAATCAAATACACCATTCGCTTGCCATGGACCATAAAAAATGCTTTGTCTGCTTCAGAAATTGAAGAGAAGGAGCTTCCTGACTATGGTGTGCTTAATTTGAGTGAAGAAGAATTAAGAGCAATGGCTGCTGTTGAAGAGGTAATTAAAATCGAGGTAGACAATAAAACAGGCCTAATTTCAGTTTCTGCGGAAGTGGTTGAACCAGTTTTAGTAGCTCAATTGGTTCATAAAGCTGTGGAGCTGCTTCAAAATTATGTAATACGATATAAGACAAAGCAAGCTCGTGAACATTTAGAGTTTATACAAGACCAGTATAATAAAAAGAAGGATGCATACGAACAGGCTCAAAGAGCATTGTATGAATACAAGGACCAACACCGTAACATGGTATCAGAACGAGTGAACCTGGAGTTTCAACGTTTAAGTGATGAATACGAAATGTCTTCGACCGTGTTTAAAGGTTTGGCTCAACAGTTAGAGCAGGCCAAGATTGCCGTGAATGAACAAACACCTGCTTTTACCATTTTAGAACCAGCTAAGGTGCCCATTGAAAAGAGTGCGCCAAAGAAAAAGATAATTTTGGTTGTGAGTGTGTTTTTAGGTGGATTTGTTGGGCTCGGATTGATTTTTGGCCGATTAGTTTGGGATAACTTGAAACGAAGTTTCTAAGCAAAATGACTCAGGTAAATATATGAAAAAAGTACTTATTGTATTCGGAACAAGACCGGAAGCGATCAAGATGGCGCCGGTTGTAAAAGAATTCAAGAAAAAATGTAAAGAATTTGAAACAAAAGTTTGTGTAACCGCACAACATCGGGAGATGCTGGATCAGGTATTAAGTTTCTTTGATATTAAACCTGATTATGACTTGGACCTAATGAAACCAAACCAGAATCTATACTCTTTAACTGGGGATATCATTAATGGAATGAAACCAGTTTTGGATGAGTTTAATCCTGACGTGGTTTTGGTTCATGGTGATACGACTACTTCGAGTGCTGCAGCATTAGCAGCATTTTATAGTGGTGCGAAGGTCGGACATGTTGAAGCAGGTCTCAGAACCTATAATAAACTGGCACCCTTTCCCGAGGAGTTAAACCGACAGTTGACCGGGCGTATCGCTGACTATCATTTTGCACCTACAACAAAATCACAGAATAATCTATTGTCAGAAAATACTGATGCTAACTCAATTGTAGTAACTGGTAATACAGTAATTGATGCACTTTTTGAGAGTGTTGAAATTGTAAATAAAGTTGAAGGTAATGAGGATATTGATAAACTAAAACAATTAATTAATCCTGATAAGAAGTTAGTTGTTGTTACTGGTCATCGAAGAGAGAATCATGGACAGGGCTTTCTAAATATATGTGATGCTTTAAATAAGCTTGCTCAGCGAGACGACGTACAGGTTATTTATCCGGTTCATTTAAATCCTAACGTACAAAAGCCCGTCTACTCAATTTTAGGTGATAATGCCAATATTCATTTGATTGCTCCACTGCCTTATGAGGCTTTTATTTGGTTGATGGATAAAGCCTACTTGATTGTAACTGATAGTGGTGGTGTACAAGAAGAAGCGCCTAGTCTTGGAAAACCGGTATTGGTTATGCGTGATACGACAGAGCGTCCTGAAGCTGTTGAAGCTGGAACCGTAATACTAGTAGGTACTGATAAAAACAAAATCGTTAATGAGGCGACTGATTTGATTGTGAATGAGGAAAGGTATTGTCAAATGAGCGAATTGCACAATCCTTATGGAGATGGGAAAGCTTCTCAACGAATTGTTGAATTTTTAATGAATAATTAATATCTCATAACGATGACTAAAAATATAACAGTAACAACGGTTGGGCTTGGCTATATTGGTTTGCCTACAAGTGCCTTAGTGGCATCAAATGGGATCAGAGTAAATGGTATGGATGTTAATCCCAAAGTGGTAGAGACGATCAATCAGGGCAAAATTCATATTGTTGAGCCTGAATTAGAAAGCTATGTCTCTAAAGCTGTACAAGAAGGTTATTTAAAAGCATCTATAGATGTCAAGGCTGCAGATGTATACCTTATTGTCGTTCCAACACCTTTTAAAGGGAATCATGAGCCTGATATATCTTTTGTGGAAGCGGCTACTAAAAATGTTATTCCGCTATTGAAGGAAGGTGATTTATATATCATTGAATCAACTTCACCAGTAGGGACTACAGAGAAGATGGAACAGCTGATATACCTAGAACGTCCAGAGTTAAAGGGTAAAATATCATTGGCATATTGCCCGGAAAGAGTTCTGCCAGGTAACGTGATGTATGAACTGGTTGAGAATGATCGTGTAATCGGTGGTGTTGATGACACTTCAACTCAAAAGGCCATCGATTTTTACACTTTGTTTGTTAAGGGGCAATTGCACCCTACCAATGCTCGTACAGCCGAGATGTGTAAATTGACGGAAAATGCGAGTCGCGATTCTCAAATAGCTTTTGCAAATGAATTGTCTTTAATCTGTGATAAAGCGGATATTAATGTCTGGGAATTAATAGAGTTGGCTAATAAGCATCCACGTGTTAATATCTTGCAACCAGGTTGTGGTGTTGGCGGGCATTGTATTGCAGTTGATCCATATTTTATTGTGTCCGATTATCCTCGTGAAGCACAAATGATTGGTAAGGCACGTGAAACAAATAATTACAAGTCCTTTTGGGTAGCAGAGAAAATTCAAACGGCTAAATTAGAGTTCGAGTTAAAGCAGGGGCGTAAACCGTCTGTAGCCGTTATGGGTTTGGCTTTTAAGCCAAATATTGATGATTTACGTGAATCACCAGCTAAATACATTGCACAAAAGGTGCTGCAAAGTGCAAATAATGAGGAAATATTTTTCGTTGAACCGAATATTGAAGAGCATCAAGTATTTAAATTAACTAATTACAAAGAAGCAGTCGATAAAGCTGATATAATTGCTTTTTTAGTTGCACATAATGAGTTTATCGGGTTAAAATTACAAGAAGAAAAGGTGGTTTTAGATTTCTGTGGAGTGTTATATTCGTAACAAGTATTAAAAATGCTAAACAATTTTAGAAGTATTGCAAAATCTAAAGGATTTGCAAAATACTTTAACAATACCTCATGGCTATTTGTAGAAAAAATTCTACGAATGAGTATTGGCCTTATAGTTGGGGTCTGGGTTGCTAGGTATTTGGGACCAGAAGAGTATGGGATACTTAGTTACTCACAAAGCTTCGTGAGCATATATGCTGCAATAGCAACATTAGGTTTGGATAGTATAGTTGTAAGGGAACTTGTTAGAGATGATAGTAAGAGAGATATACTTATTGGAACTGCTTTTCGTCTTAGACTAATTGGAGCAATGAGTGTGTTAGTTTTAATAATTACATCTATTTTAATAATATCTAATGATAACGATATAAATTTATTGGTTTTTACAATAGCATGTGCAAGTATTTTTCAAAGCTTCAATGTTATTGATTTTTATTTTCGTTCTAAAGTACTAAGCAAATTTGTTGTATATGCCAACATAATATCCCTTTTACTATCTTCTCTTGTGAAAGTAGCTCTTATTCTTAATGAAGCACCACTCATTACATTTGGTATTGCGATATTATTTGATAGTATAATACTAGCATTGGGATATATTTATTTTTATTGGAAACACAAGTTATTAATTCGAGAATGGAAGTATGATAATTTACTTGCAAAAAAAATGTTAAAGGATTCTGCACCTTTGATAATTGCTGGTGTGATGAATTCAATATACATGAAAATTGATCAGGTCATGTTGAAAGAAATGGTTGGAGCAAGTAAAGTTGGGTATTACTCAGTGGCAGTGAAATTTAGTGAAATATGGTTTAGCGTTGGGGTTATAATTTGCAACTCTCTATTCCCTGCAATTATTAATGCGAAAAATGAATCGGAAAAATTATATTATCAGAGATTGCAAAACTTGTTTTCATTTTTGGTTATTATATCTTATTTAGCCGGGATAAGTATCTTTTTCATCTCAGATTGGTTAATACTCAACCTTTATGGAGAGGAATATATTTTAGCTTCAGCAGTTCTTTCAATACATTTCTTTTCAGGAGTATTTGTTTTTCTAGGAGTTGGTAGTGGTCGATGGCTAATAAATGAGAATAGAACAATGATTAATTTATATAGAAATATTTTAGCTGTAGTAGTAAATGTGCTGCTTAATATCTTGCTTATTAAAAATTACGGTATTATTGGTGCGGCTATTGCAAGTTTAACTGCTTATGCATGTGCCTTTTATTTTTATGATTTCTTTTTTAAAGAAACTAAAAGAATGGCTATTATGAAATCGAAAGCCTTAATGTTACTTAAATGGTGAAAAAATGAGGAAATTTATTACAATCATAAAGGGTAATAAAAAGCTACTATTATTAATTAGCCTTGCACGCTTTATTATGTCCTCTTCATTAAGGGGGATTAAAGGAGGTAAAAGGAAGTACCCAAAAGTTATTCAGCTACCTATTACATATAAATGTAATAGTAGATGTGTCATGTGTAATATCTGGAAAATGGGAAGTGCTCATGAAGCCTCTATTAATGAATTCAGAATTTTTCTTCAAGATGATATATTCAAAAAAGTCGAAGCTGTCGGGATTAATGGCGGTGAACCAACACTCTTGTTAAACCTTGTTGATTATGCAGAAGCGATCCTAGAATTGCCAAAAATAAAGTCATTAAACATCATCTCAAATGGTTTTAGAACAGATATTGTTCTTGATAAAATAGAATCTATTTATGGAGCTTGTAAAAAGAAAGGGGTTAATTTTCACGTTGCATTTTCGTTAGATGGTTATACCGAAATTCATAATACAGTGAGAGGAAAAGATGTTTTTAAACGAACAACAGCAACCATTGATAAATTAATAAGTAATATTGGTAAATATTGTGACAGCTATGATCTCGGTTGCACGATAGTTAAGCAAAATGTTAATTATCTAATTCAGTTAGATGAATATTGCAAAAAGAAGAATTATAATATAAAATATAGACTCGGGATTGATAACAAAAGAATTGAGAGTGACAAGTTGCGTAATCAATACTCGGTTATTTATAGTCCATTAAAACAAAGTGCCTTAGAGTTTTTTATTTATCAGCTTACACAAACCAAGGAATTAGGAAAGCGCTTCAAATATTATGCGATAATGAAATGGTTAAGTGAACAAAATCCAAAGAGACTATTAGGTTGTATTTGGAAAGATGAAGGCATAACTATGGATGCTAGAGGAGATTTGTACTATTGTGCTGTTGCAAGTAAAAATATTGGAGGGTTGAGGCATAAGAAGGGTGAGGATATTTTTTTTAATCCTGATAATATAAAACATAGGCAGGAGATAATTTCTGACAACTGTGATTCATGTATACATGATTATAATGGGAAGGTTAAATTGTCTAGTATTTTGACCTTTTTGTCAGATACATTCACCGAGATATATGGTAATAAATTGGCAATGAACTTGTATAAAATTAAAGCAAGATTATTATGAGAATAACGATCATAGGATGGTATGGAACAGAAACAATTGGAGATCGTGCTATCCTAGCTGGTATTATATCTATATGTAATAACGTTTATGAGAGTTTGGAAATTTCTCTTGGAAGTTTGTATCCTTATTTTAGTGATCGAACTTTAAATGAAGATTATGACTTCTACAAGAATTTAACTCAAAAGGATATAAAAATAAATATCTTTAATTCAACAAAACCAAAGGAACTTGTTAATGCAATCAAGAAAAGTGATTTGATCGCAATGGGAGGAGGTCCTTTGATGGATGTTAGGGAGCTTTATTTGGTTGAGTATGCTTTTAAGAAAGCAAAGAAACTTGGAAAAAAAACAGCTCTATTGGGATGTGGTATAGGTCCATTATTTAATAAAGAATTTAAAAAATCTGTTATTAATATAGTGACATATTCAGATATTGTAATATTAAGGGATAGTAAATCTGTAACCAATTTAAAAGAGATTATTTTGGAGTTCAATCACTCAACTTTTGATGTTGATTATAGTTATGATCCTGCAGTAGAGTGTGCTTTAAGATTTAATGAGTTAAATAGTAAAAGAGAAAGCGATTATATCTGTTTTAATTTAAGAGAGTTTCCTGTTTCTTATAGCAATACAAAAATTCAAAAAGATATTGATCGTGAATTGACTGTTTTTTTAGAACAAATAGCTAGGAAGTATGCAACTAAGGAGATTAAGCTTTTACCTATGCATTATTTTCATAAGGGCACTGATGATAGGGTTTTTTTAAATAAGATCGCTTTTGATTTAAAACTTGATAATATAAATGTACAAAATCCTACTTTAACCTTATCAGAAACGATGGAGGTATATCAACAAGCTGATATAAATATAGGTATGAGATTTCATTCAGTGGTTTTACAGACTATCGTTAGTGGGAAAAACTTCGTGTTGGATTATACAGAACCTTATAAAGGTAAGATTTCTGGATTCATAAACGATATTGATTGCAATAGTTTTTATGCTGATAGATATTTGAACTTACAATCAGATGATATTGATGCGAATATTATTAAGGATGTAGAGAAGAGGTTTGAGATTGATAAGGATGATGTCTACAAACGCCTTGATGTCTATAGTAAGAAATTAAAAGGATTAGTCAATTGAAAGTACTTATTGTTAATTTATCTGATATTGAAGGAGGAGCGGCAAGAGCAGCTTATAGGTTGCATCAATCTCTTTTAGGAGAGGGTGTTGATTCTCAGATGCTAGTAATTAATAAAAGAACTACGGATTATACTGTATTGAGTTCTAATACAAAGAGCTCAAAATTGCTTGATGCTGTTCGCCCGAGTATAGAACAATTGCCAGTAAAATTTTATAAAAACAAATCCAAAACAACATTTTCAAACTCCTGTATTGGAAAAAGAAATCTTTTTAAAATAATAAATGAGATAAATCCAGATATAGTTCATCTTCATTGGATATGTGGAGGAATGATACGTATAGAAGACTTTAAAAAAATTAAAGCACCTATTGTTTGGTCATTGCACGATATGTGGGCATTTACAGGCGGTTGTCATTATAATGAAGATTGTAATAGATACCAAGTTGGCTGTGGTGAATGTAAGGTGCTACATAGCAGGCATGCAAGTGATTTAAGTTCAAGAGTCTGGAAGAGAAAGAATAGAACTTACAATAGGGTAAATAGTTTAACGATAGTTGGTTTAAGTAGTTGGTTAAATGATTGTTCTAAAAACAGCTTTTTACTTAAAGGGAAGAAACATTATAATTTGCCTAATCCAATTAATACTAACCTTTACAGGCCTTTTGATAAAAGCCAAGCACGAGACCTATGGAGGCTCCCAAAAGATAAAAAGCTTGTTTTGTTTGGCGCAATGGGAGCGACAAGCGATCCACGGAAAGGTTATGTTTTGTTAAAGGAAGCCCTGGCTGAAATCAAACATAATGATGTAGAGTTAATAGTTTTTGGTAGTAGTAAACCAAAAGATTCCCAGAACCTGGGGTTTAAAACGCATTATTTGGGTCATATTCATGACGATGTAAGTCTAGTTACACTATATAGTTGTGTGGATGTAATGGTTGTACCTTCTGTGCAAGAAAATCTTTCAAATGCGATAATGGAAAGCCTCGCTTGTGGTACTCCTGTTGTTGGGTTTAATATTGGAGGAAATAGTGATATGATTGAGCATAAGCTAAATGGTTATTTAGCGCCAGCTTTTGATATTACAGAACTTAGTAGAGGGATTGACTGGGTTATTAATAATAATAGTAAAAATGAGATTTCAGAGTATGCTAGAACTAAGGTTGTAACTTGTTTTGACAGTGAAAAAGTAGGGAAGCGTTATCTCTCTTTATATAAGGAAATACTCAGAAACTAAAAAAAAGGAAGATTGGGAGATATGATTCGGAGTTTAGATACTAGATATAGTACGACAAGGCTAAATAGTGATAGAAGACCAACTATAACAGTCACATCTTCTGATAAATATAAAAGGAAATTGTTTCAGAAGGAATGTAAGAATGCTGGAGGTCTCAGAACTGAAGGTCATTACAAGCATAGCTATGAAAAGGTTAATAATGACTGGTGCATTGTTGATGAATCAGATAATGTAAAAGAAAAAGTAGTCTTTGAAAAGCCAATTGAGAAATACAATACATTACCACTTATTACGGTAATTACTGTGGTTTATAATTGCGAAAAACTCATTGAAGATACAATATTAAGTGTTATCAATCAGTCGTATCCTAATGTTGAATATATTGTTATTGATGGAGGCTCGAATGATGGAACTGTTGATATTATAAAAAAGTACGGAGATTATATTGACTATTGGATTAGTGAAAAGGATTCTGGAATTTATGATGCGATGAATAAAGGAACCGTTTTAGCTGGAGGTAGTTGGTTAAATTACATGAATGCAGGGGATAACTTCTTTGAGAATACAACTATTGAAAAATTGAAATTGGCTAAACATGAGCAGGATATTGTTTGTGGTAATATCTATGTAGTTGATCATTTGGCCAACTCAAGTGCAGTCTATAAGCCTATTGATTGGAGTATTAAAAGTTTTTATACGAGTATGCCAGTATTTCATCAGGGACTTTTTGCAAACGTAAAAGCGTTCAAGACAGTTGGTCTTTATGATGAATCGTTTAGATATAGTGGCGACTATGAGTGGTTAACAAGATTGTATCTTAGTGGTGGAACTTCCTTTTATTATGATATTAACGTTGCAAACTTTCTTGCCGATGGAGCAAGTTTCGATTATTATAATAAAATAGAAAACCTTAAATTGGCTAGGAAGTATTTTCCTCCTTTTCAAGTCTTTCGAAGATATATTATATTAATTTCAAGTTTGGTGAGGATATTCGTATTAAAAAAAATAGTTAATAAAAAATTGCATGGAATATATCGCAGGAAAAAATATGCAAAGAATATTGGAAAGTACATAAGATAAACAATTTATAAAAGCAGAATATTGAATGCAATAATTCGAAATACAGAACAAAATTCAAGCTTAATTAATTTTGTTTTTCTTATATCTATAGTTTTTTTGCCCCTTATGTTTATTTCTGATGGAGTTTCTAAAGTTCTTGCGATATATGGTAGTAGCTTTAGTCGAATTTCATTAATAACAAGGTTTGCTTTTGAAACTATAATTGTTTTTTGGATAATTTTGAAAGTTAATTATTCAATTGTAAAGTATCTCACCTTTATATTTATACTTTTAGTATTCTTTTTATTAGGCCAGTCAAGCATTGGTAACATAAATGATATATCTGAAAGTTTTATTACTTTTAATAAGTATATATACCTATTCTTGGTATATCTATTCTTAAGGGAAATAATTCAATTGTCAGAAGCTCAGTGCAATATTGTCTTTAAACTTTTATATTTTCTTTTTTTTATAAACATTTTATGTGTTTTGTGTGGATATATGTTCAAAATTAATTTTTTTGAAGCATATTATTCTAAAGAATATAGATTCGGGTATAATGGTGTTTTTCTTGCTCCTAATGAATCTTCATATATTTTTATGTCAATGGTTAGTCTGTTCTACTACAGGGCAATATATGAAAATAAAAGTAAAGTAATCTTAATTTTATCCATTCTAGCATCTTTGATTACAGGTATGAAAGCTGTTTATTTGTTCTTAATTTTGCTTCTTCTTTTTCATGCTATTAATCACATGAAAAAGAAATATTTATTTATATTAATCTCCTTCTCGATATTGTTATTTGGATATTTAATTAGATACTTGCAAAGTGATGAATTCAAATCTTTAATAGCACTCTTCATAAGGTTATATGAAGAGAAAGGCTTACTTCATATGCTATTGACAGGAAGAGATGACCTTCTTATCAATGAATCTCCATTAGTTTTTAAAAAATGGACATTTATTAATTACCTCACTGGAGGTGTAAACATAAAAATCTATTCAATAGAAATGGATTTTTTTGATTTGTTACTTTTCTTTGGTCTGCTGGGTAGTATCTTATATGTATTTATATTTTTTCAAACATTTATAAATGGTCTTTTAAAACATGCATTCGCTAAGTTTTTTATTTTCTCAATTCTTGCGCTTTCATTTTTTGGAGGACATTTCTTATACAGTCCGAGTTCTGCGGTTTATTTTTCACTAGTTATCATATATTTTAGGATGTCTAAATAAGATCGCGCCTATTGAACATGGAAAAAGAATAAAATTAGTTGCTTTTATGAAGAAAATATTAAGACTACTATCACCTTATTTTTGGTTAAAAATCTTTCTCTATTTAGCAAATAAAAGAAGGTTTAAAAGAGTGGGTGTTAATTTTAGGTTTGATCCATTTAGTTCTATTTCTTATGATAGAATAGTAGTTGGGGATAATGTATATATAGGTCCAAATTCGCATATTTCAGCTGAATTAGAAATTGGTAATAATCTTATGGTTGGTCCAAATTTTGTCGTTCTTGGTGGTGATCATTTGTTCGGTATTAAAGGCAAAAGAGCAAGGTTTATAAAACCCTGTAACGATTCAAATCAAGGAAAAATTAAGATAGGTGAAGATGTATGGATTGGTGCGAATGTAACAATCTTAAAAGGTGTCGTGATAGGAGATGGGAGTGTTATAGGTGCAGGAAGTGTTGTTAATAAAAATATCCCTCCATATGTAATAGCTGTAGGAATGCCAGCAAAGCCTAAAAAACGAATATTTGCTGATGATGATTTAATTTATCATTTAAAAGAGCTTAAATATTCGGACAAAACTATTTTGGATGTTTTAGATACCAGAAAAGGTTATATTGATCTTCCTGTATTCGATAATAGTAAATTAGCAGAAACGGATTATACCTATGAAATTGATTAATATTGATATATTCAGAGGTTATGAGTAAAGTAAAAGAAGCATTAGAGCGTTACAATAGGAAATTAATTCTTGGCCCGTATCCTCCTCCTTTAGGAGGTGTTTCGGTTTACATTTACAGATTAAATAAGCTATTATTGAATACTCATGTTTCAGACTTTTCAAAGAGTAATTATTTGGGAGTTTTACGAGATGTGCTGTTTAGAAAATATGATGTTATACATTTGAATACTAATGATGTTAGAATTTTTATTCTCCTAATTTTAGTTAAAAGGTTTTGGCAATTCGATATATTTCTCACTAGCCATAACCCGAGGTTATTCGATACGAAAAGCAAGCTGAAAATCTATGTTATAAAAAAGTTTTTTAAATCGGTTGATTGTTTATGTGTTGTTGGTCAGCATATTCTTGATAGTTATAAACAACAAAAGGTTACTTTACCTAAAGAAATAATTATTGAACCTGCTTTTGTACCACCACCTTTGGATGAAGAAAAAAAAATAATTAGTACATATCCAAAAGAGCTAAATGATTTCATTAATAGTCATAGTCCTGTTTTAGTTGCAAATGCCTTTAGAGTTGTTTTAATAAACGATGTGGATTTGTATGGCTTAGACTTGTGTGTTGATTTAATGACTAAAATTATCAACGAAAGACCAAATATAGGTTTTGTTTTTGCAATTGCAGATGAAATGACAAACGCTAGCTATCTTGACAAGATTAGAGATAAAATTTATGAAAGTAATTTAGAAAAAAACTTTTATTTCTTAACCGGTCAAAAAGAACTATGGCCATTGTTTAAGAAAGCTGATTTGATGATAAGGCCTACAGCTTCAGATGGATATGGTGTTAGTATTGCAGAGGCATTATTTTTTGATTGTCATTCTATTGCTAGTGATGTTTGCGATAGACCAAACGGAACCATTATATTTAAAAATCGAGATATAGAAGATTTATATAATAAAACAAAAATGGTTTTAGATAAAAATGTTTAAAATTATAAATAGCTCAGATGAAACAAGTAATACAAAACTTTAAAACAGGTGATCTTTATGTAGATGATGTTGCCACACCTTCTATTTCGAAAGGAATGGTTTTGGTTGAGAATGCCTTTTCGTTAATTAGTGCAGGTACGGAAAGAGGTACGGTGAAAGTTGGTAAAGCAAGTCTTATTGGAAAAGCGAAACAACGTCCGGACTTGGTAGCGCAGGTACTTCAAAATGTTAAAAAGGAAGGCATCAAGGCAACAATGCAAAAAGTTCAAACCAAGCTTGATTCATTAAAAGCACTCGGATATAGTACAGCTGGTATTGTGAAGTCTTCCCTTGATACAAATAATTATTATCAGCCAGGAGACAGGGTAGCATGTGCAGGTCAGGATTATGCTTCACATTCAGAGTATGCTAGTGTTCCTCAAAACTTAGTGGCTAAAGTGCCAGATAATGTTTCTCTTGAAGATGCTTCATTTACTACCGTTGGAGCTATTGCATTACAAGGAGTTCGTCAGGCAGAACCAAATTTGGGAGATAATGTCTGTGTAATTGGATTAGGATTAATTGGACAGATTACATGCCAGCTTCTAAAAGCGAATGGTTGTAATGTATTTGGAATAGACCTATCAAGTAGATTAATTGAAATTGCTTCGGAGAATGGTGCGCATAAAGCGATGCATCGATCAGATGATGCATTATTCGCAGCTATACAATCATTTACTAAAGGCAACGGTTTTGATAGTATTATTATTACAGCTGCTGCTCCATCAAATGATCCAATTGAATTATCTTCAGAGATAGCACGAAAAAAGGGAAAAGTCGTTTTAGTAGGAGCTGTAAAAATGGATATTCCTCGCGATCCGCATTTTTATAGAAAAGAGTTGGATTTAAGAATGTCATGCAGTTATGGGCCAGGTCGATATGATGTTAATTATGAGGAAAATGGAGTTGATTATCCTTATGCTTATGTTCGTTGGACTGAACAACGTAATATGGATGCTTTTTTAAACCTTCTTTCGAATGGTTCAATTACTTTAAAACACCTTATAACTCATATATTCGATATTAATGAAGCTGAGAAAGCTTATGATATCGTTTTAGGTAAAGTACAAGAACCTTCAATAGGTATATTGTTGAAGTATGAAAAGAAAGATACTGAGGTAAAGTCTTTTGTTCAGGTTAATACTAATCCTGAAAAGGAAGTCAATGTGGGATTTATTGGCGCAGGCAGTTTCGCACAGAGTTATTTAGTGCCAAATGTGAAGGCATGGGGTGCTTCTCTTGATACTGTTATGACCTCAAAAGGAATTACTGGGAAGAATGTAGCCGAGAAATTTACGTTCAATAAAGCAACTTCAAGTCAGGATGATATATTAAAAAATCAAAGTATTAATACCGTTTTTATTGCCACTCCTCACAATTCCCATGCGAAATATACGCTTGATGCATTAAAAGCCAATAAGCATGTTTTTGTTGAAAAGCCACTTGCCATGTATTTGGAGGAGTTAGATGAGATTGCTTCACTATATGAATCTTCAAAATCCAAATTAATGGTTGGATTTAATCGACGTTTTTCTCCAATTGCAGAAAAGATTAAACAAGAGTTTAAAGGTGTAAACCAACCGTTGGTTATGAATTTTCGCGTTAATGCAGGATTTATTCCTAAAGACCATTGGACACAAAATCCCGAAGTTGGCGGTGGCCGTATAGTAGGTGAAATGTGTCACTTTATCGATTTGATGCAATTCTTCACTGATTCAAAACCAACTTCTGTATATGCAGATTGTATTAATATGCAAAACTCTGAGATTACAAGTGAAGATAACATAACTGTTATCGTTAAGTTCGAGGATGGGTCTATAGGTAATTTAATTTACCTGGCTAATGGTGATAAATCAATGCCAAAAGAGCGCTTAGAAGTTTTTGGTGGCGAAAAGATAGGTGTTATTCATGATTTCCGTTACGGAGAAATTTATAAAAACGGTAAGTGCCAGAAAATTTCTGATAGTGGCAAAGGACATAAGCAAGAAGTTACAGCTTTTCTTGATTCGATAAAAGAGGGCAAGTGTGTTCCAATATCTTTTGAGTCAATTTATTTAACTACATTAGTAACTTTTAAAATCAATGATTCATTGGCTACTGGAGTAGTTCAACAGATTGACGCTTAAACTAATTTTAAAATCATTAATCTTGTAACAAAAAAATATAAGGTAACGTTAAAGGATATCCGTCTTAAGTTAAAGTCGGATATTTCTTTGTTATTACAATAAATTGTGTTATCAGTTCTTCTTTAATTTTTATAGGATAGCAGTTATTACTATAAACCATACTATATGATTGTGGTCTTAATTAACGCATTTATTATTAGGTGATTATAATGGCTTTGTTGTTGTATTATACTGTAGGAGTTGTAAAAAATGAATAAGGAAGTTTTGACTCAGATAAGTGATGTTTTTGAGAGACTAAAATCATTCGTTGAAAAGGAAGATTACAAAGGATGGGATCCCTTTGATGGGTTAAATAGTCAAATTTTTAATAAGTTACCTGTAAAAAACAGTCGTTTTATACGCCTAGCATGGTTACAGGCATTTAAGATATCTCCAATTAACATGCGACCACTGTTGCATGTGCCGAAACAGCATAATAATAAAGGATTAGGCTTGTTTCTAACTGGATATTGTAATATGTACAAGGGGGGGAATGATGATTATATAATTAAAAATTTGATTTCAATTCTAAAGAATGCTGTATCTGAAGGATATTCCGGAGCTTGCTGGGGGTATAATTTCGACTGGCAGGCTCGAGCTTTTTTTCAGCCTAAAGGTACACCAACAGTTGTTGCAACCTCTTTTATTGCAAATGCCCTGTTGGACGCCTATGACAGAATCGGTAATGATGAACTAGTTGAATTGGCTCGTAGTTCATGTGATTTTATTCTTAATGACCTAAATAAAACATTTGATTCTGATAATAATTATTGTTTTTCATATTCTCCACTTGATAAAACAAGTGTGTTTAATGCCTCTCTTTTAGGTTCTCGACTTCTTGCACGTACTTATCACTATACTAATGAAGTACAATTGCTTGAGTCGGCTTTGAAATCTGTGAAATATACGATTAATCATCAACAAGCTGATGGGAGATGGGCATACGGCACTTTGCCATTTCATCAATGGGTTGATAATTTCCACACTGGATATAATTTAGAATCTATTTATGAATATCAAAAATATTCTGGGGATTTATCGTTTAAGGATAATATTGAAAGGGGGCTAGACTATTACCTTAACACTTTCTTTACAGAGGAAGGGATTCCTAAGTATTACAATAATTCAATTTTTCCGATTGATGTGCATGCACCAGCGCAGCTTATTGTTACCCTTTATCGAATGAATCAACTTAGAAATTATAAGCCCCTTGTTGATAGAGTGCTTGAATGGACTATCAATAATATGTGGGATAAGAGAGGTTTCTTTTATTACCAAAAAAGGTCTAATTGGACTTCCAAGATACCATATATGAGATGGGCTCAGGCTTGGATGTTCTATGGATTAAGTTACTATATAAAAGAATTTAGTGAATATGAATAATACGATAGATGTTTTTGGAGTACCTGTAGCATCTTTAACAATGGATGAAACTGTAAGCTATATTCTTTCAAAAGTCGAAGAAAGAAAAACACTACAACATGTTGTGGTAAATGCTGGTAAGTTGGTTGCAATGCAAAAAGATGTATTGTTAAAGAATTCGGTTTTAGATGCCGATTTAATAAATGCTGATGGACAGGCTGTTGTTTGGGCATCAAAGTTGCTCGGGCAACCATTGCCGGAGAGAGTTGCAGGAATTGATTTGATGTTGAACTTGGTTCAGATGGCTCATGATAAAGGCTTAAAGTGTTTTTTTCTTGGAGCGAAAGAAGAAGTACTTAAGAAAGTTGTTGATATTTTTTCTGAGAAATATTCCCCGGATATTATTGGAGGTTATCGCAATGGTTATTTTAAGGAAGGTGAAGAAGCCGAGATAGCAAAAGATATATGCAATAGTGGAGCACACTTGTTGTTTGTTGCCATTTCATCACCTAAAAAGGAGATCTTCGTCAATAAATATAAATCAATAATGAATGTACCTTTTGTTATGGGAGTAGGAGGTAGCTTTGACGTTGTTGCTGGTATTACGAAGCGAGCACCTTTATGGATGCAAAAAGTAGGTTTGGAGTGGTTTTATCGGTTTTTACAAGAACCTAAAAGAATGTGGAAAAGATACTTGATTGGGAATTCAAAATTTATATTATTGGTGTTTAAAGAAAAGTTTAAATCAAAGAAATAGGTTTTGAAGAATATATTATTAAAGCTATACGTAAAAGGAGAATTTCTATTAGTAGGAATGCTCCTTTTATTTTTTACGACGGATGCATTAAATGTCGTTTTGATAGGTTTGACTGATGGACAGATTGGGAATACAAGTGCCTATACCGAAATGTCAGCAGTCAGTAAAGGCCTTGTCTTGCTTGTTTATTGCATTAATGCTTTAGTTTTAAATGCGAGACGTACTATTACCATTGCCGGTGTAATAGTTTTTTTTCTTATAAATGCAGCTATTATTTATTGCGGGGAGGGCTTTGAATTCTATTTTACCTGGATACTTCATGTTGCTAAATTAGCTTTGCCATTTGTACTATATGATATTTTCGCTAAGCTTTGCATAAATAATGTTCATAAGGTGTTTTCCATTTATATGGGCTTAATTTTGGTGCAGACACTAATTGTTATCATTGCGTTTATTTTTGGGATTGACTTATTTCTAACATATGGACACCATCGATTTGGGTATTCCGGATTTATTACAGCGCAAAATGAAGCTTCTTTTTATTATGTTCTAGCAGTAATCTTTTTATTAAAATATTGGGAATTATCCCATCAGAAATTAACAATAGGGCTTTTGTTACTAGTGTTGTTAGCATCTGTATTCTTGGGCTCTAAAGCTGTTTTTATATTATATTTTTCATTGGCTATATACATAGCCTTAACACAAAAAAGGTTTAATAAGTTTAATGTCTTAGGGGGTTTGGGAGGGTTTGTTCTTACAAGTTTGCTGATGTTGTATTTAGTCGGATACTTCGATTTTTACATTAACTATTGGCAAGAAGCTGACTTTCTTACAATGCTGACTTCATTTCGAAACCTATTAATTCAGGAACGATTGCCAGGAGTTTTTGCTCGATGGGAATGGTATAATTATTTATTTGGAGGAATTAACCCAGCAACTAGTTTTGTTGAAATGGATGTGATAGATTTATTCACTTTTGGTGGTTTAATAGGTTCACTACTTTATTTTATATTACTATTTAAAACACTCTTTAAATTTTCCAGAAATAACTATTTAGGGTGGTTTCTGGTTAGTCAATACTTTATAATTGGAGGTTTGGCAGGCCATGTTTTTGCAAGTGGTATCAATGCCATTTATTTGGCCTTAACGTGTTATTATTTACAAGAAAGTGAAAAGAAAAAAGAATTAGTAACAGTTCAAAGTATAGATTAGTCCCCTACGAAAAAAAAATATCACTCTCAATTCGACCTACCTCGTTCCCAGGTGGGTTTTCTTTTGCCATAAACTTTCTTTTTCCACAAAGCCAAATTCGTCATTGAATTGTACCAATAAGGCATGAAACTCATACTAAATACATTGTTAACTCAAATTAAACTCATATTAAATTCGAATAAGATCGAGTTTTACTTGACTTAAGTTTGTATTTACTATAACTTGAATATGAATTTAAATTGAAAGAGGTAAGAAGTGTCTGCATGGCTGTTTTGAAAGAACTCAATAAGTTTTATGTATCCATGCTAATAGTCTAATTTATATTGTCTAACCATCTAATAGTCTAAATGAATGGCACGCTACAATAGCATTAATGAAGGTTCGTCTGGCAAAGTTGGTAATGTGGTAACTTACAAAATGTATGGGAAAAGTTATATGCGTTCTATGCCCGGGCAATACACAGATAAGAAGTCGGAGAAACAATTGGCACAACGTCAGAAAATGCAGTTGGTCAATGACTTTCTTGGGGCTTTTACAAATGTGCTCCGTATAACGTTTCAGAAAGAGGCAGTGGGGCGTTCGGCCTATGCAGCCGCCAAATCCTATAACCTCTTGCATGCCATTGGGGGTGAATACCCGGAACAGTACATTGATTTTACAAAGGCTTTGGTAAGTATTGGTTCCGTAATATTGCCTTCAAACTTGAGTGTGAAACGAATAAATAATGGATTACTATTTAATTGGGAAAATGATGAGTTTGGGAATTTATCAGATACACTCTTTGTTACCGTCAAAGGGCGTTCAAAGCAATATGTCGAGTATAAACAAACAGAGGCACAACGAAAGGATGAGTCATATACCTGGAAGATGGATTTTACAGAAAATGAACAATACGATGTGTGGCTGATATTTCGGGATTACAAAGAACGAGGTTTTAGTAAGAGTGTGTGGTTGGGATTGGTTTAATTGAGAGGAGAGAGGAGAGAAGAGAGAGGAGAGAGGTGAGTGTTTCACGCCAGTCGCAAAGAAAAATAGTCGCAAAGGCTGCAAAGAAATTTGTAAATGGAGTATTGAACTTTAGGTTCTTAGGGTATTATTTTTGCCCTTGGCGAGAACCTTGCGTTATTTGTATCTTCTTTTTGTTCTCTTTTAACTCAGCGGTAAAATCTTTATAATGTATTATCAAATTCATTTTTCCGCAGGGAAAAAATCTGTGATAATCTGTGGACAGGAGAAGAGGAGAGAATTGAGTTGTGATTGATGAGTGTTTCACACAAAGCCGCAAAGTTTTTATACCATATATAGGTAGCAGGTTCAAAGGTAGCCAAGAAAAATGAAGTCATTCCCCCATCGCCCTATGGGCACTTCCCCCTGGATGAGGAAGAATGATTAGCAGCTATGTTTTCACTGCGTTCTCATTTAACTCTGCGGTAAAACTCTTTTTAATGCAAAATCCAATTTTCTATAGGAAAATAATCCGTGCTAATCTGCGCCAATCTGTGGACGCAAATAGAGATGAGTGGTGAGAAGAGAGAAATGAGTGATAACCAGAACTGCTCCCTGAGACATCGAAAAGAAACAAGAGCCGATGTGATGAGTGTTATGATTTTTCGACCTTAGTGAAAGCCTTCACGTTTTAGCAAGAAAAGATTCCCTTGGATATTCCTTAAGATAAGCCGATATTTGTATCCCAAAATTTAAATAAGTAAAGTATTACAATACAAGGCTTGCGATCAATATTTTAGTTGCCAGCCTTTACCTAATGAACATTTTATGTCAAAAGTTGCACTCATCACCGGTATCACCGGACAAGACGGCGCTTACCTAGCCGAATTTTTATTAAAAAAAGGATACATCGTACATGGTATCAAGCGTCGTTCTTCCTTATTTAATACCGATCGTATTGATCATTTATATCAGGATCCGCATGTGGAAAATCGAAATCTGATACTGCACTACGGTGATTTAACGGACTCTATGAACCTGACACGTATTATTCAGGAGGTACAACCGGATGAGATTTACAATCTGGCGGCCATGAGTCACGTAAAGGTGAGTTTTGATACACCAGAATATACGGCCAATGCCGATGGTTTGGGAACCTTACGTATTTTGGAAGCCATTCGTTTGTTAGGCTTAAGCGAGAAAACAAGAGTTTACCAGGCATCAACATCTGAATTGTATGGTTTGGTGCAGGAAGTGCCACAGAAGGAAACAACGCCTTTCTACCCACGATCACCATATGCGGTTGCCAAGATGTATGCCTACTGGATTACAGTGAATTACCGTGAAGCATACAATATGTACGCCTGTAATGGTATTTTGTTTAACCACGAGAGTCCCTTGCGTGGTGAGACTTTTGTGACCCGTAAGATTACGC
The DNA here is from genome assembly GCF_016612505.1 of Carboxylicivirga marina. Taxonomy (GTDB): domain Bacteria; phylum Bacteroidota; class Bacteroidia; order Bacteroidales; family Marinilabiliaceae; genus Carboxylicivirga; species Carboxylicivirga marina. Next base: position 62,891 of record NZ_JAENRR010000025.1, read on the forward strand.
GTGCTGTATCTAAAATTGCTTTGGGTATGCAGGACTGCCTGTATCTTGGTAATATGGATGCCAAGCGTGACTGGGGACATGCCAAAGATTATATCAAAGCCATGTGGTTGATTCTTCAACAAGATCAAGCTGAGGATTATGTGATTGCAACAGGCGTAACCACTACTGTTCGTGATTTTGTGAAGATGTCTTTTGCGGAAGTGGGTATCGAATTAGAGTTTAAAGGCGAAGGAGAACAGGAAGTTGCTATTATTAAGGCCTGTTCGAATCCGGAGTTTCAGGTGGCTATTGGTACGGAAGTCGTGAAAGTAGATCCTGCTTATTACCGCCCAACAGAGGTTGAGTTGTTAATTGGTGATCCTACCAAGTCAAAAGAGAAACTGGGCTGGGAGCCTGAGTATGACTTAGCCGGTTTGGTGAAGGATATGATGGCGTCGGATGTTAACTTGATACAAAAAGATAAGTACTTGAGAGACGGTGGTTATGAAACATTAAACTACTTTGAGTAGAAAGTTTCTCGCAAAGACGCAAAGGTTTAAATAACGCAAAGGTCGCTAAGAAATCAATTAAAGCTTTTCCATGACAGAAAATGAGATTGCTCAAATAGTTGTTGATACAGCATTTCATCTTCATAAAGCGATTGGTCCCGGGTTACTAGAATCGGCATATGAACATGCTCTTAAGTATGACTTGGAGGAAAGAGGATTGAATGTGCAAAGTCAGGTGGCTATGCCTTTTGAATATAAAGGTGTTAAATTGGATGTTGGTTATCGAATTGACTTATTGGTGGAAGATAAGTTGGTTGTGGAGATAAAATCAGTCGAACAATTGGCTCCTGTGCATTTTGCTCAAACTTTAACCTACTTGCGTCTGTCTGATATTAAACTCGGATTACTTATTAATTTCAATTCAAAATTATTAAAGGACGGTATGCATCGTCTTGTTAACGGATTATAATCTTCGCGTTCTTTGCGCATAACTTTGCGCTCTTCGCGAGAAACAAAAGGTTATGAATAAAGAAGCTAAGGTGTATGTAGCAGGGCATAAGGGATTAGTCGGATCTGCCCTATGGAAGACACTACAAAATAAAGGCTATAAAAACCTACTTGGTCGTTCAATTAATGAACTCAACCTGATGGATGCGGTGGCTGTGGATAAATTCTTCGCTGAAGAAAAACCGGAGTATGTGATATTGGCTGCTGCCAAAGTAGGTGGTATAGTGGCGAACAACACTTATCGGGGGCAATTTATCTACGAGAATTTAATGATACAGAACAATGTGATTCATTCGGCCTATGTGCATGGCGTGAAGAAACTGTTGTTCCTCGGTTCTACTTGCATTTACCCGAAGAATGCACCTCAGCCCATGCCAGAGGATTGTTTATTGACTTCACAACTGGAATACACCAATGAGCCCTATGCTATCGCCAAGATTGCGGGCATCAAGATGTGTGAGTCATACAACCTGCAGTATGGCACTAACTTCATCTCGGTAATGCCAACCAACCTGTATGGCCCCAATGATAACTTTGATTTGGAGAAGTCTCATGTATTACCTGCTTTGGTGCGTAAAAACCATTTGGGAAAATGCTTACAAAATAACGATTGGGATGCCTTGCGTGCCGATTTGGATAAAAACCCAATTGAAGGCATTGATGGTTCATCATCTGAAGAAGATATACTTTCTAAGCTCGAGAAATACGGTATTCGTTTAAATTCGCTTAATTCGTGTTCCGATTCGCAAAATTCGCAAGTGTCTATAGAGATATGGGGAACAGGTAAGCCAATGCGCGAGTTTCTTTGGTCGGAAGAGATGGCGGCGGCTTGTGTATATGCGATGGAGCATATCAATTTTAAGGATACCTATAATCCGGAAGATAAGGAAGTTCGTAATACGCACATTAACATTGGTACTGGTAAAGAAATATCCATCAAACAACTGGCTGAAACCATTAAAGAACAGGTGGGTTTTGAAGGCGAATTGGTGTTTAATACCGATAAACCGGATGGTACCATGCGTAAGTTAACCGATCCATCAAAAATTCATGAGCTTGGATGGCATCATCAGATTGATATCGAAGAGGGTATTGAAAAGATGTATAATTGGTATACTAAATAGTGCGGTTTCACGCAAGGTGCGCAAAGAATTATAGATATCGCTAAGGTCGCAAAAGACATCAATAGAAGACCGTTTTGTTAGCTTGAGAAATCAAAAAACAAACTTATTATTGATTTAAACTTTGCTTCCTAAGCTGAAACCTTTACTTTGTGTCTTTGCGAGAATGATAAAATTAAAAACTTGGCGCATTTAGCGAATTATTTCTCTTTGCGTCTTTGCGAGAAAAGCATGAACAACAACTACCTAATCATCATGGCCGGCGGCATTGGTTCGCGATTCTGGCCAATGAGCACGCCGGAAACGCCAAAGCAATTTCTGGATATACTGGGAACGGGTCAAACCATGATTCAGCAGACTATAACGCGACTTAATGGGATTGTACCTATTGAGAATGTTTTTATTGTGACAGGAAGTCGCTATAAGGCCTTAATCAATGAGCAACTGCCCGAGGTGAAGGATGAACAGATTTTGATGGAGCCTTGCATGCGAAATACTGCTCCATGTATTGCTTATGCCGCTTACAAAATCTATCAAAGAAACCCGGAAGCCAATATTGTTGTTGCGCCATCTGATCATTTAATTACCAATGAAAAAGAGTTTAGAAGTGTTATTTCTGAAGGACTTAAGTTTGTAGCGGCCGATGATGTGTTGCTGACATTGGGTATTCATCCCCATCGTCCGGAGACGGGTTATGGTTATATTCAGGCTGGTGAGAAAATGGAGGATGCCATGAATAAAGTAAAAGCTTTTAAGGAAAAACCGAATTTGGAGACAGCTAAAGCCTACTTGTCAGAGGGGAGTTATTTCTGGAATGCCGGTATCTTTTTGTGGTCGGCCAAGAGTATAATAAAAGCTTTTGAAAATTATTTGCCCAAAGTGGCTGAGATTTTTGAAGCAGGAAGTGAGAAATACTACACCATTGATGAACAAGGGTTTATCGATGAGCAATTTCCGCTATGTGAGAACATTTCCATTGATTACGGCATCATGGAGCATGCAGATAACATTTATGTGATGCCAGCCGATTTTGGTTGGTCTGACTTGGGTACCTGGGGCAGCCTTTGGGAAAAACGAGAAAAAGATGAGCAAGGCAATTCGGTTGTTGGTGATGCCGTGAAAACTTACGATTGTGAAAATAATATTATCACCATCCCTGATGGACGTAAAGTAGTATTACAAGGTATAAAAGACTGCATTGTAACAGAGGCCAATGGTGTTTTTATGGTCTGTCGGAAAAGCGAAGAGCAACGCATCAAGGAATTTCAAAAGGAGAGTTAAAAATCTTCCCCTCGGGGAAGTGCCCGAAGGGCGATAGGGGAATTTTTGTAATGAAATTAGGAAGGCTCGCCAATTGGAGAGCCTTTGTTATATGTTCTGAATTAATTTGTTGATGTTCTCTTCAAATACATCAAAGGCAAAGTTCTGCTGTAATAATTTATAGGCGCGTTTTCCGCTTTGTTGAATGGATTCTTGTTTATGAACGAGATCAGTAATCTTTTTCGCAACAGCCTCCGTTTCTCTTGCAACTAAATAGCCTGTTTTTCCATCCTCGATTAACTCCTTAATGCCGCCAGTGTCGGTTGAAAGAACAGGTATGCCCAGAGTCATGGCTTCTAATATGCTATTGGATAAACCTTCTCGTTCAGATAAGAGAACAAATAAATCAGCATCCTTCATCAGAGCTGTCGGATTATCTAGAAAGCCAGTAAAATGAACAATGCTGTCTAATCCTAAACGCTGACATTGGAGCTCAAAGTCTCTTTTATTTCGTCCTTCACCAATAATTCGTACCTCCAGTTTTTTTCTTATACTTTCGTCCAAACGGGCAATGGCATCAATCAAAAGTTCATAACCTTTTAATTTAGTGATTCGGCCACTGCTAACAATCACGAATTTGTCAGCGTTTACTGGCCTGTTTGTATGTGGTGAATCAGAGTTGAAACCAGGAATGCCGTTGTAGAGGACATGTATCGGATGGTTTTTGAAGAATGAATATTCCTGAAGGTGTTTTGCAATGTGATGTGAATTAACAATCAGTCCGTCATTTAGTTTCTGGTAATTTAATGAATGCCACAAAGGTATATTCATCTTACGATCGGCACCCAGACGTATGATGTGCTTAACACCTAATTGCCTTGATAGAATACCACATAAAAAATATTCCTTCTTTTTAGTACTGACGATTATGTCAATTTTATTCTTCAGAATGAACGATTTAAGCTGCTTAAAGGTGTAGGCATCGGCATAAGATTTAAAAGGAAGGCTTGTGCCAAAGTATCCACCAAAACGACTTCTCAGAGCTTCTGTCTTACCAATGAACATAACCTTGTGTTCATTGGAGAGCGCCTTCATCGCCATTGATGTCCACTTTTCATTACCGCCCCATGCTTTGGCGGAACATACAAATAGGATGTTCATTGCTCTATGCCTTTTATTGCTTTAACGCGTCGTTCTCGCAGCGCTTGAGCGTATAGCTCCTGATTAGCGCCATAATTATTTCTCAAGCCTTCATCACCATGGTAGAGATGGTTGGCAATGGCATAGAACTTAAGATTGTAGGCATTGATACCTGCATGAACCAGACGGCTGGCAAACTCCTTATCATCGGGACCTTTTCCTGTCATGGTTTCTTCATAGCCATTCACCTTGTATGCGTCATCGCGCCAGTAGGCCATGTTGCAACCCCTTACGCCTTTTACTTCTTTTGTATTATAAAGCAAATGGTGATGCAGGATAGCTACAGCTTTGTTTCTAAAGTTATTAATATCATCATACTTTATGGATGTGCAGTACTGCTGTGTATTATTTGATGAAATATTAGTTCTTCGTCCGATTATCAAACGATTTTTCTTGGCAAATGCAAGGTGATCTTTAACAAAATTCTTATCGCACAAAATATCGCCATCAATCTGAATAATATAGGGATGCGAAGCTTTTTTAATCGCTTTATTACGCAAAGTGTTTATCCGATAACCTTTATCTTCCTGCCAAACATGATGCAATGGGCAAGGGAAGTGTTTCTGAAATTCTTCAATAACTTGTTTGCTTGCATCGCCCGAACCATCATCGGCCACAATAACTTCATTGGGTAAATGGGTTTGGGCAGCAATACTCTGGAGGCATAAGCTTAAGGCTTCGGGCCAGTTGTAAGTGGTTAAAAACAGAGTGACTTTAGGAGCTCGCATATATTGTGAGTTAATCTATTTGAATAAGTTTACCACTGCAGTTCAAATAAGGTACCTGAACTTTTTGATGATGTATGATGGGGCTGCCTTTGTAATAGGTATCTCCCGATGAATAAGTCGTAACATTAAGCTTCGATTGAGCATGTACTTTGCAACTGCCAATTGATTTGTGCTTAACATTCACATCCTGACAATCTAAGTCAAGTGCGTTGATGTTAACGCTACCTTCTAAAGTGAACGAGCCTTTATTGGCGGTTCCTCCAAGGTGGAAATTACCAATATTATTATTGCCATACACGTATAGGCTTATATTGTAGCATTCCAAATTCAGCTCAATTTCTGCAAATTTGGCACCTCCATTAATGACCATCGCAAAGTTTTCGCTCACAATTCTTTCCGGAGCTATCAACTCAAAAGCCATGTTGGCGGTTATTCTACTTATATAATTGGCTGATAAGCCCAACTCAATCAGTTTACTTTTTTGCAGGTAATTCTTTTTTTCGTGTTCAATGTAAAGAATTCCGTCATCAACGCTTAGAAGCAAGTTCTCAACCAGACGATTACCGCCTTTAATCATTGCTTCATTTGTTTCGCGGTTATGTAAGACAAGCCTAACAGGAGCATCTACAACAATACTTGTTATCTGGCCTACTGTTTGTGTTTCGTGAATGATTTCATCATTGCCCATGAGGTTGTTGATGTATTCACAGGATGTGAATAACACAATGAGGCAGAGTATTGATGTGCTTTGTTTGTATTTTACTACACTCATGACTTATCCTCCCTTTTGTAGTTAATGCGATAGCCAAGACCAAATTCTAAAAACTCAGAACGGAAGAAGCTGGCTTTGACACTAAAATTAGCAATTAAGTTTTTTGTTACATAATGTCTGATGCCCATTCTCGGATAAAGTGGTTGTGGTGGTTTGATATTGGTGTGAAGATAAGCTCCCAGATTAAGGAATAATGTGGTTTTGCCCAGGAATACATTGTAGGAGGCGAATAATCCATTAAATAAATAATGACGCGAAGAAAAACTGATCTCTTCATCGCTGTTTTCATAGGCTTCCCAGCTATGAGGTGCTGTTTCTGAGTAGAACTGATCGTAACCTAAGCCGATGGCTCGCTTTTCGTTCAGGTGCCATAAGTGGTTAATACTTAAACTTCCGTTCCAATATAGCGATTCGTTATATGCTGTGCTTTGGCTTCGCCCGATACTACCAGCAACAATTATTTCCCGATGCCTGCTTTTGGGGGCTTCCACTTTGTTCAGAATAGGGGTGGCAGCTTCATTAAAATGATATTTGGCTCCAATGCTTCCTGTAAAAGTGTTAACGCCATGGTTGGGTTTACGGGCTGCGCCGTTGGACAAGTGCGTTAAAGAGGCACTTAGTGCCAATGAAAATTGTTTGTTTAAACGATAATCCATCAATAACGCTAAACCGATATAGGCATTAAGATGTGAACTAAAGACAGTGTTATATGTGTTAGTTTCAATGTTAAAGGGTTTGGTGGCATAGCCTAATCCCATAGACACTTTATTTTGAACAGATAATCTGGCATTTCGATAGATGTTGTAGTTGATGTAAGGAAAAAGTGCCAGACCAGCGCCATAGATGTCGCGATTGCCGAAAGTACCATAGTAAAAGCCCAGGCCAATTTCGGGATAGTTAAAGTAACTCTCCCAGCTGTCTTTTGAAAATAATGAGCGACCATATGTTAATTCGACTCCTCCTGAGAAATTCTCAATAAAATACATCATATTAACATGGTGTGGCACCACGATACCGCCATGTAATCGAGTAGTGAGATAAGTGTGTTTGGGGTTTACATTGTCTGAGTTAATAGCGGATTGTGCATTAACAAAGCTCGAACAACCACATACAAACAGGATTAAAATGATCAGGTTTTTCAATGTCTGTAATCGTTATATATCTGTGTTGCGAATATAGTAAAAAAGATATGTTATTTATATTTGACGTTAACGAGTTCTGGCAATATTAGTGCGCAATCCCGTCCCCTCCTGAATTATAGTAGGGGTGCCGAGAGGCGAGGTAACACCTGGGCAATTTCACAATTTCACCAACACCCCTAAAACCAGCATCAAGTCCAGTAAAAC
>NZ_JAENRR010000026.1 GCF_016612505.1 Carboxylicivirga marina
TGAAAATTTCGTTAAAGGGTTCTGCGATTTTATCAAGTCAAAAATTGAAAAAACTAATTTTTAGAACCCACCTTAAGAGAGTTTATCTCTTTTTTAAATTCGGCCGGTTCAATAGCTTGTTCACCCAGAACCCAAATCTTAAATTTTAAAGCAGCAATATTGTATTTTATATGACCATCTTTTGGTAATAAATCGGCAAGTTTATTTAATTCCAATAATGCATCATACACGCCTACATTGTTTATCATGTACTTGAATACCGTGTTTTTATTCAATAAAGAACCATATTCAGATTTTCTAGGAATTTCAAGCTTATCGATATAAGTTGCTGGTAATTGTTGATTTATAACACGGTCAAACAATGAGTTTTGAATCTCGATGGCTTGTTCTAAGTTTTGTTCCGATAACGATTTCTGAAATATTCCTACTAAGCCTTCCGCCGAGATATCATTGTATTTATTCTTTTTTTGAAGCTCCAATACGACAACAGCTTTACGATGACTCGCAAGGTATGGCTCCAAAGCATTTAAGATACTTTTATCATTTAACTTCTCTTTGATTTCTTTTTTTGAGAGCTCTGATAAATATGAATAGCTAGAGTATGTAATGTCATTCAAGAACTCGACCCAATTTTCTGATACATTAACCTCATTAATTATTTCTGGTTCTTGAAATTTCTGAAGCGCAGTGACGATACTTTCAGCCCTTTGTTTTTGAAGCTCATTGTTTCTATCTGTTTTCCCTTCAATGGAAGAATAGGCTCTAATCGTTATTTTTTTCACATTATAGTTTGTCAAACTTAGGGAGTCATAAAGAGGCTTTATATCCTCTTGTGAATAGCTTGATTTATTTTTTGCAAACGGAATTTCAAAGCGAAGGCTTTTGTGACTTAAAATATACTGTTCTTGTTTTGAAATAGTTTGATTAAATCGACTCTTATATGTTAAGGTATCAAGGAACATTCCCATTTCCAACAAGTCCCACCTGTATGTCTGCAAATCGACAAAACTGTTATAATAACATAAATATTTCTTTTTTAGAATAAGCAGGTTAAATTCAATGTCTTCTGAAAGAAATTTGTCTGGCACTTTACCAACCTTGATAATAACACGATTATCTTGTGTTGGAATCATATTTGATGTGAGTTCTTTTAAATATATAGGCCTTTGTAAATCCCCCCTGATTATCGTCCTTTCCTCAAGAATTTCGACGCTACAGTCATACCTATTCTTATTTACAATATCAATTGCAATTCCATCAGTAGCTTTCTTAAACATCTGCTCAAACCACTCGCGATTCGTTACAAAAAAGTATAATTCATTACTTTCATAATCACGTCGAATACCAAACTGAATCTCATCTGGCATATTTCTAAAAATCTCAATGCAGTCCTTACATTTAGTATTGTATTTTGAACCAGGGGTTTTAATATCAAAATATTCTTGGCTTATGAGAGGAGAAAGAATAAATAAACCTATTATGAAAATGAAACATCTTAATTTTACCATAGATTTTTAATCATTTTAAGTGACTTGCAGCTTTCAAAACCACTATAATTACCGCGCTGTTGCGCAATTTGGCTAAGGATTTTAAGCAAATTCTTCCTAAGTAATATTGAGCCCAAGATTGATGTATGTTTAAACAAATTTTGTTCTGCAATTTGTATTAGTCTTAACGGTGGCTGCATGGCGTCGTGAGGGTTTTTATCCTTACAATCTTTCCAAATTGAGCTGAGCCAAAGCGTTGTATTTGTTTTAACTTTTCTTTTATAAGCCAAATCAGCGATTTGGCGCTGGTAGCTGGAGCTACGGACTTTCCAAAACACTACGAATCCCGAAATGCGCTATAGCAGCGTGTTGTACCCAGTTATTTTATGTCTCCAAGTGATATTCTTCTTGACCAATAAGATGCTTTTTTTATTTCAATATTAGGTATTAAGCTTCTAATTGATGGATTATATAACTCATTAAAGTCAACTCCAAGAATTACTCTTCTTAAACTTTTTCTAATTGAACAGTAAACATTGTCAGTTGTATAGCAGTAATGTAATAGCCGTTTTTCATTTTCTGAATGCCACTCATCGTTCTTTCTGAAATAAAAATAGTCCATATATTCTTCCCTCAAATGTTCACGAACATACCTACCAATTCCCAGTGTTTTAATTAGATTATAATCAACATTTGGGAGACGATTAGTCTTAGAGGCATTCTCATATTCAATAGCCTTAAATTTATTCTCATCAATTTTATCCTGATTCTCTAGAAGAAAGTCGTCACCATTTATTTCTAGGCAGACTCCTTTATGATTTTGACCATAAAGAGCCCAAAGTCTTGAATATTCATACCCTTTTAATCCATTATAATCCTGGGCAAAACATAGAATTTTACATCCTCTTCTTATTTCATCGCTAATTTCACGATTTACTTTCCAAATATTCTCCTCACTACCTAATCCACTTATGGCAAATGAAAAACTTTTATTTTCTCTAGGGTCATTTGTATTACCCATTGGATTTAATAAAAGTCTTAATTCTGGCAAAATGTACTCAATTGCGGTTTGCATTGAGCAATAGTGATATAAAGTGTTATTCTCTGCCATTCTCATTTAATTGGGTACAACTTAAATACATACAGCACGATGTTTTATATATGTCTAATAGTCACCACATTTTCCATATGCTGTTTTTAGATATTCTAGCTATTCAATCAGCACTTTTATAAAACTAATTAAAATACCATCATCTTGGCGTGAGTAAAGTTGTGCCCTTCGAAAATAACGCTTCTCTCCTGTTCTTTTATACTCTCTCTTTTAAATAATCCGAGTGCATGGCGTATGCTCAAATGAGATTGAAACATCCATTCATTCGCCATATTTGATTGAAGAAAGCGGATAATCCATGCAAGCATGCACTCAAAAGATGCAAGTATCAAACAATGTGATGCAATCATTGAGAATGACGACGAATATCAGCGATGTTTTAATTGATCGCTGAGCATGCAAACAACATCAATGAACCAATCTGATTGACAACTGCGCCGTTTTCCATCAACGATGAATCGTTTCGGTTCATTCATGTGCAAGTTTGGCTCAGGTATGCGCTTCTTTATTCGAAACATCCGATAATTCTGGTCGTTTATTATATCTGGCGATCTAGGTTTTCGCCACATAAGTACCCACATCATATAAAATGGTTCGTGAATCCATGTAAATGACGCATTATTCATTAAAAACAGCTGGCTAATGATACCTTTCGCCGCATCTATGGATGTAGCAAGTAAGCCAATGCTATTTACATGGCCTCCATTCATTTATTAAAATAAAAAAGGGGTACTTCCGAAGTACCCCTCTGACATAAGAATGCCCGTGCTATGACCAAAAAATATTAATTATTACTTACTTCGTCAGTGGCAGTTGTATTGCTTCTGTCGAACCGACCTTTTAATTGATTATAAAGGCTGTTGGCACCCGGTAATCCGGCTTTGTTTGCCGCCTTAATCATATTATACACCATCAGGGCATTGGAATAGGCCTCTGATCCGGCCAGCATTTGGGTGTCGCGCACATGATCATACAAATATGCCAGTGGTGCTAATAATTCTTCCAGCTGCTCGTATAACTTCAGGTCCTTACTCATTTCTTCTGGACTTACATAGGATGGCAGTATACTGGCATCGTTCTTAATGGCAGTCTCCACATCCTGCACAAAGGAATAATTTCGCTTATCCATCTTGGGCAGACGCTTTCGCTGCTCGGGTGTTACCCCTGTTAAAAAGGGCATCTTTTCCTTGATTTGCCTTAACAAATCAATCACTTCCACCACATCCTCCTGGGGCATGGTTACTGAAATTTGATTACTTGAATAACTCATCGTTAACTATTTTAAGTTAGATTTGGCTATAGTACCGGGCTTTCTTTCTGATACACGCCTGGTGTACAATAGTTAATAGCAGAGAGGGCAAAACGTAACACCTTTTTTCGTACAAATTTAATTTTCGTTGATAAACAGACCACTACTAACGATAAACGTCTGATTTTCTTCCATTAAATAAAATATTCTATTTATCATATCTTTATTTCTAATTCGAATTAGTCGTTTTTTTCACCTTTAAATCCTTATATATCATTTAAGATTTAGCAAAAGCGAACGCTAGTATCAGAAGACTCATTCAATAAGACATAAAAAAACCTGGTAAGCATCCACTCACCAGGCTTTTCGAATTCATTCTATACTTGTCGCTACAAGAAGTCATCAAAATAGCGGGTCACTTTTTCCATTAGATGTATGCGATCTTTTCCTCGTACATTGTGTTCATGCCGTGGATAAGGAAAATAATCTATTTGAACGCCATTTTTAACACACTCGTGAATAAACGAAAGACTGTGCTGCCAAACAACAACCGGATCAATGGCTCCATGAATAACCATTAATCGACCTTCCAAATCATTAACTCGTAGGTTTAGGTTCGCATTCTTATAACCTTCTGGATTTTCCTGTGGCATATCCATATAGCGTTCGCCATACATGATTTCATAGTATTTCCAGTCGATCACCGGTCCGCCGGCAACCCCTACTTTAAACACATCCGGGTGCTGTGTCATCATTGAAATGGTCATAAAACCACCATAACTCCAGCCATGCACACCAATCTTATCTGCATCAACATAAGGAAGTGATTGCAGGTATTCGATACCCTGCATTTGATCTTCCACTTCCAATTGACCTAATTGACGGTGAATAGCCTGTGCAAATTCTTTTCCGCGATTGGCTGTACCCCTGTTATCAAGCGTAAAAGCAATGTAGCCTTTTTGGGCCATGTATAGCTGCCAACCACGAGCACCTCCCATCCATCGATTCTGTATCATCTGCGAATGCGGACCACCATAGACATATACAATCACCGGGTATTTCCTGGCAGCATCAAAATCAACTGGTAAAACCATACGTGCATTTAAATCAAATTGCCCATCTTTTGTTTTTAGTTTAAGCAATTCGACTTTCCCGGTTTCCATCCCTTTGTATGGGTTCTCCACCTCCTGTAGCGTTCGTATGCTTCTGCCTCGCGTGTCTACCAACTTGGTGATTGATGGAACATTCAACGAGGAGAAAGTCGTTAAAGCATAACGTCCATCTTTACTAATCTTCACCTTGTGAACACCTTCATCGGTGGTAACACGATTCATCTTTCCGGATGTCAGGCTAACTTTGTAAACATGACGCTCTAAGGCTTCTTCTTTCGTTGATTCGATAAACACGTATTTAGCTGCTTTGTCAAAACCCAGTACATTCGTCACTTCCCAGTCACCTTGCGTCAACTGCTTTTTTAACTGCCCATCTAAACCATATACATACAGATGATTATTTCCATCCTTTATACTTTGCCAGATGAAATCACCTTTCTTTCCCGGAACAAATAAGGCCGGATGCTGTGGCTCAGTCCAGCGTTCATCTTTTTCTTCAAACAAAGTTGATACGAGTTGACCATTGGAAGCATCGTATTTATTGAGATGCATGTGGTTTTGCTCACGATTAAGCTCAGCAACTAATAAATATTTGTTATCGGCCGTCCAACATACATTCGTAAAAAAGCGATCGTATGGCTCTCCTGTTTTCAGGAAGATCGTTTCCTTCGTATTCAAATTGTATACGCCAACGGTTACCTGATGACTACCCATTCCTGCCATTGGGTATTTAATATTCTCTAATTTGGCAACACGTTCATCCACATTAACTAAAGGATAATCGCTTACCATCGAGTTATCTTCCCTATAAAAAGCGAGCTGCTCACCATTGGGTGACCAGAATGTACCTTTGTTTATTCCAAATTCATTACGATGAACGGTATGACCAAATACAACATCATCACCCTCATTACCTGCAACCATCACAGGTTTGCTTTTTCCTTCTTTTAGATACAAATCATTGCCAAGGGTATAGGCCACGGTGCCTGCATTTTTATTTAAATCAAAATTAGAAGCACCTGCTTCACGCCCCACGCACATCATTACTTTTTCAGACGCCTGATCAACTGAATAATAAGCTTCTTTAGTTGTAAATGAGAATTGCATTTTTGTGTCCCAGCTGAGTTGAGGCAGGCGCTTTAGCGCGCTGTAGCCATCTTTTTCCAGAATGGTGTTTAACCAGTTCAAATCAAAGGCAAAAACCGCATTTGTGCTTTTTAGTTCTTGTACAAAAACAGAATCCTGACGCTGCAATACCAACTGATTGGCATCGCCTTTAAAATTTACATTAATGGCACGCGGGTAATAATTGTAAAAACTCTTCCCACCGCTAATGACATCATCTAAAGCAAGTTGTCCGTTTGCACAATTGATGCCCAGCACAATAAGCAACAACATGAATAAATTCTTCTTCATTATATAAAATTTACAATACACACTAGTAATCAACCATTTCAACTTAACGATTCAAAATCGCATTGAAAGTACATAGTTGGCAAATATAAATAAACAAAACAATGAGATTTGTAATTTATGCAATGATTACAGCACACAGCTATGACCTTCATTCGTATCAACAAGCTATGTCGAGAATATTATTTTCATTTTTTTGGTTCATTGACAGCTATAATTGACAACTTTTAGATATCTTTCAGAAAATTTTGAACCTGTTAAATCTCAATAAAAGCACATTAAAAATGAAGCGTTCGTTAATTTTATTTGTTTTATCTATTGTTGCCCTATTATCTCCATTAAAATTAAATTCACAAGAAGACGTTTTATTCAGTAACTGTATTAATCAGCTTAAGTCGCCCTATATTGCCAGCGGACAGCCATTCCGTGCATTTTTAACCGGCACTGAGGTAGCTGAGTTTCACACTACTTTTTTCTCTGGAAGCATGTATCGTGTTGTCGCATGTAGTCATCAGGAAAACAATATTTTATTCTCGATTTATGACAAAGAGCGCAACTTGCTTTTTTCAAACGAACACCATGAAGCTGCAGGAACATGGGATTTTAAAATTGAAGGTTCGGTTGAGTGCATCGTTGAAGCCAGATTGAATCCGGATAAATCTACATCGGGCATCGCGATGCTAATGATAGGCTTTAAAAGCCTTGAGGAAATGAACTAAGAGCTCCGTGTAAAACAATCAAGTATAAATACTAACCTCTCTGAGGTTATTTTATAACAGCATATGAGCGAGGAAATATTAAAGGCACTTATACAGTTGTTTGCGCTCATCGCATTTCCTCGCACCGAGATTAAATCTCGACGATTCATCGTAAAATCCTTTCTCAATCAACAATTAAACAACCGATTAGTCGAAGAGTATTTGCAGCTTTTCGATCGACTTCACGAGCAACACGAACAACGTCTATCTGACAAGGATAAATTCCGTAAACGTCATTCTGCCAGCTCGGTTAAGGTTCTGAAAATTGCGACTGAAATAAATGAAGCGCTAACATATTACCAAAAGCTCATTGTTTTAATCCAGCTTATAGAGTTCTTGAACATCGACATTGGCATGAGCGATTATGAGCGTGAATTTATTGAAACCGTCGCTCAAACATTTAATCTTCCTGAACAAGAGTATCAACTCATTATCAACTTTATTACAAGCTCTTTTTCTGATATTCCGGAATCAAATAGCGTATTAATAGTTGACAACAATCCTTACCATGAGCAGGCCAATTTCAGACATTTATATTGGGAAAACCTGAAAGGTGAATTGAGAGTTGTTCACTTAAAATCGGTCAATCTCTTTGCTTTTCGATTCAGAGGTCATATGGATATAAGCATGAATGGCCAGTTGATTAACGAAGGTCGCGTTCAGATTTTAAACCCAGGAAGTTCGCTTCGTAACAAACTTATCAATACAATTTTCTATAGCGATATCTTTGGTCAATTTACCAGCGACAATATTGATAATGCAATAGATTTCAGATGTGTCAATGTAGAATATCATTTTAGTAAAAAAGCCATAGGACTGCATAAAACATCGTTTGCTTCAAAATCTGGCAAATTGGTGGGTATCATGGGCTCAAGTGGTGCCGGTAAAAGCACCTTGGTTAATGTTTTAAGTGGCATTAACACACCAACTAAAGGACAGGTATTTTTAAATGACATTGATGTTCATAACAACCTCGACCAAGCCAAAGGACTGATCGGTTATGTAGCTCAGGACGATCTTCTGATGGAAGATTTGACCGTCTACCAAAACTTGTATTACAATGCCAAGCTTTGCTTTGACAACCTTCCGGAATATCAGATAAAACGTAAAGTTCTTCGCCTACTGAGTTCGCTAGGCTTATACGAAATTCGTTTTATGAAAGTAGGCAGTCCGTTAAATAAGAAAATTAGCGGAGGTCAAAGAAAAAGACTTAATATAGCTCTTGAACTTATTCGCGAACCATCTATACTATTTTTAGACGAGCCAACTTCTGGATTATCATCGCGTGATTCGGACAATATTATTGATTTACTTAAAGAGTTGTCGATTAGAGGTAAACTGGTCTTTGTGGTTATTCACCAGCCATCATCTGACATATTTAAGATGTTTAACCAACTGCTGGTGCTTGACACCGGAGGATATCTGATTTACAATGGCGACCCGGTTGAAAGCGTTAACTATTTTAAGGCCTGTATAAACCATGCCAATCGCGATGAAAGTGAATGCCCAACCTGCGGTAATGTTAACGTTGAGCAGATTTTGAACATTGTGAATTCACAGATTCTTGATGAATATGGCAATTTCACACAAACGCGTCGCGTTGACCCCAAAGAATGGTATGATCTTTTCCATGAGGGTTGGGAGTCGAACGAGCCGCCAGCTCCTGAAAAAAACTCACTACCAAGGATAAGTTTTCAGATTCCGAACAGACTGAAGCAATTATTCATTTTTATTAAAAGAGACATTGCATCAAAGTTGGCTAACCGTCAATATTTACTCATCAACCTATTTGAAACACCTGTTCTGGCACTGTTATTAGCATCCATCATTAGGTATTATGATGTTGACAACGCCACAGATTCGGCCTATAGCTTTGTTAAAAACCCGAATATTACTGTCTACATCATCATGTCAGTAATTATCGCTCTTTTTGTTGGTTTAACTGTAAGTGCTGAAGAGATAATTAATGATAGAAAGATTCAACGAAGAGAATCATTTCTCAACCTAAGCCGCTTAAGTTATTTATTTTCAAAGATCGCCATATTATCGGCTATCTCCGCCATTCAATCAGCTTTATTTGTATTAATTGGCAACTTTATAATTGAACTAAGCGGTATGTTTTGGCATTATTGGGTCATCTTATTTAGCAGCTCCGTTTTTGCTAACATCCTTGGATTAAACATCTCTGACACTTTTAAAAAAACTGTCAATATTTATATCATCGTTCCTTTTCTAATTATTCCACAGCTGATTTTAAGTGGCGTATTCATTAGCTTCGATCGCCTCAACCCATCCATTTCAACGCCTGACAAAATACCATTTTATGGTGAGATAATAACTGCACGTTGGGCATTTGAAGCATTGGCAGTTGCACAATATAAAGACAATGCATTTTATAGTGATTACTTCAGTTACGATAAACTTAAAAGCCAAGCTAAATACCGAAAAGAGTTCTGGATTCCGGCACTAAACAGTCATCTTAGTAAGCTTGAAGCCATTATTAACAAAAATACCCAAACGGACTCCTTTGAACAATTGAATTATTCAATTGACCTAATCAATCAAGAATTAACGAAGCATTACGAGTTATACCCAGAAAGAAGTGCAGAACTGAAACTACTTTCTTCGACAAATGAAATAACAGATATTGCAGGCGTTAGAGATTACATTACATTTTTAAAGGAATACTACAAAAACTTATACAATCAGGCAGATGCGAAGCTTGATAACAAAATAAAGGCAATAACGAAAACCGATGAAGGTCGACACAACTACATAGAAGGCAAAAAACAGTATTTTAACGAAGATTTAGAACGCTTTGTAACCAACTCTAATAATTTCTTCTCAAACAAAATAATAGAGTTCAATGGCGAATTATGGCAAAAGATTGATCCCATCTATCAAGATCCTGAAAATAAATTTTTAAAAGCTCATTTTTTGGCTCCCACTAAAAATATTGGCGAGCTAAATATGAATACGTTCTGTGCCAACACCATCGTTATCTGGCTAATTAACATCATTTTGTTTGTCATGCTTTATTTCAGAACTCTGCCAAAGTTAGCCAAACTAAAAACACTCGTTAGGTGGTATATTAAGGATACAAAAAAGGCCGATTGAAAAATTCCAATCAGCCTTTATATAATATTCTTGAGTATTACTACTCTTCCATTTCTATCATTTTAAAAGGAATATTAATTATCGATTGATAATCTTCTCCTGCCTCAAACATATCTTCATCATCCTCCTCATAGTACCAGTTTATTTCAACCGGATGACCCTTTTTATGAATCAACTCAAGGCGCTTAAATATGTCCAAGATACACTTTGAGGAACTTGTATTGAAATACTCTAACTGGATGTTTACGTTGGTTTCTTCAGAAGGTGTATCTCCAAACTTTTCAAGCCAATCAATAATCGGCTTGTAAAACTCAACAGAATTTTCTGGAATAGAGCGTCCTTTAATCTCAACCATTCCTTTTTCCCCATCTAGTCTTACAAATGGTGTTTTTGGACTTCCTTCACGAATAATTGTTTCCATACTGGTAGCTATACGGTTAACTAATGTATACATCTAGCGAGAAAAAGATGTATTCATCATCAAATTGATAAAAATAATATTCTAATTTATTGCCTGTTTTCCTAACGATATCGAGCATTCCAAGGCCTCCCCCTCCTTTATCCGAAAACTCATCGTTATTAAGTATATCCCTGTATAACATCCGAACTTCTTCGTCTGAAAGGGAATTTACCTGGTCAATTCGGTCTTTAATATAATTTAATTTTTCCTTTTTCACAAAATTGCCTGTAGAGATGCGATAAAAGGTACCATCCTTACTTAAAATAATGATACCGAAGTTACTGCTTTGCTCAACAGGAGCGGTAACTGGTGGTAAATCCACATGATGATAGAGGTTTTGCAAACTTTCTACAAACACATTATAAACTTTCTTTCGAACACGATTTTTTTCATTTTTCATGTTCAAACTGTTTTCAATGGAATGCAGTGCTTCTGAAATTAACTCTGGTGTAATACTTCCGTTATACTCCAGAATAACCTCTCCTTGTTTCTTTTCTAAATACCAGTTTTTTAATTCAAATGCCATTTCCAATGGTCTAATTGCCTACAAATATAGAAAAATTATGTTACCGTCTGTGCAAGCACAAGTTTACATTAATTACGGCAATTATCCCCTAATCGATACATATATTTGGTAAAAACCCTGTATTTACTGATAAAAGCCGATTTTTCACTGATAATCTATATCCCACCTCCTTCGGCATATAAAACATCGCGCGGCTTAAACTGTACAATTTTCGAACCCGAAGCAACCGAATTCGTCACCCAAACATTACCACCAATAATCGAATTTGCTCCAACCGTAATTCGTCCCAATATGGTTGCCTGAGCATAGATAACCACATTATCTTCAATAATCGGATGTCGCGGAATACCTTTTATGGGATTACCTTTTTCATCCAATGGAAAACTTTTGGCTCCTAGTGTTACTCCCTGAAATAACTTAACATTATTTCCTAAAATTGAGGTAGCACCAATTACTACACCCGTTCCATGGTCGATACTAAAATACTCACCAATGGTTGCACGTGGATGAATATCAATACCTGTTTCTGAATGCGCCATTTCACTTATCATACGAGGAATTAATGGAACACCTATTTTTAATAAAGCATGAGCCACGCGGTAATTGGTTATGGCCCTTATAGCTGGATAACAAAAAATCACTTCACCTTTGCTCTTTGCTGCCGGATCTCCAAGAAAAGCAGCCTCAACATCAGTTGTTAAAACACGTCTAACATCAGGTAACACACTTATAAACTGACTGGCATAATCATGCGCCTGACCTTTGCGCTCACTTAAATCAAAACCTTCCGGTTTATCACACATAAAGCATAAGCCAGCAAATATCTGCTCTACCATTAAGCTGTATAGCTTTTCAGTATTGACGCCAATATAATAGCGAACGCTATCGGGACGTATTGAACTATCGCCATAATAGCCCGGAAAAATTATTTCGCGTGACAGACTGACAATCTTTTCCAATGCCTGAAGAGATGGCATTTTATGATCTTTAAAGTGTGGGTGACAAACACTTTTATAACTCTGTTCTTGCGACAGCTCTTCTATCGCTGATTTGATTCGTTCAAAGTGGTTAGTGGTCATAGCAATTATTGTAGTTTTTGGTTAATCTTATTTATTGCAGCCTTTAAGCGCTCTTCACCCTGGCCTTTTACAATTTCATAATCGAAGTTATAATATTCTAATTCATTCTTGTACTGTTCAAAAAGATACATTCGTTTATGCTTGTTTTCACGAACACTATCTTCTATCCATTCAGTATCAGGATAACATAACAAATGTAAATCAACATCTGCTCTTACTATAGCATCATCAATCCATTCAGGTACAAAACCATACACTTCCCTATACCATATTTTCGTAATAATTAAGAAGGTATCAAACACAACCATTGGCTTTATTGACAACAGAGCTTTTTTATATCCATTCACTTGCTGTTTGGCAATGGCATTAACATCCTTCAGAAGGTATGGTCTATCTATACTCTCTATATACTCGCGTGCATATTCACTTACCAAATCAGCATTATAAAATATACTCAACTCTTTTGATAAAGTTGATTTGCCAGTCGACTCAGGACCTGTTAAAACAATAATTTTAGGTTGTTTATTGTGCATTCTGAGTCATTGTACGTTTCCACTCCGAATAACCAACAATGGCACCAGCTGTGTAGATCAAAAATAAGAAACTATAGAAATACAGCCCTTTATACATATACATGCCCATTGAAATGGTGTTAATTACAACCCAAAAAAGCCAATGATGAATGTACTTTCTGGCCAACATCCAAGTTGCTACTATTGATGCCGCTGTTGTAAAAGAATCCAGATACGGTAAATCCGAACTAGCTATATCAACCATGGCTGGTATATTAAGCAAAGCGCCCAATAAAACCAGATAAATAAGTCCTCCCACAATTAGCAATTTCAGAAGCAATCTGATATTTAGTTCTTTTATAGAAACAGCACTGTCTGACTGACTGTTTTGTCCACTCATCCAGTACCACCAACCATAAATACTTATGATCACATAATACATTTGCAAGCCCATATCGGCATACAAAGTAGCTTGATAAAATACAATTAATGACACTACTGAAGCCACAATGCCCCATGGCCACAACCAGGCTTTTTCGCGAATAGAATAAAACAGATATATCAATGAAGCAAGCGTTCCTGCCACTTCAAGACCATAGTTACGTATTAAATCCATTATTGAGTTAGGGCAAATTTTATTGTTATCATTTCAAGTACTGAGAGTAATCGCGCTTCGATTCAACAATTTCGATAGCTTTAATATAGGCCTCTGAAATAGGGTTAATCGACTGAAAATACTCAGATGAAGTAAATAAATCGCGAGCAATTAATGCTTTTAGCTGTGCCTCAACAAGCGGACGCGACACCTTTAATTCCTCTTCATTCAACTCCACATCTTCTTCCTCACCTTCTTTTATAAGTAGGTCAACAATCTTATTATCAATTGAAAAACCTTCATTAAAAGACTTGTAGCTTTTATACATAATTTCCAGATCAGAACGATTATTATCAACGTAATTTAGCACCATTCGACTAACCGAACCTGTGGCAACCAAATCTCTGTAATAATCTGAATACATACTTGTGTCAACAGCTATGAATACATCAGGCATAATACCACCTCCTCCATATACAGTACGACCTGATACTTTGGTCTTAAACTCTAAGGCTTCATCAAATTGGATGCTATCTGCATTTGACAACTCACCATGAAGGTAACGTTCACCCAACTCATTATGATAGGCATCTACACCATTTTCATATTCCTTTTGAATACAGCGACCAGCTGGTGTGTAATACTCCGCGATAGTTAAGCGAATCATAGAGCCATCAGGAAAGTCGAACGGACGCTGCACTAATCCTTTTCCAAAACTACGGCGCCCAACCACAAGACCTCTATCCCAATCCTGAACCGCTCCTGATACAATTTCACTGGCTGAAGCAGAACCCTCATCGATTAATACAACCAGGTTACCCTTCTCAAATTTCCCTTTTTTACTGGCATGATGATTTCGACGTTCACTATTTAATCCTTCGGTATAAACGAGTAATTTATTTTTATCAAGTAATTCATCTGTAATATCGATTGCTGCTTTTAGGTAACCACCGCCATTACCCCTTAAATCAAGTATGAGGTTTTCGTAATCATTTTCATCGAGTTTTTCCAATGCTTCAACAAACTCATCATGCGTATATAAAGCAAAACGTGATATTTTTACATATGCCGTTTTAGGTGTAGCCATGTAGGCGGCTTCAACACTATGCAATGGAATTTTATCACGAACCACCACAAATTTCAATTCTCCGTTTGTTCTTTTACGAAGAATATTCAGGTTCACTTTTGTACCTTTTTTCCCTCTGAGATATTTAAAAACATCACTATTTTTTATCCCAATTCCAGCTACATTTTCACCATCAATACCAACGATACGGTCACCAGCTCTGATACCTACTTTTTCAGACGGACCTCCTATAACAGGATTAACCACCATTAAAGTATCGTCCATAATATTAAACTGAATGCCAACACCCTCAAAACTTCCATCGAGTGGTTCGTTCATTGCAGCCACCTCATCGGCTGAGATATAAACCGAGTGTGGGTCCAGACTCTTGAGCATGCCCACAATCGCTTCCTCAACCAGTCCTTCGTTATCTACTGAGTCGACATATAAAGAATTGACCAACTGATAAGTTAATTGTAATTTCTGAATATTTTTATCGTAAACCTGCGCCTCAACAACACCGACACAAAGTAGTGCCACCAAGCCCAATACCAAACTCTTCCTTACTCCCATCTTATCAGTTTTTAGTTATGTTACTATCTTACAATCCTGAATTATTAATATAAACAAAGGCCGGAAAGAAAAAGTTCCTGCCGGCCATATATTTTACAGATAATTGTCAATACTATTCCCACTCAATAGTTGCCGGTGGTTTTGAACTAATGTCATAAACAACGCGATTGACTCCTTTTACTTTATTAATAATATCGTTCGATACACGCGCAAGAAAATCATATGGTAAATGTACCCAATCAGCGGTCATACCATCAGTTGATGTAACAGCACGCAGCGCTACTACTTTTTCGTAAGTACGCTCATCACCCATCACACCAACAGATTGAACAGGCAATAACATAACTCCCGCCTGCCATACTTGATCGTATAGGTTATTATCTTTCAGTCCCTGAATGAAGATGTGATCAACTTCTTGAAGTAACTGAACTTTTTCAGCAGTGATATCGCCTAATATACGAATCGCTAATCCTGGTCCCGGGAAAGGATGACGTCCTAATAAATTCTCATCAATACCCATTGCTCGCCCTACTCGACGCACTTCATCTTTAAACAGAAGATTTAATGGCTCTACAATTTTTAAATCCATCTCATCAGGCAATCCACCAACATTGTGGTGTGACTTAATTGTAGCTGATGGTCCGTTTACCGAAATAGATTCGATTACATCAGGATAAATCGTTCCTTGTGCTAACCACTTTACATCTTTTATTTTGTGCGATTCAGCATCAAATACCTCAATAAACACACGACCGATAATTTTACGTTTTGTTTCCGGGTCTGAAACACCTTCTAATTCGCTAAGAAACTCATGCTTGGCATCAACTCCGATAACATTTAAACCCATATGCTTATATGAGTCAAGCACAGCTTCAAACTCATTTTTACGTAACAGGCCGTTGTCAACAAAAATACAAGTAAGGTTTTTACCAATAGCTTTATGCAGCAATACACCTGCAACAGTACTATCAACACCTCCTGATAAACCAAGCACTACTTTATCGTTGCCCAACTTCGCTTTTAATCCAGCTACCGTTGTCTCAACAAATGAATCCGGCGTCCAGTTTTGTTGACATCCACAAACACCTACTACAAAATTCTTTAATATCTGAGTTCCTTCAGTACTGTGATATACTTCAGGGTGAAATTGCATTCCGAAAGTTTGCTCGCTTTCGATCTTATAGGCAGCGACCTTAACGTCTTTTGTACTGGCTACAATGTTATAACCTTCTGGAAGATTAACAATTGTATCGCCATGTGACATCCACACTTGTGAATGATGACTGACACCAGTTAACAACTCACTATTTTCATCAACGTACTCAAGGTTAGCTCGTCCGTATTCACGCGTTTTTGATGGCTGAACTTCACCACCATAAAACTGTGACAAATACTGAGCACCATAGCACACCCCTAGTAAAGGCATCTTTCCTTTTATCGCAGTTAAGTCGGGCTTTGGCGCCTCTTCATCGCGCACACTAAATGGACTACCACTTAAAATTACCCCTTTTACTGAATCGTCCATTTCAGGACAATTGTTAAAAGGATGAATTTCACAATACACATTAATCTCACGTACACGTCTAGCAATCAACTGTGTATATTGAGAACCAAAATCCAGAATAATGATTTTTTCCTGCATCAATCTTGCCTTTATTTCCAGTTATCCGAATACGATAACTACAGGTTATACTTGAAAAATTTTGCGCAAATATACGATTAAATATTTGATAATTGCTTGCTAATCATTTGTGAAAATCATCAAAATTTAATGCGGGATAATGTCACAATTTTACGCGATTGCGTTTTCTCATTAATGAAGTGAAAAGTTAATTCATCACGATTTTGTGTTAATTCTTTTAGTCCCAGAAAAACTTCACATGTCGATTTCTGTTTAAATCCTACACCTTCAATATCTTCAATAAGGTCACCTTTTACTACCCCAAAGGATTCTGCATCAGTTCCCTTCCAAACTCCGTTAACCACAAAACTATCGCCCTCCATAATAATATCAAGTCCAAAACTCTTAAATTCAATGGTTTCATTAACCTCCCCAACATCAAAGAAAAAGCGTTTATTGGGATAGTCTATAACAAAGTCTTTCTGATTCAATAATTTCATGCCAATTTTGGACTTACCCGAACTAGTTTCAACAATTGAATGCTTAAAAATGGTCGACTTTCCAAGCTCCAGTTTTAAATCATTGTAAATAGTCATCTGATAACTACCTGCTCCCCAGGCACCGTGTGAATTGGTTCCGCTTGATTCATACAATGGAGATGCTATGACTTCCTTCTGCCGTAACCAGGCCGCCGTTTCATTATACATCGCAAATGAATCTCCGCTACCAGTATCAACCAACACCCACTTTATATTTTTGCCATTCACCTTCATCTTTACAAAAGGTGAACTTTGTTGTTTATTAATAAACATTTTTGACGAATTGGATTTATCAGCACCAAATGCTTTGTAAGAATCTGCGATTATCAACTTCTGTGCTTCCCAATCAATTTTAAAAGCTCCAAAGCGTAGCAAATTACTCCCAATAATACCTTTATAGCCTAAACACTTAAAAGGACCGGTAAACATATCGACATAAAGCGTTGGGATATTCTCGTATTGCAACTGTCCTACCTTAATGCTAGGCATTTGAACCACTTGTGATTGTTGCTTTTTTCCAGAAGCATCGCCAACATTCATTTCATTCAAATTAATAAAATCATGTTTGACACTATCCTTGAATAAAATACACATGGCACCGGTATCGAGCAAATATCTCCCTTCTACTCCATTCATTGTGGCATTAATAACAATTTTATCATGCTCATACTCAAAAGGAATTTCAGCATAAAAATCATCGTTAAGTATACGTCCACTATTAAATTGTGCATGGGCTCCCAGCGAAAACATCAGGCACAGTAACAGGCTGCTTACTCTTAATTGCGGCAATATCATTCTTGTTGAAAAAATTCTTAAAAGGTGGTTCATGTTAATCTCTTTTTATCACAGTACTAAAAATGATAATTACTTCATCACCATCAAATATCATTATTTACTAGTACTTTTTTTATTAATTTCGCGTAAAAATTAAGGTTTTGAAGAAGAATCAGGAAAAATCCTGGTATGCACTATATACCAAATCCAGAGCTGAAAAGAAGGTACTGGAGCAACTAACTCAAAAAGGCATTGAAGCCTATTTGCCACTAAAACGTACGCTAAAACAGTGGAGCGATCGCAAAAAATGGGTTGAAACACCTATCATTAGTTCATATATTTTTGTGAAAATACCACAAGCAGATTACCAACGTGTTTTTGATATTAATGGCATTGTCGCTTATGTATCCTATAAAGGGAAAGCTTGCGTTATACCTGAAAGTGACATTCTCGCAATGAAACGAACCATTGAAAATCAAATGGAATTTAGCGTTGAAAGTGACCAAATTGAAAAAGGACAACAAATAACAGTCACATCCGGACCATTAGAAGGCATTTGTGGCCAGGTAATGGATGTACAAGGAACTAAAAAAATCATTCTAAGAATCAATCACATTGGCTATACTCTAGTCGTTAACCTCGATGGTGCTACCTTTAAAAAAGATTAAGTCACCTAATTAATATAAATCGATTAGTACCACACCTAACTCACACAAGCCAATGACACAATTACCAAATGACAGCATTTTAATAACAGGAGCTGCTGGCTTCATAGGTTTTCACCTGTCTAAAAGATTGTGCAAAAGTGGATATAGCGTCATTGGCATTGATTCTGTCAATGAGTACTATTCCACACAACTAAAAAACGACCGATTAAAACAACTGAAACAATACCCTAATTTTCATTTTCGGAAAATTGACATCTGCGACAAAGAAAGCCTTGACAAAGCGTTTAAAAAACACCGCTTTAAGATCGTCATCAATTTGGCTGCTCAGGCGGGCGTTCGATACAGTATTGAACAACCATACAAATACATCGACAGCAACTTAATTGGCTTCATAAATATACTAGAAGCCTGTCGTCATTACCCGGTCAAACACCTCATATACGCAAGTTCGAGTTCGGTTTATGGCAATTCTAACAGCATTCCTTTTTGCACCAATGAGGCTTGTAACGAACCTGTATCACTTTATGCTGCCACCAAAAAATCGAATGAGATGATGGCGCATAGTTATGCACATTTATATAAAATTCCGGTTACCGGCTTACGCTTTTTTACTGTTTACGGCCCCTATGGCAGACCCGACATGGCATATTATTCCTTTACTGATAAAATTGTGAATAACAAAAGCATTCAAGTTTATAACGAAGGAAAGCTTGAACGGGACTTCACCTATGTAGATGACATTGTAGAAGCCATTGAAAAACTAATTGACTTACCATTTAACAAAGGGGAAGAGAAAGAGAAACCTTATCGTTTGTTTAACATTGGGAACAATCAGCCAGTCAAACTAATGCACTTTATTAACACACTTGAAAAATACATTGGCAAAGAGGCGACCATAGACTTATTACCCATGCAGAAAGGTGATGTTTATCGTACATTTGCCGACATTAAGCCTTTAGAAGAGCGCATTGGATTTAAGCCAACAACGAGCATTAATGAAGGCTTAAGCAAATTTATTGACTGGTATAAATCATATTACAACATCTCATTAAAATAAAGCAGCATGTACGAAGAAGAATTACCAATTGAAGAGTACATATATAATGAAGCACTAAAAGAGCGACACGAAGATACCCAGCGCTTTAAAGAACTGATTGCCCTAAACGATGCTTCTAATGAAGATGCTGCGACAGAACTATTATACGTAAGTAAGCGCCTCTTTTATAATTTTTATGACCTGGATGTGATAATGGCAGCTCGCAATACAATGCTCCACTTCTTTGATGTTGATACAGATGACGATGTTATTTCATCAACGATGAATAGTGGTATTAGTGAGCACAATGATTTGATTGAGGATATACTTAATGCCCTGGACGACATTGATGATTTGAAAAAGCTAAATCTTAAGAAGCTAGCTAATCGTTATCCTGAACTCCCCTTTTTATCATTGATGAAAATTGTATTGATGGAAATTGAAGAGGCTCCAACAAAAAAAATCATCAATCAATTAGAAGACGCACTATCGATATACCCTGATGACTTATTACTGAAACTTGAGCAAGAATCCATTCTAAACCGAAATAGCAAAAAAGCAGGTTGGATTTCTGATGATTTTATCAAACACAAAACTGCCTCGCAAATATTTAAGAACAAAGTCATTCATTCGTTTGAGCTAATGACGCTCCATACAGCCATTTTTGAATATCTGGTTAGCAAGAATGACATATTAATGCTTGATGCGCTAATATTTGCCTCTCAAACATTATATCCTGAATGGGAAGATGCCTGGAGTGACAAAGAAGTATATAGTGAAATTTTAAAAGTAGAATTTTGCAAGTTAAATGACGCCGCTGTCTAGTTTAAACAGATAAGTAAGATTTTAACTTGCTAAGAAGTGGAGTAATATTTTCGGCGCCTCCTGTAAAATAGGCAGCTCCCAAATCCACAACTTTCTTGCCCGATTCTGCCGCTAAACCTTCCAGAAACTTTCGCAATATCAACTTAAAGGTAATGGGTGTATTTTTTTCATGGCTGATGGCAGACTTTCCTTCTTTTACAATACGCTCAATAGCCTTTTCGGGATAATAACATGCCAGCAAATCAATAAACGATTCGATGTGAATGCGGGTAATTTCAGAGTTGAACGAACTATCGGCATAATGCCCCATTTTCTTTAATTGTGCACCTATACTCGTTCTAATAAACTTGTTTTCAATAACAAATTCGACTTTATTTAAATCTCCCCGAAATTTTGATTTAGCAACTTTTTTAAAAAACGCAGTCTTAATATCAGCCTCTGTAATTTGACTATACTTAAGGTCGCTTTCATATGCCAATCGTCGTATTTTGGTTTCTGGAATTTGCAAATCCAAACTCATTTCAAAATTGGATTTACCACTTAAATCACCATACTTACGTAACAATTAAATACCAATACCTCAAAATCATTTTTGGTCATAGAACCGAAACCTCGTGTAGCATATTGCTCAATAAATTCAATAGCAAACTGTTCTTTATCTGTCACTTTCATAAAATAAGCTCTTTAGTTAGGTATAAGTTGTAAAAATAATACTTTATCAGTTATTCAAAAGGCTAGTATTTCTTTTGTGACGAGATACGGTCATACAACTTCATATAAGCCAATACATCAGGCTCCTGACGCATTAATGCGATTCTTTGCTTGCTATCTTCCATCCATCGGTATACCCAAGAGATACCCCACTTCTTATAAAAATAGCTCGTTTGCGTATATACTTTATCTTGCATAGCAGTATCAAGGCTCACAAACTTATAATCTTGCTCCCTTAACTTTTTAATAATCACTGGCAAATAATCCACATTAATAGAATTATCGTGGCAGAGATAAATGTGCTTAATAGCACGATCATATTGAGCAAACATCAGCGAATCCATCCAGTGAAAATTACGCATTGTTGCTTGTACATAAGCCTCTCCTATTTCGCTCGGTTTGTGGATGCTATCCGTATCTATATAATATTCATAGATAGTATTAAACATCCAATCAGAACTCTCGATTGTAAAGGGCGTGGATATTAGCTGAAGCGAATCTAACAGAAGTTGAGCTGCCAAGTGTTGAACTGAATCTTTCCCTAAATTATTGTATGGAAAGCGAAAATACTTTAGTGCTTTAGAATGTTGAGAACATAACGCTTTGCTTAAAGCCATTCCCTTGATAATATCATTTGCAAATGAATCAACACCAATCTCTGAGTATCGAGAATGGGCAAACGTGTGCATACCTACGGTTACTTTTTCATGACTTATCCATCTTTCCAGCACTCTTTCCCCAATTTTGCCAGACGGGTGATTAACAACTAAACCTTCATTTATAAATGCAGCGACAGGAACACCTAAAGATGAAATTGTATCCAATAGCTTTAAACATCCATCCTGCTGATATTTTCCAACCTTCGGTACGTCATCAACAGTGATAGCTACATATTTTTGAGCTTGCAACAAATTGCCGAAAAACAATAAAAACAATGCAAGAATAAAACTAAACCTTACCATTATATAATTATAAAACAATTATTAAATAATCGAAAGGATACTTTCTAATTAAAATATTAAACAACTATAATGTGTTATTTTAACACCTTTAACCATATTCTACCAACAAATAGTAGTTAATGTTATTAAATATTAAAAATATGATTTTTGTCACAAAAAAGGATAGTTGGCAAAAAAAATTACCTAAATTTGATACGGGAATACCTAGGGAGTAAGACAACGCAACAACAAAATATTTATTTTTTAATCAAGCTATTACCTTTTGCGTATGAGTTACTTAAAGTTCGACAAGGCTCAATTGGTAAACACCGAATACTCCTTAAACAAGGAGTTTATTCGTACCAATAGAGCAGGTTCATTTGCTAGTTCAACCATCATTAACTGCAACACCCGCAAGTATCATGGGTTGCTAATTTGTCCAATTGAGGAATTTGGTGGCGACATGCATGTGCTTCTTTCATCGCTCAATGAAACAGTTATTCAACGCGGTGCATTATTTAATCTGGGTATTCATAAATATCCGGGTACTTATAGTCCCAAAGGGCATAAGTATATAAGAGAATACGAAGTAGATCCCAACCCTGCCATTACCTATCGCATAGGAGGTGTACTACTAAAGAAGGAACTGTTACTTGTCGAAAAAGAACAACGCATATTAGTAAAATACACACTACTGGAAGCTAATTCGCCTACAACCATTCGTTTTCAACCCTTTGTGGCATTTCGTAATATTCATGCGCTTACCAAAGCCAATCTAGATGCTAATACACGCGCTACAGAAGCAAAAAATGGAATAGGCTTAAAGCTTTATGAAGGTTTCCCGCATTTGTACATGCAAACATCGAAAACCTCAGAGTTTGTGCATGCGCCCGACTGGTATTACGACATTGAATACAAAGAAGAGAAGAAACGCGGCTATGCGTGTCACGAAGATTTATTTGTGCCAGGCTATTTTGAAATGGAAATTAAAAAAGGAGCCCCTATCATCTTTTCAGCAGGAACTAAAGAACTTGTTCCTAACACATTGGCACGCCAGTTTAATAGCGAAATAAAAAAACGTATTCATCGCGATAGTTTTGATAGTTGCCTTAACAATTCAGCAGAACAATGCATCTCACGAAAAGGTAAATCGGTAAGTGTCATTAATGGCTTTCCCTTTTTAAGCCACAGCGAACGAAACACCTTTTTGTCAATCCCGGGCTTATGTCTTGCACGCAACGATGAAAAAACGTTTCAGGAAATTCTGAATACAACTGTTAAAACCATTACAAATCGCTTTTCACCAGAGTATGCCCTAAATAAAGACCGTACTTCGGTTGATGTGCCTTTATGGTTCTTTTGGACATTGCAAAAGTATATCCAAAGTGGAGCTGACAAAGCAACTATCTGGCTTAAGTACAAAAAAACTATCAAGGAAATACTGCGAACATATAAAGATGGTTCTCATCTGGCCATTGAATTACACGATAATGCCTTACTATGGACCAGCCAAAAGGGTGTCACCTGGATGAAGGTTCGAAACAATGGTACATTCCTACAGCAACGCATGGGCTATGTGGTAGAAATAAATGCTTTATGGTACAATGCCATTTCATTCGCACTGGAATTAGCTGAAACATCTAAGGATAAAGTATTTATAAAAGAATGGAGCAAATATCCTTCAACAATAAAGGACAGTTTCAATCAAATATTCTGGGATGAAAACACGGGTTATTTAGCTGATTATGTACTCGAAGATTATACAAGTTGGAGCATACGGCCCAACATGCTGTTTGCGGCTTCTCTTCCCCACTCCTGCCTAAATCTTGAGCAAAAGAAAGCCATATTAGACAAAATAGAAAGAGACCTGCTCACACCGAGAGGCCTTAGAACCTTATCGCCAAATAATCAGGACTACCTGGGTGTGATAAACGGTAATGAATATGATCGTAATCGCGCTTTTCATAATGGTTCCGTTTTCCCATGGTTATTTGGTCACTATGCCGAAGCCTACCTCGATTTGCACAAATTATCGGGTGTAGCGCATATCAAACGACTACTTGAAGGATTTGAAGATTGTGTAACCGAACATGGAATCGGATCAATCTCTCAAATTTACGATGGCAATCCGCCTCATAAGCCTAATGAAGCAACCTCTTATGCACTGAGTGTTGGCGAAATCATCAGGATTGGTAAAATGATTGAAAATCTATCTGTTAAGTAGCAATCTATGAAAGTATTAATGTTTGGGTGGGAATTTCCACCACATATATCAGGCGGTTTAGGAACAGCCTGCTACGGATTAACCAAAGGTTTATCTAAAATTGATGATTTGGACATTGTGTTTGTTGTGCCTAAAGCATATGGTGACGAAGACCAAAGTAAGATGCAGTTAGTTGGCGCTAATAGTACACACATTAAGCAGGTACAAGAGCACATCCGCCTCTTTAAGTCAAAGCACACTTACCTGGAAGTCGAGTCAGAATTAATACCGTATAACGATCCGGATGAGTATTACACCTTTCGCGACTCGGAGTTATATGACAACAAGAAACTCTTTAAAGTCAATAAAGAAGGAAAGCTGGAGTTTAGTGGTAAATATGGTGCTAATCTGATTGAAGAAATATACAAATATGCCTATGTGGCCTCCACAGTAAGCATGGACAATGAACACGATGTGATTCATGCACACGATTGGTTATGCTACCCGGCGGGTATTGCAGCCAAAGAAGTATCGGGTAAGCCACTGGTCGTTCATGTGCATGCCACCGACTTTGATCGTAGTGGTGGAAGTGTTAATCCCAAAGTTTTTGAAATTGAAAAGAAGGGAATGGATGCTGCCGATAAAATTATTGCTGTTAGTAACCTGACCAGAAATATTGTGATCGAAAAATACGGTCAGAACCCCGATAAGGTTGAAACTGTATATAACGCTGTTGAACCGGTGACTATTGAGCAAAAGAAGGCCATCAAAAAGGGTGTAACAGAAAAGGTGGTTACCTTTTTAGGACGTATCACCATGCAAAAAGGTCCTGAATATTTTGTTGAAGCTGCCAATGAAGTACTTAAGCGAACCGACAATGTTCGTTTTGTAATGGCAGGCAGTGGCGATATGCTTGAAAAAATGGTAGCACGCGCCGCTCAACTGGGCATTGCCGATCGCTTTCATTTTACGGGTTTCTTAAAAGGCGATGATGTATTTAAAATGTTTGAAATGAGTGATGTTTACGTCATGCCATCCGTTTCCGAACCTTTCGGCATCTCCCCATTGGAAGCCATGCAATCCAATGTACCGGTGATAATCTCCAAACAATCGGGCGTATCAGAGATACTCACCCACGCCGTAAAAGTTGATTACTGGGATATTGATGCCTTGGCAGATGCCATATATGGCATTATCAAATACGATTCTTTATCAGGTATATTCAAAGAAAAAGGTAAAGAAGAAGTAGATAACCTAAAGTGGACCAATGCCGCTATTCATGTACATCAGGTGTACAACAGTGCGATTAACACATTCCTTTAAACTCTAAAACTAAATAAAATGAAGTCAATTTGCTTATATTTTCAGGTACACCAACCTTTACGATTAAGACGCTATCGTTTTTTTGATATCGGTAACGACCATTATTACTACGATGATTTCACCAATGAATCCATCATGCAAAAGATTGTGAAGGAATGTTACCTGCCTGCCAATGAAATATTACTGAAACAGATAAAAGCCAATCATAACCAATTCAAAGTTACTTTCTCAATCACAGGTGTGGTGTTAGACCAGTTTGAACAATATGCACCAGAAGTTATCGATAGCTTTAAGCAACTGGCCGATACCGGTTGTGTTGAGTTTTTAGCCGAAACCTATTCTCATTCTTTGGCCGCCCTTAAAGATCAGGATGAATTTAAAGCACAGGTAAAAGCGCACAGCAAGCGTATTAAACAGCTCTTTGGTCAAAAACCAAAGGTATTTCGCAATACGGAACTGATTTATTCCGATGAGATTGGTAAGAATGTTGCCAGCATGGGTTACAAAGGTATGCTCACCGAAGGTGCCAAGCATATACTTGGCTGGAAAAGCACCAATTACCTTTACTGTAACGCCATCAACCCTAAACTGAAATTATTGATGCGTAACTATACCTTAAGCGACGATATTGCTTTCCGTTTTTCCGAACAAGGTTGGAATGAGTGGCCACTTACAACCGAAAAGTTTGTAAGTTGGATGAATAAGATGGATGAAAAAGAAGAGATCATCAACATCTTTATGGATTACGAAACCATTGGTGAACACCAGAAGAAGGAATCCGGCATCTTTGATTTCCTCGATAACCTACCTGCTGCAGTACTGAATACCAAAAACTATAAATTCACTACTCCATCAGAGGCCATTAAGGAATATCAACCCATTGCGGTAGCGCATGTACCCAATACCATTTCGTGGGCTGATGAAGAACGTGACTTATCTGCCTGGCTAGGTAATTCATTGCAAGATGAAGCATTTACCAAGCTAAATGCATTACGCGATGATGTACTCGCTATTAATGACAAACACATCAATAAAGACTGGAACTACCTGCAAAGTAGCGATCATTTTTACTATATGTGTACCAAGTTTTTTTCTGATGGTGATGTACACTCGTATTTTAATCCATACAATTCGCCCTATGATGCCTTTATAAACTTTATGAACGTATTAAGTGACTTTAAAATCAGGGTTGACAAACTAAAGGACGCAAAAGAAAGTCAGTCTGTTCAAGATGAATTGATAAAAAAAGATGACCTGATAGAACAGTATAAGAAAGAAATAAACAAGTTAAAAAAGCAAATCGTTCAGGAGTGAGTCATCGATTGCTAAATCAGCAACTAAGAGTAAAACGATTGGTAATTAACTAAAACATTGACGTATGAAAAAGATAAAACCAGGTCCGGATTTTATATTCGAAGTTAGCTGGGAAGTATGTAATAAAGTAGGAGGAATTCATACGGTAATTTCCACAAAAGCACTATCCTTAAAACAAACATTTAAGGATAACATTATATACATTGGTCCCGACTTTAATTACAAAGAGCATCGCGACAAAGAGTTTAAAGAAGACACCTCATTATATCCCGAATGGCAACAAAAGGCCATCGATATGGGCATTCCTATTCGCATTGGACGCTGGAAAATACCTGGCGAACCACAGGTGATTCTCATTGATTTTAAGCCCTTATTAAAAAACAAAGATGCCTTTTATTCAAAAATGTGGGAGGTGTATAAACTGGAGTCGCTATATGGTGCTGATGACTACCATGAACCAGCTATTTTTGGATATGCGGCAGGGCTGATTATCGAAAGCTTTGTAAAAGAACACATTTCGGTACGCGAAAAAGTGGTGGCCCAATTTCATGAATGGATGACGGGTGCTGGCTGTCTGCATATTGAACATTATATGCCTGAGATTGCGACCATATTTACCACACATGCCACCATGCTGGGACGTGTATTGGCCAGCAATGGCGAACCATTATACGATAACCTTTATCAGTTCGATACCAAGAAAAAAACCAATCAGTACAACGTATCGGCTAAGTGCTCATTGGAAAAGAAAGCAGCCTTGGCTGCCGACTGCCTAAGTACAGTGAGTGAGATAACCGCCAGAGAGTGCAAACAATTTTACGGACGTGCGGTGGATGTGGTAATGCCTAATGGCTTTGAGGATGATTTTGTTCCGGAACCTGAAGCATTAAATAAAACTAAAAAATCATCGCGCCAGCTGCTTAAAAAGGTAGCCGAATCGATGCTCGGACACCACTTACCCGATAACACATTATTTGTAGGAACCGGCGGTCGTTACGAATACAAAAACAAAGGTATTGATATACTGTTGGATGCCCTAGGGCAAATCAACCATGATCGGGGGCAGGAACGTGAGATTGTGGCCTTCTTTTTTATACCGGGTGACCAGCGCGGTCCAAGAAAAGACCTACTGGAAGCACTGGAAGCCAATAAGACTGATGAAGCACTCGTAACGCCTTTTATCACGCATTACCTGGGTAATGTTGATCACGATCCTATTCTTAACAAAGTGAAGGAAATAGGGTTTACCAATGGGCATAATGAAAAAGTAAAGATCATATTCGCTCCAACTTATTTAACAGGGCATGATGGCATATTTAATAAATCGTACTACGATTTACTAATGGGACTCGACCTTTCACTGTTTCCATCCTATTACGAACCATGGGGCTATACACCTATGGAAAGTGTGGCCTTTGGCGTACCTACCATTACTACTAGTCTGGCTGGATTTGGTAAGTGGGTAATGCAAATTGATGAAGCAGGAAAAGGCGGCGTGGAAGTTATCGAGCGTAGCGACTCGAATACTGATGAGCTCGTTCACAACATTGCTCATTTCATTCAACGGTTTGCTGCTCTCAACGATGCAAGTATTGAGTCGTATCGCGATAATGCTCGCAAAATTGCCCAAAAGGCGCTCTGGAAAAACTTTATCGGCTATTACAACAAAGCCTATGAACTAGCAATTACAAACAATATGAATAAAGGAAAAGATACCCACGAGACCAAACAATTTCATGTTGCCAAAACAAATGAATTACAATGGCGTAAGTTAGTTGTTGAATCGAATTTACCTACTGACTTATCTGGCCTTGAAGAGCTTTCACGCAACCTTTGGTGGTGTTGGAATTACCAGGCCATTGACCTGTTTAAATACATCGACCCCGAATTATGGATAAAAGTTAAAAAGAACCCGATTGTATTGCTCAAATCCATTAGTACAACACGCTTAAACGAGTTGGAGAAAGATCAGGAATTCTTAAGGCAATACCAATCCGTTTATAAGGATTTTAAAGATTACATGGCTGTTAAACCAGCAGCTAACGCTCCACAAATAGCCTATTTTAGTATGGAATATGGCTTGAGCGATAATCTGAAGATTTACTCAGGTGGCTTGGGCATATTGGCAGGCGATTACCTCAAAGAGGCCAGTGACTCCAATGTTAATATGGTGGCTGTTGGCTTTATGTATAAATTTGGCTATTTCACCCAGCGCCTGTCGCTCAATGGCGAGCAATTGGTTGAACTCAATGCACAG
Organism: Carboxylicivirga marina; assembly: GCF_016612505.1. GTDB lineage: Bacteria > Bacteroidota > Bacteroidia > Bacteroidales > Marinilabiliaceae > Carboxylicivirga > Carboxylicivirga marina. Next base: position 29,271 of record NZ_JAENRR010000026.1, read on the forward strand.
AAATTCTCATTCTTACCAATAAACTTGTTACGTGACGAAGCCGGCGTACCACGAAGCATCAACTTCCATCTGGAAGGACGTACCGTTAAAGCCCTTATTTGGGAAGTAAATGTAGGCCGCATTAAGCTTTATTTGCTCGACACCGAAACAGAAATGAACGAAGAGCAGGATCGGGTTATTACTCACCAGCTTTATGGTGGCGACTGGGACAACCGCATCAAGCAGGAAATCCTGTTGGGTATTGGAGGTATACGTGCTTTGGATGAATTAAATATTGATGCCGACCTGTACCATTGCAATGAAGGACATGCAGCTTTGATTAATGTTGAACGCCTCAAACAGCTCATCAACGATGGTTACTCCTACGAAGAGGCGCTGGAAATTGTACGTACCTCATCCTTGTTTACAACGCATACGCCTGTGCCTGCCGGTCACGATACCTTCTCACCTGATATGATACGCCATTATTTGTATTATATCCCTGAAGAATTAGGCATTAGCTGGGATAAATTTCTGGCATTGGGACGCGCCAACCCATTAGATGATAATGAAAAATTCTCAATGAGTAATCTGGCGGCGCATACATCTGTGGCCATGAACGGTGTCAGCTGGTTGCATGGTAAAATATCGCAGGAGATGTTTAACAACCTATACGAGGGATACTTCCCGGAGGAGTTGCACATTGGCTATGTAACCAATGGAGTACATTATCCTACCTGGACGGCCAAGGAATGGCGCACACTGTACGAAAGTGAGTTTAAAAAAGGTTTTATCAACGACCAATCGAACAAAAGTTACTGGGAAAAAATACACCAGATTAGCGATGAGAAGATTTGGGCCACTAAAAACTGCTTACGAAAGCAATTGATTGATTATGCCAAAGATCGCTTCCACCGCAACTGGATTAGGCGTTATGAAGACCCCAAGAGCCTGGTTGACATTATCGATTCTATTGATGAGAAAACCTTAACCATCGGTTTTGCACGTCGATTTGCCACTTACAAACGTGCCCATTTGCTATTTAGTGATATCGATCGTTTATCGAGAATATTGAATAACCCCGAAAAACCAGTGCAGTTTATCTTTGCCGGTAAGGCCCATCCGGCAGACAAAGCCGGTCAGGATTTAATTAAACTAATTGTCGATGTATCGCGTCGTCCTGAGTTTGTGGGTAAAATTCTTTTCCTCGAAAACTATGATATGGAGCTGGGACAGAAACTGGTAAAAGGTGTTGATATTTGGATGAACACCCCTACCCGTCCGCTTGAAGCTTCGGGTACATCGGGCGAAAAAGCAGTCATGAATGGCGTCATGAACTTTAGTGTGCTCGATGGCTGGTGGCTCGAAGGTTATCGTAAAGGAGCCGGATGGGCATTAACCGAAAAACGCACCTACGAAAACCAGGCCTTTCAGGATGAGCTGGATGCACAAATCATTTATTCAACATTTGAAAATGAGATTGTCCCACTATTCTATAAACGCGATGAAAATAACATTCCGGTAGATTGGGTGAAGTACATCAAGAATTGTATTGCCGATATTGCACCTGATTATACCACCAAGCGCATGATGGACGATTACAAAGAACGCTTTTATGAACCAATGTTTAAACGGGTTAAAAAAGTTCGCCTCAAAGATTACGAAATGGCTCGTGATCTGGCGGCCTGGAAACAGAAGATATTAGCTTCATGGGATAAAATAGAAGTAATATCGGTAGATGCACCAAGTACGCCTAAACACAAGTACCTCTCGGGTGAAGCTTACCATATGGAAGTGGCCCTTGACCTCAAAGATTTGATTGAGGAAAATATTTGTGTAGAGTTGGTTATACGTAATTCGTCTGATGACAAAAATATAGGGCCGATTGTCACTAAAAAGTTTAAGCAGGTGCGCAAGGTGGATACATTGGCTTTTTACGAGCTGGATCTGGAACTGCAAGACCCAGGTATATTTGACTTTGGTGTACGTGCCTATGCTTGTAATCCTCAATTACCGCACCGTCAGGATTTCAGTTACGTAAAGTGGATTTAAAAGGTTAATAGTCTATTAGGTTAATAGGCCGATAGATTGATAGGTCATTAGATTGATAGGTCATTAGATGATGACAATACAAAGAGCTGTTCATATTTGAACAGCTCTTTGTATTTTACAGCGATAGTTGCATCCCTTACCCGGATGTAGTTCAACGATCATTATTACCACAAGACCGTTAAGCGTAGCGTCTCGCTACGCTTAAATCAGCCAGGCCTCTGGCCTAACAATCCGGCAAGTAAAGCACTGATTACTAATCAGGATTGTATTATGAAAAACCTGTCAGGATTCGGTATGGTATGAATGATACGACGTAGCGAGACGCTACGCCGAACAGAGGCGTTGCTGAACCATGGCTTCAAATGTAGAAGTAAATTTACATACTGGACCCATAGCTCGTAAGCCCAGCTCTTTTGCCTGCTATTTTAATGCTTTCACTAATGCTTACGGGATTTACAGGACTTACGGACTTGACTTCATCGGGCACTTTAAGATCCAACGTTATTTTGTGTACTTGCTGTTCGGTATAAGTCTTATTCAGCTTCCCATCAATTACCTTTAGGTTAACACCTCCACTTTTACCACTGCTTTTTTCAACAACAAAGTTGACTTCAATTTTTAGTTTATCAACTTCAAATAAAGTATCATGACCTTTTGCCACCCTTAGTTTTTCCGAGGCAATTAATTCTTCACGTACTTCGTGAATCAATTCTTTTAAGTTTAGTTCTGACATAGTTTACATATTAAATTTAGTTATCAATCGTATAAGAATCATCGCTCCACCAACTTCACAAAATTTCTTCGTACCCAGCCTTCCAGCTCCACTTTTACTTTTATCCAATTCCCATGTTGCTGCAGTTGGCTTATGCGGGTACCTTGTCGCAGCGGTTCGCTAATTATTGGCGACTGCAAGTTGGGTTCGCGGCGAATATTCAGCAGGCTGGCAGTAATAATGCCTGGTACCATATCCTCAGTTTCACCTGCGCCCTCTACTTCATCGTCGTTGCGACTGAATAGTAACCTGCTTCGCATGGCTTCTAATGGGAAAGCTGGTCCGGGATCTTTTTTGCGTTGTGGTGCTATATCGTCGTGGCCAACAATTTCTTTAATGGGGTATGCTTCCATTAAAGCGACACATAACGCTTCTACCATAGTAATCTGTTCGCTTGTATAAGCTTCCCAGGCTTGCTCAATATCACCGTGTTTATGTTGGGCAATAACCACATGCTCGTCGGGCACCTTGGTACCAAAACTGGTGTAATAACCATTGGCGCGTCGCTCTAATAAACCGGCGTTAGCTATCTCAATGCCAATGCTGTATTTATTAAGGCCTGTACGATCATTCCACTGACTGCGACCTGCATGCTAGGCAACGGTATCGAATGGCACCAATTGAACTACCTCGCCTTTACGTCCTACCACCAGGTGAGCCGAAGCCTTAGCACGCTTATCTTTCAGCCAATTGACTGAAGAACCATAGGAAGCACCGGCTGTATAATGAATCACAATCGTATCGGGCAAACCATCCTTAAACGGTCCTGAATGATTTTCAGTGGCGTCGAAAGTAAATTGATTAACGTCTGTTACCAATTTATGGTCTTGTATCTGAATCATCCTTCGGCGTTGTTTGAGTTTGCACTAGCTTTATGCGCACCCGAACCGGTCATCAGCTGGGTGAATTTATTTGCAGTTCCGTATTTTTCAGCCGTACGACCAACTCCATATATACCAACCACGCTTGACCAGGCCCACCAAAAGGCTTCGGGCAACTGAACGGTCTTTGTAGGATCGAAAGATGTATCGCAGAAATAGGAAATGGAAGGCACCAGCACATGCACAATAAAAATAAAGAGCAAGCCTACATATACAATGGTAGGACGGGCACGTTTGGTGTATAAATCGCCCTGTGTCATTTCGGCCTTAATTATATCAGCACGTGTCTCAAGCTCTTTCTGGTAGTTTTCTGATGCCAGGCGGTCGGCTTCCAGTAGCTTTTGCTGTAGCTCCAGCTTAAATTCTTGCTTTTCTTGTTTGCTCAACGTGAATTTATCAACGGTATTGCTAAGGCTATCAATAATGTTTGAGGCGCCACCTCCGAGTAATTTAGTTAAGAAGTTCATTTTATAAGATTTTAGATACAAGTATCAAGACTTAAGACACAAGACAAAAAAAACTACTCTGGTTCTCAAAAGTCCTGATTGAATCATTACATTTTCAAATCATTTTAAAAAGACAACTACATCCCTCCTATCCCAAATTATTAGTTTTCGGCGTTGGCTTTATCGCTTAACGAGCGAGATATGCGGGCACTGGCCATGCTCGAATCAATCAGATTATTAAGCTGATTTACCAACGCATTAATCGCATCAGTCGCTTCAACCGCCTGTTGTAATTCCACCATCTTAAGCAAGTTCTTTAATGCTTTTATCAATGGCTTACGTGTTTCAACCAGTGTTTTATCATTGACATCGGGCTGGCTGTGGCGCTGCTGAACCATGGTTTCAAAATGAGTTTGAGATTCAGTCATCTCGTCTAACCATGGTGCCGCATCAATGGTTGTACAAGCCGATTGTAAGGGCTCTTTCTTCAAATCAGTCATCAAATTTTGAAGAGCGGCCGACTCTTCGGGCAATGAATAGCGATACATGTCGCTCCCGTATCGCTCAATTACTGAAAGAATCTGCTCCGAGGCTTTTTGCCAGCTTTCGTCTTTGCGATAGCCACAGGCATCTACATAGTTTTTAAAACCAATAAGACGTAAATCACGTTCCCGGTCAGCATCGTTTATCTTGATAGTATAAGGGTCAACATAATCGCGTTTGAGTGCACTATCGAAATCATTAAATCGATTGGATAATTTATCGACAAAGTTAGTGAGCATGATCAGGTCAATACCAGCTGCTGCAATAATAGCTAAAACTTCCTTAGCGAAAGTAAATAGGGCCTTGTGTGAGAACAAGGAATAGGCAATTTTATGCATATATTAAGTTTTTATTGTTACAATGAATTATTTAATAATAAGAGGGTCTGACGACTGCCAGACGGGATCATTTTTATAAATCAAACTCATACACTTGCGAGAAGGATTTGCAGAACTGTTCAATCGACTCATACACTTGCGAGAGGGATTTACAGAATCGTTTGTGGTACTCATTCACTTGCGAGAGCGACTCACAGAAGCTTAAAACGACCTCGACCACTTGCAGGAGCCATTTTCGGTTGTGTTTGCGGGCCTCGTTCAATGACGAGAGCATTTGTTAGTTATTGAAAAGCTATTTCACCACTTGCATAGCTGCTCTTAAGTTTTTAGAAGTAGCTACAATCAATGATAAAGCTCTTTATACAACCACGCACAAAAGACGCTACCACCGACTTACAATAGCAATAGGTATTAAGCCTGACTTATAAACGAATAACAATACGAAGGAACATGAAATAAGGGATGCAGTATGTCAAAGATCATTTATACCACAAGGCTCACCTAATAAGCCTTGCTGTATCTGTACTGTATCCCAATTAATTTTCTCACATGTTGTCTGACGACTCGCTGTTTCCCGACAGCAAATTCAAAACAACGATACGCAATTTACGGTAGTGCCTATTAAAGTTCAATAGGCAATTTGATATAATATTATGATTTATATCATGATTATAAAGAGATGTAGCGGGACGCTACACCGAACAAAGCTTGTATTATGAAAAAACCTGACAGGTTTGGTTTACTATGATTGATACTGTTTTTAGTTGGCAAGCAGATTTAATTCTATAACAATTGAATGTTGTTATAAGAATAATATGGCGTAGCTGAACAAAGGGAATGGTAAGCAGGCTTGCTGTTTTGTCGAACCAACTAGCTGCTACTGATGTCATCGCTTCGAGCGATGACATCAGTTATATTACGTGATAAAAAACAAAGTCGGTTAAATTGAATTATAAATACCATATTTGGCCATCACTATTTCAGCATCATCATAAGTTTTGACCTCAGCGATTTTACCATGCTGGTAAATGGTAATAATGACTTCGTTGGTGTATTTGAAGTAAATCTCATGGCCATGCCTTACTCCTTCATAGTATTGCGTGAACTTACGTACATCGCCTTGTTCATAATAATAGCTTATTTCATCACCATGCTTTTTACCATTTTTAAACATGGTCGACTTAAGCAACTTGCCTTCTATGAGCTCTTCTTTTTTGCCGTGTTTCACCCCCTGATAATAGTTTGTAGAGACAATATAATCACCATCATTCCAATAATAAGTTTCTTTTCCATGAAGCACACCAGATTGATATTTAGCTTCTGTGTATATCTTGCCTTTTCTATTATACCACTTCCATAATCCATAGTAGTTGCATGCACCATCTAAAAAGCCTTCACTCTGTACAGTTTCGTTTTTTCGATAATACTTGTGATAAGTCAATTGCTGACTAATAGAATCGGGGAAGTGTTGATAGTCGGTACATATTTGTTTTAGCAATTCCGGGTATTGGTAGGCATTATAAAGACGATAACTAATAATATTGCCATCTTTATCCCAATCGGTAAACAAGCCCACTTCTTTTCCTTCGATTTCGGCATAATCCAGCACATTAAACACCTCGTTATTGCTTGCAACAAGATTCCCAGTCATACTTAATGTTCCATCTTTCCTATATTCCATCAAACTAACGTGTTCACCATTACGCTCAATCTTTCGGTAAAACTCGCAATGCGCTTTATCTGTCAGTCGGTTCTTTTTGTCGTAATAAAGTGTATCGCTATGCTGCGCTATAAGGGATTTGAGAATAAATGTAAAAAGTATGAATAAGATGTATTTCATGCCAATGCTTAATTACCAATATGCATCCAGTTTCTCCAGGGCATCATTCTCCTGACTGATGTATAGAGAGAACCATGCTAATTCTGAATCATTTATTTCAAGAATCATTTTGTAATAGCCACTATACCCGGATACATCAATGGCTGTTCCTATATCCTTATTATCTAATATATTTTGACGGCTAATCCCGGTAGTATCAATTGAGTTATCCTTAAAAAAAGTGTGAAAATCATATCCTGAAAACTTTTTGGATGGCTGACCTTCTATCATCCACATGCCAGTAATTGTCTCAGGGCATTCGATACGTATAAAATCTGATGCCGGATTGGGAAAACATACTGCACGCATACCCAATTCATTAATAAAAGATTTGTCATTGGGGTTACCATACTGATACAGGTTCTGACCATAGCCATTCGTTACAACGATGCCTGAAACCAAACGACTACTATCACCTAAGAGGCTTCCTGTCACATCGTCCTTCGAACAAGAGCTTAGATTGATTGCTACTAAGATCAATAAGATATACTTCATATCAAATATGTTCTGGTTGTCTAACAATAGATTCAATGACAAATTATGAATGCTTTTCCTTTTTCACTAAACTAAATAAAATAACTACACCTTCACTGCTAGTACACTTCTATATAGAATTATTCCAGCTTAATAGTATGTTGGTAAAACTTACGTCAACTGATAACACTCTGAGAAAAAGCATTTACTGATAATAATGATACATTTTAATAGATGATACCTCCCTGCAAGCTTATTAATTACTCAATGATGCACTATATATGCACAAGGAAGTTAGAATACAGTTTAAGCTATATTTTTATTACAGTTACCAGGTAAGAAAGCCAACCAGCATAGCACTACAAAACTAAAATCATGAATAACAGAAATATATATCTTTTGTAGGGTCATACCATATTTTTTTTATCTTTGGTTTAGCTCTGGCTAAATAAGGTCACCTTGTTTCTTGATTTTTAGTGAAAGTATAACATGTTAACTCAGGATTGCGTGAGTTAAATAAACATATATCATCATTAACCATTTAAACCACATCATTATGAACAAGTACACAAATCCATTATCTGAAGAAAGTAAAACGAAAGCAGAACAAGCCAATAGGGCGAAGAATGATACGCATGAAGCTGTCATGAAGAATATCAAAAAAGAGGAATATTTCAAAAAAGAATTAACACATAATATAGATCGCCTATTAAATGATAAACAATTTAAAATGTAAGGCACGAAATCTAAATAATAAACGAGCACGGGATAAATAACCCGTGCTTTTTCTAGCAAAAAAAGCAACCTTTTTCACAATACTATGTCTAAGTTGTTATGAAAGTACTCAACTCAATAATTGTCCTAATTATTATTAGCATAGGATTATCATGCGATAGCGACGATGACACAATCAACAAAACATGTGAAGAGAAGATCATCGTTAGTTCCGAAACCTATTTGAATGCACCTGATGATCATTTAAATATTAACGCCGTTAGGATTGAGGGCAACTGTCTGATAATTGATTTTGGTTCGAGCGGCTGTGATGGCAGTACCTGGGAGTTAAAACTGCTTGATGCTGATGTCATTTTAGAATCTTACCCGCCACAACGAAACATCAGACTTTCATTAAAAAACATGGAACTTTGTGATGCGTATTTTAGCAAGGAAATAGCCTACGACATTAGCGAGTTACAAGTGGGAGGCAACAAAGTTATCTTAAACATCAAAGGCTATGATGAAAAAGTGTTATATGAATATTAGCCTGATTTCAAAAAGTTTTTTATTGATCATCCAATAAAACTAACATGATGAAATACTCTATCGCAAGAACAATAATTGGATTGGGCATTATCACCATGTTTTCAAATTTTAGTGGCTGTTCATGTCTATATCACAAACTTGAGAGAAATGATAACTATAGAATTGTATGTACTGAACCTAAAATGAACGATGGCTTAATGGTTTTAGATTTCACAATTTACATCAAACCGAAAGTATTCGATAAGAAAGCCACTTATAGAATTAAACCACTACTCGCAACTGGAGACACAACTATATTCTTTAATACTCACATTTTGACAGGAGAATTGATTGAAAGCTTACACCCCACAGTTTCATGGCAAAATGGTGGTGGTTTCCGTTTTACCGATTCTACTAGGATAGATATCAACAACATTAAAGAGTATGAAATTCTAGCTAAGCACTACCTCACAAGGGGAACGATTGATGAACCAATTGGTAGAATTGATTTGGATTTATATCTGATGCATTCCAATATCAAGAATTAGCTTAGCAGTTAATCCCCTGCAAGATCACCCTCTCCAATATTTGTTTCTCGATAGTTACCTCTCTTATTTAGAGGGTTAATATCACCTTTACAAAAAGTTGGCAACACTTCATCATTAAGTTCAGTAAAGTCATATAGTATTTTAACTTTTCCGGTCATTTTATTAGTCCGTACAACTTTGTAGCATTTTAATTTAGCATGCCAGTCTGTATCAAAGCAGCATGTATAGTACTGCTCACAACTTCCACAGTGACAATTATCCTTCTTGTTTAGTACAAAATATTTGAAAACATATTCGGGATAAAAATAATTGTAGATAGCTATGATTGGTTTTAGAAGAATAGCTAAGATTTTGATCACAATGCGGTCACCAACGAAACTATTCTTATTGCGATATTTTTTCTCTGACATCGAATCTAGAAAAACAAACTATTCTTTAATCCCATCCAATCCTAATTCAACGGCTACATTCTGCATCCCCTTTATAGTTTCTTCAATTAACTCTTCTATGGGCATATTAAGCATTTCTGCTTTTGGTTATAATACCTCTATCCACTTTTGCTGCAAAACGCTTGTCTTTCCAACGTTTCTTAACCGATTTAACACTAAGGTTATGGATACTTTTATCGGGGCGAACCAGAACAGCCGTTGTAACCAAGCCTGTTAGTTCATCGCAGGCATATAACACTTTTTCCATCGTTTCAACAGGCTCAACCGTGGTACATATCTCCCAACCATGACTCATAACTGCTCGAATGTATTCCGCCGGCCAGTTCGCTTCTTTCAATATCGCTTCTGTCTTATCACAGTGTTCGTCCGGATACATTTCATAATCTAAGTCATGAACCAGACCAATAATTCCCCATTTTTCTTCGTCTTCTTCAAACCTTACAGCAAAATGTCGCATTACACTTTCTACCGCCAGGCCATGACGATAAAGACTATCTGTTTTGTTATATTCTTTGAACAGGCGAAGAGCCTCGTCTCTGTTAGGAACATTTTTCATGTGATTTGGAATTTGATTAGCACATGAATGTAGTAAAAAAAGTTTGATCAGAAATCACCATAATTGCCCTATTTGACATGGGCATCTCATCAAAAACATTTAAACTTGCATTTAAAACAATAATCAATGACAATGCTCCAGTGGAGAAGAGTTGGACTTAACACCTACTCTTTTAAAAATCCATACAATTTCAGAAGTGACATTCACGCTTTAACCGAGGAAGAAATTACCTGGGCCGTTGATTACCATGTAGACACCAGACATAAACACCATCATTTTAAACGTGTAGCACACTGGCCTGTGCATGTGCTCGATAATAAAAACTGGCCTTATCATATTGCTGTAAAAATGCTGGAGAGCATCACACACACCTTTGATGCCAGTAACATTAATTATGCAGCTACTTTAGAATGCCTAAAGGCCATTGATAATAAAAAAAGAAACAAGAACGATAACGAGATATACGACGATGAAACGTGTAATACCATGGCTCAACGTTTGGTACCGGTTTTAAGCTGTTGCGCCTACAAGGAGGAAACCATCAATTTCAAAAAACTAGATTATGACAGTGGTCTGGACCTGGGCAAGAAAGTGGCTTATCCTTTAAAGTATTTACGTGAATACACCCTAAAACATTATCGAATAGATTTGGCCTGCATTGTTACAACTCCTGATGGTTACCCCGTGCGCTTTTATAGCCAGTTTAGCAAAGAACAATTAAATGCCATGCGCCAAAAGGTATTTACTCACGACTGGGTGAATGAGCCGATTGTGGTAAAGTGGTAAAATCGCCCTACTTTAGGACTACAAGTAAACCCCTTCGCCTGACACTTTTTCGTAGATAGGTGTATCTTTCAACTGCTTATGCCAGTCTTCTTTGGCATAGATGTATAATGAGATGGACTGAGCAGATTGTAATTCCACCTGGTATCGTGCATCCAGATATTGTTGTTCTAAACGAAAATCGACTTTTTCATTTGTGAGTACATAAATCTGAATATCCTCATGCATACTTACACCTTGTGGGAATAACAACACCACCTCTGCGTAAGGATCCAATCCTTGCACATACTCCTTCACTAATTCAGATATGTCGCCCTTTTGTTTGTTCATGCCGCAAAAATAAGATTTAACTGCATTGTTAAGACAAATATCGTGCAGAAAACACGTGGCTTTATTGGTATTAAATTAAAAAGAAAGGCCTAGAGTCTATCAGACAGCATCATACACACCAATACATTTTCAAAAAAACTGTTGCTAAAACCCATATTAACACTAAAACTACTCCATAACATAGACACGCTTCACCCGACGGCTAATGCTGGTTAAAATTTCGTAAGGAATAGTGTCCAATTGCTCTGCCATATGTGTAATTGTCTGTTGTATGCCGAAGACCTCCACCTCATCGCCTGCTTTCACTTCGATACCTGTTACATCGGCCATGCACATATCCATGCAAACATTACCTACAATAGTTGCCGCATGTCCGTTAATGATGACCTGCCCAACTCCATTACTCAGGCGTCGGTTAAAACCATCGGCATAACCAATTGGAATAATGGCAATTTGCATTGCTCCTCTGGCTTTCCCATTTCGGCTATAACCTACTGTTTCACCAGCCTTCACTGTTTTTAGTTGCGACACATATGACTTAAGCGTGGTTACTTGTTGTAAGGAATTAGTTTCCACTGCCGATACTCCATACATACCAATACCCAATCGCACCATATCCAGTTGTGCATTAGGAAATCTTTCAATGCCTGCCGAGTTAAGTATATGACGAATAAATCCGTGCCCCAGACCTGCTTCGAGCTTATTACATATCTCATCAAATTTCGTAATCTGTTGAGCTGTAAAACCATCATGCAAGGCGTCGTCGCTACCTGCAAGGTGAGAAAATACGCTATTAAGCTCTAATGCTGAATTCGATTGCAATTGTTGAATTAACTCATCCAGTTCGTTAACTAAGAAGCCCAAGCGATTCATACCTGTATCTACTTTAATATGAACGGATACCTTACTAAGCCCCTGTCTTTTCACAGCCGTTAAAAAAGCCTCCAATACTTCAAAACTGTATATCTCAGGCTCCAGCTCATATTCCAGCATCATAGGAAAACTGCTCAGTTCAGGGTTCATTACAATTATAGGCAGGGTAATTCCCGCTTTACGCAATTCAATACCTTCATCGGCAAAGGCCACACCCAGATAGTCGACTTTTTGGTGCGCCAGGAGGTTAGCGATTTCAAATGAACCTGTGCCATACGAGAAAGCTTTGACCATGGCTAGTAATTTGGTTTCTTTTTGAAGCTTAGCACGGAAATACTTCACATTTTCAGCCAGAGCATTAAGGTTAATTTCCAGCACCGTTTTATGTCGTCGCTGTTCTAATAAGTCAGACACACGTTCGAAAGCAAATTGACGAGCCCCCTTTATAAGTATGGCTTCATTAGAAAATGTATTGATATCTATTTGTTGTAATAAGTCATCCGTTGTTCGAAAAGCATTTGCTCCACCCATGGCTTCATACAAATGCGCACCAACACCAATTAGTTTGTTGATGCCCTTATCTCGACAAAGCTGTTGAATACGCAGGTATAATCCATCAGCATTCAAACCACTTTGCTGAATATCGGACAGAATCAATGTCTTCGACAAACCGTTTTTCGCACCCATTTGATTCAGGTAATCCAAGGCTAATTCCAGGGAAGTCAGGTCAGCATTGTAACCATCATCAACCAATAAACAGTTATTAATACCCTCTTTTTGCTCCAAACGCATTGCCATACCAGATAGCTTTGGCATTTCAATCTGAAGCTGATCAATGCTAATACCCAAGTTCAATGAACAAAGCATTACCATTAGTGCATTTTCAATGGAGATAGCATCTTGAAATGGCACACTGACCTTAAATGGTTTCGACTGCCAAATTAGCTCTAATGTTGCAGATGACTTCGTATTGATGATTTTCTGCAAGCATAAGTTATTACTTGAGACTTCTCCGTAGCTCAAACATTTCTTAGTATGAAACTTTTCAGTGACGGCTTTCGAAATACGTTCATCATCACCATTATAAAAAATTGTATGTGCCGACTTAAACAGCTTCAGTTTCTCTTGTAACTTTTCGTCTATGCTATCAAAGTTCTCCTGATGCGCTTGCCCTATATTGGTTATAATACCATAATCTGCTTGTATACAATTGCCAAGGGCTTCCATTTCAGAAGGCATGGAAATACCAGCTTCAATAAGTGCATAATCAATGTCTTCAGACAGCATCCAAATTGATAATGGCACACCAATCTGACTATTAAAGCTACGTGGCGAACGCCCCAACTTATAACTAGATTCAAGAATTCCCGCTAACCACTCCTTCACAATGGTTTTACCATTACTCCCTGTAATTCCAATAAACGGAACCGAGAAATTTGAACGAATCTTTGTTGCTATTTGCTGAAGGCAAGTTACCGAATCCTTACACTCAATAAAACCTGCACACGGATATTGTTCGTAATTAATATGCGCGCTGGCTTCTACTATAAACGCCCGTATTCCTTTGTCGTATAATTCAGATATATAAGCATGTCCATCATTATTTGAGCTCTTAACAGCAATAAATAAAGTCTTTTGGGCCACAAAGGTTTTTCGACTGTCAAAGATTATTTTCTCAACACTTATCCCGGCTTCACCTACTAGATTGGCACCACCCCATTCTGCTATTTGACCCAATGAATACGACATACCTTATGAGTTAGCTTTATAAAAACAACAACGACACAGCGGTTCATATTCTCCTTTTTCGCCCAATACCACCAATTTTTCTTCGTCAGAAAGGCGATGAGAAAACTGAGCTAAATCGCCGCAACGCATACAAATGGCATGCACCTTGGTCACATATTCGGCCGTTGCCAATAAAGACGGAATAGGTCCAAAAGGCTTGCCCTTAAAATCCATATCAAGTCCGGCAACAATCACTCGTATACCTTGATTAGCCAATTGATGACACACATTGGCAAGACCATTATCAAAGAATTGTGCCTCGTCGATACCCACCACATTTACATTGCCACTCAACAACATAATATTACCCGATGATTCAACAGGTGTCGATCGAATGGCATTATCATCGTGCGATACCACTTCTGTTTCGCTGTACCTGACATCTACCATGGGTTTAAATATTTCTACTCTTTGCTGTGCTATTTTCGCACGTTTTAATCGTCGAAGAAGCTCCTCGGTTTTACCCGAAAACATGGAGCCCACAATCACTTCAATCCATCCTTTTTGTGATTCTCTATTGGCCTTATTTTCAAGAAACATGTAGTGTATCCAGTTTTTTAAATTGCAATCGTTACATTTGTAAAGTCTATTAAAAGCCACCTTATTACTATGGAAAAAGAAGCACTCATAGATATTATCCTTAATGATATTAAAGAAGTTCACACCTTGGTCAACACCTTTAAAGGAAAGGATGAGCTCAACACAGCTTTTATCAACTTAACCCGCACTAAAATAGCAAACATTAATGAGGAGTTAACATTGTTGGAGCAACTTAATGATGAAAAATTACCAACAACGGCTAACGAGTCAAGCTTAACTTCTCAGGCTATTGACGATACAAATTCGACAGACAACAGTGTGATAGCTGAATCGTCAAAGCGCTTTGTACAAGGTGAATCTAACTTTGAATCACATCAAGCGTCTGAGACTAATAGAGTTGAAGCTGCAATTGATATTAAACCGGTGAAAGAAGAGGTCGTTATTGAAGAAACACCTGTTCCTGAGCAAACTGCGGTTCAAGAAAAAGAGGAAGATAATACGCCTGCTGCTATAGAAGAAGTTCCTGCCAGAGAAGAAGTGTTAACATCAATAGCCGAAAAGCAAGTTGTGGTCGAAGCACCTGAATCTACAGAAAATAGCACTACAACCAAGCCTGCAGGTCCATCTGCAACAAAATCATCAGTGTTGGGTGAAGTGATTAACAAGGAGGCTTCATCGGTTAATGACAAGCTGTCGAATAATAAAACAAATGTGGATGATATTAAGCAGATAGGCAAACCGGTGAATGATGTCAGGAAGGCTTTTGGCTTAAATGACCGCTTTTATTTTCAGCGCGAGTTATTTAATAACAATGCCGACTTGTTTAACCAAACATTGGAGCAAATTAATAGCATGGATTCATTTGATTCTGCTCTTAGTTTCCTGCAATCAAATTACAACTGGGCCAGTGATAATGAAGCGAGCGAATCATTTATTAAAAGTATAAAAAGACGGTTTATTTAAATAGCTGCTTGATATGATTAATTGCTGATTTGATAGTTCAGTAAATCAATTTCATATCGCTCGGCAATTCAACACTATACATCACTGCAAATTGACAAACCAAGGTATCAATGAGTAAATTATATGTAGTGCCTACTCCCATAGGCAATCTGGAAGATATTACACTTCGCGCCATTCGAATTTTAAAAGAGGTGGATTTTATTTTAGCTGAAGATACTCGCACAACGGGCTTTTTATTAAAACACCTTGAAGTGAGTACACGAATGGTATCTCACCACAAGTTCAATGAGCACTCATCGGTTGATAAGGTATCTAACCGCTTGAAAGCCGGCGAAACAGCTGCATTGGTTTCTGATGCGGGTACTCCTGCCATATCTGATCCTGGTTATTTATTGGTCAAAAAATGTATTGAAGTTGGTATTGAGGTCGAATGTTTACCTGGCCCCACGGCCTTTGTTCCGGCTCTGGTTAATTCAGGATTACCCAATGACCGTTTTTGCTTCGAAGGCTTTTTACCACAAAAAAAAGGTAGAAAAACACGTTTAGAATGGTTGGCCAATGAAAGCCGGACCATGGTGTTTTACGAATCACCTTTTCGTTTGGTTAAAACACTAGGCCAGTTTATTGAGCACTTTGGTGCTGAACGAAAAGCTTCGGTATCACGTGAAATCAGTAAGCTACACGAAGAGAATAAACAAGGAACACTTGATGAATTAATGCAATATTTCTCATCAAAAACCGTTAAAGGAGAGATAGTTATTGTTGTAGAAGGGAAAGCTGAAGAGAAGAAGAAAAAAGAGAGGAAAAGAGAAGAGTGAGGATAGAAAGTTTCCCAACACAAGCATACAAGAGAAAATAAAAACAAAACACATGAGATACGCACTAACCATTGCCCTAATTGCCATCCTGTTTGCCTGTAAGCAAACTCCCCAACAAACTGAAGTTACAAGCTCGGATAATACCCAGGAGCTTGATTCGTTAAAGATGCTTTCAATGGATAAGGATCGACAAATGAATAGCCTGGTAGCTGCCTTATTAGAGATTGACGGTAATCTGCAAAAAATTAAAGAAAAGGAGCACCTCATCACTTTGAATGTGGCGAATAACGAAAATGGCGGTGAAGCTCTTGAGGATCGCATTAATCGTGACATCCAGGTTATCTATGAATTAATGCTTCAAAATAAAGAGCAAATATCGCAACTGGAAAAGCAATTACAGCAATCGGGTTCTAATAATACAAACCTGAGCAAATTGGTTAAACGACTCAATTCGCAACTAAAAGATAAAACAGTAGAAATTATACAGCTGCAAAAGAAACTGGAAAGCCAGAGTTTGCAAATTACAGACCTAAACTTTACCATTGAAGGGCTGCAATTGGTTGTTGACTCGCTTGAAGGTGTAAAGCATGCCACCCAACAAGAATTGGATGATACCATTGAAAAGCTTTATCGTGCCTGGTACGTATTTGGCACAAAAAAGGAGCTTAAAAATGAAGGTATTATTTCGAGTGAGGGTTTCTTAAGTAAAAAGAAGCTATTGTCTGAAGGCTATTCGCAAGACTATTTTACAACCATCGACTATCGTGAATTGGATTCACTATATGTATATATGCCCAAAGCAAAAATACTTTCTAACCATCCTAAATCAACCTATTCATTAGAACAAGGAACAGATGGTGCCATGATTCTTAAAATTTCTAACAAAGAGGATTTTTGGAGCATGAGCCGACATTTGGTAATCCAGGTGGGGAAATAACAAGACACAATGAAGAAATACAAACATCTCTTTTTTGATTTAGACCATACTTTGTGGGATTTTGAGGCCAATTCAGAAGCAACCTTAAGGGAGATGTTTGAATCCTATAATCTATCACGCTTTTTCGCTGACTACGAAGATTTTCATGCCAAATACGAACCGCATAACCTGCATTTATGGGCGCAATACCGTAAAAACCGAGTGACCAAAAAGGTGCTAAATGTACAGCGATTTTACCTTCCTTTTGCCGAAGTTGGCTTTGATGATTTTAGCATTGCTCAAAAATTTGCAAAAGACTACCTCGATATTAGTGGAACTAAAACCATTTTATTTCCAAATACCATTGAAGTATTAAGACAGTTGCAAGAGCGCTACCAATTACACATCATAACCAATGGCTTTAAAGAAGTGCAAAACCAAAAACTACAGAATAGTGGTTTACGACCATTTTTTACCAACATCTACATATCTGAACTAATTGGCGTACAAAAACCTCATGCCTACTTTTTTGATTATGCCATCAAAAGCAGTCATGCCAGCAGAAAGGAAAGTCTGGTTATTGGTGATAGCCTCGAAGCTGATATCAAAGGGGCAAAAAAGGCCGGCATCGATCAGGTGTTCTTCAATTCAAAAAAACAATCTCATGATGAAGACATCACCTTTGTAATTAATGAGTTGAGAGAACTTCTGGAGTTTCTTTAGACACCAAAGGAGCTATATCCAACTTATCTACTAATTGAGCATTATTGAACAAGTTCTCTGTAGGCAAATCCGCTTCTAATGCGCCATCTTTCATGACCCATGCTCGTTGCGCCCATTGATTGGCAAATTCAGAATCATGGGTACTAACAATGAGTGTCTTGCCCATCTTAGTCAGTTGATTGAGCAAAGTTAGCAAGCGCTTCGATTGTCGATAATCCAACCAGGCAAATGGCTCATCCAGCAAAATAACTTCTGGCTCCATAGCTAAAACTCCAGCCAGTGCCACTTGCTTTTTCTGACCATAACTCAAGGTATGAATCAGCTTATCCTTTAAATGTAAAATACCGGTCAACTCCAGATATTGATGGGTTCGATACTCTACTTCTTCGTCACTTAATCGCATATTGCGCAGTCCGAAAGCCACATCTTCAAACACCTGATTGGATACCACTTGCACCTCAGGATCCTGAAAAACAAAACCAATGGTTTTACATAGCTCCTGGCGAAGTCTTCGACAATAACGAAAGCTTTTCCCCTTAAGAAAGTAATGGCCTTCATTTGGCATTATAATACCTGTCAAAACCAAAAACAAACTGGACTTACCCGAACCATTGGCTCCCATCAAAGCTATCCGTTCACCTTTATTTACTGAAAGTGAGACATCCTGCAATGCCTTATTGCCCGATGAATAACTATAACTGATATGACGAAGTTGTAAGACCTGATCCATATTATAAAAATGATAAGCTAATAAAGAACAAACTAAAGACCACAACAGATGCAAATCCTAAAACAGAACTACGGTGCCATTCTTCTGGCAGATATAAAGTACCATTATAGGCCCTCACTCCCATGGCCTGGTTGTTTTGTATTGAAAAACGAAGGCTTCTGACAAAGACAGCTGATAGCATTAATGAAAATGAGTTTACCGATGTTGACAAATTTTGATAACCCATGCGCTGCCTTTGGGCCATCATCACTTCACTTGCTGTTTTTTGAACCCCGTGCAAATATCGATATGACAATACTATCATCTCAATTAACACAGGTGGCAAGTGTAATCGTTTAGCAACTGTTATGGATTCATGATATGAGAAATTCCGAACGGCAAACTGAAGAATACAAAGCCCGTTAACCGCTTTTAGCATAAGCAACATTGACTTTTGCAAACTGCCAGGCGTAATGTTCCACCACAGTCCGAAAGTATTGAATTGAAAGGTAGCATTTGGCAATTTACTCCCCATTTCAAACAGCACACCAACACTTGCAATTACTATAAATGGTAAAGCTAAAAGCATCACTTTAAAACTGGCACTTTGCTTTCCTTTTTTGAAAAACAAAATAACAAGTCCACAGACCAGTAAGACAGACTGCATCATTAATAGATTGGGACCAACAGCCAGACACAACCATATCATTAACATCAAGAGTTTCTCGCTGGTGCCTGACATAAATGGCGTTGACAATAGCTCTCTATTTTGCATTGATGCCGGCTTTTTTTCCTTTTATAAAACCAATAAAATAAAACAACACACCAGCTCCTATCGCCGACTGCAATGAGAAAAGTAAACTTTCAGTTTCACCACCTGGTGGCGCCCAAATGTTATCTATCCATGGTACATAACCATTACCTTCCGCATCAATCAATTCAGCTGCCATACCATCAGCCCCTCCAAACTCAGAGTCTCCGCCTACATAAAGAGCGATTATTGGAATAAGCAGGCATATAATCAATAAGATATAATTCTGCAGTTTAAACTGTTTATTTTGTGCCATGTGCTACCCCCCTTGTTTTTATTTGACTAAATGCTTTAAATGAAAACAACTCTGATTCCTTCACGAAATCATTTCCGATCAACAGATTGACAACCATCACTGTTAATAATCCTTCGACAATGGCAACAGGAACCTGTGTAAGTCCAAAAATGCCAATAAACTTAATAAAGGCTCCACCTATTCCACTCGACGCATCAGGGTGGGCTAATGCCAGTTGCAAGGATGTAAACACATAAGTAGCGAGATTGCCAATAACAGCAGCGCTAAACAAAGAAATACGAAACTTTATACCTGATTTCTTTAGGACCTTAAACACAATATAGCTTACCACAGGTCCAATAAAAGCCATTGCAAAAGCATTCGCTCCAAGTGTAGTGATGCCACCGTGTGCCAGCAGAAACACCTGAAATAAGAGAACAATTGTGCCCACAATACCCATGGAAGATGGCCCTACTAATGCCGTTCCGAATGCCATGCCTGTTGCATGAGAACTACTGCCCGTTACCGATGGCATTTTTAATGATGATAATACAAATGCAAAAGCCACGACCATGGCCAGCACCATGCGCTTTTCGGGCGATTGAGCAATCAACTGCTTGATGCTTTTTGTACCAACAATAATAAATGGAATAAAAACGAGTGACCACACAACAGACCACTCCAGAGGCAGATAGCCTTCCATAATGTGCATGCTAAATGCCGGGAAAGGCACAAACAAGAGTGCGAAAAGGTAAAGGTTTTTTTTAGTCATGATTTATCTCTCTATTGCAGGATTTCTCCCTTGTTGTTTATTAGCAGCATTTCCAATTTAAAGTCTTTGACAACAGAACGAGCCACTTCTTCACACTTCTTTTTTAGTATCTGAAAAAATGGTTCATCTGCATTAAAAGGAAATATATTTTCCAATTCTCTGGCCATACTGATTTTTTTAATCTGCTTAAGTTGCTCCAAATCAGCATTCGCTTGTTGAGCAAGGTCGGTAATAAAATCTTTATCCATCACCACTTTGCGACTATGTGTATCCAGATGTCCGGCAGCCAGCTTAACCGCCTTTCCTGTCATAATACCAAGGCTCACTTTATCAATACCTATTTTACTGGCAGCCTTTAATGCCTCACCGATGTAATTGCCATATTGTACAAAACAATAGCCAGGCAGATGATTAAAATATTGTTTGAGGTACGCTTCACTCCTGCCGCCTGAATTAAACACCACATGCCTTGCCTCGTTTTCCTCAACAACCCATAGCTGGCGCTTTATAGTAGCAACATAAGCTTCTGATGAAAAAGGTTTGATCCTCCCTGTACTGCCAATAATAGATAGTCCACCTTCAACACCTAAACGAGGATTGAAGGTCTTTTGAGCTAAACGTTTCCCTTGCGGTATAAATACTTCTACGTCTAATCCAACACTATCTTCTTCATCTTGAAGTAAGCCTTGCAATTCACCTTCAATCATGGCACGAGGTACTTTGTTGATAGCAGGTTCACCAATGGGGAGCCCCAAGCCTGGTAATTGTACGATACCAACGCCTTCACCTTTGACAAAGCATATATCGCCGGTATTATTTTTATAAATGCGACAGCCAATCACCTGACCATCTGTTAAATCCGGATCGTCGCCACTGTTTTTTATCACTGTTGCAAATGCCGAATTATTATCTCGCCCTTTTGAATGAATAGGCATTTTTACCAACTCACCATCGGGCAAATGAATAGCTACATTTGAATGACACTTTCCCGATATGAGCAAAGAAGCAGCGGCTTTAGCACAGATAGTTGCACAAGTACCGCTGGTATAACCGTGCACTAATTCTTTCACTGGTAACACAAAGTGTTCTGACAGGTAACGCCGTAAATCGGCCCTGCATTTTAACACTGCAGCAAACTCAGGCAAAGCGGGCTTATCCAACACAAGCAGAGGCAATTGATAGCGCTGAGCCAATGCAAGCTTCTGATCGAACAAGCCATTGTATCCACTGTCTTTTGTTAGTATAGCATCAATCTTCTCTACCTCAATAAGCGTCATCACATCATTGAGCTTATCAAACTTATTTGAGGCAAGAATATGTGATTCTTCAACACCGCTGGACAGTGCTTCATCCCTTGATAATGGCCGATCTAGTATGCGATACCAAAGCTGCTTCTCCGGCAGATTTTTATGCAGATTACCAACACTCTTAACTCCCATTAAGGAAACTATCTTTTGATACGATGCAAGCTGACAATGCTGCATCATCTCATCTAAAGAAGTAAAATAGAAAACGTTCTTTGAGTCTACTCTTGGCCCAAAAGCTCTTTCAACTCTTATATGATGGATAGCTAACTGCTGACAAGCCTTATTTATATTCCAATGTAAGTCTCTGGCATAAGGGTGCGCGGCATCTATAATGACTTGTATATGATTATCGGTACAAAACTGAACCATTGCTTCGACCGATAAATTACCTTCCAGCTTTACACAGTTCTTATGCACCTGAAAGGATGTAGTTGTTTTACTGGAATAATAATAGCAAAATCCCATATCATTCAACCAGTTGGCACAAGCTTTTCCTTCGGTGGTGCCACCAAACAACAATATGTACGGTTGCTTACTCATCCTTGCCTTGCCTAAATAGATGCGTGAATTGCCTATCGTAAAGCTTCGAACGATTTTCGCGATTATCAATGGCATCGCCCACCACAATCATCACTGTCAGTTTTAAATTGTTGGCTTTTACAATATTGGCCAAATCTTTTAGCTGTCCGCGCCAGATTTTTTCTTCTTTCCAGGTTAGTTTATAGCAAATGGCCACTGGTGTTTCGGGTGGATAGCCTTCAAGCAATTGCTGTTGCATATCATCAATAAGGCTTACGCTCAAAAACAAACAGATGGTACTTTGAAACTTGGCCAGTTCAGATAATTTTTCGCGTTCTGGCATTGGCGTACGCCCTTCTCCACGCGTTAATATAATGGTTTGTATACGCTCCGGAATTGTGAATTGCGATTGCAAACGCGCGGCAGCTGCCTGAAACGACGAGATACCAGGAATGATTTCATAGGGCATCTGATGCTTGTCAAAAAAGTTCATTTGCTCCTGAATGGCTCCATAAATACAAGGATCGCCTGTGTGCAAACGCACCACCATGCCGCCTTTGTCGTAGGCCTCCTTCATGGTAGAAAACTGCTCTTCTAAATCCATTTGAGCCGAGTTACGCACTACACAGCCTTCTTTGGCATAATGGGTTAACTGTTCGGGCACCAAACTGCCGGCATATAATATTAAATCAGCAGTCTGCAATAATTGCTTGCCTTTAACCGACACCAACTCAGGATCACCAGGCCCGGCACCAACAATATAAATGGCACCTTTTCGCTCCTGCGCTACATCCATGGCTAATGCAAGGGTATAGTGCCTACCATAGACATCACACGCTTTGGTTTTATTAACGAGTAAGCCAGAATTTCCTGAGCCTAACAAGGCCGAAGCCTCTGAAACATTACTGGCGCCAGTAGCTGCCAATGCTGCCTGAGAGGTTTCCAAATTATCCGATACCCGGTTTAGATCATCGGCTACATGCCAACTAAATGCAATACCTTTACTTGTTGCAAATTGCACAAATGCCTGCTCCTCCTTTTTTATATCAATCGAATGAAGGGATTTTAAAGAATGGTGACTCAGATTATTATTAAGCAAAAACGTCTCTACTCCCTGCGAATAGTCAGCCCCATCAATAGCTTTCTGCGAACCCGTACCTAACACCAGGCAAGCAGGGCGATAAAACAAAGTGGGATTACTAAATTCATGTAAATATGGTGTAACAGCTACGATGATTTCAAAAACTTCTGGCTTAAAATCATCTGTCGAATAGAATACCGAAACATGCTCGGGTAAAGATTGCTCCAGAAATTGTGTTCCGACATCTTTCGTTTCTAATAATAAAGCTGTTTTAGCGCCATTAACAAACCTGGCAATGAAAGTATTCTCATCAATATGCTTGTATTCGGCATGCCAGCTATAGACAATCCCTAGAGTATCTAAAGACCACAGTTCCAATGAGTCACTCGCTGTTGTAACAACCACATGTCCACCAGTAATTCGCGCAATACGCTGACACAAATCATTGGCGCCACCTTTATGTCCTGATACCACTGATTGCACAAAGCGACCATAAATATCGAGATTAATCACCGCCGGATCGCTTTGCTTGCTTTGAATGAAAGGGGCAACTGAACGAACAGTAATACCCAAAGCTCCAATAAATATCAGGCTATCAAGCTGATTGAAGTTTTCACTTAAAAGCTTATGAATAGAAGATATCTTTTGGGTTCCCTCGTAACCTGAGCTTGAACAAATTGTAGCATCAAGTTCTTGCCTTAGCAATTGAGCTAGCGGAAGTGCATGGATATTATTGATGATGATGATTGACTTGTTCATAATTAATGGCTTAAAAAGTTGATTCTGAATGTTCAGTATTCTGGCTTAAGGGTTTAGTAGCCTGAAAAACAGTGACTGGATTATGTGCATCCTGCTGCAAAAGCATTTTATCTGTTATTTGTAATGATGTCATCTTGATGGCTTCTTGAAAAGCATCGACCGCTTCCTTACTCACAGCATTAAACACCATAATCCCTCCCGGAAGCAGATGTTTGCTGAGTTGCTCCACCATCTCAGCCAGGCGTCCACCATGCCCACCAATAAACACACGATCAGGAGCCGGCCAATTACTAAGGTCGTACTCATAAAAATCGGCAATTACAGATGTAATACCCGGCATTCTATACTTGTATTGATTCATTTGCATCAATTGGCGTGATTCCTCACGCTTTTCAATTGAAAACATATCTAAGTGTGGCGCTAATTGCTTGGCCTCAACAGAGATAGAACCTGTACAAAAACCAATATCCCAGCACACCTTTGCTTCATTGAGTTGTAACATAGACAATGACATCAGGCGAATGCTACGTTTTGTAATCATCTTCGGACGACCCTGTAAATGATGAAATTCACTTTCGGGAATACCTATCGACCTGTTGAAATGCTGAGTCTTTTGCAATATCAGACAATTGGGCATGACAGCATTAGACTGTGCCAGTTCATCGATGGACAAATTGCGAACTTTTTCACGCTCACCTCCTATGCGTTCGCCCAAATACACTGTATAATTAGTCAGACCAACGGCTTTCATGCGTTGCCCAATGACAGCTGGCGTTTTACGTTTATCCGTCAATACACCAATTAATTCGCTTCCTCTAATAAGCTCTTTATCCAGGTTGCTCCAAGGGCGGCCAGTTAAGGAAGAAACTACCATGTTGCCATATGGTAAATGACAACGGTGTGCCAGCATCTGCAAACTATAAAACGTTGGGTACACCTGCATGGCAGCATCTGGAAACTCACGTTTAATGGTGTTGCCAATGCCGAAAAACAGCGGGTCGCCGGATGCAAAAACGATAATACGATCGTTCACCGTCTTGTATTTCTCAAAGGTATCAGATAAAGGCACCACAAGCTCCAACCATTTATACTGTTTGGGCAATAATTCCTTCACTAGCTCATAATGGCGATGCCCTCCGGAAAAGGTGTGTGAATCAGACAAAAGCTGCTTTACCTCATCGGAGAAGGCAGGTTTGGACTCATCAGATATGCCTATGATATAAAAGCTACACATCGCGCCCGGGTTTGAGTGTTTCCGCTTCATCGCGCGACAAGACAGCATTTACAATGGTTGCTGCCAGATTGGAACCTCCTTTACGACCTTCAATACTGATAAAAGGCAGGTCATTAAAGGTCTGCAGACGGTGTTTCGACTCTTCCACATTTACAAAGCCAACAGGAGCACCTATAATACCAGCCGGTCGAAAACCTTTGATTCGCATCAGTTCAGTTAACTCAATGAGCGCTGTTGGTGCATTGCCAAACACAAATAAAGCATCGGGATGCTCTTCTACAGCTAAGCGGATGCCCGCCTGGGTACGGGTGATATTCTTCTCCTTGGCTAGTGAAGCCGTTCGCTTATCGTGCAGATAACACTTTATGTCAATGCCGTAACGCTCACAGGCTTTTTTACGAATGCCACTTTGCACCATGGTCACATCGGTAATAATAGTGCCACCTTGAAGCAGGTAATCGTTTATGCGTGCTACTGCATCATTCTTCACTCGCAGTAAATCTTTCATCTCAAAATCGGCCGTGGTATGTATACAGTGCATCATCACCCACTTCTCTTCATTGGAAATTGCCAACTCATCAAGCTTAGCAGCAATGTTTCTAAAGCTCTCCTGCATAATCAGCGGACCGGGAGCACCTTCCTCATCATATTTAGAGTAATAACCACGTGGTGTTATCATCTTCTCATCTGCCACAAAGCTTTGCGAATTGCCAATAATAACGATGGAAAACATATCCACTATCTCAGGGTTAAAATCGCCCAGGGTAGTTAGTGTCACTTGTTCTTCTTCGCGTGCAACCTGACGCACGATTGCCACCGGTGTTGATGCTTCACGCTCTTGAAGAAACAATTCCTGTAATCGATAGATTTGCCAATAACGCTTCTTACTGCGCGGGTTGTAAAGAACAGTCACAAAATCGCCGAATGCAGCCGCTTTCACGCGTTTCTCAATTAATTGCCACGGTGTAAGCAAATCGGATAAAGACAGAATCACAAAATCGTGGCTGAGTGGTGCCCCCAACTTAGCTGCAGCAGCCTGAAAGGCCGAAATGCCCGGTATAACTTCCACATCAACGGTTGATTGTTGCTTGTGAGCCATTTCCAACACCAGTGAAGCCATACCATAGATACCTGCATCGCCTGAACTGATAACTGCTACCTTGTGCCCAATCTCCGCTTTTTCAAAAGCAATTTTGGCCCGATCAACTTCCTGTCGCATACCTGTATCAATGCAATCGGTGCCTTCTTGCAAGTAGCTTTGTATAAACTGAAAATAGTATTTATAGCCTATAATAACATCAGCTGCTTTAATTGCATCAATGGCGGGTTTTAAAAATAATTCGGGACTACCCGGCCCTAATCCAATGACTTTTATGTGACCTGCATTTTGATTCATAACTACTGTTCTTTGTGCTTTGCTTTAATAATGATGATTGAGAAATAAGGTATGCGTCGTCCTTTTAGCTGATAAATATTCCTGGTTGTAAATTCCTTATCTGTCCCCATGTATTCGCCATAAAAGAAATCGACTTCAATACTTGCCAAAAATTCAGCAATCCATTCTTTTACTTTTGACACCTTCATCAACACCACCGTTTCGGTGCTTGCAATTTTCGTTTTGAGCTGCTCCTCACTTTCCACATCAGGCATAACCAATACTTCGTCAGTTTGCGTGCAAATGGGAGAAGCACTTAAGGCTCCGGCTAAAATAAAAGCCGGAACGCCCGGTATCATCTCGTAATCAACATTGGCTTTATTAAAATCATCAATCAAATAAGCAAACGTGCTGTAAAAGGAGATGTCACCTTCGCTAACAATGGCCACCTGCTTGCCTTGTTGGGATAATTCAATACTATCAGCCGCCAGCTTTTTATAGGTTTTCGTCACTGCTGCCCGCTTGTATTTCATCGCTACTTCCACCGGAAGAGCCTTTTTCAGGTCAATAGCCTGATGCTTTAATACACGCATGGCCATGCTATTGCTCTCTCCCTTTGAGTTGATGGTGGTGGGGTAATAAATCACATCTGCAGCTTGCAAAACCTTTAAAGCTTTTAATGTGATTAAGTCAGGATCGCCCGGTCCCAGAGCCACACCGTATATTCTGCCTTTCGCCATAGTATCTTAATGATGGTGTCCTTTACAATTATGCGAATGATGATGATGTCCATGGTGATGATGGTGCGGCGTATAGCTCTCAAGCACTTCTGTATCAAGATTACTAATTAAATCTACCTCGCCGGTTTCAACACGCCTGAGTCGTTTAAGCAGTATTTCCGAAAGCAACTTAGATTCACTCAACAAGGATGTTACATACACTTTGCGTTCAGGAAATCTGTCATTAAATTCTGAAAACAATGTTAAAGCTTTGTCCATGTAAACACCTGGAAAAAGGATATATGGCACCACCACAATATTTTTATAAGGTAAGCTCTCACAAATGGCCAAAGCGTCACTAACGGATGGATAGGTCATACGACTGCAAAAGCCCTGTAGTGCAAAAGCAAAATGATTGCTTTCCTGCACCATACGAGTAAGGCGAGCCAAGTCGCCATTGGCCTCGGGTTTTGATGCCCCAACGCCTAAGGCATAAAGCAAGGTGTCGGCATTTTCACCTTCTATATCTTTGGCGGCACGCTTAATCAGGTCATTTGATAAAGCGACCATTTCAGGACAATCGCCAATGTAGCTAGCCAACTTAATGCTTACATCGTATTTTTTCTGCAATTGAAACAAGATGCAAGGTATATCCCTCTGAATATGAACACCGGTAAACAAAAATAATGGAAGTGCATAAATGGAAGTAACACCTTTATTAACCAAGCGCTTAACACCTTCTTCGAAATCAGGCTCCGATAACTCTAAAAATCCGGCTTCCACCTCGCACCCGGGCACCAGCTGTGCAAATAGATGCACATAGTTCAAAAAGGCTTCTTCTCCTCTTTTAACGCGGGTACCATGACCACATAATAATATCCCTTTTTTAGACATGACTTAGTTCTTGTTTTGTTACTGTTTGTATAACAGGCTTTAGTTTGGAAGCATAGTTAACTACTTCACCTATCACCATTAGTGCAGGCGGTTTAAAACCAGCCTCCTGCATATCTGCACCAATCGTGTTAAGAGTAGATTTTAACATTGACTGTTGTGCATAAGTTCCCCAACGAATTACTGCCACCGGTGTATCACTTCCTTTTCCGCCTTGCTGTAATTCACTGGCTATGTGTGCAGCATTGCTAATACCCATGTACACCACCAAAGTATCACTGGCTTTGGCCAAGGATTGCCAGTCAACAGCATTCTTGCCGTTCTTTGCCGGATGGCCAGTCACAAAAGTAACTGATGATGCGGTGTGACGAGCAGTGACTGGGATTCCCATGTATGCAGGCACTGCCACTCCTGAGGTGATGCCAGGCACCACTTCGTAATCAATATCATGTTCGATGAGGGTCATGATTTCTTCAACACCACGGCCAAACACAAATGGATCGCCGCCCTTTAAGCGTACAATGCACTGGTTGTCCTCGGCATAATGCACTAACATCTCATTCAGTTCATTCTGAGGAAAGGTGTGCTTATCTTTCTTTTTGCCAACATACACCATCTGGCAATGTGGCTGACAATAATCTAACAAGTCTGTATTGACCAGGTAATCGTATAAAATCACATCGGCCTTTTTAAGCAAATTAGCAGCTTTCATTGTGATTAGTTCCGGGTCGCCAGGACCAGCCCCTACGAGCCATACCTTTCCGTAGTTGGTATTCATAAATTAAAGTTTGTCAGGTTCAACAGGGTTACTTTCTATCTTATGGATAATTTCATCTACCAGCGTCATCATATCCACCTTATCTTTCTCATTATCTGAAATCAACATTTGGCGTCTGACATCAGCAACAGCCTCTATCTCTTCGGGTGTAAGTGTCGATAATTTCTGCATAAAGTACCTACGCATGCGAGCCGATAAGGCAGGTGATTGCCCTTGCGTGGTAATGCCAATGTGCAGATCGCCTACCTGGCATGTTGCCGGCAAAATAAAGTCGCCTTCATCAACTCCATTGATACGGTTACTCAGCACTTGCTTGCTTTTAGCTCCTCTAATTATCTGTTTATTAAGCTCTAAGTTGTTAGTGGCGGCAAAAACCAGGAAAAAATCGTTAACATCACCCGTATGATAATGGCGATTGAGGTACTTGAATTGTTTTTGCTCGTTCAGCACTTTCAGGTCTGGTGTTAATTCTTTGGAAATAACAGTTACGGCAGCACCAGCCTGACAAAGCTTAATGACCTTTCTTTGAGCCACTTTACCGCCACCAACAACCAAACAAGGTTTGTTTTTTATATCAAGGTGAATTGGATAAAATTTCATAGGAATATAATTATGCACTACACAACAATGAAGTCATGAAGCACCATACATTCGTTCTTAAAGCTTAAAGATGGTAACCCTGAATACAGAAAAACAGACACAAAACCAGAGGAACTGTGCAGCGATAGGATGACGATTGCAGGCTACTATTCCTGCCATTAAAGTGGAAGTACTTTTTCATAGTTATCAAACTTTTAAACCCGAAAGCTTTGAATAAAAATATGTTTGCTATGGCAGGTTTTCTGACTTACTCCCTCCTAATTGCGCCTTCCCATTCGCCAATGGCGAAAAGTGACCTCTTGCAATGGAGTTAAAAGAGCTTACAGCTGCGGGTACAGTCCCGGATTTACACCGGATTCCCTCTTTCTGTCAAAGTCCGAATAGGTTGACTTTGACGCACCATTAATATGGCGGCAAATGTAGTATTATTTTATAATGGAATCCAAAGATAAGATGCATTTAATTCGGAAATTATTCTTTTATGAACACATAACACTCTAGTTAACTGCCTTATAGAAATGCAAATACCATCATAAGAACGTCAATCAATCATACCATCATGATTTAATTGACGTAATCATTATCAATACATGCTTTTCGGAAACCATAGCTTGCACTATAGTACTTTAAGCTTGATATTTGCGAAATACTTTAGTGTAATTTTTTTAGATGCTGTTTAGGAATCACCCTATGGTATGTTTTGATGATTTAAGTTTCATTTTCAAGCAAAAAATATTTAAAAAGCGATGCTATTGTTCATGTAGTACGTCTTATTATTTTCATTCACCAATTTAATACGCACCAATTTTGCATCAGATTGAACTTGATTCATCCAAAACAATTCACAAAAACAAAATTTAAACAGTTTCTTACTATTCTGAAAAAAGTTTATATTTGCGAGCTTTTAAAAAAAATCAGACAGTTAATAGATTTTTAACTCTGATTTACAATTAATTACACAAACGCTCTTTTACAAGTTTTATATTTTTGAGTTTTGACTCGATACCGAGTCATTACATTTTTTAAACAATTCAATTTTGTAAAAAAATGAACAAAGTTCTGATTATTGGCGCCGGAGGCGTAAGCAATGTAGTAGTGCATAAATGTGCTGCTGTTCCGGAAGTTTTTGGTGAGATTGTTTTAGCATCTCGTACAAAAAGTAAATGCGATAAAATCGCTGCAGACGTAAAAAAACGTCTTAACCGTGAAGTCATTACCGAGGCATTAGATGCCGATAAGGTTGAAGAAACGGTTGCTTTAATCAATAAACACCAGCCAAAGTTGGTGATTAACGTTGCCCTTCCCTATCAGGATTTGGCGATTATGGACGCTTGCCTCGAAACTGGCGTCGATTATCTTGATACGGCTAACTATGAGCCTAAAGACGAGGCCAAGTTTGAATACAAATGGCAATGGGCTTATCAGGATAAGTATAAAGAAGCCGGTCTAATGGCACTATTAGGTTCAGGTTTCGACCCGGGTGTAACCAATATGTTTTGTGCCTATGCTCAAAAGCATTTGTTCGATGAAATACACAACATCGATATTGTTGATTGCAATGGTGGTGACCATGGTCAGGCATTTGCGACCAATTTTAATCCTGAAATAAATATTCGTGAAATTACAGCCAACGGTCGCTATTGGGAACAAGGCGAATGGAAAACGACCGAACCACTTTCTGTAAAGCAGGATTTTAATTTCCCGGGTGTAGGAGTACGCAAAATGTACCTGATGTATCACGAGGAAATGGAGTCACTTTGTCAAAACATAAAAGGACTAAATCGCATCCGATTCTGGATGACTTTTGGTGAGGAATACCTAACACATTTGCGCGTTATACAAAACCTCGGATTAGACCGCATTGACGAAGTTGATTACAAAGGGCAAAAAGTAGTGCCGCTTGAATTCTTAAAACAGTTATTACCGGATCCAGGCTCTCTGGCCGAAAACTACACTGGAAAAACATCAATTGGTTGTGTAATTGAAGGGATAAAAGACGGTAAAAAAATACGTAAGTTCATCTATAATAATTGCGACCATGCCGAAACGTTTAAAGAAGTTGGCTCGCAAGCTGTTTCATACACCACAGGTGTTCCGGCAATGATAGGTGCTAAAATGATTCTTACAGGCAAATGGAAGCAGGCCGGCGTATACAACATGGAGCAGCTTGACCCCGATGCCTTTATGGAAGATTTAAAAACATACGGT
The DNA here is from genome assembly GCF_016612505.1 of Carboxylicivirga marina. Classification (GTDB taxonomy): domain Bacteria; phylum Bacteroidota; class Bacteroidia; order Bacteroidales; family Marinilabiliaceae; genus Carboxylicivirga; species Carboxylicivirga marina. The sequence goes on from NZ_JAENRR010000026.1 coordinate 61,162, forward strand.
TTACCTTGGCATGTTGAAGAATGGAGCAGTTCGGTAGAATAAAGCTTTCGCCTAAACAGCTGAGTGGATTAAAAACGCCTTGCTACATTGTTAATGAAAGTAAGCTTGAGGAAAACCTCAGGCTTCTTAAGTATGTTCAGGATAAAACAAATTCAAAAATCCTTTTAGCGTTTAAAGGTTTTGCCATGTGGAGTATGGCAAAGCTTGTTAAGCAATACTTGCCGGGCACATCGGCGAGTTCGGTAAGCGAGGCTATGCTAGGCCGCCACGAGTTTGGTGGCGAGCTACATTGTTATGCCCCGGCCTATTCGCAAGCTGATATGGAAGAGCATGTAAAGTTGGCCGACCACATTGTTTTTAACTCGGTTGGCCAATGGAACAGGTATAAAGAGCTGGTAAAGCAGCATCCGCATATCGAAACAGCCTTGCGAATCAATCCTGAACACTCCGAAACAGATACGGCTATTTATGACCCAAGTGGCCCCAATAGTCGATTGGGAACAACACTTGAGAATTTCAAAGCTGGCCTGGTTGATTTAGAGGGAATAAGTGGTTTGCATTTTCATAACCTGTGTGAACTTAATGCCGATGCATTGGAACGCACCTTATCGGTTGTTGAAGAAAAATTCGGCTTTTATTTCGATAAAATATCGTGGATAAATTTTGGTGGCGGGCATCACATTACCCGCCCCGATTACGATGTGGAAAGACTTATTCGTATTATTAACGATTTCAGAAGCAAATATAAGCTTAAGGTTTACCTAGAACCCGGTGAAGCTATAGCCTTAAATACGGGGGTATTGGTAACATCTGTTTTAGACTTGTTCAATAACGGAATGAAACTAGCTATTCTTGACACATCGGCCACCGCTCATATGCCCGATGTGCTGGAAATGCCTTATCGTCCTTTTATTGAAAATGCTGATGAGCCCCAAGAAAAAGCTCACACCTATCGTTTGGGTGGCATCACCTGCTTAGCTGGCGATGTTATTGGCGATTATAGTTTCGATAAACCTCTACAGATTGGTGACAAGCTTGTTTTTGGTGATATGGCCCATTATACCATGGTGAAAAACACCACTTTTAATGGCGTGCGCTTGCCTCTTATTTACAAGTTCAATTCAAACCAAAATGAACTTACTTTAGTGAAAGAGTTTGGGTATAATGATTACAAATCACGTTTAAGCTAAAGCAAAAATGAGCATAGATTTTGCAAAACACTTTTGTGGTGAAGATGGCTACTGCTTAGATTACAACGAAGCAAAAATTGTTATTCTTCCTGTTCCTTATGACGGCACAAGTACATGGATAAAAGGTGCCGACAAAGGCCCTGAGGCCATTATTGAGGCTTCGGGCACATTGGAAATGTATGATATCGAAACCGAATCAGACATTAGCCAGAAAGGCATTTATACCTTGCCACCCATTAGCGAAAATACCAGTCCTGAATTGATGGCTTTGGCAGTAGAAAATGAAGTCAACAATCAGTTTAAGAGCAATAAGTTTACAGTTCTTTTAGGAGGCGAGCATTCTGTTAGTATTGGTGCATTTAAAGCATACTCAGAAAAATATAATGACCTCAGCATCCTTCAGCTCGATGCGCATGCCGATTTACGACAAAAATACGAAGGCTCAGAATACAACCATGCTTGTGCCATGTACAAAGCGCAGGAATATGCTCATATTGTACAAGTAGGTATTCGTAGTATGTGCCAGGAGGAAAAGGCCTTTGTTAAAACAAGTAATATGTTTTTCAGGCATCAGATACGAAACAATAGCAGCTGGAAAAAGGATGTATTAAAAAAGCTAAAAAAGAATGTTTACCTCACCATCGATTTAGATGTTTTTGACACTTCCATTATGCCCTCTACTGGCACCCCCGAACCCGATGGGCTGCTCTTTAATGATGTAATTGAGCTGGTTAAAACCGTTGCAAATAAAGTCAATATAGTAGGCTTTGACATCGTAGAACTGTGTCCTAATAAGGATAACAAAGCACCCGATTATTTGGCTGCAAAACTTATTTACAAAATTTTAAGTATCATTTTTAAGAATAGATAAATGAGAAAGTGGACGATTGATGATTCCGTTGAGCTTTACAACATTCAGGGTTGGGGAATTAACTATTTCTCTATTAACGACAAAGGTAATGTTACGGTAACCCCCAATATAGACGGCAATAGCATCGATTTAAAAGAGGCAATTGATGAGCTTCAGGTGCGCGATGTTAATACCCCGGTATTATTACGATTTCCTGATATTCTGGATAATCGTATTCTTAAAATGAACGACTGTTTTAAAAAGGCAGGCAAAGAATATAATTTCAAAGGCGAAAGCTTTGTCGTATACCCCATTAAGGTTAACCAAACACAACCCGTTGTTGACGAGATTGTCAGCCATGGTAAAAAGTACAACATTGGTCTTGAAGCCGGCTCAAAACCTGAGTTGCATGCGGTTATTGCATCAAGCACCAATAACGATTCGCTTATTATTTGCAACGGTTACAAAGATGAAGATTACATTGAGTTAGCCTTACTTGCACAAAAAATGGGTAGACGCATTTTTTTAGTTGTTGAAAAACTGAATGAGCTTAAAATGATAACCTCCATTGCAAGCCGTTTGAAAATCACACCTAACCTTGGCGTTAGAGTTAAGCTTGCCAGTTCGGGTAGTGGTAAGTGGGAAAGCTCAGGTGGTGATGTCAGCAAGTTTGGTCTCACCTCAAGTGACCTTATTAAAGCAATGGATTATCTTGAATCTATCAATATGAAAGATAGTTTAAAGCTGATTCATTTTCATATAGGTAGTCAGGTTACAAAAATTAGACGCATTAAAATTGCCCTGCGTGAAGCCGCACAATTCTATGTACAGTTTCATCAGTCAGGTTTTAACGTTGAGTTTGTTGATATTGGTGGCGGATTAGGCGTTGATTATGATGGTACTAAATCGTCGTACAGCGAGAGCAGTGTCAACTATAGCATTCAAGAGTATATTAACGATGCTATCTCGTGCATGGTAGATGCTTCTGATAAGAACGAAATTACACACCCTAACATCATTACTGAATCGGGCCGTTCATTAACAGCTCATCATTCGGTATTGGTTTTTGAGGTATTGGAATCAAGTTCTGCCCCTGAATGGAATAATGACATCGAACTAAAGAAGGATGATCATGATTTAGTAAAAGAGCTATATGATTCGCGCGAACGATTAAATCAATCAAAGATGCTCGAAATATGGCACGATGCACAACTCATTCGCGAAGAGGCCTTAGATCGTTTTAGCTTAGGATTACTGGATATCAAAACACGTGCACAAATAGAACGCTTGTTCTGGAGCATTGCCCGCGATTTATACAAAATGGCTTCGAACCTTAAGCATGTGCCTGATGAATTTAACACCCTATCAAAGCTATTATCGGAAAAGTACTTCTGTAATTTTTCGCTTTTTCAGTCCTTACCCGATTCATGGGCTATCGACCAGATATTTCCTATCATTCCGCTACACCGACATAATGAAAGGCCAAATGTAGAAGCTACATTGCAGGATATTACTTGTGATTCTGATGGTAAAATTGAAAACTTTATTGCTACAAAAAACATTAGTTACAACCTGCCAGTGCATAAGCTAAAAAAAGATGAACCATATTATATGGGGGTATTTCTGGTGGGTGCATATCAGGAAATTTTAGGCGATTTACACAACCTGTTTGGCGATACCAACGCGGTACATTTGTCAGCAACAGACGACGGATACTCCATCGATCAGATCATTGACGGTGAAACAGTTGCCGATGTATTAGAATACGTACAGTACAACCCCAAAAAGTTAGTACGTACGGTAGAAACATGGGTCACCTCATCGGTCAAACAAGGAAAGATATCTCCTAAAGAGGGGAAAGAGTTTTTATCGAATTATCGTTCTGGTTTATATGGTTATACATATTTAGAGAAGTAATATTTAAGGTTGTTGGATTTACCTGATTGAATGGAGTATAAGAACATGGTTTTTACTTCCTTTTGTATTCGTACTCGACTGTAAAAGAAAGTAAAAGCATGGTTTGGGTCAGAAATTTAAAGGTTTTGAATTTAACTCCCTCGTGCCGGGCAATGTCATTTAGTTAAGCGTTAAGCATTCCCCTTCAACCCTACGGGTAGCTCCCCAAGTGGAGCATTTATGTACAGCTTGCATTTTTGGAATATATGCCCAACTGCCAATCAAATCTTCCCCTTGGGGAAGTGCCGCAGGCAATAGGGAAAAAAAAATCTAGACTATTTAATGTTCACTCAAGAGTATATAATTCCTTAACTAAATCTAAAGGCTTTAGCGAAGTCTTACCAGACAGGTTGCCTTTTGTCATTGCCACAAAAGGCAGAAAAAGGCTAGTCTGGCAAAATGTCCCTCGCGCTCAAACTAATTTCTATACATCTATTAAAAGTAAAGCCTTTTATCAAAGGCAAAAGCAAGCTCCTTTTAAGAAGTATCACGAAATTAGTTTTTCACCCCACCACTGGCTCCATTGCCAGACAGGCCAACGCACTGTCAAAACGCTGTTTTGATTGGGGAATGAGCCCGACGATAATTTCCAAGGATTCTGACATCAGCAACGTAAGCGGGGCACCCACTCAATGCAGCGAAGCATAAAAGAGATTTGGAATAGAAGCTGTTCATTATTAAATCTCTTGCTAAGCAAATTGAAAGTGGGTCGCTGAGTGCTGTAGTCAATGATTTTTTGCGAACTTTTTTATCAAGAAAAAAGTTTGAGCCCTCGCGGCTGGAACGAACGCCTTATCAGGCAGATTTTCTTTTACCATTGCTGTAAAAGAAACAATCCCGCTCATGATTTTTGTGAATTTTAAGGCTAAATTCATACAAAATCTATAGCGGGACTAGCCGGAAATAATGCCAACGCGCACCCAAGTACACCATTGAATTTCCCAGGGATCTGACATCAGTAACGTAAGCGGGGTACCCACTCAATGCAGCGAAGCATAAAAGAGATTTGGAACAGAAGCTGTTCATTATTAAATCTCTTGCGAAGCCAATTGATAGTGGGTCGCTGAGTGCTTTAGTCAGCGGGGTTTTTCGTTAGTTTTTGCCCTGTAGCAAAAAGTAACTCGGGTTTGGGCGAAGCGCCAAGATTATAGTCTTACCAGACAGGTTTCTCATGCTGAAATAAATAAGCATACTCAATTCTTATTTATTCCGATATCATTGCCACAAAAGGCAAAAAAAGTCTAGCCGGAAAGAATGTCCTCCCGCTCTTATCTCTTCTCAATAATTCTAATGAAGTAAGTCGTTTTTCAAACATAAAGGCAAGCCCCTTCATTGAATTATTAGTAGAAGAGACAATTCACCCCACCACTGGCCTTCACTTTCCGGCACGGCCAACGCGCCATCCAAGTACACCATTGAATTTCCGAGGATTCTGACAGCAGCAACGTAGATGGGCACTTTTCAAGCGAAGTGAACGTAGAATTAAAAGCTGTTTGAGACCGATGATTATCGGGTGAGTTCTTTTAATTCAGTGAATAAGATTAGAAAGGTCATCGAGTGCTGTAGTCAGCGGACTTTTTCTTCCCTTTTTTGACTGTAGAATTAGAGCAAAGCGGAAATCATGAGCACAATAAAAAACAAACATGAAGCGAACTAAAAAAGGGAAAGCCATCGCGGCTCATGCGAACGCCTTATCAGGCAGATTTTCTTTTACCATTGCTGTAAAAGAAACAATCCCGCTCATGATTTTTGTGAATTTTAAGGCTAAAATCCTACAAAATCGTAACTACTCACGTACTATTGTATTCTTCTAGATTAAGCAAACAGCTTCATTATTATTAGCTGCATTAAGGTGTA
>NZ_JAENRR010000027.1 GCF_016612505.1 Carboxylicivirga marina
TGATTTCTAATCGAAAATCAGTAAAGTTATTCTGACTTCCTGCGTCTTAAATATACAGAATAACAATGAGTTATCATTGCTATTTGTTAGTAAATAATCATTATTCTTAACTAAACGACATTGGGTGTCAATTCCTTTTCTTCACCATCAATGCTTGCTTTTACCCGTGGCATTTCGGCATTGCTAAAAACGCTGAATGTTGAGTTAGCTGTTCCTGTAATCATACCGGTTTTAGCCATTACTGCTTCTTCAAGTTCCGATAAAGTATGCATCTTCATTCGATATACATCCATTAAACCCATCTTATATATCTCTAGTTTAGGTTCTTCAGCGATAAATTGTTTCATGGTGGTTTCTGGGATGGCTGCCAATTCGGGCGTAACAAATGATGCTTTTTGGCCATACTCGATAAATACCTGACGGATTTCTTTCACACGAGCCATGTTTTCGGCATCACGTAAGTCAACATCTGATTTCAACGAGGCATAAATATAAAGCTGATAAACTTTTTTCATAAGCTCATCAGAGAATTGCATATAATTCAATAAGTTGGTAGCCGACTCACCAAGCTGACCTTTAAAATCAGTCACTTTATTCATATCGGCAGCTAATTTATCTTTGGCAGATGACCAGGCAGCATCACTTTCATACAAGTCAGTGAAATTCCATTTGTATTTATCATCAATATCGGCACGATCTTTTTGTCCTAAAACATTCATTGCCGACACCAACAGAAGGCTTAGTGTCAACAGAGTTAATGATATTTTATTCATGGTTTAATTGTATTGTGTTTAAAAATTTCGACGGCCAATTTAAAAAATAAAACGTATCAATTCGAAAAAAAAATGAAATTTCGATAGGGGAAAACAAATGTTGCGTTGTCCTTATGATGACAAGCGATTAACAAACAGTTAAACCTAAATATCATGAAAGCAACAAAACAAACTTTCGTACAAAATGCTCGCTACTTTATGATTCTCTTTGTGGGTATTCTTTTATCAAGCTCAATAATGGCAAATGGAAACGCCAGAAAGAAAAAGTTGGTACTTCAAGAAGGTACATACAAAGAAGTGAAAGGTAAGGTAGTGGATGCAAGCAATGGTGACGATTTGGTATTTGCCAATGTAGCCGTTGAAGGAACCAACATTGCCACGGTAACTAACTCTGAGGGTAGTTTTATTCTTAAGGTGCCCAATGATTTATTGGCCAAAAACCTGATTGTTTCTTACATAGGTTACGAACAAAAGGCATTACCAGTGGCCTCTTTAAAAAGCGATAAGAACAAGATTAAGTTATCGGTACTTACAGTGTCATTAGATGCGATTACTGTGTTTCCCAAGGATCCTGATTTGCTCATTGAGGCGGTTTTAAATCATCGCAAAGACAATTATTCACAGGATGAAAATATGATGACGGCTTTCTATCGCGAAACTATTCGTAAGCGTCGAGCTTATGCCTCATTATCAGAAGCTGTTGTCGAGGTGTACAAACAAGGTTATACCAATCATAAAAATGATGCCGTAAAACTATTAAAAGGACGCAAAAGCGTTGATTATAGTAAGCTTGATACATTGGTGTTTAAATTGCAGGGAGGCCCGTATTCAACACTGATGCTTGATATTATGAAGAGTCCGTATATGATTCTTAAATACGATGTACTTAAGGAATACGACTTTACAATAGGTAATATTACGCGCCAGGATGACCGTATACTTTATGTATTAAACTTTAAACAAAAAGACTGGATAGAAGAACCATTATTCTATGGTAGTTTATACATCGACTCTGAAACTATGGCCATTGTAAGTGCTTCGTACAGTATCAATACCGAAGATAAAAAAGCGGTTGGCGAAATGTTTATTAAACGCAAGCCGCCAGGGGCTGAAGTATATCCGACCAAAGCTTCATATTTGGTAACTTATCGTGAACAAAATGGAAAATGGATTTATGGTTATTCGAGAGGCGAAATTACCTTTAAAGTAAATTGGAAGAAGCGATTCTTTAATACGTATTACCACACTGGTATTGAAATGGCGGTTACCGATTGGGAAAAAACAGACTCAAAGACATTTAGAGGTGTTGAACGCATGAAATCTAATATCGTGATGAGTGATACGGAGATGGGGTTTGCCGATGCTGATTTCTGGGGGGCTTACAATGTTATTGAGCCTGAAAAGTCAATTGAATCAGCCATTAAAAAGATTCAAAAGAACATTGAAAAACTGAATAACTAGTTACACTTCTAAACCAAAACAATTATATATCAAAAGCTGGCTGCCTAATGGTGGTCAGCTTTTTTGTTGTTGATAGTCAATAGCTCTGTTTAAACGCTTTAACTCTCTTACTAAGAAAAATGAAGTGATAACAGCTGAAACGGTATCAGCAATTGGTCCGGCCAGCCAAACACCATCAAGGCCTAACTGCTTTGGTAAAATAATTAAAACCGGCATCAACACAATAACTTGCCGCAATAATGACAGAAGAGCTGATAAACCTGCTTTTCCTGTTGATTGAAAATAGTTACCTGTAATAATTTGAAAGCCAACCAATGGAAGAGCCAGAAGGAATAATCGCAATCCTCTGGTTCCAATATCCAGTAATTCTTTACTGTCGTTATTAAAAGCCTTTACTATCGTTCGAGGGAATAGTTCGCTTAAACCAAAACCAATAAAGGATACAATTGTCGCAAATATCAGGCTTATAACTAAAGTTTGCTTGACACGTTTATAATCTTTGGCACCATAATTAAAACCGATAATTGGCTGTGCCGCCATATTGATGGCAATAATTGTCATGACCAACAGCATGGCTACACTCATGATAACCCCCATGGCACCTACCGCCAAATCGCCTCCATATTTGACCAATTGAAGGTTAAACGTACCAAAAACCAGGCTGGAGGCCAACTGCATTGAGAATGGTGCAAAACCAATGGAAAGGATGTACCAGACAATGTCTTTTTTGAGCTTAAAATTATTCATGCGTAATCTGATGACCGAACGCTTACTTCTGAAGTGAATTATCACCCATATCATCAGAACAAATTGCGATATAACAGTAGCATAAGCGGCACCTGCAACGCCCATATCCAGGGTGAAAATAAAGATAGGATCCAGAATAAGGTTTAAACCAGCACTAATGACCATCGATATCATGGCCACCTTGGCACTGCCTTCCGAACGTATCAGGTTGTTTAATGAATAGCCGACAATATTAAATACAGAACCGAATAGTATGATGTTCAGGTATTCGTTGGCATAATCAAATGTTTGATTGTTAACTCCAAAGAAATGCAACAACGGATCTTTGATTGCAAACCCCAATGCCATTATAAATAAAGCGACGACTACCATTAAAAGAAAAGCATTGCCCAGTACCTTTTCAGCCCTTTTGAAATCTTTTTTTCCCAAATTAAGCGATACCCTTACACCTGCACCCATGCCAATGAGCATGCCAAAGGCCATCATAATGATCATTATGGGAAAAACAGCACTTAAACCAGATAGAGCTGCAGCACCTACGCCATGGCCAATAAAAATGCGATCAACAATATTGTATAATGAATTGATTATGACACCTGCAAATGCTGGCAGAAAGTATTTCCAAAGTAATTTAGGTATTCCTTCGAATTCCAGCTCTTTTACATTTTGTGCCTGTTTTGACATCATCTGATTTCTAATTAGAATGCAAAAGTAAGAAAAGGCGATGATTCGCAAGTTTATTTCCGATGTATTGTATGTGCCCTGTCTTTTGTCGAATTAATTGCATAATTTGATGTTATTATCTTTAAAACACATTATGCGAGTTGGATTTTTAGTGATTACAGTGTTAGTTGCCGTGGTGGCTAAATCGCAAGATGCACATTACTGGACTGAACAATACGGCACAAGTTCAATGTTGTTGAGTAATTCAGTGTTTGGAAGTGTAGAGGATTTAGGTGCTGTTTATTACAATCCGGCGCGCTTAAGCTTCATTGAGGATAATGCGTTTTTAATAAGCGGTAAGGTTTATCAGTATAGCTCATATAAGTTTGAAACCACCACCGATACCGAACGAACATCGCCGCAAAAACAATCCGCTTTTGGGGGAGCACCTAGCTTGCTGGCCGGTACCTACCGCATAAAAGGATTAGATAAGCAATCATTTGCTTATTCTTTTCTCGGGCGTCGTCGAATGGATATTAATATCATCGAAAGCAATAGTGCTTATGGGAATGTTTTGCCATCTATACCCGGTGAGGAGCACTTTAGTGGGGATGTTATTTTACAGAAAAAATTTAATGAAGAGTGGCTTGGTTTGAGCTGGGCATACGGTCCGAATGATAGATTTAGTATAGGAGTTACCAACTTTTTAACCATTAGAAAGCAGCAAGCAGCTGATGAAATGCAGATAAAAGTGTATACCGAATCTGAGGATGTTGAAACATTCAGTAATCATAACAGTTATCAGTTTTCGCATATGGGTTTACTATGGAAAATTGGTTTGGCCTGGCATCTAAATCCTGTGTCATGGGGAGTGACTATTACAACACCAACAGTTTCCTTATCGGGTGATGGTGCATTTCTTTACGAGAGAGTGTATACTGGGATTTACGATTCCAATCCGGTTTATGAATTAAATGGTCAGCGAAAGCTCGAAACGACCTATAAAACACCATTTTCTATAGCCGGAGGATTGGGTATTAAATTAAAAAGGGGGTCATTACATGCCAGTGCAGAATATTTTGGACCTGTTAAAGAGTATACATTAATGAGTGGTGTTCCTTTTGAAGGACAAAGTACCGGTGAAGTTTATCAGGCTTATTTGATTGATGAATTAAATCCGGTGTTAAACTTTGGAATCGGTTATAACTTTGTTTTAAGTGATGAAATTGTCGGGTACCTCAGTTACTCTACCGATTTTTCAGCGGCTGTGGCAGGATTAAATGATGATTCAGGTTTTCGGGCGGTTTCATATTCTTCAACCTTCAATTCGGATATCAATCATTTTGGTGGAGGAGTGGAGTTACACCTAAAACGTGTGGATATTACTTTTGGTGCAACTTATTCAACAACAAAATATACATTAGAACGCCCTATTAGCTTTCCTCCAAGTGGTGGGAATGGCTTGTTAGAAACGGGAGCTCAAACAGATATTCGTTGGAACAGGTGGAGATTTATTATTGGTATTTCCATCCCGTTCTTAACTGATTTTGCTAAGAAATGGGAGGAGAAGCTTTTTAACAAGGAAGAAACATCGAATTAATTGGCGCACAAGTTATCACATGTGTCTTCTGATTATTTTATTTTCGACAGTATTTTTCTTGCTCTATTAATTTCACCTTTGCTGCCGTAGGGTAAGAGGTTTTCAAGCACTGCTTTTAATTCTGGGATTAGTTCCGGATAGGGTTTTGTTAAATCATATATGATTTGCATGCAGTGCGCTTTTACGGCAATTGGTGTTTCCTCTGTTTGCAATGACTCAAAACAGCAATCAAGAAAATTTCCATCCGCCATTTCACTTAAGTCGTGCTGCGAAAGGATGCGCATATAATGCCGTTTAATACTTTGATTGGTAAGTTTGGGTGTTCGTTGCATAATTAACTCAAGGTGTTCATCTAAAACGTTTTGATTTAAATCATGTGATAAATCCAATAGGTAGGCAGTTCGCCAGGCAATTTTGTTTTTAGGGTGTTCATTCAATTCTAACAGAAGCTTAATTTTCTCAGACGATTGATAAAACTCTTTTGCCAGTTCTTTGAATGTTTCGCCAGCCCATTGGCTATCAATTAGAGCGATGATTTGGTCTTTTGTACTACTCATAAAAGCATGTTTACAACAAAGATAATGGTGAAAGCTAATATTTGATATTTACACATCAATATTGAAAGCTAATATTTTCTATCTTCGAAAAAAAAATCAATCATGCGCTACTATATAGCTGTTTTATTATTTGCCATTGTTCCTTTCGTGATGAACGGGCAAACTAAATTATCAGAAGAAGCAGAAATTTCATTGTTAACATGTGAAGCAGGTGATGAGCTTTATTCCTTGTTTGGGCATAGTGCCATTAGAGTTAACGATCCTATTAGTGGTTTTGATTGGGTATTTAATTACGGCACATTTGATTTTGATACACCTAATTTCTATCTCAAGTTTGCCAATGGTAACCTTAATTACATGTTAAGTATGGGGCATTACCGCACATTTATAAGAAATTATCATTACGAGAAGAGGGGTGTGTGGGAACAGAAAATCAACTTGACACCACTGCAAAAACAGAAACTGTACAGTGCTTTATTAACAAACTTGCAGCCTGAAAATCGCCTTTATCGATACGATTTTTTATTTGATAACTGTGCTACTCGCATACGTGATATTTTTGAAGACAGCATTGATGATGAATTAGTTTATGATACAAAATCTGTTGATACATACACATATCGTGAGATGCTTCATATTTATGACGAAGATAAACCTTGGATTGCCGATGGTTTAGATCTTATTTTGGGTATGAAAACTGATTACGATGCCAATCAACACAATCAAATGTTTTTGCCCGATTACTTGATGAAGCATTTAAGTGGGGCAACCAAGAGCAGTAATTCAGAAGCCTTATTGGGCGACGTTAAAACGGTTTTATCATTTGATAAACCAGCAGACGACAACAGTATTACACCATCACAATTTTTTTGGTTACTTTTTGTCTTATCGGCATTAGTGGCGTATGTAGAAATTAAAAGAAAACGACCACTGCTTATTTTGAATCGATTATTCTTTTTGCTTACAGGAGTAGTTGGGTGCTTAATATTTTTCTTGTGGTTCTTATCGCGTCATAGTGTTACGGGTGAGAATTTTAACATGTTGTGGGCCATTCCATTTAATGTTTTTGTGGCCTTTTTTGCGTCGTGGTTTTATCGTTCTAAACCTTTTCAGTATTATCTATTGTTCCTAATTATTGGTGCAACCATTCCACTTTTATTTTTTTGGCTTATCCCGCAATATCTGCCTGCTATGGTATATCCTTTGTGTTTGCTGTTAATCAGTCGATATGCCACTTGGTACTACCTCTTAACAAGACGTTAACAAAAAGTAAAAGAACCATTTTCATTTCATCCTGTTTCAATAATTATGAAACGGATATGTACCCTATTGCTGATAGTTGGATTATGTGCATTTAATAGTTTAAAGGCACAAAATGTTGAAGAGATTACCATTAAGCAACTATTAAGTCGAGTTAATGAGAATACAGATACATTATATGTTGTTAATTTTTGGGCAACCTGGTGTCCACCATGTGTTGAAGAATTACCAATTTTTGCGGCTCCTGAATTAAACGATTCAGATAGGAATGTTAAAGTTCTTTTAGTTAGCCTTGATTTTAAATCGCAAAAGGAAAAGCAGCTCCTTCCGTTTTTAGAGAAAAAGAAAATTCAGCAAGAAGTCATTCTTTTAGATGAGCGCAACCCAAATGATTGGATTGAACAGATTGAAGAGAGTTGGTCTGGCGCTATACCTGCTACTGTTGTGTATCATCAAAACAAAAAGGTGTTTCACGAAGGTGAAATGACCTTGCCACAATTACACGAATTAATAAGAAGTATAAATCAATAAAAACACAATCATGCAAAAAGTATTCCTATTTGCCGTTTTATTTATTGGGGTAAACATTATTCAGGCACAGTTAAAGGTGGGCGATATTGCACCTGATTTTAAATTGACAAATACCGATTATCAAAAAGTAGCTTTATCTGATTACAATGATCAGGAAGGTGTAATTGTTGTTTTCACTTGTAATCATTGCCCTTATGCTAAGTTCTATGAAGAGCGAATTAACCTCCTTCATAAAACATATGCACCACAGAAATTTCCTGTTGTAGCCATTAATCCTAATGATTCGGTTAAGTATGCTACTGATGGTTTTTCGCACATGGTGAAAAAAGGCTATAAATTCCCATATTTACTCGATAATGAAGGCGTTTACAAGGCTTACGGTGCAACTAAAACCCCTCATGTATTTCTATTAAATAATACTGGAAAAGGTTTTGAAATTGCTTATATAGGTGCAATTGACGATAGTCCGCAAGAGGCTTCGCAGGTGCAGGTAAAGTATTTAGAAGATGCGATTTCGTCAGTAAAGGCTGGCAAGGCAGCACAGCCGGCCATAACAAAAGCGATCGGTTGCAGCATTAAACCATTTCAATAAATAAGGGGATAAGGAAAAGAACAAAAGAATTTATTATTCAATGGTTTCATTGCTAAGATGAAACCATTACTTTTGTATCGACTTAGATTATTTAAATGAAGTTTATATATAAATCCCTAGCGACAATTGCCATTACCAGTACTATATGGATAAGCACTTCGATGGTTAATCCTGTATCGGAATCATTTGGTAGTGATTTTAATCCGCAGGGTATAGAGATGAGTTCATTCCAGGTTCCTGACTTTTTATCAGACAATAAGGAGTTTGAGCACCTTGAAAAGCAGATAGAGCGTTTTATGCGTCGTGAGATGCTGGTTGGAGCCTCGGTTGCAGTAGCAAAAGATGGTAAACTGGTTTATGCTAAAGGATTTGGTAATTCTGATAAAGAGTCTGGACAGGCAGTTGAATCTCATCACTTATTTCGGATTGCCAGTATCTCAAAGCTAATTACTGCTGCTGGTGTTATGCGTTTGCAGGAGCAAGGTAGTTTGTCTCTTGATTCAAAGGTGTTTGGTAGTGATGGAATTCTTAATGATTCGATTTATCTATCATATCGCGACAAACGTGTCGAGCAAATTACGGTTCGCAATCTACTTGAGCATAGCGGTGGATGGACAACAAGGTGGGGCGATCAAATGTTTATGCCAACCATTGTAGCCCGATCACTTCATAAGCCTTTGCCCGTTACCAAAGATGATATCATTCGTTTTGTATTAAATAAGCGTTTGCACTTTACACCTGGTCAGACAACCTATTATTCAAATTTAGGTTACATGATTTTAGGAGAGGTGATTTCTAAAGTGTCTGGCATGGATTACGAAAAGTACATTCAAACCAATTTGCTTTATCCTTTAGGCATTTTCGATATGCGTATAGGAGGAAGTTACCTGAATGAAAGAGCTGAGTTAGAAGTGAAATATTATGAGCCAACACCCACTTTTTATGTCAGTGATCATCAGGGTGATACCACAGAAGTATTGAGAACGTACGGTGGAAACGATATGTACGCGCTTGGAGCTGCAGGTGGATGGATTGCTTCATCTACCGATCTTATGAAGTTACTACTGGCCATAGACGGTTTAGATACTTATCCCGATTATCTGTCAGCAGAGAGTGTTCAAAGCATGGTGAGTAAAGATGAAAACAATTACGGACCATTAGGATGGCGACGTATTCGCTCAAATACATGGTATAGAACTGGTACATTAGCTGGTACTTCGGCGCTTATGGCTCGTAAAGATGATGGTATCTCTTATGTGGTCCTCTTTAATACAGGAAGTTGGAAAGGCCCAGCATTGGCCAATGATATTTCTCGTGTGATGGACCGTGGAATTAAACCAATAAAGGAATGGCCAGAGTATAATTTGTTTGAAATGGATAATACTTGGGCAGCATCATCTCGTAGACGCCCGCAAGTCATTTATTAATTGTCTGTTAATTTTAATTTTGAGCCTTCTTATAATCTGCTTGCTAGCATTTGATTGAACACGCTGGCACCTATATTGAACACCCTTCTGTTTCTCATAAATTTGTTTTTAGTGATTTTTACAATGAATACTAAAAAGCAAATAATGGGTTTTTATAAATTAACTTACCTTATTGGAGCAATCGTTTTATTTAGTGCATGTCATCAGTCAGAAACTAAAGAAACACCATTGATTCCATTTCCTAATCAGATTAATTATAATTCTGGTTCCTTCATATTTAGTGAGCAAACCCCAATCGTAATCGAAGAACAGTCTTTACGGCCAGGTGTTGAGGTATTTGTTGAGAAGGTAGAACATCATGGGGGGCATCCGCTTTCTATTAAAGAGGGAGGAGTTGTTAATAATGCTATCTCGGTTAGTTATAACCATCAACTAAACGAAGAAGAATACAAATTAGATGTTCAGTCTAATGGCGTAAGTATTGAAGCAGCTAATAGCAGAGGTGTTTTTTATGCGCTTCAGACTTTCTTACAATTATGTCCTAATGATATATTATCTGAGTCTGATAAAAAGAAATTTAATTACTCAATTGCTAATGTTTCTATACAAGATAATCCACAGTTTAAATGGCGCGGTATGATGCTTGATGTTTCACGCCACTTTTTTACGAAGGATGAGGTTAAAGAGATGATTGATTATTTAGCTTTTCATAAAATCAATGTATTTCATTGGCATTTGGTAGATGATCAGGGCTGGCGTATTGAAATTAAAAAGTATCCAAAACTTACAGAGGTAGGAGCGTGGCGAGTTGATCGTGAAGATTTACCATGGGATTCCCGTCCACCTATGAAACCTGGTGAAAAAGCTACTTATGGCGGTTTTTATACGCAGGAAGATATTAAAGAAGTGGTGGCTTATGCCAAAAAACGATTTGTGACGGTTGTACCTGAAATTGAAATGCCAGGGCACACCACATCATCATTAGCTGCTTACCCTGAATACTCATGTACAGGAGGTCCGTTTAATGTAATGCCTGGAGGTTTGTGGCCAATTACCGATATTTATTGTGCTGGTAATGATGATACATTCTCCTTTATTGAAGACATCCTTACAGAGGTGATGGCACTTTTTCCTTCCAAATATATCCATATTGGAGGTGATGAGGCCAACAAGGCTGAATGGGAGAAGTGTTCAAAATGTCAGGCGCGAATAAAGGAAGAAAAGCTGGCGGATGAACATGCATTACAGAGCTATTTTATTACAAGAGTAGAGCAGTTCTTAAGTGCTAATAATCGCACGCTAATTGGTTGGGACGAAATATTAGAAGGCGGTCTGGCACCTAATGCCACAGTGATGAGCTGGCGTGGTTTTAAAGGAGGTATTGAAGCAGCCAATAGTGGTCATAATGTAATTATGTCGCCAACATCGCATTGTTATTTTGATTATTATCAAGGACCTATTGATACAGAACCGGTTGCTTTTAATGGATTTATTCCATTGAAGAAAGTATATGAGTTTGACCCGATTCCGGCTGAGTTGAGTGAAGAAAACGCAAGGTTTATCCTTGGTGGACAAGGGAATTTGTGGACCGAGAAAGTACCCGATAAGGCACATATGCAATACATGACTTTTCCACGTATGGCTGCAATGGCCGAAGTATTATGGACATCAGAACAAAGTCGAGATTGGGATAGCTTTAGTCAGCGATTAAAAGCAATGACTCTATCATACGATGTAATGGGCTTGAATTATGCCAAAAGTATGTATACTGTTCAGTTTGAAAGTATTTTTGATGAAAAAGCTAAAACAATTGGATTGCAATTGTTTACAGAAATGCCTGGTACCGAAATCTATTATTCAACAGATGGTTCGGAGCCAAGTGTTACGGCAAACAAATACGATAAGGCCATACACATTGATAGTTCGGTAGAAATAAAAGCGTCTACTTTTGTCGATGGTGCTAAAGTGGGCATTACTTCAGGTGTGAATTTTGATATTCACAAAGCTACTGCTAAATCACTCGAGTATAAATATTCACCGCATGATAGATATAAAGGTGATAGTGAAATTACCTTGGTAAACAGCCTTCGTGGAAGTCGCAACTTTAGCGATGGTAATTGGCAAGGTTTTCAGGGAAACAATCTGGAGGTTGTTATTGACTTAAATGAGGTAAAGGAATTATCGAAAGTGGTGACAGGCTGTTTACACGAAACCGGTTCATGGATATTTTTACCACAGGAAATTAAGGTTCAAACCTCATTGGATGGGAAGCAATTTGTTGATTCAGGTTCGACCATAAATAGTATTCCGCTGCAAAGTGAATCATTGGTGATGGATTTTAATGTGGATATTTCGGGTACAACTGCTCGTTATATAAAAGTGACGGTAGTTAATCAGGGAGAAATACCACAATGGCATAGTGGCTCTGGTAGTCCTTCGTGGTTATTTGTTGATGAAATTATAGTAGAATAAATACTTTTCGAGTGCATGGTGCTTTGTTCACCATGCACTTTTATTAGCTCCTTTGAAAGTCATTAGGAGTTTAGAACAAGCTTCCCTGAACAGCCTGGTCAGTTACATCAATAATTTCATCTTCCTCTCGCAGGTACCACAGATACCCTTCAATATTTGAATAACCCATTTTGCTAAGCAAATCCATGTAGCGCTTTACCTGTAACGCATGTTTCTCCTGCTTAAGTTCTCCAAATTTATAGTCTACAATAATCACTTTACCTTTAGTAATAATGACGCGATCGGGGCGATAGGTACCCGTTGAAACCATTATAGTGCCTTCATTAATGACTTTGTTCTCAGCATTGAACCATTCTTTAACTTGTTCCTGATTAATCTTGGATTCGATGAAAGTTTTCAGGCTTTCTTTTTCTGATGTTTTTAATTGTCCGTTTAAAACCAGTTTGGTAATAGCTGTATCAACATCATCAGCATAGATTATTAATTCAAAAAGACGGTGCATTAATTTACCATGTCTGAGGTGTTTCAAGCTGTCAGGTGAACTCATTGCGGTGCTTTCGGGATGTATTTTGATGCGAGAGCCATATTCTGTCGTCTTGAATTGTTCAGTTGCTTGGTTGTTAGATGCTTCTTTTGGTTTTTGTTGAGGAGTGAAGCCATATTCAAAATACTTTTCTTCCTCATTCCAGCCATCAATGAGTTGCTCAATCACTTTTTCGTCCATGCCCGAAAGCATGTTAAACTGATTGATTAAACGATAAAGCAGATGCGATACATTTTTTAATCCACCGGTTTTAGCCGGTTGTTCGGCAAAAATAACCAGACTCTCTTCTGCGCGAGTTAAGGCCACATAAAGGAGGTTCAGGTTATCAACGAACTGATGTAAGCGTTCAGTCAGATATTCATCAACAAAAATTGAATGAAGTAAAGTGTCGGAGTAGTTGACTGGTAATAGCTCCAGCTTATTAAATGGTTCAACTTTTGGTTGACTCCAGATAAAACTGCCACGACCCTTGTCGTCAATATTCCAATTGCAATAGGGGATAATTACGGCTTTAAACTCCAGTCCTTTGGATTTATGAATCGTCATAACGTTAATCGCATTTTGTCCTTCCGGCACTGAAATAGATGTTCCCTGGCCTTTATCATCCCACCAATTGATAAAATCATGAACGTTAACTGAGTAGTTAGTGACATAGTCACGCACCGCATCCAGTAATCCTTGCAGAAATACAAATTGATTTTGATGCAAGTCATCAGGCAATTGCCGTACTAATGCTTCGCACATTTCAAAAAGCGGTTGTCCTTTTAATTCAAGAAGTTTTGATGATAATGATTCGAGTTGAGTCGCATTTTTGTGATGTAAAATGGCTGTATCGCATTGAATGGCCTCATCAAAGGCATTGGTTTGGTAAAAGTGACTGTAAAGCTTTATGAAAGCCTCAAAAACTTCATTGTCTGGTTCTTGAATGTGTTTTATTTGCTGAATAATCAAGTTAACAGCCGGTGAACTGCTTAATAATAAAGTTTCATTGGAAATAACCGGATGCTTCTGTTCAGTTGGTGAACATGAACCTGAGAGCAAAGCTTCTGTTATTTCCTGACCTTCACTTTTTCGGCGTACAAGAATACAGATATCTTGATAGTCGTAACCTTCTTTCAATAAACGTTCAATTTGAACTACCGCAGCCTGAGTTGCGTTATTTCTGAATTCAGCGTTTTTACCTTCCTTAAAACCAACATGAATAAAGCCACCTGAGTCAGTTGATTTAGGTGCTACCTTTTGAATTGTATCGTCATAGGCAATACTTATTTTCCGTTGTAAATCTTCTGGAATAGCCTCTTCGGCAATAGCTTCCTTTGATGAATTAATAAATTCGGTTTGAAGCATGCGAGAGGCATTGGCAAACACAATATTATTGAAGGTTATGACATTCTCTGTGCTTCGCCAGTTGGTGTCAAGCGTTTGTGGATTGATGCCATGACTTGTAAAGTCAATATTGACCTGGTCACTTAATAATTTCCAGTCAGAGTTTCGCCAGCGGTATATACTTTGCTTAACATCGCCCACAATCATGGCCATATTGCCATTGCTCACGCTGTTTTGTAATAAAGGTTTAAAGTTGTTCCACTGCAGTTTCGATGTATCCTGAAACTCATCGATCATATAGTGTTGAAAACGTGTTCCGGTTTTTTCGTAAATAAAAGGGGTGTCGTTCTCGTCAATTATTTGTTGTAATAAGCGGTTGGCATCAGCTAGTAAGAATAGGTTTTCGTTACGTGCGAGCTCGTTTACCTTAAGTGCAATATCGGTGGTAATTCCCAGGGCATTAAGGTTTGATAAGATAGCTCGTGCTGTAAAGTAGTTCGTTTTTTGCTCATTAAAGATTGTGGATAGCTGAACCAAGGCTTCATTAAGGCCACCATTAAAGCAATCGACAATGATACTATTATCCGATTCGGAATTTTTACTGTGAAAGCACAATTCCGGATTGTTAGCAAGTCCATTTAGCTTGCTTATTTCCAAATAGTCTGCCGCTTTTGATGCGTTAACTATTTTCTCCAATTTTTTAAGAGGGGAACGCGATTTACCTTGCAAAACATTCCAGTTAACGCCAAATGATTTTAATGCATCAAGTCCGCTTTGAGCCGCTTTCTGAGTTGTCTCTTCAAAAGCATCAACTATTTGTTTTAATTGATAGCGATAACTATTTAGTAGCTTTTTATCACGCAGTTTACTTAAGACTTCAGGTTCAAGACTCTGGAATTCTTCTTTAAACACTTCACGACCAAGCGTGTTGAGTTCCTGGGCAATATTCCAGTCTTTTCCTTCTTCAATTTTTGAAAGCGTGTGTTTGATCAGCCATTCTTTTAAGTCTTCATTGCCTTTTAGCTCCAATTCGCGTAAAAGGTTATCAACGGCTTGAGATAAAATGCGGTCAGAATCCAGTTCGACTTTAAAGTTGGCCGGCAGGTTAGCTTCGTAGGCAAATGATCTAATCACCTTTTGAAAGAAACTGTCAATAGTGTTGATGGAGAATTTAGAGAAATCATTCAGGATATTAATCAATAGGCTTTTGGCAACTTTACGAATATAAGCCTCTGGTTTATCATGAATCTTCATCAAATCATCCAGGTAATCAGGTTTTGGTGTAGTGGCCAAAGCAAACAAATTCTCCAGAATTCGATTTTTCATCTCCGAGGTAGCCTTATTAGTAAAAGTCACCGCCAGAATGCTTTTATAACTATGAGGTTCCTGAAACAGGAGCTTAATAAATTCGCCTGATAAGGTGTAGGTTTTTCCAGAGCCGGCCGAAGCACGATATATTTTCAATTCTGACATGAACGATTTGCTTTAAAATCAAAAGTAGTGATAAATGTGGAAATGATTTTTGAAGAACCAATGAATAGGCATTTAGCTGTTCGCTTTTTTTTATTAAACATGCAATGTCACTCTTTAAAGTCGATGCACTTATACTTCTAATTCTTGTATTTTTTGGCGCTAAGTTGAATATGACCAATGACTTTCTGATTAATGCATTAGAGCTACTAAATAATCACTCAAATCGAAGTAGAATTGATATTGTTATTCTACAGTTTCGGTACAAATGCCTCTGTTTTTTTGTCGAAAGTTTATAAAATACTGAGATGGATGTGGCGTCGAGCCATGTTGTTCTCAGATATTCCGACATGTTTTTGATAATTTTATAAAACAGCCTGCAGATTTTTTAGGCAAGTTTGTTAAAAGCGTAGAATGTTCTGAGAAAAAACCAGAACTTTTTGAGAAAAAGTGACAAGGTTTAATGAATTTGACAGATTTTCGACTGAAAATGTCAGGTTAATATGAGTAAAAACAAAGCCCGGCTTCAACCGGGCTTCAGTAACTATTTTAGAAATACTTTACTAGTCTGTCAGTGATTTGTTTAAGTGCACCATCTTGATGGCAGTTATAGCGCCTTCATCGCCTTTGTTGCCATGTTTACCACCGCAACGGTCAAGTGCTTGTTGCTGGTTCAAGGTTGTTAGCAATCCAAAAATAAATGGAATAGGATACTGTACGTTTAATTGTGTGATACCTTGCGTTACACCATGACAAACAAAGTCAAAATGTGGTGTGTCACCCTGAATAACACAACCCAGGCAAATAACAGCATCAACATTTGTCATTTCAGCAATATACTTTGCACCTGCGGTTAACTCGAAGCTACCTGGTACATATTTCTTTATAATGTTATCTTCCGATGCACCATGTTTGATTAGTGTATCATATGCACCTTTATAAAGTGCCTCAGTAATCTCAGTGTTCCACTCCGATACCACAATGCCGAATTTCATTTCAGCGGCCGAAGGAACATCTTCTATATTATAATCCGATAGGTTCTTAAGACTTGTTGCCATTGTTTTATGTTTTGTGCAAAAATAAAAGAGGTTGCCTAAATAGACAACCTCTTTCAAATATTTTAGTTCAAATTACTTCAATTGTAATTCTGCGCGAGTCAAATATTTATCAACCTGACGAGCCTCAGCAGAAGTGCTGTACTGGTCTTTGATTTTTTTGTATGCTTCAACAGCAGCTTTGTAATCCGCTTTTGCTTCATACATTACACCTAATTTCATTAAATAGGTAGGTGCTGTTAATGTATTGTCATATGATGCAGCATCTTTGTATTGAGCAATTGCATCGTCATTTTGTCCTAATTCCGAATAGGCATCTCCCAATGCACCGGCAGCTGTAGCAGCAATCATCTCTTCGCTTGTCGAAAAACCTTTTAAGTAATCAACAGCCTCAGCATAATTGCCTAAATGAAGATTAGAAATACCTGCATAATAAACAGCTAAGTTACCTGCATTTGTTGAACCGTAGTCTTCAATAATATCAAGGAATCCAGCGTTTAATCCGTCTCCATTCAAAGCTAAGTTGAATGAATCTTTCTCAAAGTGCTGCTGAGCATAAAAGATAGTTTCCTGAGCCTCTTTTTCAAGTGGCATAAAATAGAATTTCTTTGTTCCCCAATAACCTGCTACTATAACTATTATTACTAAAGCAATGATGGTTAGTCTATTCTGGTTCTCTTCAATAAAGTGCTCCGTCTTACTCAATGCGCTCTCCACATTTTCGAAGCTATCGTCTTGAGGCGTATGTTTCTCTTTTGACATTTTAAGTAAATTTTTATTCGAATGCCAAAAGTAATCGTTTTACTATAAAAACAAAAGGTGGATTATTACTTTTTATAGCTTGTTGATAAATATATTTATAACGAGCTTCTGTTCTAGGAAAATATAGATTGACTTTGCTAAGTTCTTCTTGGTGTTTGTGAGAGAAATATTGGACTCTATAATTTGAACAATCGCGGTTGGTTAACTACTTTTGCACAAAACCTATTCACATGCACATCAGGCATCTTAATTTGATCAATTTTAAAAATATTCAACAGGCCGAAATTGACTTTTCGCCTGGTATAAATTGCCTTGTAGGTGAGAATGGTGCTGGGAAAACCAATGTGCTTGATGCCCTGTATTACCTATCGTTTTGTAAAAGCTATTTCAACTCCATTGACAGCCAGAATATAACTCACGAGCAAGAGTTTTTTGTGGTGCAAGGGCAATACGAGCGTCAGGATGAAGATGAACATATCTATTGTGGGTTAAAGAAGTCGCAGAAGAAGCACTTTAAACGTAACAAGAAAGAATATAGTAAACTAGCTAACCACATTGGTTTGTTACCATTGGTAATGATATCGCCAGCCGATGAGCAATTAATTAATGAGGGGAGTGAGCAACGACGAAAATACATCGATGGTGTTATCTCACAGTATGATAAGCCTTTCTTAGATGATTTAATGCGATACAATCGCTCTTTGATGCAACGTAATGCCACACTTAAGCAGTTAAAAGAAAGTGGAGCGCGTGATTATTCAATGCTTGATTTATGGGATGAGCAGTTGGAGCAGTTGGCCAATCGTATTTATAATAAGCGTATTGACTTTATTAAAGAACTGGTGCCGGTATTTCAGAAATACTATGCATATATATCCGATGGAAAGGAAGAGATTGCCTTAAACTACAAATCACACTTGCATGAGGGTGATTTAAAGAGACAACTGCTTGAGGTACGAAGTAAAGATACCATTTTAGGCTATACTACCCGTGGCGTTCATAAAGATGATTTAGAATTATTGCTTGGAGGTTATTCCATTAAGAAAATAGCTTCGCAAGGACAGAAGAAAACTTTTTTGATAGCGCTTAAGTTGGCTCAGTACGAATTTATACAAAAACACAATGGGATAAAGCCCATCTTATTGTTAGATGATATTTTCGATAAACTAGATGATGCGCGCAGTAATCGTTTACTGCAATTGGTTTCGGAGGATGTTTTTAATCAGATTTTCATCACGGATACCAATAAAGCTTACCTGGTTGATATTGTTAAGCGAACAGGAAAAGATTATAAAGTATTTGACGTTGCAGGCGGACAAGTATTGATAGAAGGGGAGGAAGAATGAGACGAAAAAAAACGCAAGCCATAAGCTCAATTATTAAAGAGGCACTTAAGCAACAAGGCTTAAATAAAGGATTGCTCGAAAGTCGTGCTGTTAATTACTGGGAAAAAGTTCTGGGTGCATCGGTGGCTCGTGCAACTCATCGGATATATATCAAAGATGGAATTTTGTTTGTAGAGATGACTTCATCGGTATTAAGAAATGAGCTAATGATGTGGAAGGATAAAATTATAATCAATCTCAACCAGGCGATAGGTGAAAACATTGTGAAGGATATCGTTTTTCGCTGATGTCTAATAAATGATGGTAACGAAAAAAGTGCTCTATGCTATATGCAAAGACCACTTTTTATATTTTATCAATTCGTTAAACCTATCATTCAACAGGTTTTCAATATTAAGGATGTTTCTCTAATAATTCTTTATCGCTAAAAAAGAAATGGCTCTCTCTGTCGGCACTTTCATTACTGTCTGAACCATGAATCGCATTATGAGCTTTGCTGGCGGCAAATAACTTACGTATGGTTCCTTCTTCAGCTTCTGCCGGATCGGTACTACCTATTAATTTTCTAAAATCAGCAACCGCATTTTCTTTAATAAGAATAGCTGCCACAATCGGGCCAGATGACATAAAATCAACCAAATCGGGGAAAAATGGTCGGCCCTTATGTTCTTCATAAAACGTTTCTGCGTCTTCTTTGGATAATTTCAATGATTTAATGGCTGAGATACGAAATCCAGCTTCTTCTATCATATTTAAAATAGCGCCGATATGCCTGTTTTTTACAGCTCCCGGCTTAATCATGGTAAGTGTTTTATATCCTTCCATACTTAACTGATTATTTAGTGTAAGGTAAAAAATTATAAATCCTAAATTACAAAATTTTTAGTCTCTTAAAATTATATCTTTGTAAAATCAATAAAAGATGCAAATGAATATAAAAGACAAGTCACAAATAGAATTATTCAAGACCAACATAAACAACAGCCAAAAAGTAGTAATTGTTCCACATAATAACCCTGATGGAGATGCATTAGGTTCTTCTTTAGGACTTTATAATACTTTAAAAAACATGGGGAAGGACGCGACTGTCATTTCGCCAAATGAATTTCCTGATTTTTTAAATTGGATGCATGGTGTTGAGGATGTGTTGATTTATGACAAGAATATTAAAAAAGCATCTCAATTAATTAAAGATTGTGAACTGGTGATATTTGTCGATTTTAATGCTTTATCTCGCATCAAATTAATGGGGAATGTTTTTAAGGAGGATGAAACACCTCGAATCATGATTGATCATCATCCATTCCCGGAGGCTAATACGGCCAATATTCAGATTAGTGTACCCGAAGCATCATCAACTTGTGAGTTATTGTTTCATGTATTAAATGAAGCAGGTTTTAAAAAGAATATAACTAAAGAGGCTGCCGAATGTATTTATGCAGGTATTATGACTGATACTGGCTCATTAAACTATAATTCGAGCCGACCCGAAACATACCTGATTGTGGCTGATTTATTGCGCATGGGTATTGATAAAGAGCATATTCATCACATGATATTTCATAATAACTCATTTGATCGTATGCGTTTACTGGGGCATGCGCTCGGCGAAAAAATGGAGCGTATACCAGAGCAGAGAGCTGCTTTTATATCTTTAAGTCAGGATGAGTTGAAACGATTTAATTTCAAGCCAGGGGATACCGAAGGGTTTGTTAATCAGGCTTTGTGGATTGAAGGCGTTAATCTCTCAGCTATGTTTACTGAGAAGAAGGATATTGTGAAAATCTCCTTTCGCTCTCGTGGTGGGTTTCCGGCAAATAAATTTAGTGAAACTTATTTTAATGGGGGAGGTCATTTTAATGCAGCCGGTGGTGAGTCGAAGTTAAAATTGGATGAGACGGTAGAGCGTTTTAAAACTGTATTAAAAGAGTTCTGTGAAGTCAATAATTACAATTAAATATATCGTAATCTGTACTTTTCTATTGTTTGGTTTTGTAAACTGCAAAGAAAAAGCACAGCAACGAAAGCGCGTAACTAAAGACATGCTCCTCGAGATGAACCGGCAGATGGTGAATACTGAACAGGAGGTGATTCAAAAGTACATCGAGGATAATGGTTTGGATATGCAAAAATCTGAAACCGGGTATTATTATCAAATTACAACACCTTCAAATGCAGACTCTATTCGTATTGGGGATGGTGTTGTGTTGGCCTATACCACACGATTGCTTGATGGAACGATTTGTTATTCATCTGCCACCGAAGGCTTAATGAATTTTACCGTTGGCAAAGCTCAGGTTGAAGCCGGGTTAGAGCAATTTGTACAAGTGCTAGGTCAAGGAGCTATTGCAAAGCTTATTCTTCCTCCATACCTGGCTCATGGTTTGGCTGGTGATGATAATAAAATACCAAAATTAGCCATATTGATGATGGACATTGAAGTGGTAGAGATAATACATCCAGTGGCGGAACATTCAAAATGATTTGAAGATTGCACAAAAATGATTTTCTTTGTGCTTTAGTCGAAAAGACAAAACAACAAACAATGAATAAGAGAAAAGTATTCAACCAAACTATATTAGCTGTATTTGTATTGTCGGTTGGGTTTGCATCATGCGAAACCAATAACAATTATTTTAATGCTAAAGAGGCACTGGAACAAGAGCAGGCATTATTAGAGCGTTATTACAACGAAGAAATGGAAAACGGTCTAAGTCGATTAGATTCAACCACGGCAGTAACTGTTGATACGGTTGACCATCGATATGAGTCGGGAATGATGATGTATCATACGCACATTGGTGAAGGAGACTCCATTGGTGCGTATAAAACTGTAGGTTTTAGATATAATCGTTACCAAATTTTTATCGACACGGATACAATAACAAATGAAGAGACGACCGTTGAAGTGTTATTGGAAAGTAATGAATATTCAATCACGCCATTTAGCTTCACAACTTATCCCGTTGGAGGTGCTCCTGTTGCTGGTTCAAATGTTTTTCCGGGTGTTAACGAAGCAATTATGCACATGCGATTGTTTGGTAAGGCAAAGGTTGTTTTGCCATCTACAATTGCCGACAATCAGTTTCAACCACATATTTTTGAGATTGAAGTTACCACAGTAAGAAGATAATTTATAAAAGATAAATCTTAACAAAGCCACTGTCATTTTATTGATGGTGGTTTTTTTTTTATGCTCTTTAATGACCTGGTTATTTAAATCTGATTTTTATTAGGTCATTTTTATTGTTTAGATGTCGAAATTGTACTTTTAATATTATCTTGCTTACCGTTTTGTTTTAAGTGTATGTAGTCGCTTACAATTGTAGAATACTACTTTGGAAATGAAATGAAACACACATTTATAAATTTATACACAAACTAAAAACAAAGGGAGGAGAGCTTAGCTTGCCTTCTGGAATTAACAATTTAAATTATGTCGAGTAAAAACAACAAGGTGTTGCCAATAGTAATGATGTTCTTTCTATTTGCAATGATTTCATTTGTTACTGGGTTGTCAAACCCAATGGGTGTAATTGCCAAAAATCAAGAAGGTATTCTTAACTGGATGTCGCAATTAGGAAACTTCGCTAACTTCTTGGCTTATTTGCTATTAGGTTTGCCTTCAGGGATTCTGTTGAAGAAAAAAGGTTATAAATTTACAGCCTTAACAGCAATTGCACTTGGTATTTTTGGTGTAGGCGTTCAGTTGATTTCCGGATTAATGCCATATGAAATTGGCGATAATTTCACACCAATCTTTTCTGTTTATCTTACCGGAGCATTGATTTCAGGTTTCTCAATGTGTATGTTGAATACTGTTGTTAATCCTATGCTAAACACTTTAGGTGGTGGAGGTAAAAAAGGAAACCAGTTAATTCAATTTGGTGGTTCATTAAACTCTATGGCTGCTACTATAGTTCCTATTCTTGGGGGTTACCTAATTGGTGATTTAGCCAGAGCTACCATGAAAAATGCTGTTCCGGCATTATTAATTGCCATTGGTATTTTTGTTGCTGCTTTTATAGTATTAGCAATTGTCGCAATTCCTGAGCCTCATAACCGTGGAGTTGAAACTGAGAAAAAGAAAGAGAAGTTCAGTGCAATGTCATTCCGTCACTTCGTTTTAGGAACAGTTGCAATTTTCTTATATGTAGGTATTGAGGTAGGTATTCCAAACTTCATTAACCTGTTCTTAACAGCAGCAAAAGATGCAGCTGACGGAGCTGCAGGTATGGGTATTGATCCTGCAGCAGCGGGCTCGGTAGTAGGTACATATTGGTTCCTAATGTTAATAGGTCGCTTAACTGGTGGTATTCTTGGAAGTAAATTCTCAGCTAAAGCACAGTTGACTTTTGTTAGTACTTTGGGTATTGTTTTAGTCGGTCTTGGTATTTTCCTTCCGTCAAGTATTTCTGTAGGAATGCCTGTGTTTATGTCTGATTTAAGTTTTGGTATGCAAACTGTACCTCTAGCTGTAATGTTATTTGCACTTTGTGGTTTATGTACTTCTATTATGTGGGGTGGAATTTTTAACCTTGCTGTAGAAGGAATTGGTAAATACACTGAGATGGGATCAGGTATTTTTATGGTAATGGTAGTTGGTGGTGGAGTACTTCCATTGATTCAGGGTGCTGTTGCTGATATTACAGTTAGCTATATGGCATCATACTGGGTAATTGTAGCTGCATTGGTTTATTTGTTGTGGTATGCTCTTGCTGGTTGTAAAAACGTGAATACAGATATTCCAGTTGAATAATTAAATGATAACGATATTTAACACCATGACTTCTTGTTATACAGGAAGTCATGGTTGTTTAATGAATATTTTAACTAAAAACTAGTCAGATGAAAAAAGTAGCTGTAGGTGTAGATATAGGCGGAACAAATACTGCCATTGGAATAGTTGATGAAATGGGGCATGTACTATCAAAAGGTGGAATATCAACACCATCTCATGGTAATGTGGCTGTTTATATTCAGGATTTATCAGATGCTATCAATAAAATGATAACCAATGTGAAGCTGACGAATGAAGATATTGAAATTGTCGGTATTGGTGTTGGTGCACCCAATGGAAATTATTATAATGGAACCATTGAATTTGCTCCAAATTTATCTTTCGAAGGTGTGGTACACGTTGTTAAGCTCTTAAAAGAGAAGTTTCCGGAAATGGATGCTATTGCATTAACGAATGATGCAAATGCTGCTGCAATTGGTGAAATGATTTATGGTGGTGCTAAGGATATGAAAAACTTCGTGATGTATACCTTGGGAACAGGAGTAGGTAGTGGAGTAGTGGTTAATGGTGATTTGGTTTATGGTCATGATGGTTTTGCCGGAGAGTGTGGTCACACTACATTAGTGCCAGATGGTCGTTTATGTGGATGCGGTGCTAAAGGACATTTAGAGGCCTACTGCTCGGCGCCAGGAATGAAGCGTACGGCTTTTGAGCTGTTGGCTAAATACAATGCAACAGATAGTCCATTGGCTAACCATACCTATAACGATTTAACTTCTAAGATGATTTATGATGCAGCAGTCGCTGGTGATAAAGTGGCGCTGGAAGTATTTGAATTAACAGGTCATCATCTAGGTCAAGGTATTGCTGATACGATTCATCACTTAAGTCCCGAAGCAATCTTCTTGTTTGGTGGACCTTTAGCTGCTGGAGATTTTATTATTAAGCCAACTAAGGCAAGTATGGAAGCGCACTTGTTACCAATATTCAAGAATAAGATAAAATTACTACCATCTAATCTTGATGCCGGTGATGCTGCTATTGTGGGAGCTAGTGCTTTGGCCTGGAAAGAACTTGATAAGTAAGTACATCTAATTGATATATGAGGAGGGAATTCATTTTGGATTCCCTTTTTTTTATGTAAGTAATTTTCTCTTAATTTCGCAGGATAATACATCGAAGAAATGAGTAAGAAGCAGGTTATATATCAGGGTGCCATGGAATTGTTCGTAGAAAAAGGATTTGCAGCATCTGTAAACGAACTAATTGAGCGAGTGGGAATAGCAAAAGGAACGCTTTATCACCACATAACCAACAAGGAGCAACTGATTATTGAAATTTATAAGCAACTCATGTTTGAAGTTGAAGAGCAATGTGTGAATATTTTGAATGAAGATCAAAAAGAAAATACAAAGCAAGTGTTTAGTCGTATTGTCAAGTGGTTCATTACTCATCCTGTTAAGTTTTATTATATCAATATTTTTGAATCGAGCCCGTATATGAAGTTGCATTTTGAGTTAGTGGAGGATACCAAAGAGGGACCACGACGATTTATTATGCAAAAAGTAAATATGGGGATATTGAAAGCATACAAAACAGATATGATCGCCTTCTTTGATTTTGCTTTTACTCGTGCTACCGCTAATTATTTTCTGTCACTTCCAAAGCCATTGAAATGCTTTGCTGATGAGTTCGACGCTGCTTTTGATATGTATTGGGATGGTGTTGCGCAAAAGCAATCATCTGTTGTGAAATAGCGCTGTGCTGTGGTGTTGAGTTTGATGTGTTGTTGGTTAGGTTTTTGCCCTGTTGATAACTTATTAAAAAATGTTAATTACTTATTGGGGTTTTCTTAGTCTATTTTGAAGAATTAACAGAATTTTAACATTTAGAAAACCGACCTAATGGTCTAGTTGTTCATCTTTGCAGCAAAATAAATAAGTATTAATAATTGGCAGACAGTATATATTACTAACCAAACACATCAAAATGAAAAAACATGTATTAACAGCCGTGTGCTGTTCTTTAATGTTATTAAATGTTACAGCGCTTTTTGCACAAGGAAAAGTGACAGGTAAACTTATCGATGCAGATACAAATGAGGCGCTTATTGGAGCCGCAATTGTTGTCGAAGGAACTAGTATCGGTACAATTACAATGATTGACGGTTCATACACTTTGGATGTACCGGCACAAACCAACACCCTTCAATTTTCATATTTGGGTTACATCAACCAAACCAAAGAAATAATGGTTGGTGATGGACAAACGAAAGACCTTGGAGTTATAGCCTTGGCTCCAAATACTGTTGGTATTAATGAGGTGCTTGTTGTTTCTGCAATAG
Organism: Carboxylicivirga marina; assembly: GCF_016612505.1. Lineage (GTDB taxonomy): Bacteria > Bacteroidota > Bacteroidia > Bacteroidales > Marinilabiliaceae > Carboxylicivirga > Carboxylicivirga marina. The sequence goes on from NZ_JAENRR010000027.1 coordinate 25,672, forward strand.
CAAGGGATAGAGAAACTCCAGTCGCTCTATCTAACATAAAGCCTCAGCTTATTGAGGAAAAGATGGGATCGCAAGAATTTCCTGAATTGTTAAAATCAACACCATCAGTATATGCCACTAAAGGAGGTGGTGGATTTGGTGATTCCCGTATTACACTTCGTGGGTTTGACTCCAATAATATTGGTGTACTTATTAACGGTGTTCCAGTTAATGATATGGAAAGCGGAAAAGTTTATTGGTCTAACTGGGCTGGACTAAATGATGTTTTACACTCAGTTCAGGTACAGCGTGGTTTGGGTGCATCTCGTTTAGCACTTTCTTCTGTAGGTGGTACTAAAAATATTATAACAATTGCTACAGAAGCTGAAAAAGGAGGCTCAGCTTATGTTGGTATCGGTAATGATGGCCGTGTCAAACAATCTTTTACGGCTTCAACAGGTCTGCTAGATAATAATTGGGCCGTTACTGTTTCTGGAGCTCGTACCCAGGGAGATGGATATATAAAAGGAACAAGTTTTGATGCATACAGTTATTTCTTGAATGTATCTAAAATTATAAACGATGATCATCGAATTTCATTCACCGCTTTTGGTGCTCCACAATGGCACAATCAACGCGGATGGAAATCATCAATCGAAACACTACGTAATCATCGTGATGGAAAACGTTACAATCCTAATGTAGGAGTTAGGGATGGTAAGTGGTATGGTGCAGGTTATGGATATAATGAATACCATAAGCCTCAAATGTCGTTAAATCACTATTGGAATATTAATGAGACTATGATGTTATCAACAGCTCTGTATGCTTCTTTCTCTCAGGGCGGTGGACGTCGAATGGATGGAGATGGCGATGTAGCTGTAGGACCAGATGGGTATCGTGATTTTGATACAACAATTGCAGATAATGTTGCAAGTGGCACATCAAATGTGGTTGAAGGTCTAAGTGTAAACCAGCATAATTGGTATGGTGTACTATCTACTTTAACAAAAACGGTAGGTAATATGAAAATAACAGGTGGATTTGACGGCCGATATTATGTTGGAGAACATTACAAAGAAATTACTGACTTATTGGGAGGACAGTACTTTTTAGATGATAATAATGTAAATCGTCCAGATAATACACCTCTTGTTGAGGGTGATAGATATTCATACCACAATGATGGTATAGTTAAATGGGCTGGGTTATTTGGTCAGGTAGAATATACGACTGAGCAATATTCTGCATTTTTAACTGCAACCATTTCGCACAAAAATTACACTCGAATCGACTACTTTAACTACACGCCAGATAATCAGGAATCTGAGAGTTTAGGTTTTACACCTTGGAGTGTTAAAGGGGGATTTAACTACAATATCAATGAAAAGAATAATGTATACCTAAATGGAGGTTATTTTACGCGTTCGCCTTTCTTTAGAACTGCCTACCTAAACTACACTAATGAAGTAAATAAAGATGCTAAATACGAACGTGTTTTATCTTTTGATTTAGGTTATGGTTATACGAGTCGTCGATTGAATGTTAAGTTTGGGGCATATTACACTAACTGGTTAGATAAAGGTTTGGTTAGAACTTTCTATGATCCTAACAGTGGTGATGATTTTGCAGCTAACATTCCTGGTTTGAATGCCTTACATACAGGTGTTGAATTAGAAGTTACATGGAAACCAATAAATAAAATGGATGTCCATGGTATGTTCTCATTGGGTGAGTGGATATGGCAGGATGATGTTGACTTTACATTGTTAGACGATGACCAAAATGTAATTGGAGAATATAAAGCTTATTTGAAAGATGTACATGTAGGTAATGCTGCTCAATTAACGGCTGCAGTTGGTGTCAATTATGAAGTATTGCCAAAATTAAAGCTTGGTTTTGATATTAATCATTATGGTAAAAACTTTGCCGATTTTAATCCAGTTAACAGAACTGATGCAAATGACACAAGTGATTCTTGGCAATTACCTGATGCTACCATACTCGATTTAAATTTCCGCTATGGATTTAAAATAGGTAGCCTTGATGCAAGTATATATGGTAATGTTAATAATTTGCTTAATGTAGATTACATTATTGATGCTGAAGATGGTGCTGACCATACAGCAGAGTCAGCTCTTGTGTATTATGGTTTTGGAACAACTTGGGCAACAGGTTTAAAAATTAACTTTTAATCATTAGCATTCAAACAACAATATTTTAAGAACATGAAAAACTTTGTATTATATACATTAGCCCTGTTAGGATTGTTTGCAACAGCTTGTGATCCAATGGAAGATATCCATGCAGATATGGATAAAGAACTAATGGCTGAAAAGGAAGAGGCAGTATTCTTTGCTCAATTTGAAAAAGCTCCTGAAGCACATGTATTAACTGATGCTGATTATGAGTTATCAAGCGATGAGGGCGTGAGGCAATATAAAAATTTCTCAAAGTATGCTGAGCCACAAGATTTCTTACCAGAAATTTTAAACAAGAGATTCACAGCGCCAAATACGACTGAAATGATGGTAACTTATAATTATTATGAGAAACCATTTGTTGACGAGGATAATGCCTACGAACTAGAAAGTGATGATTACACCGAAATGGGTCAGTATTACCCTAATTTTGATGATGAAGATGCGGCAGAGTATGCAATACCTATTTTCTTAAATGAAAAGTATAAGTACGAGAAAGTGGCTGTTGGAACACAACAAACTGTAAAGTATAACTTCTATCAATCGGCTCAATCTCGTTATTTGCGAGTAAACGATGATAATACAGTTGATGTTTTAGATTACGAAGGCGACGATTCATATGAGTTAGTTGATGCAGATTACGAGTCACTGGGTAATGGCAATTACAATAATTTTTATAGTATCGAAGAAGCGCAAGAGAAAATAGTTACATTTTCAATAGAATCTGGTAAAGGTGCTGGAAACTATACTTGTTTTGTTTATCGTAACTATTTTGATAGATATGTTGTGTGTCAGTTAGGAGATGAAGGTTGGTCTGAATTAAAAAGTGTAATGCCGGTAAGCGGAACTGTTGCATACAAGGTGGTTTCACCTGATTATACTCAAAGTTACTGGAAGTTTATGTTGCCACTTAAATTCGTTAAAGTAGACAAGGCTCATGAAGTTGAATACACTTTAACAGATGACGATTACGCATTGGTAGGCAATGGACAATATAAAAACTTCGATGTACGTGAAGGTAAGGGTGAAGAATCAGAAGAAGTTAGAATTGAGAAAATTTCTACCATCTTGAAAGCTAACTTTGATGTTGTGGCTGGAGATGTATACAAAGTTCATTACAAAGTATACAATGGTCAGGCCGAAATGTGGGAAATCACACTAGAGGCTATTGAAGGATAACAAAGAATACAAGTTAAATAAACGAAAGCTACATGTTTATGTAGCTTTTGTTTTTTAAAACTAAATTTAATCTATTAAGGATGATTTCATGAGAACGTTTTTACGAGTATCGGTAGTACTGTGCTTGGTATTGCTTTTGTCTGGGCTAAACTCATTAGCTCAGGAACCTCCAACGACCCTTAATGGTGAGGCGTTAAAGCAGTGGTTGAAATCAAATTGGTATAGTGGCAAGCATAGTGAACTGGGTTATTCATTGGCTCGTCAAAAGATGTATCAAAGTATAGACAATGACAATAACACCATAACTTGTGTATATTCTGGTTATGAGAAATCTTGGCAATCAACAAATACAAGTACAAACCCGGATCCGGTTAATTGTGAACATACGGTGCCACAAAGTTTTTTTGGCGAAGCAGAGCCAATGAGATCTGATATTCACCATTTATTTCCAACCTATGGTAGTTGGAATTCAGAGCGTTCAAACAATCCATTTTCCGAGATAAATGATGACCATACTACTCGGTGGATGTATGGTTCGAACTCACAGTCATCAAAACCATCTAGTAACATTGATTATTATAGTGAATCAACAGGTTCAAGATTTGAACCTCGCGAAGATCATAAAGGAAACTGTGCCAGGGCTATTTTTTATTTTTATACTATGTATGCTTCTACTGTTGGTGATATTTCTTCGGTCGGTAATTTAAATACTTTATACCAATGGCACTTGAGCGACCCAGTTGATGCGGCCGAAATTTCTCGAAACGATGATATTGAAACCTTTCAAGGTAACAGGAATCCATATGTCGACTATCCTGAACTCGTTGAAAGAGCTTTTATCAATTATACTTCAGGACCATTAGTGCCAACAGTGTCTATCCAATCTAGTGAAACAGAGATTACTATCTCGTGGACCAATGTTGACAACGAAACAGGTTATAAGGTATATCGATCGACTGATAATATTAATTTTTTTGAACTTGGTACGCTGGGAGTAGATGTCTTGCAATTTGAAGACCATTCTGTAGTTGGAAGTGCAAATTATTACTATTACGTAATTGCGTTCAATGGAGATGGGAATAGTGCTGAAAGCAATGTAGTTAGTGCAGCATTGCTTTGGAGTGGGGGTGGAGCCGATGATTTATTCTTTTCGGAATACATAGAAGGAGCTGCCTCAGATAAAGTGCTTGAAATATCCAACTTTACCGGTAGTGAGGTAGATTTATCAAATTATTCAATTAAAAAGCAGATAAATGGAGGAGGACTATGGACAGATGAGTTGGTGTTGTCGGGGAGTATTGACAATGGCGATGTGTATGTGGTTTGTAATTCAGGTTCTTCAACTGCCATTAAATCTATAGCTGATTTATTAACTGATTCATGGGCCTTAGGTTTTAATGGCAATGATCCGATTGGGCTGTTTAAGAATGGAACTTATATTGATGCAATTGGTACTTTTAATAATTCCTCTTTTTGGGGAGAAGATGTTACATTAGTTCGTAAATCATATGTTAATAGTCCATCCACTACCTTTAATGAAAATGATTGGGAGAGTAACAGCAAGGGTACTATTTCTAATCTGGGCATGCACACCATGGATGCCCCAACTGATATTGATGATGAACTTTCTACGCCTTTAAAAATTAAAGTATACCCAATTCCGGCTAAGGATAACTTAACGGTTGAAGTGTTGGGTAATGAAATTTTCAGGCAGGTAACGATAAGCCTTATTGATGTGACAGGAAAGGTGGTTTATTCAAAGCTTATTAAAGTAGGTGGAAGTGTAATTAGAAATGAGATGATTGCCAGTGGATTTAATCAAGGTATGTACTTTCTAAGGCTGGAAGTTGATGGAAAATTAGCTATTCGAAAAGTTATCATTCAATAGCTCACATATTTACAAAATACAAAAAAAAGGCTGCTTTATGAAAGCAGCCTTTACTATTTTATTATATCTAGCGGTTAAAACTTCTCATCGTATTTTGTCCATAAATCATCGCCAAGCTTCCATGCCTCATTAACAACGCGATTGCCCCATTTAATGGTATAGCGGGTAAGGTGTGCTATTGTTTGCTTTCGTCCCATGCTCATAGCCGCAAGTTCAATGTCACGTTGTTGGTCAAATATCTCTTCCTGAAGTGGTAGAAAAACCTTATCTACATCGTGGCGTGCATCATTCCACCGAAGGCTGGCCAATGTACTCATGCGATTAAAGGCCCACCAGGCAGAATTACGATTAAAGCCATTTCGGCCAGGAGCTTTATATGAAGCAGGTAGATCTGATACGCTGCAATAAATCGGAATATAGACAGATGTAGCAATGTTATCTTGTGCCATCCATACCAACCCACCAATTTCATCTGGTAACCAGTCACGGCTTTGAGTGATGGTACCATACATGGTGTACCAGCGTGCAATGGTACGTTCACCTAATTTACCCCATCCGCCTTCAATATTATGGAGGTCATATTTATCATACGGCATAAAAGGATTGGCGTATGGATGAGGAATGGTGTCGCCCTCTTCGGTTACTTTCTTTAAATGGCCAACCATATCATATGGTGTATGCTCATAATAATCTTTAAACACTTCAATCATTTTATGAAGCGTAACCTTTTCGTCTGGTTTAACCGAAAAAGGATAGTCTGTAGCTTCGGGATCTAAATCCAGCGAAGGGGCCATCATACTTAATGTGCGCCATTCGCGTCGTCGTGCCGCCATTGATTCGCGTCCTTCAGGAGCATACGCATAAGCAAAGCGAAATTTATCTTCTTCAGGATTCCACCAGGCACTGTCTTTGGCTAGTTCAAACAGATTGTCTGAATACATAAAGTTTTTGGTATCGGTTGTGTCTACTTCCAATATGCGTGCAGCGTTCGCATTTACGCTAACATGCTTGTCAGGAACGCGTTGTGCTACCCAAATAGCACCAACTTTTCCTTTTCCCGGGCCAACCATCTCCAGATGCCAAACTTCATTTTTATCGGCAATCGTCAGGCATTCTCCCCAATCGCGGTAACCATATTCTTTAGTCAGTTCATCGGCCATTTTAATAGCCTGACGTGCTGTTGTGCAGCGCTCAAGCATGAGTTGTATAAGTCGTTGGCAATCAATTAAACCTTCTTCCGAAACCAATGATTCGCGACCACCAAAGGTTGATTCACCAATGGCTAACTGTTTGGTGTTCATACAAGGATATGCCGAGTTTATAAAGCCATATGTATGCCTTACTTGAGGTATTTCACCAACTGGGGTGTGCTTGTAGGCTGGCATTTTACGCGAATCATCCTTTTCACGCGAATACATGGTTGCCTTATCTCGTCGCCCATGTTTTTGTGGCGGAGTAATATTCATCCACGAACGGGTTCTGTGACTATCATCTGTGTGAGAAGTCATCACGGAACCGTCAAAGCTGGCGTCTTTACCAACGGTTATTGTTGTACATCCTTCGGGTACGCCGCCTTCCCAATCGGCTCTAATTTGTGAATTCAGCCACTGTGTGGTTCCCATCAACATGAGGGCAAGTGCAATATTTAATTTCATTAGCAAAGCTTTTATCGAGATGTACAAAAATATAAAAATGAACGAGCAGTTTAGCTGTTTTATGGTCTTTTATGAAAACTACATATTGTGATTACAAGGTTTTGCTAACTTTGTTATCATCACATTATAAAAATAAAGCTGAAGGATGAAGAAGTTTCTTAAAATAGCCGGTAGTGTAGTGCTTGGCATAATGGTTTTGTTAGTGTTGCTTCCTATTTTATTTAAAGGTAAAATAGAGAGTGTGGTTAAAAAGCAGATTAATGAGAATGTGAACGCTCAGGTCAATTACAATAAATTTTCATTGTCTCTTCTAAAAGATTTTCCAAATATAAGCATGGGAATGGATGGTTTATCGGTTGTTGGAAAAGCACCTTTCGAAAAGGATACTTTGCTCTATTTAGGAAATTTTTCAACGGAAGTTGGATTAATGGGAGCGCTTTCAGGAGAATTAGCTGTTAAATCAGTTTTATTATCTGACTTAAGGTTAAATGCCATTGTGCTACCTGACTCAATGGCTAATTGGGATATTACAATAAGTACTGAGGAGGAGACTGAAGTAGAAAATGAATCTGAATCTTCTGAGTTTAAAATCGTTTTAGAGTCTTTCATTATTGATAATGCCAACATCACTTATGTTGATCATTCGATGAATGTTGCTTCGACTATCAATGGTTTTAACATGGATTTATCTGGAGATATGTCAGAAGTACAGACGAACCTGATGTTAGATGCAGGAATAGAACATTTACTTGTGAATTATGATGGAATAAATTACATCAATGGTGCTTCACTTAAATTGGATGCCGGTATTGGTGTTGATTTAGAGAAAATGATTTTTAGCTTTTTGGATAACGAGTTGATGGTAAATGGTCTTACATTACAATTGGACGGTACAGTTGCTGTTAAAGACGAAGCTTATGGACTTGATTTGGCCATGGGAACAACAAAAACCGATTTTAAATCTCTATTAGCATTAGTGCCCGAGGAGTTCTTAAAAGACTTTGATGGATTACAAACGAAGGGTTCGATGCATCTTAAAGCTGCTGTAAAAGGAGATTATATTGATGAGGAGCATCTGCCTGCTTTTAATTTAGATTTAGCAGTCGAAAATGGGGCGATACAATATCCTGATTTGCCCGAATCCATAGAAGAGATAAATATTCAACTTTTGGTTGAAAATAAAGGCGGTAGTGCTGATAATACCCTCACAAACTTGGAGAAATTTCATTTTAAAGTGGCAGAGAATCCATTTGATGCATCTTTTAGTGTTATTAAGCCTGTTTCGAATCCGACATTTAAAGGGAAGGCAATAGGACGCATTGATTTGCACTCGTTAGCAAATGCCATTCCGTTGGATAGCTTCGATATAATGGGGCTTATTGAAACTGATTTTGTCATTGATGGCAATTATGCCCTAATAGAAAATGAGAAGTATGAAGACTTTAATGCTTCGGGTAAATTGATGTTAAAAGATTTTTATTACCAGAGTACTGATTTGCCACAGGGTATTCTTATCAAAAACTCCAAAATGACTGTTAATCCACGTTCGATTAAACTGGAGTCATTTGATTGTATCATTGGTAAAAGTGACTTTAAGCTTAGTGGTATGGTAAACAATTACCTGGCTTACTTACTGAAGGATGGAACATTAAAGGGCAGTTTGAGTCATCACTCAGCACTGATTAATACAAACGAATTTTTGGCAATGGCTTCTACTGAAGAAGGAACAGTAGAGGGAGAAACGCCAATAGAGGTCGTGGAGGTGCCAAAGAATCTGGACTTTGTATTTAACTCAAAAGTTGACAGACTGGTATATGACAAGCTCAATATTTATCAGGCTAAGGGGAAGGTGACCATGAAAAACGGAGTTGTTAAACTTAATGGACTCAACATGAATCTACTCGATGGAGCGATGACGATGAACGGACAATACAATACAGCATCTATGAGTAAGCCATATGTGGATTTTAATATTGAAGGTAGTAACCTGGACTTAAATGTGGCCGCACATTCATTTAGTATGGTTGATTCATTATTGCCACTGGCCAAAAATACGGAGGGGAAAGTTTCACCTAAGTTTAGCTATTACAGCGTTCTGGCAAAAAATGCCAAACCGGTAATGTCAACAATAAATGGGGGAGGATGGCTTCGTTCGAAAAGTGTTGAAGTTTCAAACTCTAAAATACAAAACACTTTGGCTTCTACCCTTAAAAATGATAGTTATAAATCGATGAAAGCTGAAGATTTAAACATCAATTTTATTCTTGATAAAGGAAATGTCATAGTTAAGCCATTCAAAACAAAAGTTGGAGGTAAAGTGGTTGAAGTGCAGGGCACTCAAGGGATTGATCAAAGTATTAATTATAAAATTACCATGCCTGTAAGCCGCAAAGAAGTAGCAAAGATGGCGGGTTCATTTGGTTTTAGCATACCAACTTCGGGCGATGACTTAATAGTGGATGTTTTGGTGAAAGGTACGGTTCAGGAGCCTCAATTGAGTTTTGGATTAGATAAAGCACGTAAGCAAGTAGAGAAGGATTTAAAGAAAGAAGGAGAGAAATTATTGAATAATTTCTTGAAGGGATTTTAATCAAACCTTGCTCATATATACGTTTACAAACGAATTAGTGACGTTAATGGAATCAATTTTTATTTTCATTCCATAAGCTTTTAATTAGTGTTAAAGTTAGTTCAAAGGGGAAAGATAATTGAAAACTAAATTGAGATGAATATACTTATTGTAGCACCATCATCACCTGAATATCGAAGTGTAAATTTATACACAACTCAACTGTTTTCATGCTTAAAACATTTGGCAGAGGACGGTGAGAAAGTTGATTTAATATCATTTGGAGAAGAAGTTGACGGTGGATTGTGCACTTTTGATAAGTATGTTTTAGATGATTATCAAGAGGCTGTAAGCACCATTAATAAATACGATGCCTGTATTTTACAGTTTCATCCTGATGGCTTTGGAGGCGCAGATGGCGATTTTATTTTATCACTGGTCTCACAGGTTCAAATACCCCTTCTCAGTATTTTTCATTTTGTATCAAGTGAGCCACAGGAACGTGAAAAACGCATAACGAATTATCTGGCAAATAAATCCATGGCTGTTCTGGCTTTTAGTCAATTGGCCATCGAATTTTTGGAACACTATTATAAAGTTAGTCGCGATAAAATATTCAGAACGGATTACGGTGTTTCTATGTTTGAACCCTTATCGCTTATCGAACGAGAAAAGGCCATTGGGGTAAATTCTGAAAAGGTAATTATGGCATGTGGTGATATGTGCCCAAGTAGTGGTTTTGAAACCATAATTAATGCTTTGCCCTCGATACAAAAAACGTATTCAAACGTGGGTTTGATAATCGTAAACACAAGCACACCCGATTCAAATACTCGAGAGTATAAGAAGGTGCTGAAACGATTATCTGCGCAGCGAGGTGTTAAAGATCAATTGACTATCATTGATTATGAGAATGTTGGAGGTGATATAGGGCAATTGTTTAATTCTGCTGATGCCTATGTTTCTTCCAATATTAATGACAAAAAATTGGAAGATGCTTTTTTAAGTATCGCGGTAGGAAGTGGCACTGCCGTTATATCAACACCTAGTTGGTATGCAAAAGAGTTACTTGATGATCAAAAAGGGAGTTTATTTGCATTTAAATCCATTAGCGAATTATCTTCCGAGTTGCTGCAGGTACTTCGAAATAATAGTGAAGTGCAACTATTTAGGGCTAATGCATCACTTTATGGTGCACAAAACTCCTGGTCTGTTCTTATTAAAAGAGTAAGAGAAATTATTAATAGCTCATCATCATCGTTTGATGTTGAAGTTAAAGAGAGTTTGTTTTATCCGGCTGACATGCCAGAGCTTAATTTGCAACAATTATTATCCTTAAGGGCTAATGCTGGATTTATTGAAGAGTCATTATTTGGTGTGCCTGATTTTAAATCAGGGTACACCTTACGAGGTAATGCAATGGCCTTGCAGGTTTTTGCTAAGGTTAATAAGTTTAAGCATGATCAACAGCATGTATGTGTCATACAACAATTGCTGGGGCTGATTAAACTAATGAGAAAAGATGATGGAGGATGGGGGAGCTCATTAAGCTATGAAGGACAAGTGATTGGCGTTGGGCAAGAAATCGATTTAGCCTATGCTGTTTGGTCTTTGGGTGTTGTCTATTCATCCTGTAAGGAGGAAGGTATTAAAGATGTAGCCTACAGTATGATGTTGCAATTGTTTAATGAAAATGATTTTAATTCAAATGACGCAAGTGCTTTGGTGCTTTTAGGTGTATCTGAGGTGTTAAAGAACGACCAAAGTAATTCGGATTTAATTGATAGATTAAGGGGGGCGCTTGCTAACCTTAAGAAGCAATTTCCAACGGATGCATACCAAGGGTGGCAATGGCATGAGAAAGAGATTCAGTCACAGGTGGGCTTGGTTCTCCTGGGTATGTTAAGTGCCTATGAGTTACTTCAGGAGGATGAGATATTGTCAATTGTCAAGCGAGCCATGCGTTTTATCGAACGATTCTTATTTGTGGATACTCGTTTTCTACCGACGGCCATTGGACGAAGTAGGGAACAGAGTATTGAGGTGAAAGACACTATACAAGAGTCGGCAGATACATATCTGATAACAAAAGTTTATGCCAAATTATTCGCACTAACCTCAAATACGCGATATGCTAAATTAGCATTTTCAGCTCATAGTTGGTATTTGGGCGATAATACACTTGGCCGTAGTTTGTTTGATATTAATTCAGGTGGATGTTACAAGGCCTTGAGTAAAAGAAGTGTTGAGCCAGTGATGTCAACAACAAGTACAAGTACATACTGGCTGTCATACTTCGCCTTGTATGATGTGTATAGCGAACAGGTTTTGAAAGAATTATAAGCAAAAAAAAATCCCGGTGAAAACCGGGATTTTTAATACCATTATATAATGGTTTAGCTTCTTTTCTCTTTAATACGAGCTTTTTTACCAGTAAGTCCACGTAAGTAAAACAACTTAGCACGACGAACTTTACCCTGACGTAGTAACTCAACTTTTTCAATGAAAGGAGAGTTAAATGGGAAAATACGTTCAACACCTACGTTGTTAGAAATCTTTCTAACAGTAAAGCGTTTGTTGTTTCCCTGTCCTTTAATTTGGATAACAACGCCTTTAAATACCTGAATACGTTCTTTGTTACCCTCTTTAATTTTGTACGATACCGCGATGTTATCACCCGGTCCGAAATCAGGCATTTCAACTCCACCTTCAAAGGCAGCTTCGGCAACTTTAATTAAATCCATCTTTGGAATTTTTTATTGGATTAAACTTTATCCACGCAACATTACGTGACTCCCTCGTTCAATAAGAGGTTGCGTAAATCGGCTGCAAAAATAGTGAATATAACTTAATAATGAAAAACTTTCGGCTTCATTTTCCTGTATTTATTCGCTTTTTTCGTCATTTGATGAGTTACTGGTATTCTGTTTATCCTCTTTCGAGAAGAAATTAATAATCAAATTTTTAAGCGATAGCGCCAGCGGAGTTATCCAACTACTAACTAAAAAGGGGACAAATCGCATAGGATTTAGAAAGGAAGCTAACTCAATGTACCTTAATTCAAGTTTTTTCTCAGAGAGTTTGACTTGATAATAAAGCTTCATCTTTTCATTCTCAAAGTCTTCAAATGATTTGATATGGTTGTATGAGTTTCTACTTAGATTCATCGTAATCAGTGTATTTAGGGAAGAATAATTGAATAAAGGATTGAATGATTGGCTTTTGGATAAGCACCTTGCGTAAGCCAAAAAATATGATGGCAATAAGCAGGTAAAAACTGGCAACCATGAAAAAGCCAATTCCTTCTCCTTCAAAAATGTGGTTAAGCCAAAATGCGATTGCTAAAGAGATAAAAAGCAATACAAAGAAAAATAGATAAAATAAGCCCATTTTAATGAGCATGCCAGAAAAGAAGCGAGAGAGATTTTCGGCAGCATGAAGCTTTGTTAGATCAAGGCGTGCATTAATGTACTCTTCAAAGTCATCTTTAACTTCATTAATTTCTTCAGATAGTTTTTCTTTCATGATGTGTGTTAAGAAAATACCCCGAAAAAGTTAATTTTCGGGATATCAGGTTAAATACGTTTGATTGGCCTTAATTGGCTCCATGAGTTGGTTCAAGGTTTTGTTTGTATTCTTTAATAAGGTTTTCAATTTTCTGTTCCAAATCATTCATCTTCACCTTCATTTCTTCCTTCAATTCTCCACCTTTCACTTTCACTTTTTCTCGTAGTTGCTGAAGTTCAGCTTCCATTTCTTTAAGCTTCGCTTTTACTTGTTCACGAGTTTCGCTACCTTTTTGAGGAGCGTAAAGTAACGCAATTGAGGCCCCCAGAGCTGCTCCGGTCAACAAACCTCCTAAAAATAATCCAGTATACTTCATGGCCTTTATTTTATTGGTTATTAAAGTTAATAAGGTACAAAAGCTTAATTAATATGTCAATTTATTTGGTGGAGCAAAAACGTTAGTTAATGGACGTTTAGCGTTAAGTTATCACACCTTAATGATTTCTAGTGTCTGTCTGTAATCAGTTTTTTTGATAAAGTTATAACTTTACAGACACATTCGTGCTTATGATTAATTAAAAGTCGTTAAGGAAAATGAGAAACAACGCTATTTCAGATACCGAAAGAAAAGAGGTGAAGTTGACGTACAAACAGCTATTGTCTGTTTGCCAACCGATGATGGAAGATGGAGATATAGAGCTAATTCGAAAAGCGTTAAAAATAACTTCTTTAAATGATGGAGAAATAGCACGAAATGGGGCTGGTGAATTAAAAATTAAAGAAGCTCTTGAGGTCGCTTTAATTGTTGTTAGGGAGTTAGGCTTAAGTCGCGTTGCAGTAGTTGGCGCTCTATTATATGATGCTGTTCTTGATGGAACAATCACTGAAGCGGAAGTAGAGAAGAGTTTTGGGAAACAAGTCGCCATCATCACACGTGGCCTGGTTAAAGTAGGAGAACTTTACAGTAAAAATACTTCCATCAAAAATGAAAACTTCAGAAAGCTGCTATTAACATTTGCAGAAGATATTCGTGTTGTCTTATTAATTATTGCAAATCGCCTTCGTACGATGCGAAGTCTTGCTTTGTATAACGAAGAGGATCAGCAACGAATCAGTAGCGAAGTTGGATATTTATATGCGCCTATGGCACATCGCCTGGGTTTATATAATATTAAATCGGAGATGGAAGATTTGGTGATGAAATTCACCAATCGGGATATGTATTCCTTTATTGCCCGAAAACTGAATGAAACCAAACGTGCTCGCGATAAATATATCAAAGAGTTTATTGAACCACTTGAGCATCAGCTAGGCCAGCAAGGCTTAAAATTTGAGATTAAAGGGCGAACTAAAACCATTCATTCCATATTTAATAAACTTAAAAAGCAAAATACAGAATTTGAAAATGTATATGATTTATTTGCTATCCGTGTTATCTTAGATAGCGATTTAAGTAAAGAGAAGGCTGAATGTTGGCAGGTTTATTCGGTTGTGACGGATAAATATCAACCCAATCCAAGCCGCTTACGTGATTGGATATCTGTTCCAAAATCGAATGGTTATGAGTCGTTACATACGACGGTATTAGGGCCTGATAAAAAATGGGTGGAAGTTCAAATACGAACCGAACGTATGAATGAGGTGGCCGAAAAAGGATTAGCAGCTCACTGGAAATATAAAGGCCATAAGGGTGAAAAAGGAATGGATGAGTGGTTGTCTAATGTGCGAGAAATACTTGAAAATCCGGAACTTAATGCTGTTGATTTTATCGATGACTTCAAGCTCGATTTGTATGATGAGGAAGTATTTGTGTTTACACCTAAAGGTGATTTGCGTCGATTAAAAAAGGGAGCTACAGTTTTGGATTTTGCTTTTGAAATACACTCAGAAGTCGGAAAAAAATGTGTTGGTGGAAAGGTGAATAATAAAAACGTGTCCATCAGGTATGCACTGAAGAATGGTGATCATGTAGATATTCAGACAGCCAGCAATCAGGAACCCAAACAAGATTGGCTTAATGTTGTAGTTACTTCCAAAGCTAAATCGAAATTAAAACAGGCTTTACGCGATATAGAATACAAAGAGGCCGAAATAGGTCGCGAAATGCTTGTGAGGCGCTTAAAGAACTGGAAATATGATTTAAATGATCAGTTACTTAATCAATTAGTTAAGTACTTTGCTTATAAAACAGTTCAGGATTTTATGCGCGCTATTGCTATTGATAAAATCGATTTTAGCCGCATAAAAGATTTCATTATTCAATCAGAAAAAAAGGATGAGGATAATGTAGAGCTGGATAAAGAGCGTAGTGCTGAGAATTTTATTACGACTAATGATAGTTTGCCCGATGATGATGTCTTGATGATTGATAAAAGCCTGACCAATGTAGACTATAAGCTGGCAAAATGTTGTAATCCTATTTTTGGTGATGATATTTTTGGTTTTGTAGCGGCAATGGGAGGTATCAAAATACATCGAAAAACGTGCCCCAATGCGGTTGATATGAAAACCAAATTTGGTTACCGAATTGTTAAAGCCCAATGGACATCAGGTGCCGATGTAAGCTATCAGGCAACATTAAAAATTACAGGTGTAGATGATATTGGTATTGTCACAAATATATCTCAAGTTATTTCTAAAGAGATGAAGGTGAAAATTCGCTCCATGTCCATTGATTCGCATGAAGGTATTTTCGAAGGAAACATGACTGTTTTTGTTGATAATACAAAGAGTCTTTCGATACTTATTAAGAAAATTAAAAACGTAAAAGGGGTGTATTCAGTTTCAAGGGTTGGAAGCTGAATAAATAGCAAATAAAGGTTGATTTTTTCTTCTTTTTGGATTAACTTTTTTCAAAACGTGTCTGACAATCTAAACTTTACAGCCATGGAAGAAAAAATTATCACTTTAGTCGTTTTATCCTTCGAAAAGGCTCATATCTTAAAATCATTACTGGAAGCTGAAGGCATTGAATGTTTTCTTGAAAACACCAATCTAATTCAGGGAGCTGTTTCAACGGGTGTAAAAGTGAATATATCCGAAATTCACTTAGAAAAAGCCATGCCTGTACTGGAAAGTATGATGCAGGAAGAGCTTGAACCGGTAGAGGTGGAAAATATACCGCCTCGAATACTACTACCTATCGACTTCTCAGAGTATTCCAAAAAAGCTGCACAATTTGCCTTAGATTGGGCGCAAGAGCTTGAAGCTGAGCTAACCGTTTTTCACACTTATTTTAATCCGATAATAAGTACAATGCCTTTCTCAGATACCTTTGCTTATGAGGTTAATACTGAAGAAATGGCAATGGAACTGGAAGAAAAGGCAGGTGAAGGTATGGAGGAGATGAAAGCTTATTTAAACAAGATAAATGAGCAACTAGATAATCCGGTGTCGATTAAAATGGAATTGGTTAAAGGTATTGCTGAGGATGAGATTGTTAAATATAGTAAGGTGTATCGTCCATTAGTAATTATTATGGGTACGAGAGGTGCTGATCGAAAAGCAACAGATCTTATTGGTAGTGTTACAGCTGAAGTTATGGAAGCTGCAAAAGTTCCTGTCTTGGCTATTCCTGAGAATTTTGAGTATTCTGGGTTGGGTGGATTGAAAAAGGTGCTGTATGCAACAGATTTCCAGGAGGCTGACTTTCGGTCACTCGAAAAACTAGAGCTCTTAATTCGCCCACTCAATATGGAAGTAACTTGTGGTCATGTAAGTTCTAAAGAGCATTCGCAATGGGATGAAGTACGTATGGCTGGCCTGAAAGAGCATATTAAATCGAATTATAATGAGGAGTTAGTCAAATGTGACCTTATTGAACATGAAGATTTATTTGTTGGTATTGAAAGCTATGTGCGCGATAATTCAATCGATATGCTTTCTTTTACCAGACGAAGAAGAAACTTGATTAGTAAAATTATTAACCCTAATCTGGCAAAGAAAATGTTGTTCCATTCAACCACGCCTTTGTTAGTATTTAATGATTAATTTCTTACTTTTAGGCATAACAATTGCCTGAAAAAGTGAATAGAATTACAAAATCATATTTAAGAGCCGGCTTTTGCATAGCTGGCTTTCTGCTTTTTATACAGGCCACTGCTCAGTATGCCGTGAGTGGTGAAATTCTTGATGTCAATTACCAGTTTGGTAATGTTATTATAGAATTAAAAAATGACTCAAAATCGCGACAAATAAATGTTACTGCTCATGGTCATTTTAGCACCTCATTAGACTGGAATGAAATATACCTGTTTAAATTTCGAAAAGAAGGTTACGTCACTAAGGTTATCGAATTTTCAACTAAACTGCCGAAAGGAAAAGAGGTAGGTTCCATCGAGCCTTACCATATGCCGGTTCGGCTATTTAAAACTTTTGAAGGTGTTGATACCGTTTTTTTTAGAAATCCAATTGCAAAAATACGATATGATAGTGAGCTTGGTGATTTTGAGCATGATATTGATTATTCAATGAAAATTAAATACCGCATCGATAAAATGCGAGAAGATGGTGTCATTCCTGAGTCGATTGTAAACGAATTACCTTCTCCAAAAATTGCAGAGAAAAAAGCAATTGTCCAACCAAGTGAAGTTAAAACTACTTTGGGTAACATTGATAAAACAACGAATGAAGAACTACTTATAAGCTTTGAGGAAATTACAGGAGCACCACCTTTAAAA
The DNA here is from genome assembly GCF_016612505.1 of Carboxylicivirga marina. Taxonomy (GTDB): domain Bacteria; phylum Bacteroidota; class Bacteroidia; order Bacteroidales; family Marinilabiliaceae; genus Carboxylicivirga; species Carboxylicivirga marina. The sequence continues at coordinate 43,329 of NZ_JAENRR010000027.1, forward strand.
AGCAAATATGAGCATGGAGAAACAGTTGAGGAGTTCGAATTGACTAATCGTAACATTAAACGAACAATTTTTATCTATGGCGAACAGCGTCGGGTATTCTTATCTGTAAAACATAGTTGGGGTGGTCATTTTTACTTTATTGATCAGGCTGAAATAGGTTATAGGTGCATTTCACGAGATGTATATGAGTTTTCGATAAAAAAGTATAGAAAAAAAATAAAGACAAATAAATGAAGCAACTAAGAGGTTTTGCCAGTGATAATAATGCAAGTGTTCATCCCGAAATAATGAACGCAATTAGCAATGCAAATGTTGGTCATGCAATTGGTTACGGTGGAGATGTTATTACAGAACAGGCACAATCAGTTTTTAAGAATCATTTTGGCAAAGAAACAGAAACCTTTTTTGTATACAATGGAACCGGAGCTAATGTCATAGCCATTCAGGCACTGGCTCAGTCATATAATGCTGTTGTATGTGCCAATACGGCTCATATTAATGTGGATGAATGTGGCGCTCCAGAGAAACTTTCTGGATGTAAATTACTACCTATTGATACCAATAATGGAAAGATAACAGTTGAGCAAATCAAAAAATATATGCATGGATTTGGCTTTGAACACCATGCTCAACCTAAAGTAATCTCTATTACGCAAGCCTCCGAGTTAGGTACAATATACTCCATTGATGAAATTAAGATAATTGCCGATTATGTACATAGTATTGGTTTGTATCTACACATGGATGGAGCACGAATCGCCAATGCAGCGGCGGCTCTCGGTTGTACTTTAGCCGATACCTCAATAAAAGCAGGTGTAGATGTGTTATCTTTTGGCGGGACAAAGAATGGTCTTATGTTTGGAGAAGCCATCGTTTTTGCCAATGCCAAACTCGCAGAAAATGTGAAATATATACGTAAGCAGTCAACGCAACTTCATTCTAAAATGCGATATATTTCAGCACAATTTATGGCTTTGCTTGAGGGTGAACTATGGTTACAGAATGCCATGCATGCCAACAAAATGGCTAAATTACTTGGAAGTGAAGTGTCTAAGATAAAAAACGTTCAATTAACACAGGAAGTGGAATCAAACGGGGTGTTTGCGATTATTCCGAAAGATGTAATTGAGCCTCTACAAAATGAATTCTTCTTTTATGTATGGGACGAGCATCGGTGTGAAGTTAGGTGGATGACTTCCTTTGATACTACTGAAGCCGATATTGCTCAATTTACAAGTATTTTAAAAGATTTAATTCAATAGGTTGACAAAGCTATCAGACATAGAATTGAAGAAGATAAAAACAGCACTTGTTGTACCATTTTTCTTTCTATTATTTACGTTCTCGCTCAAGCTAATTGAAACACTAGAGGGTTTTTCATTTGTAGAATTGGGTATTAAACCCTTGTCTATAATTGGTTTGCCAGGCATTCTCTTGGCGCCGCTTATTCACTCCGATTGGGAACACTTTTTTGCTAATGCAGTGCCACTGTTTGTGTTAGGAACCTCACTGTTCTATTTTTATCGGGGTATTTCTTTTAAGGTATTTGTTTATATCTACCTATTGACTGGTATATGGGTGTGGCTAGGTGCTCGCGATGCCTGGCACATTGGGGCCAGCGGTGTCATATATGGTCTGGCAGCTTATTTAATAGTTGGTGGTTTTATTCGTAACTATATACCTCTCATGGCCATATCATTAATGGTCATATTCTTATATGGAGGCATGATTTGGGGTATTTTTCCACTAAAATGGGATGTGCCTTATTCGTGGGAGTCGCACTTATGGGGGACTGTTGCAGGAGGCCTGCTCGCTATTCTTTATCGAAAAAGAGGACCGCAAAAGCCTGTCAAGGAATGGCCGGATGAAGAATATGATTATCCGTATTGGGAAGTGGATGAACAAGATAAGAATGAAGTATGAGATTATTTGTTGCCATTGATTGTTCTGAGCTTAAAGCTCACCTGACAGGACAGCAAAAGCCATTTTATCCTCTGAAGGCTCGTTTTACACAAAGTTTCCATTTAACGCTTAAGTTTATTGGCGACGTTGAGCAGAATAAACTTGAAACTCTTGTGGAAAGGTTAATTTTAGCTAATGTTAAGCCTTTTACGCTTTCTGTGAATCGTTTGGGAACATTTACTTCTTATAGTCAAAAAGTAATTTGGTGTGGCGTACAAGAATCGAATCAATTAAATATATTACAAAGTAAAGTGTGCGAAGCAATTGAAGGAGAAGGCGTCATTAAAAAAGCATATCATCCACACATAACTTTAGCACGAATAAAAAAGCATCAGCAATTAGAAAGGCAAGAAAAGGAATTACTAAATAGGGAGTTGAAGAAGGAGATAAAGACGGAAAGCTTAAAGGTTGATGCTTTTACTCTTTATGAAAGCATAATAACAAAGCAAGGACCCGTTTATCGGGTAATCAAAAAATATCCACTTGGAATTTGGAGAGATGTTTAATCAGGCGGAGGACGATTGGGTTCCATATTGTTGTGTTTTTAAAATTTCTAAAACAAAGGTGGTGAATGGCAGTAAGCAAGAGAAAACTATTCAATCTTCTATTAATAATACTCTACAAATTAGAGCTGACCTTCAAAGAATCGATATTTTTACCGTTGGTAGATAAAAAGCATCCATTCATTGAAAAGAAAATTCAATAATGGAAAATCAGGTAATTTTGTAACATGATTAATTGGACAGGTGTTAAACGGAAAGAAGTATTGGTACATACCGCATGGTGGTTTGGTTATGGCCTCCTCTTGTCGTATTTTCCTTTAATTGTAATGGATACCGGAGATGCTATTGTTTTTGTATTGCGTACGTTGATAGCTAGTATCATTATTTTTTATATCAATGCATATTTTTTGTTGCCAAGGTTTATTGCTAAAGGCTCCTACATCAAATACCTGATTGGTATCTTAATAACGCTTTTAGTTACAGGATATGTTTATCATCGTATAAATGGGTATAATGGGGCTAAGCATCGGCCATTTAGACCTGATGATGGAAAGTGGGAACAGATGATCGATAGTGATCGCTTTCTGAGTGAAAATAAGGAATTGATTTTCAAACCAAATCATCCAAAACTAAAAGAAAGGCGATTGTTGGGGATGAATATGATGGGTGTACCATCGTTTATTGCCATGTTATTTATAAGTACACTTTATTGGATTTATAGTGATTCAAGGTTGCGAAAACAACACGAATTGAGTTTGGTTAATCAAAACCTGGTGAATGAGATGAAGTTTCTCAAGTCGCAAATGAACCCGCATTTTCTATTCAATGCACTCAACAATATCTACAGTTTGTCGATGTTACATTCTATTAAAACGCCTGAGATGGTGCTTAAACTTTCGGCCATGCTCAGATATGTTTTATATGAGTCAGAAGATGTAAAAGTTAAGCTTGGTAAAGAAGTAGATTACATCAAGAATTTTATTGAATTTCAACGCATTAAAATAGAAGGCATTCCTAATATTCATGTGGATATCGATAGGGCCGATCGAATGAAAATGATTGAACCCATGTTGCTTATACCATTTGTTGAAAATAGCTTTAAGCACAGTAAAATTGAGGACACAGAAAACGGTTGGATTTCGATGACTTTGACCACTGAAGGAAATAGTATCATCTTTGAAGTGTCTAATAGTGTGCCCAGTAAAAAAGTTGCGGCAGATAAAAATAGTGGTATCGGCGTTGAAAATGTAAAACGTCGCTTGAAATATCTGTATCCTGAAAAGCATAGTGTGGACATTGCAATGAATGAAAAGAAGTACAACCTACAACTTAAAATATCGGTCTGATGAAAGTGAAATGTATTATTGTTGATGATGAATTTCCAGCAAGGGAATTATTACAAAGTTTCATCGCTAAATTTGCTCATTTAGAATTGCTTGGAAGCTTTAAGTCACCGCTCGATGCGATGGAGGTAATTCAAAAGGAAGAAGTCGATTTAATGTTTCTGGATATCCAAATGCCTGATATCACCGGTATCGATTTTCTGAAAACATTAACCAAAAAGCCCTTAGTGATATTTACCACAGCGTATGAGGAGTATGCCGTTGAGAGTTACAAGTTAGATGTACTTGACTATTTGGTTAAACCATTTTCGTTTGAACGGTTTATGCATGCTATTAATAAAGTGGGCGATAGGCTTTCTTATAAAAATGTAGTGAGTGACTTTCAATCACTTCCACCAAAGGCTGAAACCAAAAACTTTATGATGGTTAAGGCCGACCACAAAATTTATCGGGTAAAGTTTAAAGACATTTTATATATTGAGGGATTACGTGAATATGTTACCTTCTTTTGTGTAAATGAAAAGATTGTTTCACTAGAATCGTTACGAAACCTCGAGCAGCAACTTGAAAGCCATGGTTTTATGCGTGTTCACAAGTCATACATTGTGAATATTGAACGAATAGCAGCCTTTTATGGTAACCAGCTAAAGCTCGATAATGTTGACAAATACATTCCAATTGGTAAGTCTTTTAAGGAGGTTGTCAATAAGCGATTAGTCAATAGCTAACAATAAAATTATTTGTTTCTGGGAGAGAGAAATATCCTATTATACTTCCATCAAATTTTCTATTTTTGCGACTTGTTTTTATGGCCTGCATTTTGTTAGGCTATGCAAGTAATAAAATATTAGTTTTATGTGTAACCCAGTGAACAATACCCTCGAAGTTAAAAGTGATTTAGAAATCGCCCAGGCTGCACAAATGCAGCACATTTCTAAAATTGCATCAAAACTTAATATTCCTCAGGATGATTTGGAAATGTACGGTAAGTACAAAGCCAAGCTGCCTTTGGAATTAATTGATGACAATAAAGTTGAAGACAACAACCTGATTTTGGTAACAGCCCTTACACCTACACCCGCTGGTGAGGGAAAAACAACCATTTCAATTGGATTAACCGAAGGCCTCAATAAAATTGGTAAGCAGGCAACAGCTGTTCTTCGTGAGCCTTCTTTAGGCCCTGTGTTTGGAATAAAAGGAGGAGCTGCCGGAGGTGGTAATGCTCAGGTTGTTCCAATGGAAGATATTAACCTGCATTTTACAGGTGATTTTTCAGCTATCGAAAAGGCTAATAATCTTTTAGCGGCATTAATTGATAATAATATTCAAAGTAAAACGCGTAGCTTAAATATTGATCCACGAACAGTTATCTGGAAACGTGTGATTGATATGAATGACCGCACACTTCGTGATATTGTTGTTGGTCTGGGTGGTACGCCTAATGGTATTCCGCGTCAGGATGGTTTCAATATTACGGCGGCGTCCGAAATTATGGCTATTCTTTGTATGTCAAATGATATTGCAGACTTAAAGCGCCGCTTAGGAAACATCTTTGTTGGTTTTACATATGAGAAGAAACCAGTTTATGCCCGCGATTTAAATGCACAGGGTGCGATGGCATTATTATTAAAAGATGCTGTAAAGCCAAACCTGGTGCAAACACTTGAAGGTAATCCGGCTATAATCCATGGTGGCCCGTTTGCCAATATTGCACAGGGAACAAATACAATTATCGCCACAAAAATGGGGCTTTCATTATCGGATTATGTGGTAACTGAAGCCGGTTTTGGAGCCGATTTAGGAGCTGAGAAATTTTTGAATATAAAATGTGTGGCCGGAGGTTTAAAACCCAAGGCCATGGTTATTGTAGCTACAATTCGTGCTTTACGTCACCACGGAGGAGCTGGCAAGGATGAGTTGAATACAGCAAATAAAGAAAGAGTTAAAGTTGGATTCGCAAACCTGGCTAAGCACATCGAAAATGCGCAAAAGTTTGGTTTGAATCCGGTTGTTTCTATCAATAACTTTATTTCAGATACCGAAGAAGAGGTTGAATTAGTAAAAGCGATGTGTGCCGAATTAGGTGTAAAGGCCGTTGCTACTCAGGCATGGGCAATGGGAGGCGACGGAGCCATGTCATTGGCTCAGGCAGTGGTTGAAGAGGTAGAAAATGGTGAAAACAACTTTAAACAGTTGTATGATCATAACCTAGGTGTAAAAGATAAAATTAAAACCATTGCGCGTGAGATTTATGGTGCCGATGGCGTTGATTTCTCAAAACAAGCGTTGGCCGACATTAAAAAGATTGAAGGACTTGAGTTGGATAAATTGCCAATTTGTATGGCAAAAACGCAAAAGTCATTTTCTGACAATGAAAAGTTGATTGGACGACCAGAAGGGTTTAAAGTGACTGTTCGTGAGTTTGAAATAGCGGCAGGCGCTGGCTTTATTATTCCTATTTTAGGCAAAATGATGCGTATGCCTGGCTTACCATCAGTTCCTGCTTCTGAAGGAATGGATATTGACGACAATGGGGTCATTACAGGTTTGTCGTAATGAGAATTATCTAATGAAATAGTTAATCGTAACATACTATGCATAAAGAAGCTGTCCTGACCAGGGCAGCTTCTTTTAATTATATACTCCTTGGCAAAAATCTATTTGGTTGGGCTAATCGGGTACCACTATCAAGACTACCTTAAGTTTAATTTTTAGGTATACAGACTCAGGTTAATAGCTTCTCTCGGGATTTCTTTCGATTAGTTATTGGTCTTCTTCGGGTTTCCATCGGGTCTTCTATGAGGCATCTTCGGCTTAACCACGCTCTTAGCGAGGTTGATCCGTTTCAGACCCGTAGTTGGTTCCTGTATGGTACATTCCTTTCAGTTCGATTATCTAAAATATTTAATAACCCGAGTTCCCTTAGGTTTGCAAAGCCAAGGGAACTCGGGTTAATACAAAAAAACCTCGCTAAAGCGAGGTTTTAAATATCATCAATAGTGTGTACAGTTATTATTCTGTTTCACAAATCTACTTTTCAGCAGGCAATTCTCTTATCTTAAGGTGATCACCGGTATCTTTAACAATCGTTTTATAGTATTCGTTAGAATAACCAGGGAATTTAGCGTGCTTTGGATTTCCGTGCTCATTAAGCAAGAATTCACCATCTACTTCTTCATGTAGGTTACCATCATTGTATTTTACTAATAAGAATTCACCTAATCGCTTCCATCTTTCAGTCACTAATTCAGCCTGATTTATTGAGAAATCAGTTAAGAACTGACGAGCTAAATCCGGATTTTGGTCATATAAGGCTTTGGCCGATTGGTCAATAGCTGTTGTAAATGAAGTTAAGTTATCTTCCAACTCAGTTTGCACTTTTTTGATGTCTTCAATCATGTGGCTATACCGACCGTATGCACGATTACTTACAGTTGTAAATGCCCAGAAAGCCGAATTGTCTGAGTAATTTAATAAATCACCATTACCTTGAGCTACACAATTAGGAACAGCCGTCATACCTGCATACATAGGCATGTATACACTTGTAGCAGCAGCATCAACCCCAAACCAAAGAATACCACCAATGTGAGCTGGTAACCAACTGCGCATTTGAGCTACAAACGAGAAACCTGTTTGCTGCGTACCAATAGCACGTTCGTTGAAGTATTTCTCGCCATCTACTTCCCAAGTTAATGGACGGAAACGGTATGGCTTGCTAAATGGACCAGCTCCGGCATCTTTAGTCATATCAAGTGCAGTACCCTCATAGTGGTCACGCATGATATTCATAACATCGCGGTGTGAAATTTTACGATCAGGCTTAATGTATAAAGGCATTCTTTCAGTAGAATTACCTAAAGCATATGCTTCATATTGACCCATATCAGCCGGGTTCATAATATTGAAGGCAGACCAAACACGTGCATCACAAAAACGAACTGCACCAAAGTCAAGTGGGGCATAAGCATCAGCAAAACTGAAGTTTTTGTTTTTACCATTGAAATAGCCTTTCTCGCGAGCAAATGAGATAACATCTTCGGAGTACAAGCAATTCTCTTTATCTTTTAATGGGAAAGAGGTAATTCGCGCCTGGTTAGCATGAGCTGAAACATATCCATCAGGAATTTTAACAGCAACCCAAACTGCACCTTTATTACCTTCACCTTTTCCAATCATTTCCATTACCCATACTTCATTGGCATCAGCAATCGAAAATGATTCACCTGAGCTGTAATAACCATAATTCTCAACAAGTTCAGTCATTGTTTTAATGGCTTCACGAGCTGTTTTGGCACGTTGAAGTGTAATATATATTAAACTGCCATAATCAATTAATCCTTCTGGATCTCTTAATTCAGATCGCCCACCAAAAGTTGTTTCTGCAATCGTTAACTGGTGCTCGTTCATGTTACCAATAACGGTATACGTTTGAGCAGCTTGTTCAATTTCGCCTAAGTATTTTCCAGTATCCCATTCATATACTTTTAACATTGAACCAGCTTCATATGTAGCTGCTGGCCAAAAATATAATTCACCATATAAGTCATGCGAATCAGCGGCATAAGAAATTAAGGTAGAGCCATCAACAGATGCATTTTTAGTAACCAATACATTGGTACAAGCATTAGCAGGCGATATTTGTAGCAACATTGCTGCAACTCCCATTAATGCCAATATTTTTTTCATCATATCAAATAATATTAAAGTGAAAATGTTTCTTCTGACACAAATATATAAAATCCCGTATATTAGAATGTGAGTTTTGACATGTTTAGTAAGCATTCTTTCAGGGTGTCGCTAACATTCAATCGTTAATCACATAATCGACTTTATTTTTGCGTTTTACTTTCATTTTTACTTATTTGCAGATAGTCAATCGGGGAAAATGGATATACGGGATGAATTAATTCAAGCGCTGGACTTTTCTGAAAGCATTGTTATATTAACGGATGAACGGGGAACGATAAGGTATGCCAATAAAAGCTTTGAGAAAAAGTATGGTTATACCCAGAGTGAAGTAGTGGGTGAAAACCCTCGATTGTTTAAAAGTGATTATCACGATGCCCAATACTATGAAAACTTATGGACCACCATAAGAAATGGAGAAACATGGCGCGGGATTTTCAAGAATAGAACCAAGTCAGGGGTTTATATCTGGGAGAAAGCCATCATCAGCCCGGTTATTATAAATGATGAATTAACGGGTTACATTGCTGTAAAAGAAGACATAACCCGCCAACGTGAGTTGGAAGTCCAATTAGATCATGATAGTCAGTTTTTAGATGAATTATTTGATAATTCACCAATTGGTATAGCGATTCTTCAGCCATTGTACAATATTGAGGGTGAAGTGCTTGATTTTATGATTGTGAGGGCCAATCCATCGGCAGGTAATGTAGTTGGTCGACTTGGTATTGTTGGTTTAAAAATAAGTGAAATATTACCAGAATTCGAGATAACTAAGCGTCGATCCCAATTGATTTTAAATCGAAAATCTTCGTTTGAGACTCATTTTAAAGAGTTAGGAAAATACGTTCGTTATCGTTCTTTCCCATTTGGCAAAGACAATATCTGTCTGTTCTTTTATGATGTATCGCCTTATCGCCAAACAATTGAAGCGCTTGAGGCCAGTGAGGAACGTTATTTTTCCTTAGTGGAAGATGCACCGGCTCTAATTAGCCGTTTTGATAAAGATGGAGTGCTTATTTATGCCAACGAGCAATATTGCAAAGCCTTTGAAGTTGAGCGTAGCGCATTAGTAGGGAGTTCAATATTTGATTGGTTTCCGGATGATGAAAAAGAACGTGCAAAACGAACAATAAAATCCTTAACTGTACATAACCCAATTAGTGTGGTTGAGCACCAACTTGTGCTTAAGAGTGGCAAAATAAAATGGATGCGTTGGCTTGACAGGGCCTTGGTTGACTCGGCAGGAAATATTTTTGAGTACCAGTCGGTAGGTATGGATTTGACACCATTGAAGCAAACTGAAGTTGAATTAATACAACACCGAAATAAACTTGATGCAGTTGTAAACAGCACCATTGCAGGCATTGGAGTTGTGACTCCTAAAGGGCGTTTTGTGTTGGTGAATGAGCGAATGCAAAAGCTATTGGGTTTTGATAGTAAAGAGGATATGTATTCATTCACCCATTTACAGGTGATTCACCCAATGTGGCAGCACGAAGCTGAGCTACATTTCTCTCAACTGCTGGTTGGTGAGGTAAATGATTACAATCTTGAATGTCAATTTTTAAAGAAAGATGGAAGTACATTTTGGGGCGATTTGCATGTATCACCTATAAAGGATGTAAATGGAAAAATCATTGAGATAATAGGTATTGTTACTGATATAAGTAGTAAGAAAGAAATTGAATTACAACTAAAGGAACGCGAGTTCAAATTGAAGGAGTTAAATGCAACTAAAGACAAGTTGTTTTCCATTATTGCTCATGATATTAAAAATCCGTTTAATAGTATTTTAGGATTTGCCAGTCTGCTTAAAAATAACCTTGAACTGTATAGTAAAGAGGAAATTAAAGCTTATATCGAACAGATAGCAATCAGTAGTGAAAATGTGTATAAATTACTGGATGATTTATTGATTTGGGGCAAAAGTCAGTTAGGGCAGATGATAGTCAAATCACAGTATTTCAGGCCAAAGAATTTGGTGGATGAAGCCATAGAAAATTACGATGTACAGGCTAGAAATAAAAAGATTCATCTGTCGAATGATATCAACCAACAGGCTGTGGTGTATGCCGATATTGATATGATGAAGTTTGTGATTAGAAATTTAATACATAATGGAATAAAATTTTCCAATCCCAATGGTGAGGTGAGAAGTTCAACCTTTGAGGTGGATAATTTTGTTGTTTTATCCATTCGTGATACGGGTATTGGCATCAAACCAGAGAAACTGGATGTGTTATTTGATATTAATGGCTATATCAGCACTTCTGGTACTGCTGAAGAAAAAGGAACAGGATTGGGGCTCCACCTTTCCAAAGATATGGTTGAGAAAAACGGTGGCTTTATTGAAGTGGAAAGCGAAGTTGGCAAAGGCACCGAATTCAAAATTCACCTACCCAAGGGTGAAAAAGAAAAAAGCACCGATTAACACGGCGCTTTATTTTCTTTAAAACTTATTCACTACTTTTCTTATTTCTACCAAGCGGCTCATCAACCCTTCCAGTAAATCCAATTGAAGCATATTGGCACCATCTGATTTAGCATTAGCCGGGTCAAAATGAGTCTCGATAAATAAACCATCGGCTCCAACTGCAATACCTGCCCTGGCAACAGTTTCAATTAATTCTGGTTTGCCACCAGTTACGCCACTTGATTGATTGGGCTGTTGTAACGAGTGGGTAATATCCAACACCACTGGTACATCAAATTGTTTCATGGTCGGAATACCCCGATAATCAACAATCATATCCTGATAGCCAAACATATTACCACGCTCGGTTAGAATAACTTCGTCATTACCCATATCGCGCACTTTTTTCACTGCAAATTGCATGGCTTCGGCACTTAAGAACTGTCCTTTTTTAATATTCACCACTTTGCCGGTTTTGGCTGCAGCCACTAACAAATCTGTTTGGCGACATAAAAAGGCAGGTATTTGTAAAACATCAACATATTCGGCTGCCATGGCTGCTTCATTAGCTGCATGTATGTCGGTTACAGTAGGCACATCAAATGTTTCGCTTACTTTACGAAGAATCTTTAATGCTTTTTCATCACCAATGCCGCTAAAGGAATCAATGCGCGAGCGGTTAGCTTTGCGGTATGAGCCTTTAAAAATGTATGGAATCTCCAGCTTATTAGTGATTTCAACAGCTCTTTCGGCAATGCGTAATGCCATTTCTTCACCTTCGATGGCGCAAGGACCGGCTAATAAAAAGAAATTGCCGCTATTGGTATGTTTAATCTTTGGTATTTTATTGATATCCATAGTCGTAAATTAATCCGAAGTCCGGTAGTTCGAAATCCGTTGTTTTATATTGATTTACAAAAGTAATAATCAATCTTGATACTTGCACCTTTTGTCTTGTATCTCTTTTCTTACTTAAACCTGTCTTTCCACAAAAACTTCATGCGTTCATCCACCTTGCTTTCCTGTGGGTTGTTTTGTGGGTGATAAATGCGTTGGTCTTGTAATTCATCCGGCATATAATCCTGCTCTACAAAATTGTTGGGATAACTATGTGAATAAAGGTATTCTTTGCCATAGTTTAATTCCTTCATCAATTTAGTAGGAGCATTTCGCAAGTGAAGAGGAACAGGTAGATTACCAGTTTGCTTGACCATTACCTGTGCATCTTTAATAGCCTGATAGGCCGAGTTGCTCTTAGGGCTGGTGGCCAGATAAATGGTGACTTGCGATAGGATAATGCGCGACTCGGGCCAGCCAACTGTTTTAATCGCTTCGAAACAATTGGTTGCCAGTAACAAGGCATTTGGGTTGGCCAGGCCGATATCTTCTGAGGCCGAAATGATCAGTCGGCGGGCAATGAACTTGGGGTCCTCGCCACCTTCCACCATTCGGGCTAACCAGTAGACTGCTGCATCGGGGTCGCTTCCACGTATGGATTTGATAAATGCTGAGATGATATCATAGTGCAGCTCACCATTTTTATCGTATTGGGCAGGGTTCTGCTGCAAATGGGTGGTCACCAGCTTATCGGTAATCTCAATTTTATCGCTACTTATTTCGGCATTAGTAACCAGCTCCAGTATATTCAATAGTTTACGAGCATCACCACCAGAATAGCGTAACAATGCTGTATCTTCTTTTATTTCAATTGATTTCTCTTTTAGTAAGATGTCTGTCGAAAGTACTTTATTTACTAAATCGAGTAAATCCTCTTGCTCTAATGACTTTAATACATATACCTGGCAGCGGGACAATAAAGGCGAAATAACCTCAAAAGATGGATTCTCAGTAGTAGCGCCAATCAAGGTAATAACACCTTCTTCAACAGCGCCCAATAAGCTATCCTGCTGTGACTTGCTAAAACGGTGTATCTCATCGATAAATAAAATGGGAGAGGGCGAACTGAAAAAGCGTGCTTTTCTTGCTTTCTCAATGGCTTCACGCACATCTTTCACTCCCGAATTAATGGCCGACAGCACAAAGAACGGTCGCTCCAACTGCTTAGAAATGATTTTGGCCAGTGTGGTTTTACCTACTCCCGGAGGCCCCCATAATATGATGGATGAAATCACTTTACGATCAATCATCTTTCGCAGTACAGCACCTTCACCAACCAGGTGTTTCTGACCAATATATTGTTCCAGATTTGTTGGCCGCATGCGTTCGGCCAATGGAGGATATCCGCTCATGTAAATTTCATTTTGAGGATTCAAAAATACAAAAAGGAAACTTAAATTTGTGCTTAAAACGGATGTCATCGCTCTAAGCGATGACATCCGCGTGCAAATAAATCGATATGCCAAAACAAACAAAGACCAACGCCATGCGTATTCTCGACCGTAACAAGGTGGAGTACGCCTCATTTCAATATTTTACCGACGAAGAAAATACGGATGGTACGCTCGTAGCACGTATGAATAATCGTGATACTAATCTTGTGCATAAAACATTGGTTGCCAAAAGTGTAAAAAATGAACTGTATGTCTTTGTTATTCCCATAAATAAAGAATTGGATTTGAAAAAGGCAGCCCTGGCAGCAGGCGAGAAAAAGATAGAGATGTTACCTCATAAAGAACTATTGAAATACACCGGTTATATCAAGGGGGGCTGCTCGCCGATTGGTATGAAAAAGCAATACCCTACATTTCTGGAGTTAAGCTCAGAAGAGTTGGGAAAAATGATTGTGAGTGGTGGTAAAAAAGGACAGATTATAGAAATAGAGATTGATGATTTACTCTCCACCATTAAAGGTCAGTTAAAAGATTTGGTTAAGATGTAGCATGGATGTCATCGCTCTAAATCCTTACAAATTATATTTTGTGTCAGATCACCATGATCCTGGAAAAAACTGTTTTTCGTAGGATCATGATGACGATTGGAGAAACGTCAGCGTTTTATCAATCGTCACCATGACGAATGGCCCCGCGGCAATGTTTTGGCAATAATCATGATGACGATTCGTAAAACGCACGTGTTTGTTCAATCGTCATCATGACGTTGCGTGAAAACATGGGGAAATGCCAATCGTCAGCATGACGTTTGTAAACTAACTATATGTTTGTACCAAAAAGATATATTCAAAGTAACGGATGTCATCGCTCTGAGCGATGACATCCGTGCTTGAGAAATAACTATCAGCCTTTTTAGAAAAGAAATTTACAATCTATTAACACTGATAATAATTGAATGTTATTATTTTTGGCATCTAAATTACAATAAATAAGATATGGCATTTTTTAGTTTTGGTGAGTATAAAGACGATTTAGGATACAAAGTGGTAGATGAGCGTGTATGGCGCGGAAGTGCAGGCATTATGTTGTTGCTGGGGATCATTGCTTCTATTAATGGCTTTATCCTTAATAAGTATGAGGTTATTCCTTATATATCAGGTTTTTTGATGATAAACTTTGCCATTGGCGTATTTGTTAATCCAAAGTTTTCGCCAACAGCATTGTTATCGCGAATGGTGACTTATAATCAAAGTTCGCTATGGATTGGTGCCGTACAAAAGCGCTTTGCGTGGAGCCTGGGATTAGGATTATCCATCACTATTTTTGTTTTATCACTACAGTTAGTGAACGATGCGTCATATTTTAATCCTGTTTGCCTGCTTTGTTTAGTCTGCCTGCTTCTATTATATCTTGAGTCGGTATTTGGTATTTGTGTGGGATGTCAGATTTACCATGGTGCTATCCGATTAAAAATTATTAAAGCACCTGAGGTGAAGCCTAATTGTATGGGCGATTCGTGCGACGTAAATTAGAAATTAATCTTCTATAATAGGAGCCCAAAGCATTATGCTTTGGGCTTTTTTTTTCTCTTCAATTCACATGATACATTTGAAGCACGTTGCGTTTTCATATTGTTTGGGCAGACGGATGTCATCGCTTTAAGCGAGACATCCGTGGTACGTTAATTAAACATTCGACTTACAGCCCTGTTATGCTTGAAAGAAATAGATATGAAAGCAATTAGTTGCATTATATTAACCATAATGGTGAGCATAAATATGACGGGAAAAGAGAAAGCCAAAGCAACTTTTGGCGGTGGATGTTTTTGGTGTACAGAAGCTTTTTTTGATGCTTTAGAAGGTGTTGAGAAAGTTGAATCGGGCTATAGTGGTGGTCATACTGATAATCCAAGCTACAAAGAGATATGCACCGGCTTAACCGGGCATGCCGAGGTGGTTCAAATTACCTATGATCCGAATGTAATTGAGTTTGTTGATTTGCTCGAAGTGTTTTTCGCCACACATGATCCTACAACTTTAAACAGGCAAGGGGGCGATGTGGGAACACAATATCGTTCAGTGGTGTTTTACCACAGCCAGGAGCAAAAAGAAACCACTGAAATGGTTATTGAAACACTCGAAAAAGAGAAGGTTTTTAACAACCCGGTTGTTACGGAAGTAAGTGCTATCGGCAAGTTTTATGAGGCAGAGAATTACCATCAGGATTATTTTGCCAATAACCCTAAACAGCCATATTGTAACGTGGTTATCAATCCAAAGTTGAAGAAGTTCAGAAAGATGTTTGCTGAAAAACTGAAAGATTAATTGTTTTGAGTAAGTTGCAGTTAATGAGGTATTTATGTTGGTGTGGAGTGTTTATGTGTAAATTTAACCTTAATAAAAGGTTGTTTTATAACATGAAAATTCCCTATCTTTGAACTCCGGAATGAGACAACAGATTGATCAATATTGGCGACGACGAAAGTCAGACAATCATCCGGAAAAAGATGGTTTAAGATGCCTTTTTTCCTCTTTCTCATTCAACCGCATTAATGTTGAGATACTTATTGTTTTTAAATATATTAAAGAAGACCTGATTTTTATTTCAGGTCTTTTTTTTGTGTCTTTTTTAATGCATCCCCCACAGATTATTGCAAATACATATAGTAATCCAAACCAAATAATGTGGGAGCTTTCTCACACAAAACAATTAGCAAATGAAGGATAAAAGTTTAGTTTCCATTACCGATTTCTCGAAGGAAGAAATCTTGCGCATTGTGGAATTGGCAGCCGAATTTGAAGCCAATCCTAACCAGAAGTTGTTAGATGGTAAAGTGGTATCAAGCTTATTTTTTGAGCCATCAACCCGTACTCGTTTGAGTTTTGAAACGGCCATCAATCGTTTAGGTGGAGGTATCATTGGTTTTACCGATTCATCATCATCATCTACCTCTAAAGGTGAGTCCTTAAATGATACCATCAAAATGGTGAGTAACTATAGTGATTTGATTGTGATGCGTCACCCATTAGAAGGTTCAGCACGTTATGCTTCTGAAGTTTCTGATGTGCCGGTTATCAATGCCGGAGATGGAGCTAATCAACATCCAACACAAACACTGTTGGATATGTACTCGATTTATAAAACTCAGGGAACATTAGATAATCTTAATATTTTCCTTGTTGGCGATTTAAAGTATGGCCGTACTGTTCATTCATTGATGATGGCTATGTCGCAGTTTAATCCAACATTTAATTTTATTTCGCCAGATTCATTGAAGATGCCGGATGAGTATAAGCTTTTCCTTGATAAGCAAGGTATTAAGTACTACGAGCACCATGAGTTTACAGATATCATTGAAGAAGCAGACATATTATACATGACACGTGTTCAGCGTGAGCGTTTTTCAGACCCTATCGAATACGAAAAGGTTAAGAACGTGTATGTACTTCGCAATGCTATGTTAGATAATACCAAAGATAATTTACGTATTCTTCATCCACTGCCACGTGTAAATGAGATACACACCGATGTGGATGCCAATCCAAAAGCCTACTATTTTGAGCAGGCCGAAAATGGTGTTTATGCCCGTATGGCAATTATGGCCTCTATTTTAGGAGTGAAGTAAGTCGTATTTTAAAAAGTATTGAATCATGACAAAGAAAGAATTAAGCGTAAGAGCAATCAAAAATGGTACTGTAATTGACCATATACCAGCAACTCATTTGTTTAAAGTAATCTCCATTTTAGGGCTTGATAAAAGTAAAAATCAGATTACTTTTGGTACTAACTTAAAAAGCAAGCAGCAAGGTCATAAAGCCATTATTAAAGTGGCTAAAAAGTTTTTTGCTGATGACGAAATCAATAAGATAGCTTTAGTAGCTCCTTCGGCTAAGCTAAACATTATTGAAGATTACCAGGTAGTTGATAAGAAAACGGTGACTATTCCTGAGCAAATTGTTGGTATTGCTAAGTGTTTTAACCCTAAGTGTATTACCAATAATGAAGAAATGGTAACGAAATTCTCTTTAGTGGAACCAGAGCCTTTGGCTTTAAAGTGTCAGTATTGTGAGAAGATTACCAATGAGGAGCATTTAGAAGTATTATAATTGATGGACCAGGATGCGTAAGCATCATGTTTAAATAGAAAACTCCTGCATCGCCCGATGCGGGAGTTTTTGCATTACATTCAACTATTTGAAAACAATTGTGTTTAATAAGCAAACCATAATTAAAATAGTATGAACAAAAGAGATAAAATAATTTACTGGATTGCAACAGGTTTGCTTTCTGCGATGATGCTTATGTCGGCGAGTATGTATGTGTTTAACAACGCTGCCATTCAAGACGCGTTTACTGCTTTGGGTTTTCCAACATACATCATCTATCCATTAGCTTTGGCTAAATTACTAGGCTTAGTGGCCATATTGAGCAACAAATCTAAAGTTTTAAAAGAGTGGGCTTATGCCGGTTTCTTCTTTAATTTTTTATTGGCTGCTTCGGCGCATATTAGTATAAGTGATGGTGAACAGATGGGAGCTATCATGGCCTTAGTGCTATTAATTCTATCGTATATATTCGGAAGGAAAAGGTAACTATGGTTATCTGATTAGCCGAGAATGATATTCTAACCTGAGTACGATAAAATGTATTGAACTCAGGTTTTTAGTTTTGAAACCATTAGCGTCCTAAACGTTTTTGTTAGTGCTTCGAAAGCTCTTGTTCCGTAAGGGCCTCAGCAGATGAGCCAAAAAACAAGGTTGAAATGACGCTTTTAAATTGTTTTCTGTTCGAGTCTTTTGGAGGTACGGAAAAAGACGAGTTTAAAACAATTTAAGTCATCAACCGTAGTTTTTTGAGCGAAGCGGGTGTAGCCTTGATCTTTTTTGCTTTCGTTTTTTGGATTAAGCCAAAAAATGAAGTCGGGTTTGGGCGGACAGCCCAATTGATATAACATCTAGGACAACATTGTTTTGAAACTATAAGCGAACAAAATAGCCCAGGTTGACAAAACCTTTGTGTCCGGCACCAATATTTCCAGTTAAGCCATATTTCTAGCCCCATTTAAAAGACAATACGTTAATGTGGAAAATAAATCCATTCAGATCAACGTTATAGTTTAATGCACCATTGTTATTGAACTTTTCCTTACCATACCCAATGCTAAGGCCGCTCGCTAATCTGAATTTCGGATGACGTAAATATTCAAATTCAACCTGAGGTGCTATAACAAAAGCCGATTTAGTTGAGCGATAATCGTAAATAACTGATGTTGTTGGCGGAGAAGTATAATATTGCAAATCTGCTGTTCCTTCAAGATTAACCTAGTCGTACATAAGGTTTAGCCCTACTTTAAACCAGGGGTTATAGTATCGATAATAGTCAAGGTTGAAAGCGCCAAGTACGAAGTATTTTGTTTGGCCTTCGTCATAACCATGGACCCATTTTTCCAGGTGGTACAATGATGTAGGAGAGTCGGTAATACTGATTTCATCTTTTTGAGCATGTGTTTGTAGGTACAACATGCCCAGAAGCATGATGAATAAAGCTTTCTTCATCAAGTAAGTGTTAAGTTAGATATGTTAGAATGACAAGCATGAAGCAACTAACACTTACCGAAAAACTTTTTTATTATTCAACAGGCTTTAATTGATGTGATGTATCTTTGTGAAAAAGATAAGTAAATGGCAAAGCAAGACTGGAAACCCGGAAACATGATATATCCTTTACCTGCTGTGATGGTATCGGTGGGTAATACACCTGAAAATTACAACATCATAACCATTGCCTGGACAGGTACCATTTGTTCCGATCCGCCAATGTGTTACATCTCTGTGCGAAAAGGACGTCATTCGTATCAAACGCTGAAAGAAACCGGTGAATTTGTTATTAATCTGACAACGAAAGATTTGGCATATGCGACTGATTGGTGTGGGGTACGTTCAGGCCGTCAGTATAATAAGTTTGAAGAGATGCACCTAACACCCGGCAAAGCTTCGATTGTGAGTGCTCCAATTATTGAGGAGTCACCAATTAACATTGAATGCAAGGTAACCGAAATTAAAGAATTGGGTACGCATGATATGTTTATGGCCGAGGTCGTAAATGTCAAAGCCGACGAGCAATATATTGACGAAAATACCGGCGCATTTAGTCTTCAAAAGTCTAAACCTATCTGCTATTCACATGGTCACTATTTCGAGGTAGGAAAGAAGATTGGTAAGTTTGGTTATGCGGTTGAGAAGAAGAAAAAGAAGAAGCGCATTATAAGAAAGAAGAAATAAAAGAAAACCCGGCTTTTGGCCGGGTTTCATTTATCTTGTTAACTATATTTTTTACGTTGTCTGGTTTTCCTTTTTTACTTTACCACCTGTGCTTTCTTTCTTTTCAATTTTGTCAGGCTCGCCCATAAAATAAACAACACCACCTGAGCCGGCTGTGCCACTTAGTTTTTCATTAGCCACCACTTCAACAATACTTCCAAGGGTCGATTTAGCGTATGTTTCTTCACTCTCTAGATTGTATGCAAGGTATTTACCTCCTGTACCTATACTCACATCCTGAAACTTAGTTTTACCTTCCAGTTCAATTTTACAAGCCGAACCAGTCACTTCCAGATTATTTACATCAACATCTAAAAGAAGTTTGGCATCTGTTCCGCCTCTTAACTTAAGACTTTCGGCATATATGGTATTTTCAGCATCAATAGTAGCTCCCGAACCGGCGTCAATATCTCTTAAGCGTTTATAAGTTACATATACCTGAACATGCACGTCCTTGTATATTTTTGTCTTCATCTTAACTGTAAGCTTACGATTTTTAACTTCAGTGATAACATCAGTTACTTCGCCGTTTTTAATATGTACATCAACTTCTTCTTTATCACCCTCAATTAATGTAACATTAATGCCTTTTGATGCTTTAACTTTATCAAAAGAACCAACCTTACGCAACTGAGTATGGTCAGGTTCTTGAGCATTAATGCCAAGTATGATAGCGAATAGTAAAATGATGGTGTTAGTTAGTTTCATATTCTTTCCTTTTTTGATTGTATTACGCAATAGAACTCCAATAGTTGGGGCTGAAATGCTTAAATTTTATTAAACTTTGCCTTGAGAAGCAAAAACTATGCAAATAATTCTCGAAGCTCTGTTTCTGATAGATCTTTTATTGGATTATTGGTGGTGATGAAGGTGTCAGCCAGCTCTGTTTTACGCTCTTGCAGCTTTGCAATTTTTTCTTCAATGCTTTCGGCAGAGATGAATTTATAGACAAATACATTCTTGGTCTGTCCAATACGATGAGCACGATTAATCGCCTGAGCTTCGGCAGCAGGGTTCCACCACGGGTTAAGAACAAAAACATAATCGGCCTCGATGAGGTTTAGCCCAACACCACCCGCTTTTAACGAAATGAGAAATACCTTACAGCTTTTGTCATCAGTAAAGCTTTTTATCACTTTTTGACGATCAGTTGTTGAACCGGTTAGTTTGGCGTATTTCATTTTTTGAGCTTGCAGATCTTTTTCAATAAGCTCCAAATCTTTCACAAAAGATGAGAAAATCAAAACCTTATGATCTTCGCTAATGGCATTGTTCAGCTTCTGAAATATCTGTTCGTATTTACCCGAAGAGCCTTTGTATTCATCATCAACTAAGGCGGGGTGGTTGGCAATCTGGCGTAGTTTAGTAAGTGCCTGAAGTGCTAATATGGCATTTTTATTGACCCCATTTTGTTCGATAGCTTTCATCAGCTCATTCCGAATACCTGATTTTTCGCGTTCATAATATTTCTGTTGATCTTCAGTCATATCACAAATCAGTGTTTGTTCGGTTATTGGAGGAAGCTCTTTGGCTACCATTTCTTTGGTTCGCCGTAATATAAATGGGTTGATAAGTTCGCGAAGTTTGGCCTCCTTACTTTCATCACGTTTTTTCTCAATGGGGCCGGCATAATGGTTTTTAAAGAAATTGAGGTTACCCAATAATCCGTTGTTTACAAAATTCATTTGCGCCCATAAATCAACCAGCGCGTTTTCGATTGGCGTGCCTGTTAGTACCAGCTTATTAACAGCTTTCAGGTTTGAAACAGCCTGGTAAACTTTTGATGTTGGGTTTTTAATGTTTTGGCTTTCATCCAGTATGACATATTGAAATTGATAATTATTCAGATACTCAATGTCATTACGAGCAATGCCATAGCTTGTTAAAACAATGTGGTAATGTTTGAATATTTTGCCTATTTCTTTTGATTTGGTCCGATTATTTCCTGTGTAGAGATATATTTTTAATTGCGGCGCAAACTTCTTAATCTCGTTGGCCCAGTTATGAACCAAAGAGGTGGGCATCACAATTAAGCTGGCTGGCAAGCTCGATTTATTAAAACCCTGAACAGCATTAAACATAGATAGTTGCTCTTCTTGCTCTGCCTCTTGCTCATTATTTTCAGATGATTCATACTGATTCAAGAGCATGGCTATGGTTTGAATGGTTTTACCCAAGCCCATATCATCAGCTAAAATACCGCCAAACTTGTTGGAGTGGAGCATGCGCATCCAGGCATACCCTTCAAGCTGATAAGGGCGAAGCGTGGCTGATAAACCATCAGGTGACTCAAAATCGATGGTTTTCTGCTGTAGTTTCGCCATCTCCTTTTTCCACTCGGGCGAAGTTTCTTCCAGTTTATCTTGTTCAAGAAGGTTAAAGTGCATCTTGTCCAGTCTCATACTTTCATCATCGGCACTGACAAAATGCATAAGATCGGTATACTTGGTAAACCATTCTTCGGGGATGATAAATAGTTGATTGTTGGGTAGCTTGAATTCTCTTTTGCCTCTTAATATATGCTGACGAATTTTTTGAAACGGGATCTCAAATTCATCCACTTGAATGATGGCTTTAATGTCAAACCAATCATTTTCTTCGTGATATTGCATTGATAAGCTGGCTGAACCCGTGTAATAGTTATCATCCCAACCACTTTGAATGACTTTTATACCTGATGCAAGTAATTGGGCAGCACGTATATTTAACCACTCAATAACAGTATGAAGGTCAATAAGCTCGTTATCTGATAATGGTTTGTATTGAGAATCGCTAATGCTCTTAAGACCCAGCTGTTTTAGTAGTTCAATAATTTGAATTTCATCATCGGTCTGTCGTCGGAAGCTATCAAAAATATGATGCCCTTTCATGGTGCGATGGTTGACAAAAACTGTAGAACGTGTTCCTGCCAGGTATTCTCGTTTATCGTATCTGAACTTAAGCGTGAGAATGGCCTGTTGTGTTAAATCTTTTTCCAATTGAAGTATCGGAACCAGTTTCACGTCTTTTTTATTGATGAAAAAACCGGTGGCTTTAACGTAGTAATCGCGAATACAATTTTCTACAAAAGTTGACATGTAGGTATCAACACTTCGTGGTTGTATTTGCAGGTGATTAACGCGAAGAAATGGCTTGAATTTTTTGGCGTCAATCTTCTCAAATCGGAACAATTGATTGTTAATAAGAAATACGGCAGGCGAGGAACAGACTTCGATAATATCTCGATTGGTAAGCCCCATTTCACCATTTTCAGTTCTTATTTTGAGTGTATATCTCAATCCACTGTCTTCTAGTGTAAAGTCAAACAATGGCTCATGAAACAGTGTTTGTACCCGAATACGATCAGTATCATACATGTGACTGTAATTCGGGTTTTTATAGAAAACAGGCATGTCGGTTAAGGCTATTATTTCAAGGGCCTGAGATATTTTATTATCCATCACTGGTCGAATATGATCCAGTGTAAACTGTTCTTCCAGCTTCTCGAAAAATAACTTTAAGTTTTTCTGTTTTGAAAATCGTTTGAAAAGATTTTGCTCATTAATTGTATTTAAGAGCTTAATAATCTCTACTTGTGCGGTCGAAAAATCAAAGCGTTTGGCTTCAATGTGCTCAATGTTAGCTTGTTCGATAAGTTGTAAAACTCCATTTTCATCGGTTTGGGCATAGTAGGGAATTAGTGTACAACCTATATTGCGCTTCTCTGAAATAACCGCGATTAACTGCTCCATATCTTTCGACGTAATTCTTTTTTTGTGTCTTGTTTGTTAAAACGAACCAACAAAGATAATATCATTTAGAATTGGGCAAATGGGAAGGAGGGATAGTTTGAATTTAATTTGTGCGAAGGATGGCAAAGTAAAGGTCTCCGCATTACCGATATAAAAAAAACAACTCATTAGATTGATCAATCAATTTGAGGCAGTGTCAATCAA
>NZ_JAENRR010000028.1 GCF_016612505.1 Carboxylicivirga marina
CTTAGCATTCCCTGCAAACCCTTGTTAACTAAGAAATCCATGAGATAGGCATCTGTATTATGGGGTAACTCCAATTAAATAACTCTTGATTTTTTGCGCATTTTGGCATCATTTTTTAGAGAATAATTTCTCTATTACTAATGAAAACATTGTAATGTTAATTCGCTGTTAATCGTGTATTAAGTGGTATTTCTTCTGATGTTTACCCACAACAAACAATCCAATCTAATCAACTAAACATCTGCCACTTAACACTCCTTTCAACTTAACATACATTTAAAGTTGAATTAATTATCTCTTATCAGGCATCGTGTGACCTTGCCATACATTTGCCATTGAATTATTTGAATTATTGCGAGGAAAAATGAAAAGACAAATTATTGGAATTATTATTCTATGTCTTGCAGGTCTTACACAGGGATATGCACAAACAGGGATACTAAAAGGGAAAATAACCGACAGAAAAACTGGCGAAGAACTAATTGGTGCGGCCATCATTATTGAAGGAACTACCACAGGTACAACAACCAACTTTACAGGCGATTACATCATGCCACCTCTTGAAGAAGGCACTTATACAATTCGTTGTCAATACATTTCGTACGAAGCACAAGTCAAAGAAGACATTATTATTAATGACGGCGAAGAGACAACACTTAACTTCTTAATGGGCGAATCAGAACTTGATTTGGCCGAAGTAAAAGTTGTAGCAAAAGCTAATCGTGAGTCGGAGAACTTATTGATGCTTGAACAAAAAAATGCGGTATTAGCAACACAGGCTGTTGGTGCCCAAGAGTTATCGCGCAAAGGCGTTAGCGATGCCGAAGGAGCTGTTGCTAAAGTGTCGGGTATATCAAAGCAAGAAGGTGTGAAAAATGTATTTGTGCGTGGTTTAGGCGACCGATATAATGCCACCACATACAACGGCATGCCAATTCCATCAGAAGACCCGGAGTATAAAAATATATCACTCGATTTCTTTTCAACTGATATTATTCAATCTGTTGGTGTTAATAAAGTTTTTAGTGCTGGTAATTATGCCGACGTTGGAGGAGCTGTAATTGATATTAAATCAAAAGAATTATTCAAAGACAGCGAGTTTAATGTTGCTTTCGGATTGGGAGCCAACACACAAACTTTCAATCGTGACTTTTTGCAAGCAAACGGAACCAATGCTTTCGGTTACACTAAAGCAACGAGTCTGCCAACGCCTCCTGCTAATACACTGCCAGGCGCACAATTTAATCAAATCGATAAGTATAGCTTTACTTATAGTCTTGACCCATCTGTACGTAATACGCAACTTAATGGCAACTTTGGCTTATCAGGTGGTAAGAAGTTCATCGTTGGAGAAAATGAAAACAAACTTTCTTTGTATGGTGTAGCTGGTTATAGCAACGATTATGCCTATTCAGAAGCGGCCGTACGTCGCATCACTACCGACGGCACTGTTGACCAAAACCAAACCGGTGACAAATACACTCAAAATACCAGCCATTTGATGATGGCTAATGCTGATTATTCCATTGGTAACAAAAGCTCAATCTCATATAACTTTATGTATTTACATACGACTAATCAGTATGTGGGCGACTTTTATGGTACCAATAGCGATTATGAAGCTGGTGTTGGACAAGAGGGGATGATGCGTCGCCAGCAACTAAATGACAATTCACTCTATGTTAATCAATTAATGTCGAAATGGTTTGTTTCTGAAAAGCTTGATTTTAATGTAGCTGCATCATACAACATGGTTGTAGGTAAAGAGCCAGATAGAAGAATTAATAACTTTGAGAAGCGAAGCGGTGGTTATTATGGCTTGCAAGGTGGTAACGGAAAACAGCAACGCTTTTTCTCTGACCTTAACGAGGGAGATTTAAATCTTCAGGCAAGTGCCGATTATAAGTTGAGCACCGATGATGACAATGCATCCTTGTTAAAATTTGGTTATACTGGCCGATTTGTGAACCATGATTTTGAAGCAGTTGAGTACGATATGCGTGCGAGTAGTGATGGAGAGTTCTATCCGCCAAATATCAAGCTGGATGATTTCTTTAATCAAGACAACATGAATATTGGCGATGGTAACGGAGGTGATTTTAGAGTCTTGTATTCCGACCAAAGCTATAATGTATCACGTCAGGTGCATGGTGTTTTTGCTGATGCTATAATCGAAATAAACCCTCGCTTTACACTTAATGCAGGTTTGCGATTTGACCATGTTAACATGGATGTTAACTACTACAAGTTTCAATCAACCACACCTGAGGAATCGAATATTAACGAGTTGTTTATATTGCCAAGCTTAAACTCACGTTATGATGTGAATGATAAAAACGCCGTACGTTTGGGCTTGAGTAAAACGTACACCTTGCCACAAAGTAAAGAGATTAGCCCGTTTCGATATAATAATTTGAGCTATACCAGTCAGGGTAATAAAGATTTAAAACCATCTGAAAATTACAACCTGGACTTAAAATGGGATAACTACATATCGGCCGGAGAGCTTTTTAGTGTTAATGCTTTTTACAAACACATTAACCAACCCATCTCACGAATAAATGCTAATAATTCAGCAGGTGTGTTGACCTACGAAAATGTGGCTGATTTTGCCACCGTGGCCGGCTTAGAGTTAGAAGTCAGAAAGAATATTTTTAACAATACCAATGGCACTGATGGCAACGGATTAAATAAGTTATCGGTAGGATTCAATGGTTCCTATATTTATTCAAACATCAACTTTGATAATTCCGACTCAGAGGCTATATCCGGCACTTTCACACATGCTAATTCACAACTCGAAGGAGCCGCGCCTATTATAGCCAATGTTGATTTAACACATACCATCAAAAGTGGCGATAAGACTTTTTCTAATGCCGTGGTATTTAATTACACAAGTGAGAAAGTATTTACAATTGGGCGCGATGGCTTTAATCCGATTATGGAAAGTGCTGTGCCAAGCATGGACTTTGTATCAAGTGCCAAGCTTAACAAACACCTGACACTTAAGTTCAAAGCACAAAACTTGCTTAACCCAAGCTATCAATTAACACAAAAGCCAATTGTAAATGGTCAGAATCAAAGCAAAGTCACGCTCTTAGATTTTGAAAAAGGAATTAATGTAAGTCTTGGAATCAGCTATACGTTTTAATGCCTCATTCCTAAGATTGTGGCATGTTAATGCTGTGTTAACCGATGAACGAAGCCTTTAATAATTACATAACAATCTGGTAATATCTACTAAAACTCAAGCCTGATTCTAAGCATTAGATTTGCCATAGATAATAAAAACAGAAGAAACCATAATTAAAACAATAAACTAAAATTGTAACGATGAAAAAGTTAATTTTTGCCCTAGCCATCTTTTCTGCAATGCTAATGTCGTGTAGTGATGATGATGATAACAAAAAAGAGAATGACGAAAACGAATTAAAAGGAAATATTACAGGATATACTGAGCTGGATGCGTCAATCGAATACAAACTAATAGGTGCTTTAACCATTAAAGATGGTGGTGAATTGGTCATTCCTGCCGGTATCGTTATTAAGGCCGAAATTGGTTTTGATAAATATGTGCTCGTTGAGATGGGCGGTAAGATACAAGCTGAAGGTACAGCCGATAAACCAGTTGTGTTTATGTCAGGAGCAGCAAGCCCAAAAGCTGGTTATTGGGGTGGAATCATCATTAATGGTAAAGCAAAAGTTTCGGGTGCTGGTGCTTCAGGAACCAACCAGGGCTCTACCGAAATAGATGGCAACATCAAATACGGAGGTGACGACAATGCAGATAGCTCAGGTTCACTTGAGTATGTGAAATTGCTTCACACAGGTGCCAAGGTGGATGCTGATACCGAGCACAACGGCCTAACACTTAATGGTGTTGGTAGCGGTACTAAAATCGATAATGTTTTCATTTCTGAAGGTTCAGATGACGGTATCGAGTTTTTCGGTGGCGCTGTTAACGTAACCAACTTGTTAGTGGTAAACTCACAGGATGATATGTTTGATATCACACAAGGCTGGACAGGTACGCTTGATAATGCCTATGGTATATGGGAAGCACCATTTTTAACTGACGAAGGCGACCCACGTGGTATTGAAGCCGATGGTAACCTTGATGGTAAAGGGCCTGAGCATGTTGACCAATCAAACTTTGTATTGAAAAATATTTCAATCGTTGTTAATGCGCCAAAAGCCGATGATAAAACATTTATGCATGATGCGATTAAAATTCGTCGCGGTGCAACAGCTAAAATTACCAATTGCCTGGTATGGAACATCAATGGCGAAGTTAAGGACTTTGTTGATGTAGTTGATAAACGTGGTGGTGCTACTGATGAAACAGAAATCGAATGCACTTATAAAGGCATCGCTTATATCGGCAATGAAGTTACTCGCGAAACGTCTAACGAATCAGGTGATGGAACAATTACATCTGATGCTAAAGTGACAATTAGTGACACGAACACCGGCGCCAAAACAAGCGTATTTAGCTGGACTGGTTATACTTTTCCTACTAACTAGAGGATTTTTATAAATGATTTTAAAAGCGGCAGGGAATTATCTCTGCCACTTTTTTTCATTAATATTATATCCGGAGCACTCAAAGGCGTTTCAAACGTTTGCAGATTGGCTATGCGCCCTATCAGGCAAACTATAACGCTGTATATCAACACTCAACCCAATAGTCCTATTGCTATTTCATTCATCTCTAAGTAATTTGCGTGAGTATTAGTTAACTCACAAACTCTGATTATGAAGCAAGCAAGTATATTGGCAATAGTGCTTATTTTACTAAGTTGTCAGCAAGAACAAAAGACCATTTATCAGGCTGATAATTATACAATTTTCAGTAACAAAGTCGAGCAAGGCGAATATACTGCCGAGGTTCATTCTCCCTATCACATCACATCTGATTACCAAAGTCCGGCCAATGCCACTTTTCCTAATCTTATTGAATTTAAATTCGCCATTAATGGCAAGGACAATGAATTACCCATTGGCGTAAACCACACTTTCTTGCTTCAAGTCAATGAGCATCATAAAATAGAGCTACCTGTTCTTAAATTTGGCGAGCGCCACCCCGATGAAAAACAGAGCAATCCCACCGGAAGTATTGAGCCTAACACGCCGCTGATCATTAAGCTTGATGCGAGCGCTATAACACAATCTCTAAAAGACAAAGGCTACTACGAAACCTATAATGGCCAGAAAATCTATCAGGAAGATTTTAGCGGCATTTACATTGCTGGTAACCTGGCACCTTTGGGTTGGGATTTTGATAACCTCAATGGTAGAACTGATCGACAATTAAAAGATGACAATGGAGATGGTATTTTTGAAATTACCCTTGAATTAAACCCATACAATCCCGATGATTTTACAGCCAATGAGTGGCAGCTGAAAAACGATATTAGCAACTACCCTCAGCTCAAAAGCTCAACGCCCTTAGTAAATGCTCTATACAATTTGGCATTGGATGAGACTGAGATGAATATCGAGAGCGATGGCACCTTTAGAACCGGAGAAGAGTGGCCAGGTGTGTGGACACGCGATGTGAGCTATTCGATTCTACTGGCTTATGCTTTCACCAACACCGAAGTGGCCAAAACCAGCCTGATGCGCAAAGTAAAAAACAATCGCATCATACAAGATACCGGAACGGGTGGTGCCTGGCCCATTTCATCAGACCGAACCACATGGGCATTGGCAGCTTGGGAAATTTATAAAGTAACGGGCGATGAGCAATGGCTAAAAACCATCTATTCCATCATCAAAAATTCGGTGGATGACGATATGCAGACGCTAAAAGATAAGCGTTCAAACTTAATTAAAGGCGAATCGTCGTTTTTAGACTGGCGAAAGCAAACATATCCAGACTGGATGAATGGGGTCGACATCTTCGAATCTCGTACTTTGGGAACCAATGCGGTGCATGCTCAAACCTACCAGATTTTGGCAGATATAGCAACCTTGCTTGGTGAGAATGGCGACATATACCAAGCCGAAGCCGAAAGGGTTAAAGCAGCGATTAACAAAGAGCTTTGGTTGGATACCAAAGGCTATTACGCCCAGTTTCTATATGGCCGTAATCACCTGTCTGTTTCTCCGCGCAGCGAAGCATTGGGTGAGGCTTTCACAGTACTATTTGACATTGCTGATAATGGCAGAGCAGCACAAGCTGTAAGCAATACACCAGTTGTTGACTACGGGGTGCCTTGTATTTATCCGCAGATACCAGAAATACCTCCTTACCATAACAACGGCATCTGGCCATTTGTGCAAGCATACTGGAATTGGGCCTGTGCCAAAGCTGGCAACACATCCGCTTTAGAGCAAGGCTTAGCCGGCATGCATCGGGCAGCAGCGCTTTTTCTTACTAATAAAGAAAACATGGTGGCCGACAATGGTGACTTTCGCGATACAGAAGTCAACTCTAACCGCCAGTTATGGAGCGTAGCTGGCTACCTAAGCTCGGTATATCGTCTTTTTGCTGGTATTCACTTCGAATTAGACGGCCTTCATTTCAAACCATTTATCCCTCATGCTTATGGTGATGAGTTGGTACTTACAAACTTTAAATATCGCGAAGCAACACTAGACATCACCATTAAGGGCAATGGTTCCGAAATTCAAGCTTTTACCATTGACGGACAAAGCAGCAAAGCAGTTATTGACAAATCAATAAAAGGCCATCATACCATTGAAATTGTACTGAGCAGTAACCCACAGTTTGCCATGGGAAAAGAGGCTTCTGAAAATGCATTTTCGCTTAAAACACCTCGCATAACAGCCCATCGGAATAAACTTAAGTGGAACGAAATTGATGGCGCCACATCCTATCAGCTTATTCGTAATGGCGCCATCATAGCCACCACATCCAATACCAATTACGTTGTTGAGGGCACTAATTTTTATCAAGAATTTAGCATAAAGGCTGTTGATGAATCCAATGAATCATTTTTGAGCAATGTCATCACATTTTTACCGGAAAACTACCCTGGTATTGATGCAAGTAACATCGGTATAAAAGGTGAATTAAATGCCAACGGTTATACGGGCCAGGGGTACATCGAATTATCCAATGATTTAAACACGCTTATTAGCACCACTTTTACAGCTAAAAGAGCTGGCAAATACCTCATTCGCGGGCGATACAGCAATGGTTCAGGTCCCGATAATACAGATAACAAATGTGCGATTCGTACTGTATCGGTTAACGGCAACAAGGCTGGCGTAATGGTGATGCCGCAGCGGGGACGAAATGAGTGGTCAAACTGGGGCTGCACCAACCTTATTGAGGTGGAATTAAGAAAAGGTAAAAACCAGCTTCAGCTGTCGTTTGAAGATTACAATAACAACATGAATGGGGAAGTTAACCGCGCCTTGCTAGATGAGATAATTCTTATTCCTGTTGAGTAATGTTATAAATATCCCCCATCGCCTTGCAGCTACTTCCTCACGGGGAAGATGCTCCCCATGGGGAGAAACCCGAAGGAAGAGGAGGCCATCGCTGTTGCGGATTTACAATCCGTAACATTTAACCCGCAATATGCATTAGCATAAGTATCTCATATTTTAAAATAAACATACAAAATGAAAATAGAACACATTGCCATGTGGGTGAGCAACCTGGAAGTATCACGCCAGTTTTACACTAAATACTTTCAAATGACCTCCAATGACAAGTACGAGAATAAAAGCAAGCTCTTTACATCCTATTTTTTATCCAATAACGAAGGGGCCAGGCTTGAAATAATGCATAAACCAGAACTTGAAACCAACACCATAAATAACAATCAGCTCGGCTTGGTTCATCTGACTTTTTCGTGTGGCAGCAGAGATGCTGTTGACCTATTGACTGAACAGTTGAGACATGATGGCTATACCATCCAGGGTGAGCCTCGCTTAACTGGCGATGGTTATTACGAAAGCGTCATTTTAGACCCCGATGGTAACTGGATTGAAATTACCGAATAATTGAACAAATGAACCACTGCGAATCACTTAACTACATATACTTTTGAATCAGCATTAAACAAGTATTTACATATGAGATTATCTATTTTACTGCTTTGTATTTTGGCACTAATTGGGTGCAAACAAAACAAACTACTACAATCACCCGATGGTGAGATTCATGCAACCATCCAATTAACAAACGGTAAATTATCCTACCAGGTGATGAAAGATACCGAATTAGTCATTCAATCATCGGCCTTAGGTTTTAATTTAAAAGAGCATGGTGCTCTTGTTGATGGATTTACACTCATTGACAGAGAACGTACAGAAATGAATGAATCATGGACAGCCGTGTGGGGACCTGAAAAGAAGAATGTCAATCGGTACAATCAGGCTAAATTGGAATTAAAACACGAAGAATCGGGCATCTATATGAATGTGGTTTTCAGAGCCTTTAACGATGGTGTTGCTTTTCGCTATGAATTCCCTAAACAGGATGGATTAGAGGAATTTACCATTACTGATGAGTTGAGTGAATTTGCTATAGTTGGCAACCCCAAAAGCTGGTGGATTATGGCAGACTTTGATTCATATGAGAAGTTGTATTACGAAACGCCAGTATCAGAAGCCCAATGGGTGAATACACCTATCACCATGCGCACCAATTCAGGCTTGCATGTCTCGTTGCACGAGGCGGCATTGACCAATTACAGCGGCATGACTTTAAAACTAAAAGATGGCGGAAAAATAAACACTTTTGTATCAGAATTGGTGCCATGGGCCGACGGCTCAAAGGTGAAAACCAAAGCCGGCATGCACACGCCCTGGCGCACCATTACCATAAGCAATAGTGCAGCTCAATTGGTGGAGTCAAATATGATTGTGAACCTCAACGAACCTTGTAAAATTGAGGATACCTCGTGGATAGAACCAATGAAATACATGGGCATATGGTGGGGCATGCACATTGGTACCGAAACATGGGTAGAAGGCGACAAGCATGGAGCTACTACTGAAAATACAATGCGTTACATTGATTTTGCTGCCGATAATAATATTCAGGGGCTTGTTGTTGAAGGCTGGAATGCCGGCTGGGACAAGTGGGGTGCCAAAGATGCTTTTGACCATGTGACACCTGCAGCCGATTATGATTTAGAGAAAGTAGCCGCCTACGCCAAAGAAAAAGGCGTTGAGCTGATTATGCACCACGAAACCGGAGGTGATGCCGTTGGTTACGAAGCATTAATGGATTCGGCCTACTCCTTGTGCCAACATCTGGATATAAAAGCTTTAAAAACCGGTTATGCGGGTGGCATTTACCCTCGTGGCGAATACCACCATGGCCAATACATGGTAGAACATTACCAAAAGGTAGTTGAAACAGCCGCTCAATATGGCATCATGATTAATGCCCACGAGCCCATCAAACCAACAGGTAAGCGTCGCACCTGGCCTAACATGATGACACGCGAAGGAGTCAGAGGCATGGAGTGGAATGCCTGGAGCGATGGCAACCCGCCATCGCACACTGTTACCATTCCGTTTACACGCATGTTGGGCGGACCGGTTGATTATACGCCCGGTACTTTTGACTTAATGTTGAAAAACTTTGCCGATGAGCGTGTATCATGGAACACCGACGACATAAGCAAAACACGCACTCATACGACTTTGGCGAAACAACTGGCGTTGTTTGTGATTCTATACAGCCCTATGCAAATGGCGAGCGATGTGGTGAATAACTACATCAATCATCCGGCTTTTGCATTTATTGCCAATGCTGATATTGATTTTGACGAAACCAGGGTACTCAATGGCGAAGTAGGGCAATACATCACAACGGCTCGTCGCACAGGTAATAACTGGTTGATTGGTTCGGCCACCAATGAAAAGGCACGAGACATCAACATCAAACTCGACTTTCTGGAGCAGAACAAGGCATATGAAGCCACTATTTATGCCGATAAAGAAGGCAGTGACTGGCAAAATAATCCTGAGCAATACACCATAAGCAAACAAACTGTGAAACATGGCGATAAGCTGAGCATGAAATTAGCAGCAGGTGGTGGTCAGGCAATTTCGATTATCATGAAATAAATATCTGATTGACAAGAACCCTTTAATAACCCCCTTCCCTGTCAATCGACAGTACTTCCACCTGAAAAGGGGAAGAGGGATTTATCCGGGCTACTTATTTCAAATTAATATAACGGTTGGTAATTTAATCTTCTCTTATCTATCCATTCTATATTTTTTGGCTGGGTGCTCAATGGCGAAGTGGGCCAATACATAACAACAGCGCGTCGCACAGGTGATTAATGGTTAATTGGTGCTGCCATCAATAAAAAGGCACCATACTCACACTCTTCCCTTTTTGCTCGAGCAAAAGGGGAAGTACCACACCACAGGTGTGGGGATGGGGATCATATGACAAAAGCTAAGTAAACGAGGCTTGCGATCTTTATTTTGCTATTTTTACACGCATTAATAACTACAACACACAATCATGGATGTTAAGATAGAAGCTGGCTGGAAACAAATTCTTAAATCTGAGTTTAATAAAGAATACTTTGCAAAACTGACCCAATTTGTAAAGTCAGAATATCAAAATAAAACCATTTATCCACCTGCTTCACAAATTTTTAATGCCTTTGATTTATGTCCGTTTGAAAATACCAAAGTGGTTATTCTTGGTCAGGACCCATACCACGGCCCCAACCAGGCACACGGCTTGTGCTTTTCAGTTAATAAAGGCATTAAAACACCTCCATCACTGGTTAATATTTACAAAGAGCTACACAGCGACATTGGCATTGACATACCCGAACATGGTAACCTGGAGCATTGGGCCAGACAAGGGGTATTGCTTTTAAATGCGACATTAACAGTGGAAGCTCATCAGGCAGGTTCGCACCAAAAACAGGGTTGGGAACAATTTACCGACGCCGTAATTAAAACAGTGGCTGAGCAATCGGAGCATGTGGTATTTGTATTGTGGGGTGCCTATGCTCAAAAGAAAGCGCAGTTGATAGATAGTAATAAGCATTTGATTCTTAAATCGGTTCATCCATCACCACTATCGGCCCATCGTGGTTTTTTTGGAACTAAGCATTTTAGTAAGGCTAATGACTATTTGTTAGCGAATGGAAAAGAGGCGATTAGTTGGTAGGGGAAGAGTCCGAAGAAAGAGAGTCTGAAGTCCGAAGAGGTTTTGGGGCTTAGAGTTTGTTATTGGGTATTTGAAGTTTCGCATCCTTTTATAGGAGCACATGCAAATAAATGTAATGATGCTGTTATTCTATATTTCACAGAGCATTCTATTAATCTTCCCCATGGGGAAGTGCCGCAGGCGATGGGGGAATAGCCCTCCTACTGGTACGGATTTGTAGTCATTTTTATAAACAAAAACCCAGCCTTGAACAGCAAAGTTGATAACATAAACACCTTCTGGATTGTGGAACTTATACTACGGCTCATAAATATTGGTTTTGGGCTGGCACCTTCAATAGCCCTACTGTAATGGAAGTCTTGGTGCTGATTTCTAGTAACACAGATTACAAATCTGCGCTAGCATTGGGAGCACATGCAAATAAATGTAATGAGCGTAAAATACTTTAATTTCATGGTTTAGGTTTTTTGTTTATGGTTCGTAGCTATTTATGTTTAAATCAAAACGACCTTCTTTAATTTGGACTGCATTACCCTTGTCGCTAATGGCATCAAAATAAAATGTGCCTGAGATAATTAGTTCATCTAAATCAAACCTTGAAATGGTCACTTTTCCATTATAATTATCTCCATTTGTAAAGAAATATTCATCCGTATTGTTGGTGGAGTCATTAAATCTAGCAGACGAACAATTCTCTAAAGATTCCATATTGAATGTAGAAGTTCCATTTAAAACAGAATCATTGCAAATCGTAAGATTAATAGTTTGAAAACTATTATTAGCTATTATAATCCATCGTCCGTCTTTATACTGATTGTTAACTACCCTATAAGGAGGCGTTGTAATCATACCTTTTTTCGGCAGCCACACTTCTCCATTAACAAGGCAGCCAAAGGTATTTTCACCGCTTTGTGTTATGGGTGGTAGTTCAGGTGTTTTGTCGTCTTTTTCACAGCCACTTCCCATCAATACAATACCTATAAGCATAATGGGCAGGGTGAGTTTACTAAAACTTAAAAGTTGTCTTTTCATTTTTCTGGCGATTTTAAAAGTGTTAATAAACATAAGATTAATTGATTATTCTTTGGTTGCGTAATGGGATGCGATCTTTATTTGCGAGGTGGCAATAAAGATCGCATCCTTAAACTCCTGTCTTTACTCTTCTTCCACCACTTTCATACCGGCACGCAGGTCCACAATAACCCTTGCTGCCAGGTAAGTATTGTACACCTTGGGCTGCTTGGCTTTTAGCAATTCCATCAACTTATCAATCTTGTTACGTAATAAGTCGTTGGCTTCACGCATCAAGCTATCCAGCTCTCTGGTGGCTTGCGAGCGGGTGACTATGGCCGAGCGAGGCGATGCAATAAGTGCCGAGAAATCGTCAATTTCTTTCTTTAGCTTCGTCACATCTTCCACTGTTTGTCCATAATCAACCAATCCATCTCCCAGTTTTACCGCTTCATCATACACATTTAAGCTGGTGACTTTTACTTCTCCATCAGTCATACGCTCCAGTTGCGAGGTTGAAATTGCACATTTAGCTTGCAGGTCGGGCATGTCGTTCACCTGGGCATACACATACATGGTGGCGGCCAGTTTCACAGTTGCCTCAATCATCTCTGCCTCTTCTTTCAATTTCAACTGCCTGGCACCGGTGGTATTGCCTTGTTGAATCCGATGTACAGCTTCAATTTGCGCCAGCAGGTCATTAAATTTTACAATAAAACTTTCAAGGGCTTTAATCAGGCTTAGTTCGGCAGGGTAGGTGCCAAACACATTTCTCACGGCCAAAAACATGGCCAATCGGTTGCGTTGTATCGCATTCATAGTTTAACATTTAGTTAGTTAATAAAAATGAGCCTCATTAATGAGTACTCATTAGTTAATTGCAGAAATGTGAAAACGTAACATGTTTTTTTGGTGTTATTTTCGCCAGATGTGACGAACGCTTCCTTTTATTATGCAAACGAACTGTATTTATGTGACGAAAAGGAAGATAAATCAATATAACATATTAACAATATATATAATAGGATATGATACAGGCAGGATATGTAAAACCCTTAACGGCCTATGTTATACCATTTATATTTCATAATGCGCTGGTATAATGCCGTCACATAATCAGCGTGGCTTTAGAAATGAAATGCACTAAAGGCGCATTTTGCTTGGTAAACGATATTAGGTCGTAAGCAGGGTATACATTTATGATAGCAGGCTATGTAAAGGCAACAGCTCAATATGTTAGCCTGTCAGAATGATATGTAAGCACTACAGCGGCGTTTGTATGACCATCAGCACAATGTACAATCAATGCTAGTAGCCTATGCATAAGCAACAGAACGGTATGTAAGACCGTTAGCGGAGTATGTGAGCTCAACAGTGTCGTATGCATGACTAACAGAGCGATATGTAAAGCCGTTAGCAGTGTATGTAATCACAACAGCAGCGTATGTAAGACCAACAGAATGATATGTAAGCCTGTCAGCACTCGCATATTCAAATCTTCCCCATGGAGAAGTGCCGCAGGCGATGGGGAAAACAATGCGAGATCCAACTGCATTTTCACACTTTGATGTGCCATGGAAGCATGCGAAACAAGCCCCTTCAGTCTTTCAGACAGCTTCCCCAGGGAAGCATTGATTCACATTGGATAAAGACTTTGCTTCTCCGTGCTTTTCTGTTAAACAAAAACGCCCCCTGCTGTTCGTTCACAACAAGAGGCGTTTACTACTAACTACACCAAATTTTATTTAGATAATAGAAGCTAGACACAAGACAAGCATATTTATTTTTTGTCCTATTGTCTTACGTCTTTCTTCTTATGTCTTTTATCTTCAATACTTACTTCACAATCACCTCATCTGAAAACAACCAGGCTTTACCACCAGCAGCCGGATGCCAAGCCGGACAAGTGCCCACACTCTCGGCTATGATGCGCACATAACGTGCTTTAGTGGCACTAAATTCAGCCGGATAGTCTACAATTTCATTCACATCACTTTCGGTTACGCCAGGCTCAAAAGATGCCACTTCTTTAAACGTTGTACCATCTTCAGACAGCTCGTAACGTACCTTTTTAGGGCCAAAAACCCACGACATAGGTGCATTTTTAAAGCGGGAGTTAATATAGCTGATTTCTGTTGGCTCACCCATGTCAATGGTCAGGTCAATGGGCTTTTCTTCTACGCCCACCTCTACACCGAGGAATCCGTTGGTTAAACCATATTTACCACCACCATCATACTGAGGTGCATGGGCGTATTTTAGTACGTAAGGCTTGCCAAATGCTTTATGAAAAATGATTTCTTTCTCGGAGATAAAAGTAGTTGTACCATCCTCTTTAAACTGGCAGGCTTTAATGTGTGCATCTTCAGCTAAAACAAATGGGCCTCTATAAACAGTGCTGCGTGTAGTAGGCGTGCTGCCATCTTTTGTATAAAAAATAGTGTTAGGCCGCTCCGAAACAAAGGCTAAAGTGGCTGACTTATTTTCATAATCAGGCTCCACATTAATGCGCACATGGTAACTGATATCACCTGCTTTGACTCCTAGCTTTTCAAGCAAAGGCAGAGTGTTGTTAACGCGCGCATAAAAGTCATCCCATTCGCTGATGACCGGACTCCAGGCCACTTCGGCAATGGCAAACACACGCGGAAACAAATTGTATTCGATGTGCTTAAATTCAGGCATGTATTCGCTCCACATATTGGCCTGCACACCAATCACGTGGTGACGGTTTTCAGGCGATATATCGGTAGGTATCGATGGGAAAGTATACACATCGCGCAAAGTGCTGATGCCCGGATGGCCAGGCGATGTACTCAGGTGATTCTGCGTGTGATTGAAATAGTATGGAAACATCGGTGTCATCACCACATCATGCCCGGCCTCGGCAGCTTTAACACCACCGGCCACACCACGCCACGACATCACCGCGGCACTCTGAGCCAATCCACCATCCAGTATTTCGTCCCAGCCAATTAATCGCCTGTTATGCTTATTGAGGAATTTTTCGATGCGATGCACAAAATAACTTTGTAACTCATGCTCGTCATGAGCGCCTTCTTCCTTCATTCGCTGGCGGCAATCAGGGCATGCCAGCCAGGTATCTTTTGGTGTTTCGTCGCCCCCGATGTGAATGAACTCACCAGGAAAAAGATCCATTGTTTCGCTTAACACATCTTCCAGAAACTGAAAGGTTGTTTCTTTACCGGCACAATAAACACCAGCTGACACACCTGCCTGCTCCCATATTTCAAGTTCACCAGCATTATTGCAATAATACTCAGGATATGCAACAAGAGCAGCAGCCGAATGCCCCGGTAATTCTATCTCAGGCACGATGGTAATATTACGTTCGGCGGCATAGGCTACTATCTCTCGTACATCTGCTTGTGTATAATATCCTCCGTAGGCTTCGGTATTTTGTACGTTCAAACCTTTCACCTGATTGGCAGTAAATCCAACATTCTCGCGCCAGGCACCTACCTCAGTGAGCTTGGGGTATTTCTTTATTTCCAATCGCCAAGCCTGATCATCCACCAAATGCCAATGAAAAGTATTGAGCTTGTTCATGGCCATATAATCCAGAAACTGCTTTATCTCATCCACATCAAAGAAATGACGCGACACATCAAAATGCATACCCCGCCAGGCAAAACGTGGAGAATCCTTGATGCTCACATAAGGGAGAACTACTCTTCCATTCTCAGGTGATAACAACTGACGAAGCGTTTGGGCTCCATATAATAAACCACTCTTTTCTGCTGCTTCTATCAACACCTGCTTCGGTGCCACTTTAAGGCGATACCCCTCGGCCGGTATTGTGGCATCATTAACAAGCTTAAACTTTACAAAACCATCTTCAGCATGGGCCAGTTGAATATTTTGCTCGGCCTTCAATTGCTTGTTTAATAAAGTCACCACAAAATCATCGTCAGACGAGACACTCAGCATCGCCACATCAATTTTCAACTCGCCCTTCTCTTGATTTACTTCGGCCGGATAAGGAATTAAATTTAGCATCGGATTATCTCCTTTTTCTGAGCATGCCACCAGTAGAAATATGCTCATTGTCGTTGCAATCAGTTGTTTTATTCTCATAGGTTCTTATTAAGATTATAGACATAAGACGAAAGACAAAAGATGTAGCACCTTAAATTAATGGCAATGCTGCGATGTTATTCTTATGTCTTGTATCTTTAATCTTATGTCCTTTATTACCACTTATCAATCTCTTCTTTTAATATAGCCCAATGTTCATCGTTTAGCTCATAGGGTGTAAAAATGCAAATGCCCGAAGCGCCACCCCGCTTAGAAGCCTGAATGC
Source organism: Carboxylicivirga marina (assembly GCF_016612505.1). GTDB lineage: Bacteria > Bacteroidota > Bacteroidia > Bacteroidales > Marinilabiliaceae > Carboxylicivirga > Carboxylicivirga marina. The sequence continues at coordinate 16,467 of NZ_JAENRR010000028.1, forward strand.
CCAATTGAAAATCCTTTGGCGTATCAAAAGCTGGCATGTATAACCCGCTATATAAAGGCACTCGCTCATTTATAGCCGCCACACCTTCAACACAACATGCTTCAATCCAGTTGATATCTTCACGATAGAAACTTTGATAATTCATTGGGTAATAAGCATCAATACCCCACTTATCCCATTCCTGGCGAACCAGCTTTTTAGAAATGGTTGGTGTTGGAAATACTGCCGCATTTATTTTGTTGCCTTTGGCATGCACGGCCTTAGATAATTGTGCCACTGTTTCAGTTACCATATCGTATCTAAACTGACGCCATTTGTCATTATCCGGCGCAGCATCGCCAAACGCTGAAGCATCTTCTCCTGTTTCTTTTTTGTAGCGTTCAATGCAATCGTCGCAATAGCAGAAATCAAATTCGGCATATTCTTTATCCATCACCAAACCATAAACATCCCACAAATCACGGGCTAATATCACATCCGAATGACGAATATAATCCAGATGCACTCCATCAATATCTGGAACCACAGCCAGGTCTTCAACCAGCTTGGTCAAATAGGCTCTAACCTCAGGCTTGGTTGGGCATAACCACTTATAATAATCAACAAAAGGCTGATGCTCGGCAGTAGAACGTCCATCGCGACTAACGGTGTACCAATCGGCATGTTCGCTTAACAATTTATCATCGTAGCGACGAAGAATGGTTTGCCAGGCATGCAGTTCGAGGCCATGCTTGTGAGCCAACTCAACAGCGGCAGCATATTTCTCAAGTGTGGTTTGATACATGACGCCGTCGAAGCCCGTTTCTTTAAGCTTGATAAACATCTTCTCAAGTTCGGCAGTGCCTTCATTTTTACCTTCGCCCATCCACACATAATGTTTGGCAGTTGAAGTTTCTTTGGCTGGCTGACATGCACTCATTAAAACAAGAGTGCCTACAAAAAGTGCACTTATTAGCTTTTTAAAAATTGTCATAGTCATACTTTTTTAAGGATTCAATCTCTAATGTCAACCTTTTATTTTAAAGTTCGAAATATAGAGAGTCACACAGACACTGAATTGAAATCTTGTTACAGATAATTGAACAAATGTGCCATATCTTTTTTTCCTTTCATGCTACAACATAAGCTTGAAATTAATATTCATCTCTATGTCTGAGAGTTGTAAACCACCTTAGCGCTCATTTAAGTTTATTGGCGCTTCGCCCAAACCCGACATCCTTTTTTAGCTTGAACCAAAAAACGATGGAAAAAAGTTCAAGGCTTCTTGTGTAATCCCTTACTTATTCAGCTCAGTCCAAACTGCGGCCGTGGGATCTTCGAACAAGTTCTCAGCTTCACGGTCTTACTATGGACTTCTCTTCAACAAAAGCGATAACACAAGAGGCCATTCCTATGGTATTATCAGTATTTTGTTGTTGAATTCTAAATCAATTGAACAAATGTGCCATATCTTTTTTCTTTTGATGAGACTAATGTTGAACACGACACATGCAAAAAACAGAAAGTACTGATATTTTGATAGTTGGTCAGGGACTGGCCGGAACACTCCTTTCTTATCAGTTATTCAAGAAAAATATAGCACATAAAGTGATTGATACACTCAAGGATGGCAGTGCATCACGGGCAGCTGCCGGATTAATCAATCCGATTGTGGTTAAACGGGTAACAAAAACCTGGCAGGCCGACTTGTTTTACCCTTATACGCATCAGCTTTATCAGGAACTGGAATCGCTGTTACAAACACGCTTTTATTACCCAATGGCTATTAACAAGCTTTATGGAAGCGACGATGAGCAGTTCTGGCATCATCGTTACGAAAAAGAACAGCTGGATAACTATATTTCGGTTAAGGCCAGGCATGATTTGCCCAATGGAATTCATCAGCCCTATGGCTACGGCACCATTAAGCCATGTGCCCGACTCGATATGGCTACCATGCTTGAGAGTTACCGGCAGTTTCTTCAAAAAAATGATGCCTTGATAGAAAAGGATTTTAAGGATGAAGATCTGGAATTGACGGATAATTGCCTACAGTGGCAAGGCCTGTCAGCCAATAAAGTGATTTTTTGCCGGGGAAGTTTTGATACCGAAAGTCGTTTTTTCTCCCATTTAAAGTGGAACAATACCAAAGGTGAGTTACTGGATGTTAAGGTAGCAGGGCTCAAGCTGAACAACATCATTAGTAAAGGAGTATTTGTGATGCCTGTTGGTGAGCAGCGTTTTAAAATTGGTGCTACCTATGCTCACCATTGGGAGAACCTGTTACCAACAGAAAATAAGTTGAATGAATTAGCAGACAAGTGGCAAACCATTTCCTCTCTTCCACTTAAAATTAAGCAACAAATAACCGGCATACGTCCAACATTAGCCGACAGAAGGCCGGTATTAAAAATGTTAGATGACTACCCGCAAATAGGCATCTTCAATGGATTAGGCTCAAGAGGTGGCCTAATGGCACCGTATTTGGCAAAGGAGATGGTAGCAAAGATTCAATAACGTGAAATCAATTTATTTTTTACATCGAACTCACGTTCAATCATACAAAAAAGCCGCTCTTATTCGAAAGCGGCTATATATTGAAACGCTATAGTTTTATTCAACACTCTCTTCAACTACTTCCTCTACTTTCTTGCGCTTACCATTAAACACAAAGTTAATTCCTAGTCGCGCATTCACATATTTGGCAGTTTCAGGCTTAAGCGCTGAACTCAGGTTATCAGAAACAGCATAAATCTGTAGGGCTCCCAAATTAAGTGCAACACCTGCTCCAAAATTAGAAGGCGCATTTTTCATATACGAATAAGTTAAGGAGGTCGATAGTATTCGTCCGGCCTGCAAACCTGCACCTGCTGTAACTTGTGGTACCAGCATATCTTCTACAAAGTAGTTTTTAGAGATAACACCTAAGTTAAGCCACTGCTTTGGCTGATAGTTCAGTGAAACATTAAAACTACCCATTAAGCCTGTTTTATAGCCTTCGGAGTCACTGCTAAAACGAAAAGCATCTTCCAAATCATCAAGGACCTTATCAAAATCGTCTTCATCACTTTCGTTACCGGTTATTTCATCAGAGATATCAATGCCATCATACTCAAAGCTACCTTTGGTAAACAAGCGCGAGGTCTCACCTTTCCATTTGATAAAGCCTAAATCGTTAACTGCAGCTCCTAACACCAGCTTATCGTTAAACTTGTAATTAGCACCAAAGTCAAAACCCCAACCTGTATTATTGGTACTTAATAGCTCATCCTCAATATCATCTTTTACTTCAACGCCATCAACATAACCATTTTCATCGTAAGTGATGTCTAAGGGAATATTGGTACGAAAAGAGGCATCCGACGTCAATCGCATGTTACCGTTCGCAAAAGTCTCCATATCCAGATTAAAGTATTCGGAATGAACATTGGCAACACCTATCAGATACTTCACACGCATACCCACTGTTAATCGATCGTTGATGGTTCGGGAGGCACCTAGTGCTATTTCATTATAGTCGATACCATTGACGTATAAATTGGAGAATGAATGGTTAATCGGTTTATTGTTATCGTAATCCCAGTTGCCTTGTCTCAGATTCATTAATGATACCGGGTATTTTATTTTGGCTTTCAGCTTGTGATTAATATCAAAAGTGAAAAACCATTTTTTAGCCGCGAAACCAAAACCAATCACCTGAAGTGAGCTTTCAGTAGCCAGGAGGTTATCTTCCTGCATTTGACTGGCTGCATAATCTAAATCGACGACTAATGAGTCAGATTGAGCTCCTGTTCCTGAACGGATGATGTCATCCCACGAAAAACCTGAATTGCCACTATTAATCTGTACACTACCAAGTGCCGGCATGGCTAAATACCACTTTTTTACCGGACGGAATGAGGCATTTAATTGTGTTGATTGAGGAATGCCTTTTGTGAAAAATAAAGAGTTATCTTGCGCCTTGGCCGACCCACAAAAGGCTAATATGATAATTGCAATATAAAGTTGCTTCATTGCAGTTGCTTCTACTAGGTTAATTATTGTATTCTATCTTTCCACGAATTGCCATCTGCATTTGCAAAGCATCATTCTTTTGAAATACCACTGTCTGACCTTTATCGTAATCAGTTGTATTCAAACGCAGGCTAACATGTAATTCATCCGAATTCCTTAAGCTTTCTAATTGAGATTCAGTCAAGTCAATTTCGATTAAGGCACTGGAAGCTTTGGTCACAACACCACTTGCAGCATCAACTTCTGCAGCATTAATTATTTCAATATCCATGGTTTCAAGTACTGATTGTGTTTCAGCATGGTAAAACTTGATACTGGCCGATGCAGCAATTGGCAATCCATTTTCTGAAGCAAAAACAAGGGTGGCCTTTGCTAAGTCATCAATGGCATCAATATCATCCAATTCAATAACTTCATCTTCCAGTTCGGCGTTGAGCTTCAATTCCAGAGGCACTTCAATACCATAACCCACATAAATACGATCCTCATCTGTCATTTCCACTTCTTCCGTTATTTCTCCATTTGGATTTAAGGTTAGAAGTCCGGCATATATTAATTGCTCCGGTGTTTTAGCGATAAATGAATTAATGTTTGAGTTATCATTATTTAAAACGAATCGCGTACGAACAGTAGGTTCTGTTGCATTATTGCTTTCCATTGTAAAAGGTTGCGATGCCAGGTTTATTTTTTCACCACTATATATTCCGTCAAAAGTAGTAGCAATAAGCCCCTTAAAAGGTGTCCCATTATCAATAATGACACTTAGCTCTGGGTTAGCAAATTCGATGTCCCCTGGGATATCTTCCAAAACATCAAAATCAAGATCATAAGTTCCTTCATCCATTGTTACCTGATTCTCTCCCATTGTTCCTTTTACATAGCTTAACAACAACTCGTCAAACTGAAGATTTAGTGAACCTATAGAATTGCCATAAAACCCTCCATTATATAATGGCTGTATCTTCACACTAGCGTTTAATGTATTATCGCTTAATGCAAAACGATCGCCGGTAAATGTTTGCTCTGCCAGTTCATTATTTCTAATTTCTAATTGTATCACCCGGTCAGTACCACTCTCTGTTTCCAAAGTAATTTCTAACAATAATGGTACTTCAAGATTATTACCTCGGGCAGCCACCCTGTAGTTTAGCTCCATAACACTAATGGAAGCATCAGGAATACTAAACTCTACGGCCTGATTCTGCTCTATTGTATTTTGCGTATTAAATACGACAAAAGGTATCGACACATCAACATCAGATGCCGATAGTCGAAAGAAATCATTGATGCCAACATATTCCATCGAGTCATTCTCTTGAAATAGTATAATTCTATCTCCATCATATTTCACCTTATCCGTTTGGTCAGATAATATATCTGCCATTGACACTGTTGACTTGGCTAATGGAATAGAAAGTCCAACCGTTGTATCCACATCATCAACCAAGAGGTTAGTATCAAACTCATCCCCAATACAGCCTGCTAAAATGCATGTGAATAACAGGCCACTCAAAATTTTTTTCATACTATTATTGTCTTAATTCACTGAAAAGACGAGACATACCCGTTTCAGGTTACTTTATTCAGGCCATGTAACTTTCTTTTCAATCCCCATTTTGATAATACAAACGGGTAAACGCAGTCCACGCCTTATTGTTACAATAATTATTCGACTATTTTGACTGATATTTATCACGAAATAACGCCATAGAACTAGAAGTCTGTGAACATGACGCTTATGGTGTATGAGCAAAAATAAAAGCTCATAAATATTACATGAAAGCTTAAAAATAAGTGACAAAAAACCGGCTCTAAGGCCGGTTTCAATCGTATTTGAGGATAAATATTAATCAAACATGTTTCGCATTCGACTAAAAAAGCTTTCTCCACTTCCTTTTTTAGGTTCAAAACTTTCGGCACCTCTGAACTTTTCAACGATTTTACGCTCGTCTTTGTCCAGGTCCTTCGGAATAAAAACCTGAATATGTACCAGTAAATCACCTCGACCATAGCTATTCACCTCAGGTAGTCCTTTGCCACGCAGACGAAGAATTTTTCCAGGCTGTGTGCCAGCATCAATCTTCACCTTAACAGCACCTTCAACCGTTGGAATCTCAGCTGTCATACCAAGTATGGCATCCGGGATACTCACATTTAAGCTATAGATTAGGTTATTACCGTCACGAACTAATTCAGGATGCTTCTCTTCTTCAATCAGCACCAATAAATCACCATTCACACCACCACGGCGAGCCGCATTACCTTTACCCGAAACGGATAATTGCATGCCTTCTTCTACCCCAGCAGGAATATTAAGACTAATGATTTCTTCATCTCGCATAATACCTTCACCAGCACAGTGATTACACTTGTTAGTAATGATTTTTCCTTCACCACCACAAGTCGGACAAGTTGATGCTGTTTGCATCTGTCCCAATATGGTATTAGAAATTCGTGTAACCTGGCCACTACCATGACAAGTTGAACAGTTGCTGTATGAAGAACCATTTTCAGCACCTGAACCACTACAGTGATTACACTCTACATATTTCTTAACCTTGATTTTCTTTTCAGCACCATTGGCAATCTCACTCAGGTTAAGCTTTACTTTTACGCGTAGGTTCGAACCTTTATTCACACGACGACCGCCACGTGATGAACCGCCACCAAAACCGCCGAATCCACCAAAGCCGCCACCAAAAATATCGCCAAAGTGCGAGAAGATGTCATCCATAGACATACCTCCGCCACCAAAGCCACCACCAGCAGCACCACCAACACCGGCATGCCCATATTGGTCGTAACGCTGACGTTTTTCGTCGCTGGAAAGAACCTCGTATGCTTCAGCTGCTTCCTTAAACTTCTCTTCAGCTGCTTTGTCGCCCTGGTTTTTATCCGGGTGAAATTTTATGGCTTTCTTTCGGTAGGCCTTCTTTATTTCATCTTTTGAAGCACCTTTTGACACTTCCAGCACTTCATAATAATCTCTTTTAGACATAGTTCAGCTTATTTATTCGCCTACAACGACTTTTGAAAAACGCACAACCTTTTCGTGCAATGTATAGCCCTTTTCGATACAATCAATCACTTTCCCTTTCATCTCATCACTTGGGGCAGGAATTTTAGTAACTGCCTCATGGACATCTGTATCAAAATCTTTTTCTTTTGCTTCAATCTCTTTCATACCCTGCTGCCCAAGAAAGTCATTGAATTTGGTATGAATCAATTGCATCCCTTCTTTTAATGCATCTACATCTTTGGCTTCATCCATATGATTCATGGCTCTGTCAAGGTCATCAATAACGGGTAGTAAGGCTAATAGGATACTTTCACCAGCAGTTTTAGTCAATTCCATTTTCTCCTTTAAAGTACGACGACGATAGTTATCATATTCAGCACTTAAACGAAGGTATTTATCATTTGCTTCTTTCAACTTCTCAATTGCTGCCTCTTCTTCACTTTGCTCAGGAACATCTTCAGTCTGTTCTTCGTTGCTCTCTTCGTTTTGCTCCTCAGAAACCTCTTCATTCATTTCATTAATCCTCTCATTGGCTTGCGCATCCATTGCCTTCTCTTTAGCTTTCTCCTTTTTAGATGACTTCTTATCCATTATATCTAGCTTTTTTTGTTTCTCATTTACGTTCTGCTTTCACAAGGCAGAATTCAACGCTGCAAATTTACAATTATTCTGCCAAGTTATTAAGGATAGACAAAATGACAGTTTTAATAGAAATTGCTTGCAATACTTACCGCCTGATATGACAAAAGGCACTTCCAACATATTTGAAAGTGCCTTTTTGCCATTTTATCAGCTTATTTTACTAAGCCTTGTAGTGTTGATTTTAAGTGATGTCCTCGAAGGTTTTTAGCAATGATGATTCCATCTTTGTCAATAAGAAAATTCATTGGAATTCCATTGACACCGTACATTGCCGCCGCCCTGCTATTCCAACCGGCTAAATCACTTACATGGTAAGGCCAACTTAGCTTATCATCTATAATAGCCTGCTCCCATGCTTTTTGCTTTTTATCCAACGAAACACTAAAAACAGTAAAGCCGTCACCAGCATTAAAAGTTTTATCCTTGTATGTATTAAACGCTTCTACCACAACAGGATTTTCACGACGACAAGGTCCGCACCAGCTGGCCCAGAAATCGATAAGAACCAATTGACCACGTAGTGCTTCCAACTCCATCACTTTTCCATCCGGATTACGAAGATTAATATTTGGAGCAATATCGCCAATGTCAGTTCCTTTCTTCTGAGCATGCCCAGAAAAAACGGAAAATACCATAAATACAATAATTACCCCTAAAGAGTATTTAGCTAATTGTTTCATAAAAAGTTGTTGTGAGATTAAATCGAAGCAAGAAAGGCTAGCGATTTTTCAATCGTTGAATACTTGACGTCTGAATTAATGATACGTCCCTCACCGTCAATAAGAATATTAACCGGCTGATTGATGTTATACATCTTGCTAATACTACTGTTAGCGCCCATGAATTCGCAGATATGCATAAATTCCATGGTTTCATCTTGCTCAATGGCAAGGTTTAGTGGTGCTTTAAAACGGTCAAGCGAGATACTTACCACTACAAACTCTTCCCCCTTATAAAAAGAAGCTTGTTTATATTGCGAATACAGTTGATTCAAATGGTAATTATTCATGCGTGACTGTGCATCGTAGGACGCCCAAAAATTTAATAGAACCATTTTTCCTTCCAGGTCTTTTAAATTAAATGGCGTACCATCGATAAGCTGGGTTTGAAACTCCGGTGCTTTATTACCGGCTTCCAAACCAACTATAGCATCCTGATTGTCACTAATAGATGACAAAAAGAACAAGCCCACAGTTACAGTAGCTAATATTAACTTTAGCTGCTTCATGATACGTTAATTGAATTAATTATCGGTGTAAAGTTTCAGAAAAATAAACGAGGTATTTTTTCTTTTTAGATGAACATGCAGTTTTATGTGATGAAGTGTGTGATTTCTGTATGCAAAAGTAAATTGAATGATTTCAAGCAACAATTATAACACACTTGTTTTTGTAGAATCTATTTTTATATTAGTCAATCTTAAACAATAACAACCTGAATATCTGCATCTTAAAATGTGAATAGTCTAAATTATTTGTGTAGAATAAATCTAAATAGGCTAATTACCAGCCTATTATACACCTAAATAATGTTAAAGTATTTTAAATTCTACGAATGCGTGCCCCCAGATTTTGAAGACGTTGATCGATATTCTGGTAACCTCTATCAATCTGCTCGATATTTTGAATGGTACTTTTGCCTTGTGCTGATAATGCAGCAATTAATAATGCAACCCCAGCACGTATATCCGGTGATGTTAAAACAGCTCCTCTCAATGCTGTTTCTTTATTAAGGCCAATAACGGTAGCCCTGTGTGGATCGCACAGTATGATTCTTGCGCCCATGTCGATTAACTTATCAACGAAGAACAAGCGACTCTCAAACATCTTTTGGTGTATCAGCACACTACCTTTTGCTTGTGTAGCAACCACAAGAAATACACTTAGTAAGTCGGGTGTTAGCCCAGGCCAGGGCGCATCGGCAATGGTCATTATCGAACCATCAATAAATGTATCAATTTCGTATGATTCCTGGGAAGGAATATAAATATCGTCTCCTTTAATTTGAAGATTAATGCCCATACGTTGAAACATCATTGGGATAATACCCAAATGCTCCACACCCACATTTTTAATAGTAATCTCTGAACTGGTCATGGCAGCCATACCAATAAAACTGCCTACCTCAATCATATCGGGCAGAATAGTATGATTACAACCGTTTAACTCCTTAACACCTTCAATGGTTAACAAGTTAGAACCCACTCCTGTCACCTTGGCACCCATAGCTATCAGCATGCGCGATAACTGTTGCAAATAAGGTTCGCAAGCGGCATTATATATTGTTGTAGTGCCAGGCGTTAAAACAGCAGCCATTAGCACATTGGCAGTACCAGTCACCGATGCTTCATCAAGTAACATATACGTACCCTTCATTTCCGAAGCCTCAACCGTATAGAAAATATCCTCGGCATCAAAATTGAATCGAGCACCTAGCTTTTCAAAACCAATGAAATGGGTATCTAAACGACGCCTGCCAATCTTATCGCCTCCTGGTTTAGGGAAATAAGCCTTGCCATACCGAGCCAATAATGGCCCCATAATCATAATAGATCCTCGCAATGAAGATGCTCTTTTCTTGAATTCTTTGGTTTGAAGAAATTCGAGATTTACATTAGCTGCTGTAAATTCACAAGTATTTCTGTTGAGTCGATTAATAACAACGCCCATTTCACCTAATAAATCAATCAGGTTATTGACATCAACAATGTCAGGGATATTATTAATAGTAACTTTCTCAGAAGTTAATAATACAGCACAAATAACTTGTAAAGCTTCGTTTTTAGCACCTTGAGGTGTAATTTCTCCATTCAGGCGATGGCCGCCTTCGATTTCAAAGCAATTCATTGCGAAAATATTTAGGGCAATTGTGGGTATTTACTTTTTCTTAGGCTTGTTCTGTGGTCGTTTCTTGCGAGTGTTACGATTTTGGTGCTGCTCTTTAAACTCTGTTAAACGAGTGCCTTCCTCGACAGATAATACGCCCTTCGATAATCTTTTTAGATCATCAAATATACGTTCATCTGTAACCGAATCTTTATTCCAAATAAATAATGACTTCTTCATGTGATTAGCAATCATCACACTCAGCATCTTACGCTCTGTTTCATCTTCGAGTAAAATGGCTTTAGCAATCATCTTTTCAACCAACTCACCATAATGCTTGTATGAAATCTTACTATTTCGATACGGCATCTTATCAGGTCTTTTGGTCAATGCCTCTTTTTCAAGTAACTCATATGGATATTCGATATCCAAATTAAAGTCGGCCATTATTGCCAAATGATCCCATAATTTGTGTTTGAAATCATTTACATCACGTAAATGTGGAAACATGTTTCCCATTATGCCAATAATGGTTTTAGCACACTTGGCTCTTTCTTCTGGATCCTCAATAGTGACAGCATGGTCAACCATTTTTTGAATATGACGGCCATATTCAGGCAGAATCAAATTTTTGCGATTAGAATTGTAATCCATTAATTGGTATTAAAATCTTACTTGTTTTATATCCTTCAAACGGTGGTTGTTCTACGGAATCTTCTTTAATAATTCCTTTCGGAGTAGTGTTACTTTGTTGTTTATAAGCGCAGTAACTGAATGCCACAAAACTAAGTCAAAATTTTTAGTTTGGCAAATTTGAGTAATAATTGTTTCTGCCCGGCATTATTGAACTTTACAGTGGCTTTTACATTGGGGGCAACTCCTTCAATGCTAACCACCTCTCCTTGCCCAAAACGCTCATGCTCCACACGCATACCTGCTTGCAATCCAGAAGTATTTGATGCGTTAAAATTGATTTTTGGCTTCGATTGTCCTGCTTCGGAGGTATAATTCATCCGAATGCGTGGCTTTAAATTTGAGTTTGCCTGCCCGAGTCCCGGCTTTCTGAATGAAGGCTGTGGCTTTTCATTACTCACAAAATCTTCAGGATTCACATCGAGGTATGCCTGGTCAATATCACCAATAAAACGACTTGGACGACTGTATGTCAATTCTCCATATTTATATCGTGATCTGGCAAAGGAAATTGTAGCATTGCTTTCGGCTCGTGTAACAGCCACATAAAACAAGCGTCGCTCCTCTTCGAGATTCTTTTCACTATCGGTTGATTGCGTGCCCGGAAACAGTCCTTCTTCAACACCAACAATGTAAACATTTTTAAACTCCAGTCCTTTTGCTGAATGGATAGTCATTAATGTCACTTTATTAATATCATCCGCTTTTTCATTATCCTGATCGGTTAATAAGGCAACATCTTCAAGGAAATTAACAAGCTTAGCGGGCTCACCTTCCTCCTGTTTTGAATCAGTAAAATCCTTAATACCATTTAGCAATTCGTCTATGTTATCCATACGACCTTGCCCCTCAATAGACTTGTCGTTATGCAAATCCTTCATGATGCCACTAGCCGAAGCTACTTCAGCTGCCAGTTCATAAGCCGACAAATTTTCTAATTGGGCTTTAAATTGCGCAATAAGTGCCACAAAGTTGGCTAGTTTCTTCTGTGTTCCGGCATTGATGCCAAGTTGTGAAATATTAGGGTTAATAAGAATATTCCAAAGACTTTGGTCGCTTGAATCAGCGGCAAGGATTAATTTATCCATGGTAGTTTTTCCAATACCACGGGCCGGATAGTTAATAACCCTTTTTAAAGCCTCCTGATCAGCCGGATTAATCGTTAATCGGAAATAGGCCAGTAAGTCTTTTATCTCTTTACGCTGATAAAAAGATAAGCCTCCATATATTTTATACGGTAAATTTTTCTTTCTGAGCGCCTCTTCAAACACCCTCGATTGAGCATTTGTCCGATACAGTATTGCAAAGTCTTTATATTCGAGATGCTCTTTCATGCGCTTCTCAAAAATATCATTGGTAATTAAGAAACCTTCCTCAACATCGGAATAGGCTTTTAAAACACGCACAGGATTACCTAAATCATTGGCCGAAAATACGTTCTTCTGAATTTGACCTTTATTCTTCTCAATAATACTATTAGCCGCATTCACAATATTTTGAGAGGAACGATAATTCTGCTCCAATTTAAATAGTTTATAACCTGGGTAATCGTTACGGAAATTGAGAATATTCTCAATCTTAGCACCTCGGAAACTATAAATACTTTGCGCATCATCACCAACCACACAAATATTCTTATGTTTCTCGGCCAGCTTTTTAATGATCAGATACTGCGAGTAATTGGTATCCTGATACTCATCAACCATGATGAAGTCAAACTGATCTTGATATTTCTTTAGCACATCGGGAAAGTCGCGAAATAAAATATTGGTATTGAGCAACAAATCATCAAAATCCATTACACCCGACTTGTAGCATTCTTTCATATACCGGGCATAAATTTCATGAATCATTGGCATTTGGGATGCCTTATCATGGGTCATTCGATTAACATCGCGTGCATACACAACCGGGGTCACCAAATCATTTTTAGCTGCTGAAATACGCGCTAACACACTACCTGGTTTGTAGGCTTTTTCGTTAAGCTTCATTTTTTTAACAATGCTCTTAACCAGATTTTTTGAATCTTGCGAATCATATATTGTAAACGATGAAGGGTAACCAAGGTGCTTGGATTCATAACGAAGGATACGTGCAAAAATAGAGTGAAAAGTTCCCATCCAAAGGCTACCGGCAATGTGTTGACCAACAACTGAGCCAATTCGCTCCTTCATTTCTTTGGCAGCTTTATTGGTAAAAGTTAAAGCTAACACGCGATATGGTTTAACTCCCTCACTCAACAAATGCGCTATGCGAAAGGTTAACACACGCGTTTTACCCGAACCTGCACCAGCAATTACCAGCGATGGTCCATCTGTTTCAACAACGGCACTTCGTTGAGCTTCATTTAATCCCTTTAAATAATCCTGCACAATAATGATGATTTAAATATGAATTTTCAGTTGCAAAAATAGGAGTTCATTTGATACCATCGAATTGGAATGTAATAATATTATCCTTTTTATCGTTAGAAGATTTATTATAGCTTTGAAAAGCATTATTGAATTAACTAAGCTGAACATGCAATCAATTAAACCAATAATAGGCCGGGTACTACTTTCTCTATCGCTTGTACTGATAGCCACATCTATTAAAGCACAAATAAGTTCCAATGCGTTTTACACTGAGCCAACACAATATGGTGGCGGTGCCGCTGAGGACCCAATCTTTTTTTATACTGATATAAACACAGCCACCTTAACAGCACCGGGAGGAGCAACCTACCAATGGTATCAGTATTCAACAGCTACGAGCAGCTTTGAACCGATTGTCGGAGCCACAACAGCAACGCTTTCCAATATAACTGAACGTGGTTACAGAGTTGATGTTGACGCACAACCTTATTACTGCTGGAATTTTGTACCTGTGCCGCAAATCGACTCCATAGGTGTACCTTTTGCATCATGCGATAACCTGAGATTAACAGCTTATACACAAAATAAAACACTGGCATATTACAGACATGTTAGTGACAATGGAGAGCTAACGGTTGATTATGGTCACGAGTGGACCTCAGTACCTGCCGGACCCGTTAGTGATGAAGATAATTATACCCGATTTATTGATGCGCCAACTGATGACTCAGAATATTCTGTTGTAGTTGGTAATAAGTTCGCTTCGGGCATCGTGCCAGTTCAAGCAGGTTATGCTTATGTTGCCATTGCCGTTGAAGCTAAATTCTCGCATGAGACAGAAGGAACAGCTGACAATGAAGCAACCGAAGGCTCTGCTCCCATGATTGTCAGATTCACCGATGAGTCGCTTGGCAAGGTTACTGATTGGGAATGGACATTTGGCGAAGCAGGCAAAGATTTTGTTGCCGATCCTATATTTACCTTTCAGAAATATGCCGAAGATGGATATCCGGTAGTGCTCTACGTAAAAAATAGTGAATCGGAATGTGAAAGCGAGACCGCACCTGTCGTATTTACAGTAAATGAGATGTCGGTTAAAGTACCCAATGCTTTTACTCCTTTTAGCAGTCCGGGACAGAATGATGAGTTCAGGGTTTCATATCGTTCGGTTAATAAATTCACGATGCTAATCTATAATCGTTGGGGTAGAAAAGTGTACTCATCGAGTAATCCGGAAGTAGGCTGGGATGGTCGAATAGGCAACAGCAAAGCCGAACCAGGGGTTTATTTTTATAAAATTGAAGCGACGGGTTATAATCCCGGTGAAAAGGAAGAGCTGGAAGGTGCAGTTCACTTAATTGTCAATTAAAGCATTAATCTGTAAAGCATAAAAAAGGAGGGCTAAACCCTCCTTTTCTTTTATCATCAGTCTTCTTTTTCCTCTTCCTCAAAGGCCTTCATTAACTCAACCTGAATTTCAGGTGGCACCTTATCATAGGCTGAAAAGTCCATTGAATAAAATCCACGTCCACCGGTAATACTACTTAATGAAGTTGAATACTTATTCATTTCTTTTAACGGCACCTTAGCTTTAATTACTTCGAAACCTTTTTCGCTCGACATCCCTTCGATCATAGCGCGTCGACCTTGCAAGTCACTCATTACATCACCCATACGATCGCTAGGCACTTTTACCTCAACATCATACACCGGCTCCAGAATTTTAGGCCCTGCATTTTTAAATGCTTCACTAAAGGCATGACGTCCGGCTAACTTAAATGATATTTCATTAGAATCAACGGCGTGCATTTTACCATCGTAAACAAACACTCTGATATCACGCGCATATGAACCTGTTAAAGGTCCTTGCTCCATTTTTTCCATTATACCTTTCATAATCGCTGGCAAGAAACGGGCATCAATAGCACCTCCAACAATACATGAATTAAATACCAGCTTACCACCCCAAGGCAGCTTCACGATTTCTTCGTTTTTAACATTTAGTTTAATTTCCTGCCCTTCAATCTTCATCGTGGCAGGCGTTGGCATATCTTCATAAAATGGTTCAATAATCATATGTACTTCACCAAACTGACCAGAACCACCACTTTGCTTTTTATGACGATAATCAGCACGGGCTACCTTTGTAATTGTTTCGCGATACGGAATACGAGGATTTAAGAATTCGATCTCAATCTTGTCATTATTCTCAATACGCCATTTCATTGTATTTAAATGGAACTCACCCATTCCAAATACGATAATTTGCTTCAGTTCTTTCGAGTATTCAACACTTAAAGTTGGATCCTCTTCGTGCATGCGCTGCAATACTTCACCAAGCTTTTCATCATCGCTATCATTTATAGCCGAGATAGCTGCACGGTACTTTGGATTTGGATAATTAATGGCATCAAACACAAACTCCGTTCCTTTGGTGTTTAATGTATGATTTGTATGTGTTTCTTTAAGCTTTACTGTAACACCAATATCACCGGCTACTAACTTTTCAACTTTATGTCGATTGTTACCTGCAACACAATATAGCTGAGCAATACGCTCTTTAGCATTACGATTAACGTTAATTAAATCCATACCTTCTTCCACCTGCCCCGACATTACTTTAAAGTACGAGACTTCACCCAGGTGTGGTTCAATACTTGTTTTAAATACAAATAAGGACGTTGGACCGTTAACATCGTAAGGCACCTCTGTTCCGTCACCAGCAACAGGCGTTGGCATCTCCGATACATTAGGCACAACATTACCCAGGAATTCCATCAGACGACGACCACCCATATCTTTTTCAGCCGACACACAGAATACCGGAAACATATCACGGGCAATGAGTCCTTTGTGAATGCCCTGTCGCATTTGATCTTCATTAAGGGTTCCCTCTTCGAAGAATAATTCCATTAAAGGCTCGTCATTTTCAGCAGCTGCCTCAACCAATACATTATGAAGCTCATCTGCCTTTTCTTTTTGGTCTGCCGGAATTTCAAGAATTTGCGGTTCTCCACCATCAGCACCCCATTGGTACATCTTCATTTTAAGAACATCTACCACGGCATTAAAATCAGGACCTACATTAACCGGATACTGTACTATAACCACCTTACTACCAAAAGTTTCAGTAGCACTCTCCATTGTTTGCTCAAAATTAGCCTTTTCGTTATCCAATTGATTGACAACAAAAATGACTGGCTTCTTATGCTCATCGGTGTACCTGAATAAATTTTCGGTACCTACCTCTACTCCTTGTGTTGCATTTAACAACATCAAGGCTGTATCTGTAACATTTAATGAAGTAATGGCTCCACCAATAAAATCATCCGAACCAGGACAGTCAATGATATTAAATTTACGACCTAAATATTCGGTGAATAATACCGATGAAAAAACCGAGTAACCATATTCATGTTCCACTCGGTTATAATCAGATACTGTATTATTACTTGAAACGTCACCACGACGCTTAATGACCCCGCCCTCGAACAGCATTGCCTCGGCAAGAGTGGTTTTACCAGAGCCGCTACCACCGAGCAGCGCAAGATTTTTTATTTGATCAGCTTGGTATACTTTCATAAAGCTTAATTTAAGAGTTTGTAAATATTTTAGGTAAATTATGGGTATCTGTAAAATTAGTAATATTTAGATAAGATACAAGTTAATTAACCCAAAGTACATCCACAAATTATTTTTTATACGCTCAATATCAGAACATAATAAGACCATTAAGTCTTTTATTTGAACAGGAGATACGATGATGTACTATCATGGTTGAAATTCATACTTAATATACGTAATTTGGACTCTCATTAATAATTCTCACACAATGGTATTAAACGGAGAGGCTCAGAAACTGAAGATGATCGTTGGGGAAGAAGATAGAGTATACCAAAGACCGTTGTATGAAGCCATTGTTTTTGCAGCAAAAAAATACAAGATGGCTGGGGTTACAGTTTATAAAGGTTTAATTTCATATGGTGCTGATAGCATCCTAAACAATAGTAAGGTCTTTACATTAACAACAGAGCAACCAGTTACTATTGAACTAATTGACAGAGCAGAGCGCATACAAAGCTTTGCCGAAATAGCAACTAAATTGATTGAGAAAGCTAATTGCGGGGGAATTATATTCGCGGAAGAAGTACATGTATTTCTTTACAAAGGAAGTAGTAAATAAATCTGTTTTCCGACAGAATGATTCTTGTTAGCAATAGATATAAAAATGACAAACCTATAACTATGATTAAGAAAAGTCTTTTAATTTCTTTGGCAGCCTTATTTATTATACAAATTTGTTATAGCCAAAAAGCACCTTCACCACGCCCTCGTCTGGTCGTTTTCATACTCATTGATCAGTTAAGTACAGAGCAGATTGTAGCGTTTCGCGATCAATTCTCAGCCAATGGAATTAATCGAATGATTAATGCCGGTTCATTCTACAGAAACGCCTCTTATCCTGCCGGTTCTACCTACTATGGATGCAATTTAGCAACGGTTTATACAGGCGCTTATGCTTCAACACATGGCATCGTATCAAGTTGGTGGTATGACCGACTAAGGGGAAAAGAAGTAAATGCAGCTTATGGCGATCTCTTTATCCAAAGCAATGAAAATGACCGTTACCCAACTGCCGACCGTTTATTAACATCAACCTTTACAGATGAATTAAAATGGATGAACAATGGTACATCAAGAGTTACTGCTATTGGCTTTAATCGCAATTTTTTAGTTTGGGCAGGAGGGCACAAACCGGATTACCTTTATCGGGTTGAGCCTAACACCGGAGAATTTGTTATCGTACCACAAAGCGATGCCATTAAACCATTACCCGATTGGGCCAGAAAATTTAACAAAAAAGACCTCCTTCACACATATAGTAAACGCAAATGGGGCCCTCTTAAAGATTTAAGCCAATACCATCAAATGAAATTTTTTAGTGAGCAAAGAGTCAGAAGTGCTGACTTTTTATACTCACTAGAAAAACAAAAAGGAAATGGCGCCTACGTTCCGGTATTACACTCACCATATGGCAACAAATACATCCGCGACTTTGCCATGGCACAAATCATTAACGGGCAATACGGAAAAGATGATGTAACAGATGTGATTACTCTGCAATTTACCGCAAAGGCTGTTCATGGAGATATACATGGCGCTTTTGATGCCGAAACTGAAGATTTGCTTTTACGCTTGGATCAGGAAATTGAGGGTTTATTAAAAACCATTGATAAGCAAGTTGGATTAGAGAATACATTAATTATAACCACCTCAATTTCAGCGCCAGTAAGGCCCATTGACGAAAACGCAAAGCATGGCATTCCAACCGGCTTATTTAGCGGACAAAAAGCCTCATCATTATTGAATCTCTTTTTAATGGCTAAATACGGACAAGGCAAATGGGTGTTAGCCTACCATGACGGTCAAATGTATTTAAACCACGAACTAATCGAGGATAAGAAAATTGATGTAATTGAAATAACGGAAGAGTCTGCCCGCTTTTTAAGTGATATGCGAGGTATCGCATTTGCGATGCCGATATCAGAACTGAAGATTTCCTCATCAGACATTTCCTCCTTAAGAAGCCTGAAACATAACTATCATCCCCATCGCTCTGGCGACATCGTGATTAAATTAAGCCCAGGTTGGGCAGAAGAAATGGAAGATGGAAGTATTATGAACCGACACTGGAGTGCATCTAATCTGCCGTTAATATTTTACGGATGGAAAGTACAGCCTAATACAATTTATCGTGCTGTACCAATGGTTAATCTGGCACCTACTATTAGCTCATTTCTTGAAATACCATTTCCGAATGGATGTGAAGGAATCCCTCTACAAGGCATTACTCGGTAAATGACTTAACAGCATTGTAAAAGCCGGTTAGCAAGGACATATCCTGTTCCAATATGTTTCCAACAACAACTATGTCAGCACCGGCTTTGCAGGCTTTTCTCACTCCTTCTTCAGTTCTTATTCCGCCACCAACCATTAGAGGAATATCAATGGCTTCTTTTACTGCATTTATCATTGACGGCGAAATGGACTTTTTAGCTCCACTACCAGCATCCATATAAATGGTTTTCATTCCTAGAAATTGTCCTGCCAGAGCCGTGGCAATAGCTATATCGTTTTTTTCGGAAGGAATTGGCAGCGACTGACTAACATATTGAACAGAGGTGTTTGCTCCCCCGTCTATCAACATATAACCGGTTGAGATAGCTTCAATATTGTGCTTTTTTAATGCAGGGGCAGCAGCCACATGATGACTGATTAGAAATTCAGGATTACGTCCAGATATGAGTGATAAAAAAAGCACCGCATCTGCTTGCTTGCAAACATGCATTGATGAACCGGGATATAGGATAACTGGTAAATCAACATGTAATTTTAGCTCTTTGATAAAGCGACTGGTATCGGCACTTATTAGACTGCCTCCAACCAGTAATAAATCAGGCGGTGATTGGGCAAATAAGTGCTTTATTTCAGAGATGCGTTCAAACGAAAACTTATCAGGATCAATCAACACAGCCAATTGTTTCTCGTTTCGTTTATAGCACTCAAGAATTTTATCAAATATCATAATTTGCCTCTTTAACAATACACCAAAGTATATTCATCATTAATTTCAAATGTAAGACTATTTTCTTTCGTTCGGGCTTCATGTATAAATGTACAATCTAATTTTCCTGTCTTACCGAGTTGAAAAGGCTTAACTCTAAACTGCTCTTTAAAAACTACTCCATAAATGTCATAGTATTTATAAAGCGCTTCTTTGGCACACCATAAAACTGTCAAAAATTGAGTCCGCTCACCTGCCTTTATATAAGTTTGCTCATCATTATGAACAAACCTATTGGCAACCTTGTCAACTCTGCCTGAGCAAATTTCAATATCAAGTGCTGTCGGTTCTTGCGACACACTAACAGCCGCATAACGATTGGTGTGCGATATACTTATAAAGCGCTGATCACCTTGCAACTGTGGTTTGCCATTTGAGTTATATACAATATGAGGATATTGTCCGATAAGCTTTTGAAGCAGTAAACGTGATGCTAACCATTCCTTTTTTCGCTTCTCGAGCTTAAACGCATCTAACACTTTTTTGTCTGCATCTGTAATATCAACCAAGCCAAGGAGTTCTTCCACACTTTCATCGATTCTCCATACAGCAACCTGATGTTTTTCTGCGACATCTATTTGCGAATAAATGGCCATATTATTAGTTGTTCCACCGAATGGTTTCCATTAAACGAATAACATCGTCTTGCACAAAATTAATTACAGGTGACAAGCTATCTTGATTTGGAATAGCATTAAAATATAGTGAGCCACGAATAAAATGTCTTAAACTATCGGTGGCATAAAATTGCATCGGAGAGGCTGCATCGCCTTTTATCTCGTACAATATGCCTGATACATTACTTTCTTCGTTATAGAACAGGCGTTCATTAATAGCATCTGCTTTAATGGTATGTTTATAAGCTAACTTCCGATTATCTTCCATCAGCTCATTAAAATTATTATTTATCGCCTTATAGCTAATGTGCAACTGTCCGTTAAACTCAGAAAAGACCAGGTTAAGCCAATACTTCTCAGCATTCGAGCTAGTATCAACAACTGCTTTAGCATATTTAGGATATTCAAACTGATAAGGAAATGATTTGTTTAAAAGTTCATATTCTTTCTCGGGCATATTAATTCGAAAATACCCTCTTGGCTTAGGCGTGTGATGTCTCTTGCAAGATAGTCCTAGCATCAGTATCACGACCATCATTATAACTCCTCTACTCTTCACCACATTATTTTTTAAGTTCGAACTTTACTTTTTTAATCCGTCGGTTATCTGCAGCTTCAATTGTGAATCTACATTTAGCAAATTCTATTACATCATTCTTTTGAGGAATTTGGCCTTCAAGTTCCAATATTAATCCTGCCAGTGTTTCTGCTTCACCCCTTACCGATTCAAACATCTCTTCGTCAGTATCTGTAATTTTATGAAAGTCGTTCAGAAGCACTTTGGCCTCAAAAACAATTGTCCCGTCGGGCATTCTTGTAAAAAACTCCTCATCGGCATCTAGCTCATCACTAATATCACCAACTATTTCTTCAAGAATATCCTCAAGCGTCACAATCCCCATGGTACCACCATATTCATCTACCACAATGGCCATGTGAATTTTTTGAGACTGAAATTCTTCCAACAGATCATTAATCATCTTTGTTTCAGGCACATAATAAGCTTTCCGAATCAAGGATTGCCATTTAAAATCAACCTCTTCATCTAAATGTGCCAGCAAATCTTTGACATACAAAATACCCTTGACATTATCAGGTGTTTCATCAAAAACCGGAATGCGCGAATAACCCGAATCGATAATTACCTGAAGCACCTTATTATAATGACTTTTTATCTCAACATCAATAACATCAACCCTTGCGGTCATAATTTCAGACACATCAATGTTGCCAAATTTGACAATGCCCTCAAGTATATCTTTTTCATCTGATATGTCACTACCGGTTAGTTCTAAGGCATGTGAAATGTCGTCCATCGATAAATTACTGAACTTCTTTGACATGCGACGATTAACCAGGTTGGTAGAACTCGTAAGAATCAAACTCAATGGCTTAAGCACTTTGGTTAGGACCATCAGTGGATAAGCCATAAAACCGGCGAATCTCCTCGACATTTGTGAAGCATAAACCTTTGGAAGAATCTCACCAAAAAACAGAATAATACCTGTTATAAAGATTATCTCGAATATAAATTTAATAGTAGCATTCTCTCCAAAATCAACAATTGCAGCAGCAATGAACGAAGTTAAAATAACGATGGCTACATTAACAAAATTATTGCTTATCAAGATTGTAGCCAATAAGAGTTCTTTATCTTTCAGATGTTTTAAGACTTGCTTATTGCGTTTACTCTCATTATCCTTCAGGTAGTTAATATCCTGAGGATCCAATGAAAAGTATGCCACCTCAGACCCTGAGATCATTGCTGATAACAATAATAAGAAAAGGTTAATTATAATTGCAAGCAGCGTACCTATAGTGAAAGGTAAAAAATCCAATCCGTCAGCGATGGAAGAGAATATCAAACTAATACTTTCGGTTTCCAATAATTTATGTTTATCTATTAAAATGGAAGATCATCTGACTCATCGTTACCAAGGAATGTGTCTTCTTGCGCAGCATTGTTAGGGCTTGGCGCATTTTGAGCTGGCTGCTGTGACGTATTCATTGCTCCTCCGGCTTGGTCAGAAGAGCCAGGGTTATCAGACTTACGTCCTAACATTTGCAAATTATCGGCATACACCTCCGTCACATAACGTTTGTTACCATCTTTATCGTCGTACGATCGGGTTCTTATCTTTCCTTCAATAAACAATTGAGTCCCTTTTTTTACGTAGTTCTCAACAACTTTAGCAAGGCCCCTCCAGGCAACTACATTGTGCCATTCGGTACGATCAGGTACCGTTTGTCCATCACGCGATGTATAACCCCTCTCAGTTGTAGCGATAGAAAAGTTAGCTACTGCAACATCATTATCCAAGTATCTTACTTCAGGATCTTTCCCTACATTTCCTACTAAAATTACTTTATTAACCGACATGCTATTGTGTTTAGGTTTACGATTTTAAAAATACGAAACTTTAAAGTTAAAACAAAAGTAGCTTAATCCGTTTTAACTACACCTACATCACTAAGAAAATTAACCACCAGTTGCGGAAATGCGTAATCATCGAGCAGTTCTAAATCAACATCGAAATATTCCCCTTCTAATTGACTTAAGACACTCTTATCGGCGAAGTAAAAGGATGCATAAAGTATCTGATGACTAAGTATGTGCTTGTATTTTTTCACAAATAGAGGCTGACTCTCCCTTAAATCAAAAGACTTAATTTTCTTGGCAGACCTTGTTTCCTTCAATGGTAATTGATATAAGTTTTTCCAAATATCCTTAGCATTACGTTTTTCCAATACGATTTTATTTTCATTACGAATCAGAAAGAAATGCAAATATCGCGCACGTTGCTTTGTGCGTTTTTCTTTGTAAGGTAAGTTGCCAATTTGCTTGCTTGCCAACGCAACACAATCTGTATTAAATGGACAATCGTGGCATAACGGATTGGACGGACGACAAACCAAAGCACCCATTTCCATCATTGCCTGATTATGCTCGCCCGCATTTTCTTTATCTAATAATTCATCAGCTATCTGGCTAAATTCCTTTTTTCCAACTGTGCTATCAATAGCGGTCGATATACCTTTCAATCGAGATATAAAACGAAACACATTTCCGTCAACCACAGCACAAGGCTCATCAAAACAGATAGATGCTATCGCTGCGGCCGTATACGGACCAACACCTTTAAGCTTTATTATATCATTAAATGTATTCGGAAACACCCCATTATAATCATCCACAATCGTTTTGGCAGCGGCATGTAGGTTGCGAGCACGCGAATAGTATCCCAAACCTTGCCAACGTCTTAGTACTCTATCTTCACTCGCACTTGCCAAATCGAACACGGTAGGAAAAGAATCTACAAACTTAAGATAGTAACTTTCACCCTGAACCACTTGTGTTTGCTGCAATATAATTTCCGACAACCATACCTTGTAGGGATCGTTAACCATACGCCATGGAAGCTCCCTTTTATTAACCGTGAACCATTGCTGTAGTTTTATTGCGAAATCGGTCATTATTAAAATTTTATGCAAAAATAATGCTTTTGTTTTTTTTTATTGAGATTTCATTTATCTTTGCAATCTGAATTTCAGAAAAAGACCGTAAATAATTGATAATTAAATAATTTTAAGAAAAAATGACAAAGGCTGATATCGTAAACGAAATTTCAAAAAATACTGGAATTGAAAAAGTTACAGTTCAAAAGACTGTTGAAGCTTTTATGGATACTATCAAAGGTTCTTTGGTTAAGGGTAAGAATGTGTATTTGAGAGGCTTTGGCTCTTTCGTTGTTAAAGAGCGTGCAGAAAAAACAGCTCGCAACATCTCTAAGAATACAACAATTATCATTCCTGCTCACTACATCCCATCGTTCAAGCCTTCTAAGAGCTTCGTAACAAAAGTGAAGAATAACGTAAAGTAATTATAACCATTTAAAACGTTGAGCCATGCCGAGTGGAAAAAAGCGAAAAAGACATAAGATGGCTACGCACAAGCGTAAGAAAAGATTAAGAAAAAATCGTCATAAGAAGAAGAAGTAATCTTCTATACGTCTTAAAAATTTAGCAAACAGAAAGTAGTATACTTTCTGTTTGTTGTTTGTATTTATATACAACGATCTTTGAAATAAAATTGCGATCATATAGTGAATGCAGAACTGTTTGTAGATGTCACTCCTGATCATCTTTCATTAGCACTAATGGAAGATAAGCGCTTAGTAGAGCTCCGCAAGGAGACAAGTAATGTTCAATTTGCTGTTGGTGATATATATCTGGGTAAAGTCAAAAAGATTATGCCAGGATTAAACGCCGCATTTATTGATGTAGGATACGAAAAGGATGCTTTTTTACATTATCTAGATCTTGGTCCACAATTTCGTTCCCTACAGAAATTTCTGAACATTGCACAAGCTAAGAAAGGAGTTGTGTCATTGCACAAGTTAAAACCGGAATCCGACATTAATAAAAACGGAACCATTCCGGAAGTTCTTACAGCAGGTCAACAAGTATTGGTTCAGGTAGCTAAAGAACCAATTTCTACCAAAGGCCCAAGGTTAACATCAGAACTTTCAATAGCAGGAAGAAACATTGTTCTATTACCATTCTCCGACAAAGTCTCTGTAAGTCAAAAACTTTCTTCTTCAGATGAAAGAGCAAGACTAAAACGACTTTTAACGAGTATTAAACCTAAAAACTACGGGGTTATAATCAGAACCGTAGCTGAAGGCAAACAAGCAGCCGAATTAGACAAAGAATTACGAATGCTTGTTAAACGCTGGGAGGAGCACACATCGCGCATAAAGGATGTAAAAGCTCCCGGTTTAGTAATGGGTGAAATAGGACGTACAACTGCTTTGTTAAGAGACATACTTAATCCTTCGTTCAATTCAATTTATGTAAATGACGAAGAAGTATGTAAGGAGATTAAAGAGTACGTGGGTTTAATAAGCCCCGACCGACAAAAGATTGTAAAACAATACAAAGGAGCAGCTGGTATTTTTGACCAATTTATGGTCAATCGTCAAATTAAAGCTCTATTTGGTAAAACCGTATCATTTAAAAGCGGTGCTTACCTAATAATTGAGCATACCGAAGCCCTTCATGTTATTGATGTTAACAGTGGTAATCGTTCAAAATCAGCTTCTAATCAAGAAAACAATGCTTTAGAAGTGAATCTGGCTGCTGCCGATGAAATTGCCAGACAATTACGATTACGAGACATGGGTGGTATCATAGTAGTTGACTTTATTGATATGCAGAATAACGAAAACCGACAAAAGGTTTTCGAAAAAATGAAACAGGCCATGGCCTCTGATCGCACTAAGCACAATATCTTACCTTTAAGTAAGTTTGGCTTAATGCAGATTACACGCCAACGAGTAAGACCTGAAATGCATATTAATACTGCCGAAGGATGCCCCACATGTAATGGAACAGGAACCATCGTTCCATCATTATTCTGGCCCGAAAAAATTGAAGCCGCTGTAAAGAAGGCTGTGCAAGACCTAAAAATGAAGAAATTGATCCTGAAAGTACACCCTATGGTGCATGCGTATCTAAAAAAAGGATTTCCATCTCAAGTGTTAAAGTGGAAATTTAAATATACACATGGCCTAAGCGTTGTACCTTCCGACTCTCTAGGAATCCTAGAATACAAGATATTAGATAATGAAAAGAATGAGGTTGACCTTTAATAGGTCAACCTTTTTTTGTTTATAGTGATGTAAGTCATACAAAAACACTCTCCACGAATGTCACCCACTATGCCTACACAGGTGTCTTTATAATTGTAACACAAACTATGACTTTTAGCATTGACGATTAGCCGCACTAATCATGAGTGCCTAAAATCATGTAATAGAAGGCACATTAACGTTGTGATAACAAAATACGATAGCTTTCGAACAAACTAATTGTTGTAACTTTGTAGACATGTATAGAATTAAATATGTTGAGAACTTCAGTACAATATGACGCTCCAAATTAGAGCAATAATTGTAAGCATTGAAAAGAATTAACGACTAAACTATACAGACCAAAAATTGAATAAATGCTATTGATGTTAGATGTATAAGAAACTATACTTTAACAAACATAAGCACCTAATTAATAAAGACAAGTTAACGCGCAACGCATATAGGTAAGTTATTATTTTACATATTACGCATTGCGAGTTGTATACGGCAACTGAAAACAAATTAAAACGTATGAAAAGGACATTAACAGCATTGGTACTAATGTTGACCGTTTTTGCAGGCAGCTTTGCCCAAATGGAGCAACATATTACCTGGAAGTTTTCTACCAAAAACATTGAAGAAGGAAAGGTTGAAATCATTTGTGAAGCAACTATTGATGCCGGTTGGCACGTTTATTCATCAGATCTACCTGAGAACACGGCTGTTCCTACAGGTATTGAAGTTGAAGAAAGCGAAGCATACAGCATCTTGGATGGCATTATTGAAGAACCGAAAGCCACAGCACATTTCGATGAAACATTTAATGCTGAGTTGAAGTGGTTTGAGAAAAAAGCAACCTTCAAGAAAGTCATTCAGCTTAAACAAGAAGGTGATGTTATTATTAAAGGCTACATCGAATCGATGATTTGCAACGATGAAACATGTATGCCTCCTGAAATGGTTGACTTTGAATTAACAGTTAATACTACCGCACCTGTAACCGCTGAAGTAGCAAGTACTGAGAGCTCTGACGAAAAAGAAGAGTCTTATTGGGGAATATTCTTCTTGGCATTCGGGGGTGGTCTGGCAGCCTTATTAACGCCATGTGTATTTCCAATGATACCAATGACTGTGAGTTTCTTTACGAAGCAAAGTACTTCTAAAGCAGCTGGTATCAAAAATGCGATTATTTATGGTATCTCCATTATTGTTATCTATGTTATTTTAGGAGTAGCCGTATCGGCCATTTTTGGAGCGAGTGCACTTAATGAATTGTCAACCAGCGTTTGGTTTAATATATTCTTCTTCTTGCTTCTGATAATATTTGCCATCTCATTCTTTGGAGCATTTGAAATTGTAATGCCTAGCTCATTAATCAATTTCACCACTAAGAATGAGGATAAAGGTGGATTCATCGGTATCTTTTTTATGGCATTTACATTAGCACTTGTATCGTTTAGTTGTACCGGACCAATTGTGGGCGCATTACTTGTAAAAGCAGCTACCGGAGGTTATATGGGACCTATTGTTGGAATGTTAGGATTCTCGTTGGCCCTAGCTTTACCATTTGCATTATTTGCAGCATTCCCAGGGTACTTAAACTCATTACCTAAGTCTGGTGGCTGGTTAAACTCTGTAAAGGTTATCCTTGGATTTTTAGAGTTAGCTTTTGCTTTCAAATTCTTATCGGTTGCCGATATGACAATGGGATGGCACATTCTTGAGCGTGAGGTATTCATCGCTATCTGGGTGGCAATCTTTGGTGCAATGGGCTTCTATTTATTAGGAAAAATTCGTTTGCCACACGATTCACCAATGGAGCACATTCCGGTTTCACGTTTCTTATTAGGTATACTAACATTAGCATTTACCATTTATATGATTCCTGGATTATGGGGAGCACCAGTTAATTTAATTAGCGGTATGCCACCATCAAAAGACTATGCCGAATCACCATTTGGAGTAGGCGATCAAACACCTGTTCAGGGCATTGTAAGTTCAGGCGAGCATGGAGGAATGCCAGAAGGCATGCATTATGGACCTCAAGGGATACCGGCGTTTGACGATTACGATCAGGCATTAGCTTATGCTAAAAAAGTAAATAAGCCATTATTATTGGATTTCACTGGTAAGGGTTGTACTAACTGTCGTAAAATGGAAGACAAAGTGTGGTCAAATCAGGATGTTAAAGGCTTACTTTCTAATGATTACATCCTAGTTTCACTGTATGTTGACATCAGAAAGAAACTAGATGAGCCATATATCTCAGAGATTACAGGTAAGAAAATCAGAACGGTTGGACAAAAGTGGGCGGAATTCCAGATGGAACGTTACCAACAGCAAGGACAACCATATTATGTCATCATCGACGAAAACGAAAAAACACTTAATACGCCTGTGGCTTACGATCCGGATATTAAGAAATATCAAAACTGGTTATTAGACGGTTTAGACAAGTACAAAAATCGTTAATCAGCAGATAAAACAACTATTTAAGAAGCCCTTCCATATTGGAAGGGCTTTTCTTTTGGCAGGAATTACACAACGTTTATGGATGAAATCATTCAATTAGTAAAAATCTTACTTCTTTCACTTTTTAGCAATAGCTAAATACCTTAGATTTAATACATTATTAGTATTAATCAGAGGCGCATGAATAAGTTAATAATTCTTCTATCTACCATACTTCTAGTGTGTAACTGGACGATGGCGCAAACAAATGCCGGCCAGCTATCCGAAGAACAAATATTCAGAAGAGGTAACAAGTATAATACCTGGTCGGTAACCATTGGGGGCGGTCCGGTAATTTACTATGTTGATGTCATTGATTACACTGCCATGCCAAGTGGCAACTGGAAATTTGCACCTACGATAATGATTAGTAAACAATTTAATCGTCCATGGGGCATTGATTTGCAATGGATGATGGCCGATATGTATGGTGAGAAAAACGGACGCTATTTTGAAGGTGACTTTTATGATGTTACCATAAACGGCACACTAAACGTGAATCAATTAGCCATTTTTGGCCCCATTGGCGACAGGTGGAATATCTATGCCAAGTTAGGAATTGGACTTACCTATTTCAGAAGCAAACAATTTGATTTAGAAACAAATGAAATACTTCAAGTACAAGATGTTTATGAATCCATTGACGGCTACCCATCACCTCATGGATGGCTACCCACCGACTACCTTGTGTATGGATATGAACGTCGTTTCCCCGAAAACGAACCTTATCAGGAGATTGAAACAGCTCGTAGAAATGAAGTACTTATCCCCTTTGGTCTCGGTGTAAAATATCGCATTAGCAAAAGTTTTGATGTAGGCACCGAAATAATGATGCGCCATATGAATGCCGATAACCTCGATGTTAATCTATCAGGAGCTGATAATGATGGATACATGTTTACATCATTAAA
Organism: Carboxylicivirga marina; assembly: GCF_016612505.1. Classification (GTDB taxonomy): domain Bacteria; phylum Bacteroidota; class Bacteroidia; order Bacteroidales; family Marinilabiliaceae; genus Carboxylicivirga; species Carboxylicivirga marina. The sequence goes on from NZ_JAENRR010000028.1 coordinate 46,290, forward strand.
CTTAACCTACAAAATAGGTAAGAAAAATAAACGACACGCAGCCTGGACCTATAAAGATTTCAACATCAATTACAAACGCCAGCGCAAGGACGACCCAATGGCTCATAAGCTAGATTCGTTGAAACAACAAATAGAATACATGGCTTTGCTTGATTCCACCTCAATAGATACAAGTACCATTGTCACCGAATCCGTTGAATACAAAGAAACCATGTCGGCTTCAGTATTTTTTGATTATGACAAATCAGAAATCACGCAAGATGCGCACATGACACTAGCTAAAGCAGCTTATGTCATGGGCAAAGATAAATCACTCAGAGTGAAGATCGTTGGATATTGCGACGAGAGAGGCTCATACGATTACAATATCAAACTTAGTCAACGTCGTTGTAATGCTGTATTAAAAGTTTTTGTTGATGAATATGAAATTGATAGAAATCGCTTTGAAATAGATTATAAGGGTGAAGCTGAATTATTATCTGACACACAAAAATTGGCTCCACGCGGGCTTCATCTGGTCAACAGGCGTGTTGATTTATTTGTAATAGTTGAGTAATTGACGAACACATGAACATGAGATTATTTTCAACCATATTGATTCTCGCGATTGTTGGTTGCCTGCATAGCGCTATGGCACAATCCTCAACCGATCATCGTCAATTAGAGGAACATCAACGCTATTCAAGAGACAAGATCTTTAACACATGGTCAATAGCGGTGGGTTATGGCCCCTTGGTGATGCATAACGATCTCACTTCATACGCCGTTTTTCCTGACAAGCATTGGAACTTTGGACCAACAGTAAGACTAGCCAAACAAATACACCCGGCCTGGGCACTCGATTTTCAAATCCTGACAAGTGATTTTCGATCGGGCAATGAAATTTATTACAGCGTAGGTAACATTATCGACTATTCGGTTAATGCTATCACCTATATCAATCAGTGGTTCACCTATCCTGGTCCTATGCGAGATAAGTGGAATCTATATTTGAAAATTGGAGTAGGGGTGGCCTCTTTTCGAACCAGAGTTCATTATACCGAAACAGATGAAGTTGTGCAAAACAGAGAAGGAACTGAGTACATTGTATTAGGTTATGATCCACTTGATCCCTATCAAAAAATAGCGCGTGCCAACGAAATAGCAACACCCTTAACATTAGGCCTGGAATATAGGATTAACCGGAGTTTTGATATCGGATTTGAAACAACAATGCGCTGGTCAATCGAAGATAAATTAGACAATATTCTGGTGGGAGCTAATAATGATAAGTATTGGTATCCAAGCCTACAGTTGACATACAAAATTGGCAAAAAAGATAAGCGTCATTCACGCTGGACACATCGTGGTTATGGCTTTAATGTTTTTGATAAGCCCAAGAAAGATCCTTTAGCTGAAGAAGTAGCAGCGCTGGAAGAACAATTACGTCAATATGAGTCAAAGAAGGTTGTAAAAATTGATTCCATTAAGATTAAACACCATTCGATGCGTATATACGGCAGCAATAACATGGTATCGATTTATTTTGACTCTTATGAGAGTAAGCTAGATACAAAAGACCATGTTGACCTAGCCACTATCGGACTTTATATGGTCAAAAATCCACGTTCTACAGTTGGCATTTATGGCTATAACGACAGTCGTGAAAATCCGGAGGAAAATATGGAAATAAGTAAAAAGCGTTGCGAAGAAGTTCTTTCTTACTTTGTTGATGATTTAGGTATTGACAAAAACCGCTTTACATTATTGCCTAAAGGTGAAAATGATTTATTGCTTCCTAAAAACAAACAAAAAAGCTCGGCTATTGAAGTGATCAATCGACGAGCTGACATCGTAATATTTAAGCCATAATTGAACCTTTTTGAACAGGTCATGTTCAACTTATAGAGCTAAATGCTCATTCTCAATTGCACTAACTTTAACAGGTAAATAAGGGCAAATTAACGCAAATTCTAAATTTGCATTGTATTATTACCTATATACCTTTGACAATTTAAACTTTAACTTATGGTACGAAAAATCATAGTGCAATGCAAAGCCAACAGCGATAAGGACTTCATCTTTGATGTATTTTCAAACAAAGGTTTTGTATCTAATGCTAACTCCTATTTCAAAACCGATCAAGCGGCTGATATTTGCTGTGCCGAAATAGACAATGAAGATCAGGCAAATCCGATCGATAACGATAAATAATTCTAAAAATGAAAGCAGTTAAAACCACAGACTTACCAATTATCTATTATGATGGTCAGTGTGGTTTCTGCTTAGGTTTCGTTAGTTTTCTTCGAAAGCACTCTAGAGCAGATAGAAAAGTGAATTTTATCCCATTCCAATTGGTAAGCCGTTCTATTGGTGACGAACTGCTGCTGATACATCATTCAAAAACACAAATGGCCGGTGAAGCCGCTATATCACTGCTATATTTAACAGGTGGACTTTGGACGATTGCTGCAATACTTGCTAAATTAATACCTAAGAAAATCCTCAACAAATTGTACTACAAATTCGCCCGTAACAGGTATCGATGGTTTGGCAAAACTGCTTGCAACTTTAATTAAGGTCAAGCTTCCCCTCTTGTTCTTCTTTGTATTTTTTGGCCAAAGTACCTAACAAACGACTAAACACCTTGATAGCTTCACTGGTTTCTTTAGAAACTTCCTGATTTTTAAGCTTCATTAAAAATGAACCATAAATAGCTGTGAGACAAATCGCAATATCATTCTCAAGTACATTTCCCGATTTATTGTCAAACTCCTGAATACTGGCAGCCATGCTATTATAAAGATGCTGATACGCCACTTCATTAGGTGATTTCAACAATTGGTTATGCAGGCGATTAACATCATTAACGGTATTTACATTTATTTGAAGATGTCCTTTTTCAGCCTTATTCTCAATGCGCATCATCTCCGTTAAGTTAGCCCACCAGTCTCTTATTTCGAGCGTTATTTCTTCGTTTTGCTGATAGCCGGGTATAATATGCTTATCTATTAAGGACATGTCGACCTTATTGGCTCTGATCAGATCTTCAACCTGCCACATATATAAGATGTACTCAACGATATTTTCTTTTTTCTTTTGCTGTGCTACTATCATACTTCAAATATTATAAGTCCCAATCTCCTTCTTGTAATTTCTCTAAATCGCGTCTATCCTTTTTAGTTGGACGTCCCATCCCCCTGTCTCGGTTAGCATTACTGGCTAACCTTGCCAATTCAAGCATTTCAAACTGATCGGGTGGCGTAATATCTTTTATAAAATCTGGTGTCAATTTAGCACCCATTCGCTTTTCAGCTACGTCAAGCACTTTAAATCGTCGTGTAATAGGAGGCATCCGGATTTCTATCTCATCGCCGGCTTTGATCGTACGCGATGATTTAACTGAAATACCATTCATCATTACCTTTCCCTTTTTGCAGGCTTCAGCGGCAATCGTTCTGGTTTTAAACAGTCGTACAGACCACAGATACTTATCTATTCTAACACTTGCTCCTGCCATATCACCGATGTATTACTTATTATTGTACTGACTCATTGTGCGTGCAGCACCAATCGTTACAAATGCTTTTACAATATCTTCTACCACCTTTACGCGCTCAAGCAAACCTGACCATTCTTCGTCAGACCATTTACCCAGTACAAAATCGACCTGACGCCCTTTAGAAAACTTGTTACCAATACCGAAACGCAAACGCGAATAACTTGCGGTACCTAATGTACTCTGAATACTTTTTAGTCCATTATGTCCTGCATCACCGCCTTTGGTTTTTAAACGCAATGAACCAAAAGGGAGCGCCAAATCATCAACTACAACCAGCACATTACTTAAAGGAATTTTCTCCTTCTGCATCCAGTAGTTAATGGCCCGTCCACTAAGGTTCACATATGTATTCGGTTTCAACAATACAATCTGTCGCGATTTAAATTTATAAGTGGTAACAGCACCATAACGCTCGTCCTTAAATTGGGCTTCGTTATTTTTAGCTATGGCTTCAAGCACTTCAAAACCTACATTATGACGGGTTTGAGCGTATTCATCGCCTATATTTCCCAACCCTACAACCAGGTACTTCATTTCTGATGGAATATTATCTTTTTTCTTTTTTGAAAATAATTTAAACAGCCCAAACATTCTCGTATAAATCAATTTTTAATGAGTGGCTAAAATACAAAAAACCTCCATATGCGAATATGGAGGCTTTTTTTTATATGGCGTGTTAAATCTACGCTTCTGCTGCTTCTGAAGTAGCTTCGCCTTCTTCGCCACCTGCCTGACCAGCGGCACGGGCAGCACGTGTTAAACGTACAGCAACTACTACTGCATTCTTAGCATTCAACATCTCAAGGTTGTCAAATGACAATCCACCAACTTGAATTGTTTTTCCAAGTCCAAGCTCGTCAATGTTGATATCTAATGTATCAGGTAAATACTTAGCTAAAGCTTTTACTTTAAGCTTACGCTTCTCTAACTGAAGCTTACCACCAGCTCTTACACCTTCAGCAAATCCGTCCAATTTAACTGGAATTTCAATAACAACAGGCTTGTCTTCTTTAACTAATAAGAAGTCAGCATGTAATAATTGCTCTTTTACTGAGTGGAATTGTGTGTCCTGAAGAACAGTAGGATAAACAGTTCCGTCAACATTTACATTGATAATGTATACGTTTGGAGTGTAAATTACTTTACGGAATTCAGCTTCTGAGGCTGTAAAGTGAACATTACTTTCTCCACCGTAAATCACACATGGAACTTGACCTTCAGCACGTAATGCTTTGGTTGATTTTTTACCTAACTCGGCACGTACAGTACCTTTAATTTCAATTGTTTGCATAATTCTTTTATTAAGTGCTACTCAAAATTATAACCATGTGAGGCTTAATTTCCCATCACACGCTTGCTCTAAAGCGGCTGCAAAGATAATACTTTAAAGTAAAAATTGATTGCTTATCGACTGATAATTATATACTTTTTCGATGGTATCGGCAAAAAGTTGAGCTACCGATAACACTTTAATTTTATCACTCTCTTGTTTTAAAGGAATCGAATCAGTTACATACAATTCAGCTAAACCTGAATTTTCGATACGCTCATATGCAGGACCAGACAATACTGCATGTGTTGTAAAGGCACGTACACTCTTAGCTCCGGCATCTAACATCATATCAGCTGCTTTGGTTAATGTACCTGCTGTATCAACCATATCGTCAACCATTATCACATTCTTTCCTTCAACATCACCAATGACACGCATTTCATCAACAACGTTCGCTTTTGAGCGCTGCTTATGACAAATAACCATTGGAGTTTCAAGGAATTTGGCATAGGTATTAGCACGTTTGGTACCGCCAACATCAGGAGATGCAATAATTAGGTCATCCATATTCATGTGCTTAATGTGCGGCACAAAAATAGAAGATGCATATAGGTGATCAACCGGAATATTGAAGAATCCCTGGATTTGATCGGCATGCAAGTCCATCGTTATTACACGATCGACACCTGCAGCTTGTAACATATCTGCAACTAACTTTGCGCCAATGGCTACACGAGGTTGGTCTTTACGATCCTGACGTGCAAACCCAAAATATGGCATAACGGCTACGATTTTATAAGCCGATGCACGCTTGGCTGCATCAATCATCATCAATAACTCCATCAGGTTATCTGAAGGAGGGAATGTTGACTGGCATAAAAATAAGTGAGAGCCTCGAACAGTTTCTTCAAAGGCAGTTGTAAATTCACCATCACTGAATCTTAAGCAGTTAACACTACCTAATTCTCTGCCTGAGCAAAGACTAATTTTTTCAGCTAGATACTTCGTACTAGTTCCCGCAAATATCTTAATTGGAGCTTTCGGTGGCATTTAAATTGATGTTTATCAGATTATTTCAAATGTTGCTTTGTGGCTGCAAAGGTAAGCAATTCATATTTTCTTAACATGTACAAACATCATAAAAAAGTATAATTGTTTATTTTATCATCCAACTACCTCAAAAACTGAATATTACCATTTCGAATTTAAATCTTCGATGAAATTCAGTAACTCATCGCTACCAAGTCCGCTTTTTGATGAAGTATAAAAAACAGGTGGTAATTCCTCCCAAAATTCTAACAATTGCTCTTCGTACTTTTTCATGTATGTGGCATATTGACTTTTGTTAAGCTTATCAGTTTTAGTAAATACAATTGCAATGGGCACCCCATTTTCAATCATGGAATTCATAAAGGCTAAATCAATTTCCTGCATTGGAATGCGTGAGTCTATCAACACAAATAAACACATCAGGTTTTTTCGCGACGATATATAATCCGTAATAAGCTCACCGAAAGTAGCACGAATAGTTTTCGAAACTTTTGCATAACCAAAGCCAGGTAAGTCTACCAGGTACCAACTTTTATCAATATCAAAATGGTTGATCAGTTGTGTTTTTCCGGGTGTGGATGATGTTTTGGCTAATGCCTTACGCTTACATAGCTTATTTATTAGCGATGACTTGCCTACATTTGAACGGCCTATGAATGCATATTCGGGACGATCTTCTTTTGGACACTGATTAGCCTTGGCGCTACTTTTAAAAAACTGTGCTGTATTTATTTTCATCTGTATCTTATTTGTTCTTAAGCCTTAAACGAAACTCCCCAATAAATATAATTTACCGCTTAATAATATGCTTCTTTCTTAATGTTGAGAATCAAATTTGCAAGCTTGTTTCAAACACTGCCTAAATAATGTACAAAGTTAGGTGCAATTTCATTAAGTAAAAACACAAATAATGTGTAATAACCTACAATAATTCACAAAAATAATAGAAATAATATTTGTTGTTATTTTTTTAACTTTTTGTTAATTTTAGTTGTATTTCGTTTTTTGTCGTGTAATTTGTTAATAATCAAAATTGAGCAAGTCAATTTTCTTTCAAATAGTCACACATCTTGGCATTAAAACTTATAATTTTGTTGCCGAAAAGTTATTGTGAACAATCATTATTACTATTAAGATGAGAGTACTTAAGTTTGGTGGAACATCAGTTGGTTCGGCGCAGCGTATGATGGAGGTGGCTAACATTATAGATGATAGTCATCAAAAGATTGTTGTGTTATCGGCCATGTCGGGCACTACAAACAGCCTTGTAGAAATTGCAAATTACTTGTATAAACAAAACCACGACGGCGCAAATGAAGTCATTAATAACCTGGAGGCTAAGTATGAGCAGGAGGTTATTAAACTATTCAAAAGCGAAGAGTATCTCAAAAAAGGAAAACAGTTGATAAAATCACATTTCGATTTTATCAAATCGTTTACCATCGATATGTTTACAGTATTTGAAGAGAAAGCTATTTTGGCTCAGGGCGAATTAATTTCAACCGCTCTTTTTCATTATTTCTTAAAAGAAAATGGTAAAGATTCAACTTTACTGCCTGCGCTTGATTACATGCGCATTGACAAGAATAATGAGCCGGATGCTACCTATATAAAAGAAAACCTTAAAAAGGTTATCAAAGAACAGGGTGACAGTAAGATTTATATTACCCAAGGTTACATTTGTCGCAATGCCTTTGGCGAAATAGATAATCTCCAGCGTGGAGGTAGCGATTATTCCGCTTCATTAATTGGCACTGCCACCGAAGCTGATGAAATCCAGATTTGGACCGATATTGATGGCATGCACAATAACGACCCTCGTTACGTTGAAAATACCAAAAGTATTTCGGAATTATCATTTGATGAAGCAGCCGAGTTAGCCTACTTTGGCGCTAAGATATTGCACCCGACAAGTGTTTTACCGGCCAAGCTGGCTAATATACCTGTGCGCCTGCTTAATACGATGAAACCAGAAGCTGAGGGTACCCTCATTTCATCAAAACAACGCAAAGAACGTATGGCGGCTGTAGCTGCTAAAGATGGCATCACCGCCATTAAAATTAAATCAGGTCGCATGCTATTGGCCTATGGTTTTCTTCGCAAAGTATTTGAGATATTTGAGAGTTACAAAACACCAATTGATATGATTACCACTTCAGAGGTAGGCGTATCTGTAACCATTGATGACGACAAGCATTTGACTGAGATCGTGAATGACTTAAAAAAATACGGTTCCGTTGAAGTTGATAGAGAGCAAGTAATTGTTTGTGTAGTGGGTGATTTAATTGCTGACAACAGAGGTTATGCCAACACTATTTTTGATGCCGTTAAGGAGATTCCAATCAGAATGATTTCCTATGGCGGAAGCAATTACAACCTATCTTTGCTCATTAATGCTAATGATAAAAAGAAGGCCTTAAATCTTTTGAGTGATAAACTTTTTAACTAGGAAACGAATGAATTTTAATTTTCCTGTTGATTCATTAAATCAACTTCAAACGCCTTTTTACTTCTACGATATGGCTTTGCTAAATGCAACGCTTGATTCAGTAAAAAAGGAAGCTGGCTCTTATGGCTTTAAGGTGCATTATGCGGTAAAAGCAAATGCCAACGATCGCATTTTATCGACCATTAAAGATGCCGGATTTGGTGCAGACTGCGTAAGTGGAAACGAGGTTAAAAAGGCCCTTGAAACAGGTTTTGGTGCCAGTGGGGTGGTATTTGCCGGTGTTGGCAAAGCCGACTGGGAAATCAACCTGGGACTAGATAATGACATCGCGTGTTTTAACGTTGAGTCTATTCCTGAACTGGAAATCATTAACGAACTAGCAGAGAAGAAAGGGAAAGTAGCCAAAGTAGCTTTGCGCATTAACCCGAATGTGAATGCCAATACTCACCATTATATTACCACCGGGCTGGAAGAAAATAAGTTCGGCATTAACCAGTGGGATTTAGAAAATGTAATTGATGCTCTGGCTAAACTTAAAAACGTTGAGTTAGAAGGTCTTCATTTTCATATCGGTTCACAAATTACCGACCTAATGTCGTTCAAAGATTTGTGCCTGCGCGTGAATGAACTACAAAAGTGGTTCATCAGTCATCAGATATGCCCTAAAGTGGTTAATGTTGGTGGCGGATTAGGAATCGATTACGAACAGCCTGACAGTAGTTCTATCCCTGATTTTAAAAGTTTCTTCAAGCTCTTTGATGAACTATTAGAATTAAAACCAGGTCAGGAATTACACTTCGAACTGGGGCGTTCAATGGTAGGACAGTGTGGAGCATTACTTAGTAAGGTACTATATGTGAAAAATGGTGTAAATACCAAGTTTGCCATTGTTGATGCAGGTATGAGTGACCTGATTCGTCCGGCATTGTACCAGGCTTATCACAAAATAGAGAACCTGACTTCAAATAAGCCATCTGCTAAGTACGATGTAGTTGGGCCAATTTGCGAATCAAGCGACTGTTTTGGTAAAGCGGTTGACTTACCCGAAACCGGAAGGGGCGATTTAATCGCTATTCGTTCGGCTGGTGCTTATGGAGAAATAATGGCTAATCGCTACAATTTGCGGGAGTTACCATTGGCTTACTATTCTGATGAAATATAAACTTTAGACATAAGACATGGGATCGTTTTGTGTTTCCTGTTCTTAGTCAAGAATATACGGATGTCATCTTTTAAGCATATTCTTGCATAAAAGATGACATCCTTTTTTTATTTGTAGATCGACAGTTTCGATCCAATAATATCCAGTATTCTGTGTTTTTTATTTTTAAATCTTATCTAAAAATTGCCACACCCCCATCGCCTGATGAGTTGGCCCAGCCACGAAACATACCTGTTGAGTTCATCTCTAGTGTTACATTTCCTGATTTATCAACAGCAATAACACCTCCATTTCCAGCTTCATTACTAAGTTTTTCGTTGATCACTGTTTGAGCAGCCTCACTTAAGCTAACTCCTTTGTACTCCATAAGAGCAGAAATATCGTGTGCCACAGTATAACGAATATAATACTCGCCATGCCCTGTTGCAGACACAGCACAGGTGTTATTGTTGGCATAGGTACCGGCTCCAATAATAGGCACATCCCCCACACGTCCATAACGTTTGTTATTCATTCCACCTGTAGAAGTAGCTGCAGCCAGATTACCATTTTTATCTAATGCTACACAGCCTACAGTTCCGTTTTTACCAGCTTTTTGTAAGGTACGTTGTAAAAGCTGCCAGCGCTTATCGGTAAAAAAATACGAGCTATCAACTGTTTCAATGCCATTTTGCGTGGCATACAACGAAGCTCCCTTACCAATTAACAACACATGAGGTGATTTTTCCATTACCAAACGCGCAGCACTAATCGGATTACGAATATCTCCAACCCCAGCCACGGCACCGGCATTTAAATTACTCCCATCCATTATGGCAGCATCCAGTTCATTACGTCCATCATTGGTAAATACGGCCCCTTTACCAGCATTAAAAAGTGGATTATCTTCCAGGTTTCTGACTACTTTTTCTACCACATCGAGTGATGATTCTCCATCGGCTAAAGCTGTTTTTCCGATTTCGAGAGCCGTTTGCAAGGCCGTTTCGTAGCGCAATATATCATCCGCTGAAAATTTAGTACTGTCCATATTACCTGCCCCGCCGTGTATAGCAATAGCCCAATCCTGTTGAACGGGTGCAGGCGTTTGACAAGCAAAAGTTATAAGTATTAAAACGGCATAAGTTATTCTTCTCATAGTATTGTATCTGAATGAAGTTAAGAAAATGCTAATTAACAAATGTAATAATTTGAAACACTCAATCAGCTAATTCATTAGGGTAAATTTCCCATTCGAAGCAATCGCTATATCAAGGACAAAAAAATAATTTATCTTTGTTATAAACCTTGAAAACTATCATATGACACTCATCCAATTCCTCAATTTGATACTTATTAACCTGGTAACATTAATGGCTTTAAGCTACTTCTGGAGCTTTTACACTCATAAACTTTTCAAACCCTTTAGTTGGCTCGACGCTCAAAAAAAGAAAGAGCACAGTAAAGTCCTATTAAAACAGGAGCGTAAGTTTAAAGATAAAATGCGCTTTTACTCTTTATGGCTACAATTAAAGCGCATACAAAAAAACGATATTGCAGGTGCTATCGCCGAACTAGGTGTATATAAAGGAGAAACAGCCAAATTGATTCATCACCTTTTACCCCAAAAAGATTTTTATCTATACGACAGCTTTAGCGGATTACCTAAACTAGTGATAAAAGAAGACTGCGATGGAACAGTACGACCACAAACGGTGCAGTTCGATAATACTTCGCCCGAAGAAGTACTGCAATATATCGATGGTAACAAGGACAAACTTATTATTAAAGAAGGTGTATTTCCGGCTACAACAGAAGGCATCAACGAAACCAAATATGCTTTAGTTCATATTGATGCTGATCTCTACCAATCGACCTTAGATGCGTTGGAATATTTTTATCCTAAACTAAGCCCTAAAGGCACCATCATCGTGCACGATTATAATCATAACTGGGATGGCGTTAAAAAAGCCGTTGATGAATTCGAGCAACATATCCCTGAGGTATTTGTTGAATTACCAGACATGTATGGTTCCGTTGTATTAATCAAGAACAGTCGATAGATTATTAGAACGTCAAGCGAATAGCAAATAATTGTCAGCACAGAACCAACATTTTCAAGTACATAAAACTTAATAGACCTTAAACTTTTGCATTAATACCAATGAATAAACTACTCGCATACATCTGTATTTGTCTGGCCATATTGACACATCAGCAATTGTGGGCTCAAGAAAGTAGTAAGCGGCCCAAAATAGGACTTGTATTAAGTGGCGGAGGAGCAAAAGGCCTGGCTCACATTGGCGTATTAAAAGTTCTGGAAGAGGCCGGCATTCGCCCCGACTACATTACCGGAACCAGTATGGGAAGTATTATTGGTGGCCTATATGCATCAGGTTATTCGGCTGTAGAACTGGACTCCATTGTCAACTCAATTGATTGGGCCGTGGTATTAAGTGACCAGATACCGCTACACGATGTAGTACCTGAAGAAAAAGCTGATTACAACCGCTTTCAACTTGAATTCGATATTACACGTAAAGGATTGAAACTACCTGCAGGAATGGTACGTGGTCAGCGGATATCAGAAATGCTATCAAGCTTAACCTGGCATGTTTCCAATTCCTCTTCGTTTGATGATTTACCCATACCATTTAGATGTGTAGCCGTTGATTTAGTTGAAGGTAAACCCTATGTATTTAAAGAAGGTGATATATCGGAAGCCATGCGCGCCAGTATGGCCATACCTTCAGTATTTACGCCTGTTGAAAAAGACAGTATGTACTTAGTTGATGGTGGTGTACTGGATAATTTTCCGGTACTGCTTTGTAAAGAAATGGGTGCGGATATCATTATTGGTGTCAATGTAGGAGCCAGTGATAAACCAAAGATTGATGACCTAAAAAGCATCACTGAAATATTAATGACTTCGGCCATGATTGGCAGCAACATTGCTTTTGATGAAGCCATAAAAGTGACTGACTACCTGATTACACCAGAACTACATCCATTCACAAGTGCCAGTTTTTTTGACGGCAAAGACATTGTTAAGAGAGGTGAGCAGGCTGCACTAAAGCAGGTAGATGACTTTAAACACTTAGCAGACTCCTTAAACCTCATTGCCATAAAGAATGATGCGCCATATCATTACACACCTGATGAAGTTATTATCTCAGACATTGTTATTAATAATCGCGAACACGTATCGCGCAATTATTACCTCAGCAAACTAAAAATACAAGAAGGTGATACGGTCAGCCTTAATGATATTAATCGCGGCGTACGTCGCCTGGTTGGCACCCGATTTTATAAGCACATCACGTATGACCTGCATTATAACGATTCTACTTACTCACTAATTTTCAATACTGAAGAAACCAACCTGACACAGGCCAAGTTCTCTATCCATTATGACAATGAGTTGAAGGCCGGCCTGATTACAAATATCACAGTTCGTAATATTTTATTTAAAAACAGTCGCCTCTCACTTACAGCCGACATTTCAGAAACACCACGCATGCATGGTGAGATGATTGCCTACATGGGGGAGCGTCAATTGACAGGTTTTATTGGTGATGGCTACTTCGAAAAAACCCCTTTACCGCTCTATCAGGAAAACTTAAAAAAAGCAGGCACACTCAATTATTACAAGACCCAAGCCGGAGCTGGACTATTTTTATCATTTAACACCAGCACCATCATCACTGTCAAAATCGACTGGGAAGAAGTGCGTACAAGTCAGGAATCGGGCTTATCGAGCATTTTTGATCAAGGGGTTGAACGATTTGGAAATGGTTTTGTGTATGGAACTTTTACAGCCGACAGAAACACTCTGAACAAACGTTTTTTTGCCACCAAAGGACACCATTTACACCTATCGGGCAAACTAAATTTTAAAGCATATGATTACTATGATGGTGAGCCATATGCTAAAGCTTTGATAGCTCCATTAATACAAGTTCCTCAGGAGCACTATCTGGCAGGCTCTGTTAGATACCTTAAAAGTTTTAGCGCCTCTAAAAATGCTCATTTTGAAACAGGTATTTCACTGGCTGCATTTTCTGCTGACGCTCCATTCTTTGACATGCATTACATTGGAGGAACAGCCTATAATATTAGTACGGGCGATGCCGCATTTGTAGGGCTTAATTACCGCGAAAAAATTGCTGAAAACTACGGTCTGGCAAGTTTTAAGTTTAACATCAACCTAACTCAAACCATTTATGCACACGCTGTTGCCAATGGTATTTGCGCACCTAATTTTGGCAACGACGATTTTAAAGATCAAAACTTCTACCTTGGTCCTCGCGAATATATCTTAGGCTTTGGAGGTGGCATCGCCATTAATAGCCTTATTGGTCCTATAACCTTTGGTGTAGGCACTAACCTTGACGACTGGAAAGCTCGTATGTATATTAGTGTTGGCTATCCGTTCTTATAACAAACTCAGATATAGAATCTAAGAAATAAGACAATTAAGCACTCGGTAGATTTCGGGTTGACGAATTACACCACATAAACCAATATTAACAATGGCCTACGACGAACACTTAGCCGATCGCATTCGACAATGGCTTAAAACTAAAAACACCACTTACCTTGAAAAAAAGATGATGGGTGGTCTGTGTTTTATGGTGGATGATAAAATGTGCGTGGGCGTTGTTAAAAATGATTTGATGACCCGAGTGAATCCTGAAGACTATGAAACACTGCTTCAGCAGCCAGGTGCCAAGGCAATGAATTTCACCGGACGCACGATGAAAGGCTTTGTAATGGTAGAACCGCAAGGCATCGATATGGATGATGAACTAGACACCTGGATACAGCATTGTCTTGATTTTAATCCTTTAGCTAAATCGAGTAAGAAAAAGAAGTAAGTCATTGCCATTGATAATAATCCCTTGTTGTAAATCTACTTAATCAACGAAACGCCATCGGTTTTACAATTAAAACCCAAACTTACGATTCCTAAATAATCCAGCACTGTGGGCACTACATCAACCTGAGCACTTCGGTGTGAGTGATTAAATGTGAGCATTGGATGATTCGCATAAAAGATAGTATTCCTGATATTGACGTTGCCGTAGCCTCCTTTATGGCTTTTATTATCGCCACCATGATCGGAGACAACAATAAGCAGCCAATCTTCGCCAGCTTGTCGTTTAGCCTCAATAACAGAAACCACATCATTGATATAAGCATCAATTCGGCTTAATGTATTCACATATTCTGGTTGATTAGCACTAAAACCATAATCATGCCCTGCCCCGTCCAGTTCATGAAAGGACACAAACATCACATCAGGAACGATTGGTATCTGTTCTCTTAGAATTTGCAACGCTGCCAGGTACACATCCTCATCGGCATATTTGTAGGTTTTTGCATAGTCGGCATTACCGCTAACAATACGCTCATTTATAATTGTCCAACTTGAAAGCGAAACAGTGTTTAAACGACTATCTGCCAATTCGATGTAATTAAAAAAGTGAGGATACTCGTGCAGCTTATGATACCCCAGTTCATTTGTTCCAACCTGATGCTTCTGTATATGCACACCTGTTAAAATGCTGGTCCAATTGGGTCCGCTAAAGGTCAGCTTTTCAACCTGATGAGCATCATTATAGTATGTGTCACTTAGCTGTGATAAATTATACAGGAAAGGTGATATATGTTGCTGCATAGCATCCGACCTAAAACCATCAATGCCGATAATCAATACTTTTCTACCCCTCTTGTTACCATCAATAAAAATATCCGATTGCTCACATGTATCTTGTTTATTGCATGACTCCATCAATAACAACAAACATAAAAGGAAAATATTAGCACTAGCTCGCATAAATTATCAGTTTATAAGCGACCTGAATTCAAAATATTACTTCGAACACAGCTTATTAAAAAAGAATTGAGTAGCCTAACTCAAATTACCCTTTTAATATGAGTAAGTAAATACCTAAATATGGAAATTCGCTCTATTTTGATGAAAAAATTATCACGGCTTACTCATACGACTGGATGCCGCAAGTTCTTACGAATCAATACACCACTTCAAGCTCAGCGATTAAGGGACGGTGGTCAGATACTATTGGTTCATCCAGCAGCCTGATGCTTTTAGCTCGTATTTCAACCTTCGAAGTATGGCGATAAATAACATGGTCAATTTCAAGCTTCGTATCTCCCTGATAGCTTAGATTATCCTCCCCCTTATGCACAAACTCAAAACCCTGATCATAAAAATATTGCATGGTTGACGACCTCGGCTCACAGTTAAAATCACCGGTTATAATAGCGGCTTTATCTATCGAATTAATGTATTCCATTAATGCTTTAGCCTGATTTAAACGACTTGCAACACCCTCATTACCGTCAACATAGTCGAAGTGAACATTAACAAACAGAAGGGTACAGGCTTCTGCAATTTGAACTTCCTGAACAATTGCCGAGCGAGGCTCATCCAGTCCATCAGGCAAGGTCAATATTTTTGTCGACACCAATGGCCGCGACGATAGCGTTGCCATTCCGTATTCACCACCCTGGAAGTCCATGAACTTAACAAAGGTGCCAGTCATATTAACGGATTGAGCAATATATTCGGTTTGTGCCACACTATCTGATCGCCGGCAATAATTATCTATTTCTTGTAAGCCACATAAGTCAGGCGCTTGCACTTTAATAATTTCGGCAGCACGATTTAGATCCAGCACATTGTCCATTCCGTATCCATGCTTGATGTTATAAGACATCACTTTTATATTACTGGTTTGCTTTAGGTTGCAGGCATAAAAAACACTAATACCCAAACACACTATCGCCACTGCTATTTTTCTCATAATTATCAGTCTGTTTATTTTCTATGTTGTCCGCCGTTAAACATCAATACGTTTTAACCGGACATTTCGTAGAATTATGGATTGAGTCTGTATTCACACATTAGCAAGAATAATACTTATTTAACTGAAATCACAATTTTTCCATGGTGAAGTCCATCGCCGAAGCGTTGAATGGCCCAGGGTATTTTTTCAAATGGATATGGGCCATCGATCACACACCTGATTTTTTGGTCGTCATACAACTGATTGATATAATCCAGGTTTTTATTGGTTTTCAGCATCACCAAATGTACGCGTTTCTTACTCAATAATTTCAGTATCGGACTCAAGTAAAGCATTTGCATCAATTTGCCTGTTTTACCGCCTATTGAAACGTATTTTCCCTTGGGCTTGAGTACCTTTAAATATTTACGGATTGCCCGATTGGTTTTACAATCCAGAATCAAATCGTACTGCTGAGTACTTTGGGTAAAGTCTTCCTTTTTATAATCAATCACCTGGTCAAAGCCTAAACTTATCATTGTTTCTAGTTTCTCACCAGTATCTACACCCGTAACACTGGCCTTATATAATTTGGCAATCTGAAGCCCTAATGCACCAACACCTCCACCTCCACCGTTGATTAAGATTGCTTGCCCCTCCTTCATCTGACCAATTTCTTGCAGGCCTTGAACAGCCAGCATGGCAGCATGCGGCAAAGATGTTGCTTCTTCAAAACTCATATTATCTGGCTTACGGGTTAGTGCCTTTTCATCAATGCAAAGAAATTCGGCAAAGCTACCAAAACCAAACTCTGAGATATCGCCGTAAACCGCATCACCAATATCAAACTTTGTTACATTACTACCTACCTGCTCTATAATCCCAGCCACCTCCATGCCGGGTATCGCTAATTTCTTTTTGGGCCTGAATATTCCGAATATAAATCGATAAGAAAATGGCTTGCCCGTACTAATACACCAATCATAATCATTGATAGATGTGGCATAAACCTTAATCTTCACCTCATTTTCTTTAGGTTCTGGTTGTTTAAGCTCAACTAAATGAAGGACTTTTTCTGGTACGCCGTAGGTATTAATATGATATGCTTTCATATTGGTTAAAATGTTACATTATTGATTAAAGTTGGGCAATACATGGCACATAGTCAAGTATATAAATCCCATTGCCGCTTTTATACCTTACTGTGCGCGGAATAAAACCACAAGGCTTACAAGGTCATCAAACAGCGTCTCGAAATATAATTACGTTCAATCATGTATACTCGCAGGCCATACAAAACGTTTTTACATTGGCGCGGTGATAGTCGCAAGTGTTACAAGTCATATTCACATGTATTCATTGTATATCGCTAATCTTACAAGTCACTTTCACATCGCCACAATGTCAGTCGCAGCAACTGCAAAGCACATTCGCACTGCCTCATTGTCATGTTACATTAGTTCATTGCAATTTATTTTGTTTGCTATATCTTTATGAACACAATATTTAATAACCAAAATCTAATTTTAATGGAAAAACGATTGAACAACCGTTTGAACATGTACAAGGTGGTACGCGACTATCTGAACACCAACATGCAATTACTGGAACATTTACCAGGCCTGAAAGACTCCACTGATGCCTTTGCAGCCTGCCTTGTAATAATTGCAGAGCTCGACAAAGACAAGAGCACGGCCACTGTCGGATCGGTAAATACCAAAGCTTTTACCCGCGAACAGTTGGAAGACAAAACGCTTGAGGCTTCAAAAATACTGAAAGCCTTTGCCACTTTTACCGACAAGCCTGACCTTTTAAATGGTTGCGATGTGAGCTCATCGCAGTTAAGCCGCTTTGCCGAACAGGCCTTATTAACAAAATCGGCTGTTATTGTCGATTATGCCGAGACACACCAGGTAGACGCAGAACCTTATGGCATGACCACCGAACGATTGGCAGGACTTAAAGATGCCTTTGCCGAATTTGATGACAAGCAAACATTGGTACGCAGTGCTATTGTTAACCGTAAAAATGCAGGCGAACAACTGGAAGCCCGCATGGAAGAAGCGGATGAGCTGTTAAAGGGGAAACTGGATGTATTGATGGAATTGGCATCCTTTACCTTACCTGAACTGCATAACCAGTACAAAGGCGCCAGAGTAATTGTTGACAGATAATACCAATTGTTTTTCAAAGTGAGCCTTTCCGAACTTTGAAATTACAAAGGTAAATGCCGATATATCAATAAAGAGACTTAGCCAAACGCCGTTTGAGATAAGGCTCATTTCATTGAATAATCGGTATAAGCATACAAACTCCCTATTCCAAACACGCCAGCCTGATAAAGCATTGCTTTAAAGGCTGGCGTTGCTGTTTCGAGTTATTGTAAAAGTATTGATTTATGAGATGTTTTGGGCTTGTTGATTTAGAGTTAACGGTCTCGCTACATCGCGCTGAAAGGGTGAATACTCCTTAGCTTCTTTTCAGAATAAGCTGAGCCAAAGCGTTGTATTTTGTTTTTATCTTTTCTTTTATAAATCCAATTGTGAAATCATGAACGCCTTAAAATGGCAAATACTTTGTTCATAAATCAACGGTTTGGCGGTGTTGGATTACCCAACTTATCTTCCAAAACCTCATGAACGCCAATTGCTTTTTACTAGCGTGTTGTACCCCGTTATTAATTTACTATTCTAAAAAATGTTGGATGCTTTTCCGAATAAACTAATCTAATTTTTAGCCCTTTCAATTCATTGAACTTTAAATTATCCATATTCTCAGCTAGATTAATTGAATTAGATATTATAAGGTTCTTAGTTTCGTCATTTTCGCATTTTATGCCTTGTCTGATAGTTTCGTCATTCACAGTATATTCTATTATATAGAAAGGTTGCCACCTCATGGTTTTTACCGAATAACCTATACCTCTCTTTTCAATTACTGTTGCTAATGTTTCTTTTGTATTTGAGGTCAGGTAGTAATCTTTAATTCTGCCGTTAAGTTTTATGCCAATATTCTCCAATCCAATTGTAGTTGCGACTAATAAAGCTAATGCAAATAAAATTTTAAACCCTCTAAAAATCCATTGCCCTGGTACTGTGTAAAATGAGAGTAAAGGCTTTTTGTCTATTCTCCAAAGTAGCTTAAAATTAAGAGTAATTAATCCGACAAAGAATATTAAAATCGTATAAGTTTTTACTTGTCCCCAGTATTCAACATTATGATTTAAAATTGATTTCAAGCTTAATCCTGATAGAATTATAAGTAAGCCAATTATATGATGAAGTTTGATTTTCATATTTAGTTTATTCATTTTGAATTATACAGTCCCATAAAAAGTATTGCGTCAGATATTTATATTAACTTTTGCTGTATGTTCAGTATGCGGTACAACGGTTGACTAGTCGAGTAGGCAAAGGGAATTTCACCCTAAGCCTCTCACAGAACCGTGCTTGATAGTCTCCCATCACACGGCTC
>NZ_JAENRR010000029.1 GCF_016612505.1 Carboxylicivirga marina
CCCGAAGACAACAAAATCTTCAGGCTAATAGAAATGCAGCTTTCAAGTGCTGCCTAATAGACATGGGAAATGTCAGTTATATTTAATCTTGTTGAGATGATAAATAGCTATGATTGATGCCAGCGGCATCATATGTTTATAGAACATGTCATAATTCATAAAACCAACTCCAGCGGAGTTGAATTGTATTGATGGAGCAGAGTATGACGCATACTATTGAATCCATAAGCTCTTGCATCTCACACCGATTATACCGATTAAACATTAAAATGAGCCTTATTTCACTTCGCTTATAAAACTCAATTAATGTAATATCGGCATTAACCAATGTAATTAGCAAAACGGCTTAAGGCGCGTTTTGTAATACATTTGGTATTATTCAATAAAATGAGCCGTATCTCTAACTGCGATTGGCTAAGTCTCTTTATTGATGTATCAGCATTTACTCCCGTTTGATACGGGACAAGCTATTGTAATTTCAAAGTTTCTGAAAAAGTCTCACTTTGAAAAAGAATTGGTATCATATAACCAACAGGCATTTACAACAAACGCAGCCTTTTAAAGCTGCGTTTATTATATATCTATTACAGAGAAGGTTATTTAAATACCCTCTAATTTATTTAAATAACTTTTTAATGCTTCAGGTTTATCAGCTCTTAACATGTGTGCATCATGTATTTTTCCTTGTGGATCCAGAAGAATAAAGCGCGGTTGACTCCAAACTTTAAAAAACTCGTCAAAAGCATCATTTCGACCTATATACCATTGATGACCAGGTATTTTATGCTTTTCTACATACCCGGTAAAATATGAGAATTTCATATCAGTATTCAGTCCCAAAAACACAATGTTGTTATCTTTATATTCCTTCTTCAATTCTTCAAGGTATGGAAATTGGGCTATGCAGGCGCCACACCAGGTTGCCCAAAGATCTATATAAACATATTTACCTTTAAATTCGTTAAGAAGTCTTGTCTGCCCATTGGCATCCTGAAATTTAAATTCCGGCACCTCACTCCCTTTGGACATTTTCTTATACACATCCAACTTCTTATTAAACTTATCCAGCAATGTTTGATTATCTACAGTTTCCGTGTAGAGTTGAAAAATATCATCGCCTTTATCAATTCCGGCATAGGCAATATAGGCGTCAACAGCTGCATGTATAAAATTCTGCTTGATGTAGCTATCATTAATATTTTCCTCAAGCCATTTTATTTTTATACCTGTACCATAATCCCAGCTATGGTTTTTATAATCGGGTTCGTCTTGTTGATACAAGGCGGTGATACATCTATCGATTGCATCTGGTGCCGGCCTAAAACGGTAAGACTGTTTATTTTGCTCCCGAAGGAACTGCTTTAATATTGAATGCCCTTCCTTTGACAACTTCTGCTGACTACTGAAATACTTAATGATTGCTATCCTCCACCTTAAATAGTTTCTGTTTTGCGTTAACATTTCTGCACAATGCTTTAGCTCAGGTTTAGAATTAACAAGTCTGGCATACGATTCTGCTGCCTTATCAAAAGCTTTCATAAAATCGGCCAGTGGGGATTGATACAGCTCCGACGGAATAGCAATTGGTGTCCTTTCATTAAGGAACGCATTGACATTTGCCTGATCGCCTTCAAAATATATTTCCTGAGCACTCTTTCTGGTAATTCTCACATGATTTCCCGGCTCCAGATAAATTTCCTTCGCTATAGCTCCTACTTCTACCACCGCAAAACAAGGCGCTGTAATAACATCCAGATCAATTGTCGCTACACCAGTTGAATCTTTAAACAAATCAAATCGTTGATTTAACACATTAACATAAAGACGACTTTTAAATTCACCAACAATTAATTCAACTTTGGTTGACTTTGAAGGTGTATTACAACTGTACATTGCAAAGACTGAAACAAGTAATAGCAGGGTTCTTAACGCATTCATAAATTATCAATTTACTACACATAACCAAATATGCGTATAAGTTTATTTTTTATTAATAGTACTTTTAACTGTCCGTTTCTCAAGCAATGAAACACCTATTCTGATGATTTTCACACCTATTTATAATTTTGAATTTGATTCCCGAACAGTATACTGTTAAATACCTTCCAGTTGATCAAGGTAGCTTTTTAATGCTTCCGTATTATCCGGTCTTAACATGTGCGCATCGTAAATTCTTCCTTGTGGATCCAGAAGAATAAAGCGCGGTTGGCTTGCAATGTGGAAGAACTCACTAAAGATCTTATCTTGTCCTACATACCACTGCTCACCTTCTAACTTGTGTTTCTCAACATAGTTGGTAAAAGACTTAAGCTTTCTATCGTTATTGACTCCCAGGAAGACGATGTTATTATGCTTATATTCCTTCTTCAATTCTTTTAAGTAGGGGAATTGTTCGATACAGTGGCCACACCAGGTTGCCCACAGGTCAATGTATACATATTTGCCTTTAAATTCTTCAAGTGATCTTGATTGCCCATTGGCATCCTGGAATTTAAATTCAGGCACCGGACTCCCTTTGACTATATTTTTAAACTCATTTACCTTCTTATCAAATTTATCCAGTAAAGTTTTATCATCTACCGTTGCCTTGTAGGCTTTAAAAATTTCGCCACCTTTATTAGTACCGGCATAGGTGATGTACAAGTCAACAGCCGTATGTATAAAATGCTGCTTAATGGTTCTATCATTGATATTTTTATTCAGCCAATTTAGTTTTAGAGTAGTTCCTTTATCCCAGCTGTATGATCTGTAATTCGGTTCATCTTGTTTGTACAAAGCGGTGATACATCTGTTTATTGCATCTGGAGAAGACGTAAAACGAGAAGACTGTGCATCTTGTTCCTGAAGAAACTGTAATAATCGTGCATATTCTTCCTTAGACAAACTAGGCTTTGCTGCAAAATACTTAATGATAGCAACTGTCCAATGATCGTAATATTTATTTTCCTTTAGCATTGAGGCGCAAGTAGCTAATTCGGATTTTGAATTCACCAATTCGGCATACTTTTCTGTGGCCCTATCAAAGGCTTGCATAAATTCGGGCAGAGCTAAACTATACATTTCCTCTGTAAAGGGAAGTGGTGCACGTTCATTAAGAAAGGTATTAACCTCTGCCTGATCACCTTCATAACGAATATCCCCAGGACCATTATACTTAACCACAATATGATTACCCGGCTCCAAATATATTTGTTTTGTCACTCCGAATTTGACATTTGCAAAACATGGTTCCGTAATATGGTTCAACTCAATTTTGGCAAATCCTTCTGAGTCTTGAAACAAGTCATGTTGTTCATTAAGTGCAGTAAGATATAAGCGACTTTTGAGGTCACCAACATGTAGTTCTACTGTTGTTGTTTTAGGTGCGTTACTGCAACTGTATGCTCCAATTAGTGCAATAAGTAGTACGAGTATGTTTAAGTTTTTCATTTTCTCTTTTAATTCGAGTCAAGGGTAAGTATAATTATTCTTGAAACCTTTAAGCTGATATTGCCCCCACCCCCACGCCTTTGGCGTGGTACTCCCCCCTGCCACAATGGCAGAGGGAAGAGGATTTTTATCTTGTATGAATTGTCTTCGTTTTGGATACACGCTGATTACTAAATACCTTCCAGTTGATCGAAGTAGCTGGTAATTTGATCCATTTGATCCGCTCTAGGCATATAAGAATCGTATATTTTACCTTCGCGATCCAGTAAAATAAAACGTGGCTGACCAACAATATTGAAGAAATCATAAAACTCGGTATTCTGACCTAAATACCATTGCTCGCCATGCATATTGTTTTCCTTCATATAGTTAATCATTATGGCATGTGTTCTATCATTATTAAGACCAACAAACGCAATATTATTGTTTTTATATTTTTCCTTTAGTTCTTTTAAATACGGGAATTGAGCCACACACTTACCACACCAGGTAGCCCATAAATCAATATAGATGTATTTACCTTTAAACTCTTCAAAACTTCTTTGTTCACCATTCACATCAATGTATTTGAAGTCAGGGCAAACTCTTCCTTTCTGAATTTTATTCAACTCGTCGAACTTGGTATTAAACTCGTCCAGGAAAGCTTTTTTAGTAACGGTTTCTCGATAATATTTATAAAAATCTTTGCCTTTATCAACACCATTATAAGTCAAGTATTGCATCATCATAGAGTGGGTGAAGTGCTGCTTAATATCAGTATCAGTGATGTTGTTATCTAACCAATTAAGTTTGCTTTCTGTACCTTCATCCCACTGAATATCTCTAGAAGATTTATTAAATCCGTGCAAACCTAAAAGTTTAATACCTCTATCTATGGCATCAATTGAGTTTCTGCAGTTAAAAGCTGTTGCATTTTGCGTTTGTAAAAATTGAAGAATAAAGGCCAGCTCCTCTTTTGATAAATGATCATTTCGCTCGGTATACTTAATAATAGCAACACGCCATATCGTATATATCCGATTTTGTATCAAAACAGATGCAGCATCTTTTAACTCAGGTTTTGAAGCAATAAGCTCTGAATAGCCTTCTATCGCCTTATCAAAAGCTTTCTTAAAATCTGCTATCGAACCATCATAATCTTCTGAATTGATACCCATTGGAACTCGCTCCAAAAGAAAAGCGTTCACTGCTGATTGATCCCCATCATAGCTGAATTCTCTCTTCTCACCAATCTTCACTTTGACATAATCCCCAGGCTCGATATAGATATACTTAACTACACTTCCGATATGCACCAAAGCTAAACAAGGTTCATCAATCATATCGAGATTTACTTTAGCAATACCTTCCTTATCCCTTTCTAACTCGATAGAGGTTTCCAGGATATCCAGTAGTAATCTTCCTCCATTTTCTCCAGCATCATCAACCTCAATGATGGTTTCCTTTGGCACATTGTTACAGCTATACATCGTAATAACGGCCAGTAACAGTACTATAAACTTTAAATTCTTCATTGTTTATATACTTAAAATATTTAATAACTATAACAGCGTTCTCAACATATCCTTTAACTTTGGATCAGATGGACGCGGTGCATTGGAATCCACGATATTTCCATCGGCATCAATCAAAATAAAACGTGGAATGGATTTGGAGTCGTAAGCCTTAGAAAAATCTCTGTTGCCATCAAAATTTAATTGCACGCCACCCATTTTCTGACTTTCTAACATTGCTTTCCACTTCTTTACATCCTTATCCATTGATATGCTAACAAATACGATGTTTTTTCCTTCCAGTTCGTGTTCCAAAGCTTTGATGTATGGGATCTCTTTACAACAAGGCCCGCACCAGGTTGCCCAAAGGTCAATGTATACCGCTTTACCTTTAAAATCCGTTAAGCTCACCATATTGCCATCCACATCGGGGTAATTGAATATTGGTGAAGGCTGTCCTTTTGCTAATCTTGTTTTTTCTTCAATTAGGAGAGCAAACTCCTTTTTCATTAGTTCATCAGTCACGTTCTGATTGTAAAAATTAATCAATTCGCCTCCACTACTCACACTGTATTCTTGAATGTAATCAGTGGCGAAATGATTGATCAGGCCGTTAATCAGTTTCTCATTCGTGAAGTGGGAAACAATGTAATGAACCGTTTGAACAATATTTTTATGAACATCTACTTCTTGTCCGTTAGTAGCAAATATTTTAGAAGCAGCACCAGCCATCGTCTTGTACTCATCCAGAAAGCAAAATTTCTCATTGGACTTCAAGCAACCCATAATGTAATCCTCTATGACAGGTGTAAAAGTTAAATTAGCATCCTTGTACTTACGATACTTGTAATAGGCCAGGAATGTTTGCAGGGCAGAAAATCTAAGACGTTGTCCTTCCACCACAGTAAACACTTTATTCAAATCCTGAGCTTCTAATTCAGCTATTTGCCCATTTATAAAACCTTCCAATCCCTCGGTAAACTCCTCTTCAGTAAAAATAAAATATTTCTCAGTATACCGATAATTAGAACGGGCATTCAGATAATTGTTTTCCACTCTATTATCGCCGCTACCAGTAAGCCTTTGAAGTGGATCTTTTGTTGTAAAGTTGGGTTTTGCGGTGAAAACAGCCCCTGGCGTCAGAAACAATTCCTTAGACATTTTCTTTACTTTCACACGGCAATAGGTCGGATAGTTAACTTCCGGAACTACAACCGAAAGCTCTCCTTCTTCATTTTCTACAAAATTGTAATTTTTATCGTTATAAACGATACAAGCCTGATCTTTTCCACATTCACTTGGATCTAAGGTAATGCTAACGGTGGTGCTCTTTTGGCAGGCAAAAAAAAGCGGCAATACTAGTACTATTAGATATTTAGCTAAATTCATTGGACTAGTTTTTTAATAAGTTCGTTAATAAAGTGCGTGTTTTAGGATCGGATGGTCGTGAACAAACTGCATTTAACATTTCACCATCTTTACCAATCAAAACAAAACGAGGTATACTGGTTATATTTAGAAAGTTTGCAAATTCTACATTACCACCTTCATTGACCTGAATACCTTGTAAATTATCCTTTACTACTTTGTTTTTCCATTTTTCAACATCCTCATCTCGCGAAATTCCCACAAAAACAATGTCCTGACCATGGAATTCTTTCTCCAGTTCCTGTATATATGGGATTTCCTTTACACAAGGAGTACACCAGGTGGCCCAAAGATCGATGTACACATATTTACCTTTAAAATCAGATAAAGACACTTCTTTATCATCGATGGACTTAAATGTCCAGTTTGGCACTTTATTACCTGGCTCAAGGTGCTCCCATTTCGCATACAAGGTATTTAGTTTCTCCAATTCCTCGGGATTTGTTATCTTGGTTCTGGCCAACTCCACCACTGGCTTCACCCCATTCACGCCTACATATTTTATATGTCTGCCTATATAGTAATTGATCATCTGATCTTTGCCTCCATCGCGCTCAACAGTATTTACGGTCATCTTAATGACAGCTTCTATATACTCGTCATAACCCCACGGCTCATCTAATTTTCTAACAGCCAAAAACGGTATGGCAGCACCTGCATAGTCCTGATAAGTAGGTGTCATTACACCCTTCTTGCTAAGCAGGTCAGTCACAAACTGAATGCTTGCATCGTCATCACCCAGCTCTTTTACATTAGGTAAGTTCTTTAACCAGCTCATAAACTTGATGCCACCCAAATAGGTAAAATTGGTTTCTTGCAGAGCATTAAAAACATCACCTAAATCATGACTGTGTAATTCTTCTATATTCTGCTTAATAATCGCTCTCACTTTAGCAATGGCTTCCGTTACACCATCGGTACTTAACAATTCAGCCTGTGCTACTTTTCTGGCATTTAAATATTCAGCATATGCAGCATTATCACCGGTGTGTTGTGCATCCGTTTTTGACAATATTATGACTTGTGAGCTACCTGCTGACACGTAAGCATTTTTCATTTTACCTCCGGCATGATAACGCACTGTAAAAGGCGTTTCAAAACCTGTCACATCCAAGTTAAATTCTTTATTCTCATTAAACTCAACTTCAACTCGTTCTTTCTCTACCTGTATGAAAGGGAGATAAACACCTTCTTCACCTTTAATTATTTTAAAAGTTGTTGGCTGTGGTGTACATCCCACTCCCATCATAGCTATTAAAGCAAAGATGGTCAGTATGTTTAATTGCTTGATAATTGTTTTCATTATATGTCTTTAAGTGTTTTTATTTAGTTTTGTAAAATACATTCACGGGTTTATAAGCAATGCCTTCGTATTTATTTACCAATTGCATGCTTAGGATATCGTATACATACACACAGCCAGACATTTCGCCTAAGGCAGGATTATTAACGCCTAAATACATCAGCGATAAATCTTCGCTGTATTCCATGCAGGTAATTTCTAATCCTGCATCTAACTCAAGCACTGTATCATCGATAGTAGGCAGGGGCTCATTTGAATTTTTAGTAGCGTACCATTGGTACACTTTATTATCGTTAAAATAATAGACTCGATTGTATTTTAAGTTGTATTTTAAATCAGTGCTTTCATCAATACTTAATTCCTCTGCCTGTTCATATACATAATAACCGTTAACCTTGGTTGCATAATTATGCTGTAGTAACACCACATAAACCTGGTTACTATTATCTTCTTTGCCACGGCCAATCACAAATAAATTATCATAAGAATCTCCTGTTCCTTTAGAGACGATGTTAACAATATCTATTCCTGCATTATTGAAAAGGGCTCCGGAGTTGTTATAGGCAGCAGAACCTGAGTCTCCCATGTAATAGACAACATCATTTTCGGTATCGGCAGCATACAATAGACAGTTATAGAATGGCTCCCTATCTTGTCCGAAATAAATATTGTATTCGTTACTATGCACAATGGAGTAGTTTACACTGTTTTCTAGTCGTACGGTTTCAAATACCTCGTTAAAACTGCTCGAATAACCATAAACGCGTCCATCAGCTGATAAGATATAGTTATCGTTCCATTGGCGATCACCCATGACGCCATCTCTGATATGTTGCCGTCCTGTTAGTTTAAGCGGTGAGAAACCCGGAAACTTACCCCCATAGGCTTCTTCGCTAATAACTGTTAAGGTTCGACTATCGAGCATCCAAATAGTGCCATTCTCCTGGGTGCTGATACTAATTCGCTCTTCGGTAAAATCCATATCAACTGCCTTGGACAAAGTGTAGCCTGTATTAATTTTTGAAAACACACCTATTTCAAAAGCGGCTTCTAGTCCTTCTTCTTCCTCTTCAGGTGTCAGGACTTTAAGAAACGACAAATCAGATTGCCCTTGCACATTGGTACCTAATACAATAAGTCCTTCCTGATAGGGTGTAACCACATTAACAGTGTAATCCTGAATAATTCCACCATCATCGTTTGTTACCTTTAAGCGTATATGGTGAGTTCCCAAACCTATAAACTGGTAGCTTAACACAGCCTCCTCACTTATTACTTCCAACTCCTCATCTTCAATCAGAGCCCATTCGTAAATAAGTTCCTGACTTCCGAATGTTTGGGTTGCCTGCGGATCGATGGTAACATACTCACCTATTCCAATATTAAATTCCGTTTTATCGGTTTCCACTTCTATTAATGGCACTTCCTTATTAGCTAAAGTCGTATCGTCCTTAAAACAACCCGATACAATAAGGATGATTCCGAATACCAATACAATTTGTTTTGCTATATATTTGATATTTTTTTTCATTGATGTCATAATTAAATGATTAATCATTGATGCTTTACAATGCTGCACACTCGTTAATTATCCCAGGTATCCGGATGAGGAACTGATACTCCATCGGTAGGGTTGTCCTGATAGTGCTGATAAAGATCCAGGAATACATAGTTAATGAACACTTTTTTATAGAACTTATAGAAAGGTTCACCTGGATAGATGTAATCGCCATCAATATTATCCACATCAATGTAATAGCCGTAATCGCGGATAATATCTGCGTAAATAGTTGGCACTTTGTTTTCCATAGCTCGGAACAACTCAAAGAATTTACCTAGCAGAGCTGGTGAATAAGGGCCGAAAACCCTATCTACCCAAAAGTCGGGTTGTCCCACTAAACCATAAAAAGAAACCTTCAAGGTATCGCTCATCATGGGACGGAAATGCTCATTTTCTTCAAGAATCAAAACCAAATCATAAATCGTATCGTCTTCTTCATTTCCTGGCTGTACCATAAAAGTAAGAGGGAGCTGCGCTTGCACCTCATCCTTACCCATTAAAGCTTCTCCAATGGTGAAATTAATCCCTTCTACAGCCGTTGAACGTTCTGAGTCGATGCGGTATTGCACCGGACGTTCACCAGCTTTTGGTGTACCCAACATCTGCAAGGGCAGTGAAAAATCAAGAACACTACCGCCTTCAGGCCCAAACGAAGCATAGAGGCTATCTGGTGCTTCTTCATCCAAGGTATTAAAGTACACACCATCTTTCTGATTTACATCGTAAAACTGCAAATCCTGTTCACAAGCTGTGAATAAAAAGGCAAAGGCCGTTAATAGCCAAGCCGAAAATTGATATATATATTGTTGTTTCATTTTGTAACAGTTAAATTAAATGCTATTCCATTATAGTTAACGGTAGGATAATTCATCATATGGAATTGGTAAGGTGTAAATAGCATCGCCATTTACTTCACCAATAGGGCTATCAATGATTCGGTTATCGCGCTTCATGCTAAACCAGTTTTGGCCTTCACCGATCAGTTCTTTTGCATATTCCGTCTTAATATCTTCAAGAGTCACATTCTGCACAGGCTCCCTATCGGCAAACTTGCTTAGGCCACGTGCCTCAAGTAAGGTATCAAAGTAAAGGCGTGACTGTTCCGGGTTGCTTACCACCAATGCTTCTGCCGCAATAAGTAACATTTCGGGGTAACGCAGCATACTCAGACCTAATTCAGGATAATCTGGCAAATCCAGTGGATCATTGGATAAATCCCGATTCACCATTTTTTTCAACTGCACCTTTGTTTCAGCATCCTGAAACCAGGCATCGTTTCGGGTATCTTCAGCAATAAACATATCTTTAACACTGGCCTGCACATACAAACTACTTGCTCCCAAATACAAAGAGCTAATATTCCTTTGTGAATAAACACCCCATATGCTTTCTATGCCATTAATACGTCCAGCTACCAGATTTTCCATCTCCAAGGTCGTATTAACCAATGAAAACTTACCAGAGTTAATCACTTTTTCAGCGTATAATAGGGCCTTACCCATGTCCCCTTTCATCCAATACACTCTGGCCAGAGTAGCTTGAGCTGCATGCAGGTTAAAGTGTGTCTCTCGTGCGTATAGAAAACCCTCACCACTGATACTTGTAGCATCTCGCGGATAATCGGCGAATATTTCTGTATCGTAGGCAAGCAACTGTTCAGCTTCCAATAAATCATTAATTACCTTTTCATATACCTCTTCCACTGAGTAAAATGGAATCTGATTTAAGGTGTAGTTTTCAGCATAGGGTATAGCCCTGCTTTTTAAATCAGAATTGGATCGGATATCAACTGCAAACAAACGCAATAAATCGAAATGAATAAAAGCTCGCACACCTAATGCTTCGCCACGCACCAAATCATAATTGATATCATCAAAATCTTTGTCAGCATTGTCAAGCAAACTATTCACCTGACCAAGCAAAGTGTAGGCGTCTGTCCATGCTTTATTCATCTGCATTTGCACATTGGCATCACTCGAATACTCATAAGACATAAATTTCTCGTACTCTCCCCCATACTCATAATACTGAGCCAGCACATCGGGCACTACTTGAAAAAAACGGCCATACAAAAAGTCTTCTTGCATTTGTGAATAGATACCGTACATGGCGTCTTCAAATCCTTCCACATCTTCAAATAATTCCTCCGCTGCAATCTCGGATTTTGGTGTTATGTCCAGTAAATTCTCACAGGATGTGAAGAGTAATAATAGACCTGATATGATATATAAACTATATTTCATGATTTTAGGATTAAAATGTTGGACTAAAGGTGAAATCGAAGCTTCTGGCGAATGGGTAGCTTGTTCCTCGCTCAAACTTAACAGTCGATAGGCGAGCTATGTCATTTAAACCAAAACCAAGCCTTAGTTTCTTAAAACCAATCTTGCTCAAGGCGCCTGGCTTGAAATCGTAAGCTAAATTGATTCTGGACAAATGGATTTCATTTTTGGTTTGTACATACCTCGATGAATGGAATTTTGTGTTGTTAAATTCAGGAATTCCTCTAAAAGCAGTAACATCACCTGGTTGTTTCCAGCGTTCACTATAAGCCCTTCGATCAACGTTCTGGCGAGGGTTCACATATTCTACCTTATTGGCTAAGGTTCCATTGTATATTTCTCCACCATAGGTATAAGAAGTTGCCAGCATTAAAGTGAAACCTTTGTATTTTAAATTAGAGGTCATAGCACCTCTCAGGAGTGGATTGGTATCACCATAGGCTACTTTATCTTGTGGGTTATAATCAAAGGTATAGTCGCCATTACGCGTAATAAATATTTCCTGCCCTGTGGCTGGATCAATACCTGCCGACATCACTGTGTAAATAGCTGAACTGGATTCGCCTTCGTTAAATAGGACAACTGGTGCGTCAGACCCTGTTGAACTGGCATTGGCACTTTCATTCTGAGAACGCAAGGCATCACTTAACTTGGTTATGGTATTGCCATTATAACCACCATTAATGGTTAAGCGCCACATTAAGTCTTTCTTCTTAATAACAACACCTGACAGGGAATATTCATAACCCCAGTTCTTCATCTCACCCAGGTTCGTTTTGGCATTACGAATTCCATTGGATGGTGGTAAACTCAAAGCAATTAACATATCTTTAGTATGTTGCTCGTAATAGTTAAATTGTAAGTCCAGACGATTTTTAAATAGTGATGCATTCATCCCCACATTATAATCGTAGGTTGTTTGCCAGGTTAAATCCGGGTTTCCTAATGTAATAGGTAGTGCCCCCAAACTATAATGATAGCTGTAACGGTTATCGTATTCATAGGTTGTTAAGGACATGTAGGATGGGAAGTTGACACTACCCGTTACCCCTAAAGATAAACGCAATCGTAATATGTTGACCCATGATACACGGAACCAGTTCTCATTATGGATATTATAACCACCCCCAAGTGACCAGAAAGGTGCATAGCGATTATTTTTACCAAATTGAGAAGAACCACTTACCCGGTAATTCACATCGGCAAAGTAGCGATTACGAAAACTATAATTCACATTACCAAACCATCCGATGGTCACATCGCGACTTTCCTCTCCTACCGGCTGACCACTCTGAGGGTACTCAGAGGCAAAACCCAGGTCATTCAAACGATCTTTGGCGAAACCGACACCTACAACGCCAAAGCCTCTATCGGAACTGGAATTGTAGTTCGCCCCTCCACGTAGAGAAAGGATGGTACCCTTCGAACCAAATCGGAAATTATAGTTACCAACAACCTGACCACCTATCGTATTGGATTCTCCTCCATTGATAGAATACCGACCTTTTGGCTGGCCATAAGCCGTTTCGTAAAAATCAACAGAATTTGGTGAAGTAAAATTATCAGATCTTGAATCACCCACCGTATAATTGATATTTCCTGTTACAAAGAAATTATCATTTACGGTCCATCGTCCGGCCAAAGAGTTTTGAATACTTTTACTTTTTGATTTTTCAAAAGAGCTTGTATTCATGGCATCATATAAAGGATTAATTGTTTCCCCTTGTGTTTCCCCATTGTGGTAAAAATAAATGTACTGATCATACTCACCTTGCGCATTGGTAAAAGGGGTGTAAGGATTCATCTGCACATAGTTAGAGAAACGTCCATAAGGTGAATCCTTGCTGTTGGTCTGCATGATATTGGTACGCCAGTTCAGGCTTAACTTATCATTTAAGCGATAGTTAAAATTAAAGCCCAGACCATAATTGTAACGGTGGTCACCCTTCATCACCCCATATTGCTGATTAAAGTTTCCATTTATACCATAAAACATTTTTTCACCACCACCGCTTACAGCCAGTGAGTGGGTAAATGAATAAGCGTTTCGTATAGGCTGCGCCATCCAGTCATAGTCACCGCCTTTACTTACAGTTTGATGTTTATTCAGGTAAGTTTGATCATAGCGTCCATCGCTCGACTCATACAGACCGGCCAAGCGCTCAAACTCCAACTTCTCTTCCGCATTGGTAAAGTCAAAGGATGTTAAATCGGCAAACTGCATTTTAGGTACGAAATTATAGCGGGCTCTCACTTCTTTGGTTGTGTTCTTCTTACGCTGAATCACAATCACCCCATTGGCAGCACGCTCTCCATACAAAGCTGTAGCAGATGCATCTTTCAAAATGTCAGCACGTTCAATATCATTGATGTCCATGTCGTACAACATTTGCATGTTCGCTTCAACGCCATCAATCACAATCAAAGGGGCATTTAAACCCTGTTCACCCTCTGATGCCAGTGATGTTGTACCACGTATAACCAATTCTGGTATGTGGTTAGGGTTAGAACCCATAGCAGGCTGTTCCACCATGTACATACCCGGAGTTAGGGTTACTAAAGCATCAAATACATTGGTATTGGATACTTCCAATAAATCTTCACTTTTTATGCTGGTAACAGAACCTGTATTACTGCTTTTACTTTGTTCAAAAAATCCATTGACAACGACCTCGTCAAGCCCTTCATCCTTTGTTTCGAGATAAATAGTCACACTCTTTTTTGTAAATTCAGAAATATCAACTTCTTTCGCTTCATATCCAATAAAGGAAAAAACAATTTTCTTTGCATTACCAGAAACAGATATTTCAAAATTACCATCAAAATCGCTTATACCACCACCAAAAGTACCTGAGGCATATACATTCACCCCAGGTATCACTTCGCTTGTTTTTCCATCAAGAACAGTTCCTTTGATAATAACTTTATCTGGTTGCTGCTGGTCTTCTTTTGAAATAATTACATAATTATCTTCAAACTTATAGGTCAAAGCCTGATCAAGTAAGGCTAATTCGAGAACATCTTTAATGCTTTCATTCTTCACATTAATTGTAACTGGCTTTGTACCACTTAACAAATCATCGTTGTACACAAAATACACTCCTGTTTGCTCCTTAATAGTCTGAAAGACATTTTTAAGCAATTCTTTTTTGACGCTTAAAGTAACTTTCTTTTCCAATGAATTCTGGGCAGATGCATTCCAAATAAAAAACATGCTGCATACAAAAAATGCAACAGTCTTTAATTTGTATGAATTTGACCTTGAGGAAAAATTTAACAATTTTCTCAGCTTCATAATTTATACAATAGATTTTATTTCAAAAAAAGATAGTATTCCCTACCTGATTATTTTATTCTTGCTTTACCCTTATTCCTGAATCTGAAATTTCAAAATAAACACCGCAGGTGTGTTCTATCCTGTTTAAAATTATTTCGATATCGTCCTTACTTTCAACAGCTCCAGTAAAACGAAGCTCTTTGAGGACAATATGGTCATAAGTAATGGACACATCATACCAACGAGCTAATTTTCGTAAGATGTAATCCAGATTCTGATTATCGAACTCAAACACACCTTTTGTCCAACTAATATAAAAATTCGGGTCAACCTCCTGACTAACAATATGTTTATTGACATCGAATATTAAAGACTGTTCCCCAGGCTTCAATATTACTGCCTCTTTATTATTAGCCACCTTCACAGCTCCCTCTACCAGTGTAACAGCACTATAGTCATCGTCATAATAATCCGACACATTAAACTCGGTACCTAATACTTCAACAAGACCTTTGGAGGTATGAACTTTAAAAGGACTATTTTCGTTTTTAGCTACTTCAAAATATCCTTCTCCGTGCAAATGAACTTCTCTTGATTCCCGACCAAACTGAACTGGAAATTTCAATGAACTCTTCGAGTTTAACCAAACTTTTGTACCATCACTTAATACAATACTATAACGTCCGCCAATTGGCACCTCCAGTGTATTGTACATTATTTCCTCTATAGGATCTTCATTATTGTTGTAGGCCAGTACATCATCTGTACGATTCTCAATTTTCACACCATTACTTTCTGTTATGAAATCCTGCTGCAAATTATTGACATCCACCTGAGAACCATCAGCTAAAGTCAAAAGAACCGTTTCTTTTTGGGTATTCTTAACTTCTACTTTTGAAGCTAATCCCGAACTGTTAGCGCCATTTTTATTCAACAAAACAACTGTAGTTGTAATAAGTATAGGTAAGACAATAGCAGCGACATATTTGATAAATGTCTTAAGCTCAATGCGACGACCTTTAGGGCTTAGCTTTGGCTCAATGGACTCCCATTTAGCTTGCGAATCGTATTTACTATATTTTTCGAATGAGTTGTGAATATTGTCTTCTCTTACAATATCGTTATATCGCTCCTGATTTACCTCAGATTTATTTAGCCAATCTGAGAAACTATCAAGCTCTTTATCAGTTGCCTGACCCGAGTGATTTCGACCAATCAGATTACCTAACCTTAACGCTTTTATGACTTTGTTCATTTCCATCTCATATAGTAAAACAGTCATCCATTACTTTTGGGGTACATTAGATGTCATATATTTCTATTTTTTTTCTTTCTTCACACTTAACTACTGATATTAAAAATACCTAAGCAGTTCACATATATCTTAATGTTTGAATTAGGTGTCACTATTCAGCTTCTTTTATCAACAAGAACATTAGCTTATTAAACCGATAAAAAACTTATAATCAACCGAATATTTTTCAATTTCGAACGAAGAATCTTGTATGCTCTTTTTTTGTGAGTTTTGACTGTTTCCGTTCCTATTTCTAATTGACTTGCAATCTCCTCATTCTTTAGTCCTTTAAGACTTAAATAAAGAACCTGTTTGGCTTTTGTTCCTAATGTTTCAATCTGCTCATAAAGCTCGGCATGCACTTCTTCTTTAACTATTTTGTCATAAAAGAACTCATGTGAAGTCATTTCTTTTAATTGTGCATCAACATGCTTTACCCTTACCTGCTTATGCTTTAAGTGATTAATACACTGATTTCTTATCGTACTGTATAAATAGCCCTTAATCATTTCAATTGATGCAAATTGCTCACATCGCTCCCAATATTTTATAAAAGACTCTTGTACTACATCATCTAAAATATCAGAACTAAGATCGAAATTATCAGCAAATGAACGAAACAACTTGTAATATTTTAAATAGAACGATTTAAAAGCGTTTTTATCCCCTTGCTGTAATTCATTAATTATATGTGCTTCATTGTCTTTAGTCATCAATGAACGTAAATTACAACTATATTTTCCCGTATTCAATTATTTCCCAACGGTAAAAGTAGGTAAATTATTACATTAATCTGACTGTAAAAAATAGCAAACCTAGATCTTTAAAACGCAATTCACTTGATAAGCGTTACGCAAATACCATGTATTAATGATATTGCACCAAGCATAATGTAGTAATTAAGTGCTGATATTGATTATTAGATCTCTTTATTAATGAACCTAATCACATCTGATTTGTCAACTCCTTAAGTCTTGCTACTTTTGCGGGCTATAATTAATCTCAGGAATCTAATCATGGAATACAGGCGTTTCGGTAAAACCAACAAACACATCAGTGCCATCACATTAGGAGGTATGCGATTTTCAAAAGTATGGGAAGAGCCACGCACAGATATCCCGAGAGAAACGCAGGAGCATTGCAATCAAATTGTTGATTTAGCTATTAAATATGGCATCAATCATTTTGAGACAGCACATGGCTACGTTAAGAGTGAAACCGTTTTTGGTCGTACTTTAAATCAGGAATTGAACATCGACCGCTCATCTTATTTCCTGATGACCAAAGGCAACCCTAAAACGGCAGATGAAACACGTCGATTGGTGAAAGAGCAACTAAGAACACTACAAACTGATTATCTGGATTTTTATGGCTGGCATGGCATCAACACGCCGGAGTTGCTAACTTCTTCGTGCAAAACAGGAGGAGCTGTTGAGGAACTGCTCAAGATGAAAGAAGAAGGAATTATTAAACATGTTGGCTTTAGCACGCATGGTTCCCTTGAAACCATTCAACAAGCTATATCAACGGATCTATTTGAGTTTGTTAACCTCCATTACTATTATTTCTATCAGCGTAATGAAGCGGCCTTGCAATTGGCAAAAAAGAAGGACATAGGTGTGTTTATAATCTCACCAAATGACAAAGGAGGGCAACTTTATAAAGCACCTGAAAAAATAAGAAAAGCAATTCCACATGCCACTCCCATTCAATGGAATGCGCGTTTTTGTTTAAATAACGAAGCCATCCATACGCTATCTTTTGGTATGACCGAAGCGGCACATTTTGATGAGATGAACGGCATCTTCACTTCATCTAACAAGGAAGCCGATAAAATTGCTTTGAACGACCTTAATGATATGATTAATGACGACCCTTATGCTTCGTTTGATGCCTATACTCTAAACAACGACCCGTCTGACTTGGACATTCCATTATTACTCCACTGGCGAAAGCTGTGGAAATGTTACGATTTGCTTGACTTTGCTCGCTATCGCTACAAGGAGCTAAAAACACCAAACCATTGGGTGCCTGGTGTTTTTGCAACAAAAGAGGCCATTGATAAAATTGATTTCTCAAAAGTACCGAAGCACCTGCCCTTAAAAGAAATGCTTAACGAGCTACATGCTGCGTTCTACTATAAATAATAAAATCATATCTACTCAGACTCCCCTAATTCAGAATAAAACTTCTGAAGTGTGAAGAATGCCTTTTTTCGATTACCTGTTTCTGAGATTAAGCCTTTACGGTTCCATCCATTTTGATAAGGTATCAGCATTCGACGTGGCGAGCGAAAATCTGCTAAAATCCATGGTGTTATACCGCTCAACTGTGGGATTTTAGCCAATGTAGGCAAGGTTTCGCGATACAATAAATCCTGAAACTCCTCACTCCATCTCGTCAGACTATCAGCATGAAAACCCTGTAAAGCACCGGCTCCAAATTCTGAGATAATAATTGGTTTATCCATATCAATCTCCCAACGAATATTTTTAATATTCTCAATGTCACCACCATACCAGCCATAATACTGATTAAAACTTAACACATCAACCACATCAGCAAACTTATCTTCCACCACCATACTGTTCGGATTCTCTTGTTTACCATGGTCCTCAAGTGCAGCACTTATAAGCCTTGTATCATCGAGTCTTCGGGTTGTTTCGGCCAGTTTAGATAAGAATTCGAATCGTGCATTACTTTGAGGCGTTTCATTGGCCATTGACCAGATGATTACTGAAGCTCTGTTTTTATCTCTTGAAATCAACTCTTTTAACTGTGTCTCCGCTTTTTTATATGTTTCGGTATTATCCCACTGAATGGTCCAGTAAACCGGATTTTCTTCCCAAACCAGAAGTCCCAGTTCATCGGCCAGACGAACCATATTCTCATTGTGAGGATAGTGAGCCAAACGCACAAAATTACACCCTAGCTCTTTGGCCCAACCCAACAATATTTTAGCATCTTCCATTGAGTAAGCACGGCCACCGCGCATCACATTCTCCTCATGAATGCAGATGCCTTTCAAAAACACTTTGTCACCATTCAATAGTATATCTGAGCCTTGCGTACTTATTTGTCGAAAACCAATTTTATCAGTAATCGCATCACTATCGCTCTCAATATTTACTTCGTATAATTTCGGATTGGTATCACTCCAGTAATCAAGTTTTCTAACAGGTATTGACACTTCAACCTTACCATTGGCATTGCTTGTAAATCCTTTGTTTATCTTAAGTTCAGGTATTTTCACATGCACTTTGGCATTGGCATTTTCTTTACCATTAAGTTGAATATATCCTTTTAACAACTTGTTATTCTCCTTATCCAGCTGAATACTGTAATCTTCAATAAAAGTCTTGCTAAGTGCATAAACAGTGACATCGCGCGTTATACCACCATAATTCCACCAATCGGTATTCAAAGTGGGCACCTCATCGGCAGCTCTTTTGTTATCAACACGCACAACTACAAAATTATCTTTTGCCCTTAACACATGTGTCATTTCAAAATTAAAAGGTGTGAACCCTCCTTTGTGGGTCCCAAGTTTCTTTCCATTGACATAAACGTCAGCTCGATAGTTAACTGCTCCAAAATGCAAATAATATCGTTTGGAGTTATCGTAATCATCCACATCAAAAGACTTTTTATACCATAGTGTTCCTTCGTAATAAAACAATTTCTCTTCTTGCGAATTCCAATCTCCTGGAACCAGCATACTTGGTGATGCATCAAAGTCATATTCCACCAAATCCATCTTATCTTTCGGCTTCATATTTAGATAAAAAGCGCCTGCTCCCGGATTTTCAGAACCATCATGGGGTTGCCAACGATAATTATAATAACCAGTCTCATACATATCGACAATATAATGCCAACGACCATTAAGGCTCATGCCTTTTCGCAAATAATTATTATGAAGAAGGTTACCAGAAAACAGTAATGGTAAGTTAAGAATTAAAATCAGTGATGTAATTGCTAGTTTTCTCATATTGGCATCATTTTAATCAATTCACCAATATAGTTAATTACACTTTATAACTGTCAAGTTTAAAACTCATTTTTGCAGAGATGAGTCATTCATAAGAAATATGATTACGCTAGTTTTGCGTCTCTAATGAAAAGCTAATTTTACTTCCTTTTCCAGTGCTTGATTCTATTTTCAGTTGATGACCATGCTTTTCAGCAAACTCATTACAAAGAAACAAGCCTAAACCGGTACCTTTTTCACCACTGGTGCCTGGCTGAGAACTCATCACTCCTTCGGCTAAAGCCATCTTCAATCGCTTCTCATCAAAGCCAATTCCGTTATCGATGACTGAAACTTCAGTTAACATTTTGCCTTTCTCATTGGTTTTCTTAGTGCATTTAACCTCAACAACACTGTTTTTATCACTATATTTAATGGCATTCATCAACAGATTCCTCACCATTATTGAAATCATATTACAATCAGCCAACACCAGATATTGTTTCTCGTTTTCAAATCTGACTTTAATACTTTTATGAGATGCACTAATATTGACATTATTGATCTCAGACTGAATAATATCTTCGAGCTTACATACTGTTGGTGAAAACTTAATATCATCGGTCTGAAGCTTAGACCACTCTAATAAATTATTTAAGAGCTTCAGGTAATTTTCCATCTCATTATTAATCAAACCTATATAATCTTTCCTTTCACTATCTTTCAATTCGTCATAGTTAAGGTCCAGGATATTTGAAATACCCAGCATACCGGAGAAAGGACTTAGCAGGTCATGCGAGATAATTCTGAATAGTTTATCCTTTGTACTATTCAATTTTTCAAGTTCCTGCGTTTTTTGAGCTAATAACTTATTTTGTTGACGCTTCTGTTTTTCACTCCTATAAAGTAAAATTAAAATGGTAAGCGTAATAATAAAGCCGGCAATAAAAGCCACAACGGTCATCTTTTGCTTACCTATCACCTTATTCTTTTCATGAAGCACCAGTTCTTTTGAATTTATCTCATCCCGTTGTTCAAGAAGAATCCTTCTATTATTCTCAATTTCTTCGCTCGAAAATTTCAGTTCATATTTCAACAGGCTCAAACTATCTTGAAAGGCTGCAAGGTCTTTCTTACTGTTTACCACTTCTTCATTCTGAGAACTCAGTTTATCAGAAAGAACCGCACTTTTATTTTGTAGTTGGTTAAGCTCTTGTTTTTGCTGATTCATCGTTTTTGCATATTCAACTATCTCTTTCTTATAGTTGTTTATCTCTTTTTCAGATGAGTCAATCAACTGATTAGCACTATCAATATCGGCCTTGAGGTAATGTAGTTGTTTTTCAGTATCTACAAGCTTCTCTTGCGCCTGAAGGTAAAGTTCTTTAACATCCACCTCTGTGCCTCCCATCAATTCAATCTCTTTTTTTATGCTAATATTTCGTTGATAAATATTTCCCTTGTTAATTTCGAATAAGATATTTCCATCTGGTGTGTCATAGATATTAAACAAGATATTGCGGGGATTCGGATAATTTATGCACACCAATATAATATCTTTGCCTTTTGTCATCTCAAATATGGCATCGTAGTACTTTTGCTTATCGTCGCCAACAACCACCATGCAGCACTGGTTGTAGTTGCTTTTGACACTCTTATCAACCTTTAGCTTAATCTTCTTATCATTGATTTTAAGCGTTGATTCAATTGCTTTGAATTCATGAACAAGTGATTCTTCTTCAGTCAGTAATGCGATATTGTAGGTTGGCAGGCTCCTTTGCATTTCTGATGAAGAAAGCCTGGCAAAATTAAAAGTATAGGCCCCGACAAGTTCACTTCGTTCAATTTCCTGAGCCCGTATATCCATTGCTCCATTAACGATAAACAGCAGCATCATAATAACTATATGACAGAATTTCTTTTTATACATCTGCTATATTCATCTATTATTGATTAAGGGAACTCTCATTTTTACTATTATTTTGCCCGAGGAAATTTTTCTGAACTTCAATATCGTGATAATAAATAGATATTGACCTGATTAACAACCTCAAACAGCTTTTATTGCCTATAAATTTAACAACTTAAATCTTTTCAGAATCTCGATTAAACATTTTTGTTGGCTGTTTCCATATCAAATTAATCAGAAATATTCTGCCTGGCTGTGGATGATAGGCCGGAATTAATCCTTCCGGATTTATGTTCGTTTCGAAATTATAGTCTTCGGCATACGCTGAGCCAGTCTCTCTTCCCATCCCATAGAACTGTTCATCTAATAAGTTGTTCACCACAAGCTGCAATTTTAAATTAGGAATAATATTGTATGAAAGAGCCATGTTCACTTTCATATAAGAAGGAGCATATCCACCTTCATAGGTTTGTATCCATCTGTTTTCTTCCGGGGCCTTGCGCTTACCAACCCAATTCAGACGTATATCACTTGTTAACCTATCGTTCAAAAACAACGCATTCAAACCAGCATTTACTTTATGTTTGGATGTACGGTTAATGGCATACATCCCCTCTTTATTAAGGCCAACAAGGTAATTATAGTTCGAATAATAACGTAATTGCTTATGTAACTGCCATGATAAGTCGACCGATAAGCCTGTAATGGTTATTTGGTCTATATTTTCAAATCGTTCGCCCGATAACGATGTTGGGTCGCTAACTTTACCAATCAACTCATCTACTTCTGAAAGAAAGGTGTTTGCTTTTATTGACAAGCGCTCGTTTAACATCATACTCCTCAATTCCAGTTCATAAGTGTGAATCTTTTGGGGAGAAAGGTTTGGATTCCCTCTAAATTCATTGCTTAATTCAAAAATACTGGGCTGCCTAAACGCTTTTCCGTACAGCAATTTCACACCAAAATATTCCGATGGATTATAATCAAATGTCATTCTGGGGTTAAGAATACTACCAAATTCGGAACTATAATCGTATCGCAAGCCAACAGAATAACTCATCTTTTTCCATTGCTTATCCCATAAGCCAAAAACAGCCACTTCATTAACCGTAAATAAAGGATATGATTTGGGTACATTTAAACTACCATCCTCCTTTATGGCTTCATCCCACGATGAAGGAGTTGAATTTTTATCATTTGGATAAGTTCCTAGCGAAACTATACGATCGCTTTTACGACTGATACTCCCTTTCAGTCCTAATGAAAAGTGACTATTATTATCAAAATCCCAAATCAAACGTTCTTCTATATATGCCTGATAAGAATAGGCCCCATAGCTTTTCCGAAGGTTTGGAAATCGGTATAAGT
Source organism: Carboxylicivirga marina (assembly GCF_016612505.1). Taxonomy (GTDB): domain Bacteria; phylum Bacteroidota; class Bacteroidia; order Bacteroidales; family Marinilabiliaceae; genus Carboxylicivirga; species Carboxylicivirga marina. Next base: position 23,315 of record NZ_JAENRR010000029.1, read on the forward strand.
ATTTAAATCCTCCGTCAGGAATAATGTTAGTACCTCTGAACACAAGCGATGAATGAACTTGTAATTTACTTCCAACATCGGTTGTATTATTAAAATAGGTATGAAAATTTCGATAATGCGATGTATTCTCCTTATCGATTAAATCATATTCGTAAGCCACAATGGTTGGACCATATGCGCGGATGTAATCACTGTAAAAAACTCCTATTGTTGAATTTTTATAATGCAGTTTACCTCTTAATGAAAAGCTCGACTGAGTTGTATTAAATCCTTCAGGAATGGTTTTACCTCCATACGATGTATTTGGCTGATCATACAGCATATCACCTTCGTAATTGTAATCTGTGGTGAAATATGCCGGGTATCGATGATTTTTAAAATACGAACCAGGATCATACCGATTAAGCCCCATATCACCTTTTGAAAACATACTATGTACAGCCATTGACAGATGTAGCGATTCTCCAAGCTTAGACCCTATCAAAACATCAGCACCACGAGTATTGTCTGAGCCTACAAATGACTTCACCACTACTGTTTCATGATTCGATTTTGTAATTAAATGGATAATACCAGTAAATGCCTGAGCACCATAAACAACCGAACCCGGCCCCTGCACTATTTCAATCCGTTCAATATCGATTAACATATTTTCATAGGTCCACAAATAAGACCAATTAAAACTAATGTTGTTTTGTACAATACCATCGACCATTACCAACACTTCTGAATTTCCAACTTCACCAATTCCACGATTCATATTATGTGTTGGATATTCGCCATTACCTTCATTGTAGAGCATAAAATCAAAGCCCGGAATATCCTGACAAACATCAACCAATGTTTGATATCCACGATCTTCAATCATCTTTTGGGTAATAACTGTAATGTTGGAAGGCGACTTTGTTACCTCCACCTCTTTTATAGATCCTGTGATGGTTTTTAATTGCGATAATTCCATCAAAGAGTATTGATAAGTTTGTTTAATCCTCACACTATCTTGCCCTGCCACTCTCACAGCGCACATAGCAACCAGCATTAAAAAAAGATATCTTGACTGTCTCAAAACAACAGTAACATCAACAACACAGCCTCTCAGCAGACGCTTATAAAGCGAATATTTCTTCATTCAAAATTACGATAAAAGAAAACTATAGGACACACGAATTAAGTGAAAATTAACTAAGCTACAAAATTAAAATACAGTAATATACACTCCTAAAAAAATTAGATTAACGCTGTGTATTGTTATCATGTATCAAATAACGGCCATATACTACCTACCTGGATTCTCAAATTAATTCGTATTCCAATTACTAGCATCCATCAGCTCAAAAAACTATGGCATTAATCAATCAGAATTTATATTTTAGTATTGACTAAGCGAAATAAAACAATGACCCGTACATTGCATTACTCACAATCAAAAATTCAAAACCAGGCTTATAGCCTTTAATTTTCTAGCATGAACGAACCAATCGTTATTATCATCATTACGGTCATTGTAGTTATTTTTATCCTAGCGATATTCTTTAGTAAAAAAGCCATCATAAAGCGCAAACTCAAAAAAGCCGAACTAAAGAAACTTTCTCAATTTAGAAATGGCGATACAGCAAAAATAGTCGGTCAGGTTGAGCTAGTGGACCAAGCGTTGACAGCTCCATTATCAGGCCGTAAATGTGCGTATTATTATGCGCATGTTGAACAGGAGGTTTCATCTGGGAAAAACTCTCGCTGGAAAACTTTGATCGAGGAAGAAGTATCAGGCGAGTACCTTATTCGTGATGGCAGCGAATGCGCCTATATAAGTAGCAAACATGTCAAAAGCTACATTGTGCAAGATAGAAAATTCAGATCGGGATTTATGAATGATGCCAGTCAGGCCCTTGAGCGCTACCTGAACAACAAAGGCTATGAAAGTGAGAATATGTTGGGCTTTAACAAAACATTGCGTTACAAGGAAGGCATATTAGAGGCAGGCGAAACTATAGCGGTTTTTGGTTGTGGGCAATGGAAGAGTGCTTCGGAACTTGGATTACCTGAGGAACTGGGACAGGTACTAGCCATTAACGACCCGGATGAAGGTACTGTTTACTTAAGCGACGACCCCGATACGACTAAAAATACAGCCAAAGCTAATACCATAAATCAATCAGATAATTATGGGCAGGCAGACAGTCGTTATTTTCAGAAAACAAGCGAGAGTAAATATTTTAAGAAGTCTTAAATTCCCTCACTCTTTTCATCAACGTGTGATAATTTCAATTTGTAATTATAACAAAAAGAGGAAATCCATGAATGGATTTCCCCTTTATAGTACAGTAATAAAAAGTTATATAGTAATTATATTACTTTCACATTAACAGCATTAAGGCCTTTTTTACCTTCTTGTAGATCAAATTCTACTTCGTCACCTTCACGGATTTCATCAATTAATCCTGTAACGTGTACAAAATGCTCTTTACCATTCTCTTCAGTGATAAAGCCGAAACCTTTTGAGTCATTGAAGAATTTTACTTTTCCTTTATTCATCTTACTTTAATTGAAATAATAATAATGCATCAAAAGTAAATTAATAATCTGGTTTTCAAACATTTTTATTGAAATAATATTATATCATACACAATTTAACAAACAATTCAGGCAAACAACCAATCACAATACAACTCTATATCGATTTGATTTTCAATCCCTAACACACCCTTTAGAACACCGACTCATCTGATAAAAACTTGTAAATGATATTAGTCAAATACTCTGTAATCCTCCACAATGACCTTTAAGCTTATCTAAGTGAATTGTAATCATTACAACAAAATCGTTGTCTAGGTAATCAGAGCATTTGCTTAAATTTCTCACTTAGCCGCATTGTGTGCTATTGTTTAGAATTTATTATTACCTCAATAATTTCAGGGAACAAGCACTGATAATTTTTGCGATTGATTAGAGCAAACTCATGAGGATAACCATTATCCCACCAGATGGGGCAAATACCTCTTTTTATACAAGCCTTCGTATAATACTCGGCATGCCGCATGCGATCCCGGATATTTTCATTGTTCACTGTACCCCACTCTCCCATTATAACGGGAATACCTTTTGATAGATAATGTTCAACTAATCTATCCAATTCCCTATCCAAAGCTACTTTATCCTCATCTGCCCCCCAGTCTTTGCGAGTTTTTTCGAGGCACAACTTCCAAGGGTAATAATTATGTATCGATACAATAAGGTTTTTATCGTCGGGCAATTGAAAATCATTTAAAGCATTTGGTATCGATGAAGCCGCATAAGGTGATATCATCAGATAACGATCTTTGTTTTTCTTGCCTGTAGTTCTGATGGCATCCACGCATACCTGATGAAATTGATTGAGGCAATCACGACTTTCAGCACTACCGCCATTCCACTCTTCAGGTGTATTCTTCAACCTTACTTCATTTAAGGTTTCAAATAGGAGTTTCTCAGGATAATTCTTAAAATACTCAGCTATTTGTGTCCATACGAGCCTCAGTTGTTTTTTCACACTCTCACACTCCTTATAGGTCGCGATTACCCATTCTTCATCATGATGAATATTGATAATCACGTACATGTCATTATCCAAGCCATAATTCACAACCTCTTCCACTCGATGTAACCAAGCTGGCTCAATTTGATATTCAGGACCATCTCCAATATGGTATTGCCAGGTCACCGGCACTCTTAGCGTATTAAAACCCTTTTCTTTTATAACATTAATAAGCTCCCTAGTGGCTTTAGGATTGGCCCAGGCTGTTTCATCTTTCCCTTTAGAATCAAGTGTATTTCCAAGATTCCAGCCTACGCCCATATCACGTACAAATTGCATGTGTTTGTTATTCTGAATTTCAAAACCTGCTAGTGTATTTTCCTGAGCATGGCTCAATAAAAAACTAAGAGTTATAATTAATGATAAGCTTAATGTTTTCATGAGAAATAGGTTCTAAGAATGTCGTTTAGTAGGTATTTGGTTTAACAAACTCACCCGTTGATACTTTCCATTGTTCAAGGTAGTCTTTCATCTCTTTCACCACCTCAGGGTGTTGTTCAGCCACATTATCCATTTCATAAGGATCAGTATCATGATCGTACAAAAACTCATGGCCTAATTCGGTTACTATTAAACGAAAGCGCGATCCACTCACCGCTTGTGCCTGCCATATTTCTGAGATGGCATACTTACGCACGGATTCGATTTTACCAGACAATACAGGCACAATACTTTTGCCATTCTGCGCCGTTTTCTCAGGCTTTTTAATACCTGCTATTTCAAAGGCAGTCGGCACTAAATCCATTAATTCAACTGGCATATCTGAAACCACATCTCTTTGAAAATGCTTTGGATAACTTATAATTAATGATGCCAGCAACGACTCTTCAAACAAAGAACCCTTACCGTCGATACCATGGTTGCCAAGGAAAATAGAATGATCAGAAAAGAAAACGATCACGGTATTGTCATACAAGCCACTTTCTTTTAGTTGTTCTACCAGGTTCCCAATCATCTTATCCATAAACATCACATTAGCTACTTCCCCTTCACGCCTGCGTGCCAGGTTTTCTGCATTGGGTAGTTTACCATGCGAGTACTTGGTTAATAATTCGGGCACTTCATGCCCAAAGCTATTGGTTTTAGCGGCAGGAATATCAATTGCTTTAGCGGCTTGTTGATATTGAGTAGGTGCATCATACGGATCGTGCGGCAAACAGAAGTTAAACCACAAGAAGAAAGGTTTTTCAGCATCCTTTTGAGTCTCCAACCAGTTTTCACCTACCATGGTGGTGTAACCATCCAGGTAATGCACATCATCATCCATGGTGCTATGACTGTACCACGACCAGCCGCCCTGTTTGTTATCATCCAGAAACTGCTCATACTTACCTTCATCTTTAAGAAATTGAATGAACACATCTTGCTTTCCATACGGCTTTTTGAGGTTTAGTTTTTTCCACAACTGATAACGCTCACCTGTAGCTTTGGCATAATCAAAACCATAACTCAACAAGGCCTCTTCTTTTGACTGCTTAAAGGATTTTGGTCGCATATGGGTTTTTCCAATATAGGCTGTAGTGTAGCCATGTTCCTGAAGAACCTGCGGAAAGGTCCATACATCTTCTGGCAGTAATTTTCGATGTCCGTTACGGTAAAAACCTAATTCATGAGGATACAGATTGGTTAATAATCCATTTCGGGAAGGTGCACACATTGGCGCTTGACAAACTGAGTTCTTAAAATAAACACCATCACTTGCCAATTGGTCTAGATTTGGTGTAATGCCAAAGCCATCCCCACATTTATTCATAAAGCGAGGCATTAAATCATCGCATTCGATAAACAAAATATTCGGACCTTTTTTGGCCAAAACTTCTCCAATATTTAGTAGTAATACTGCTATTAAGAAGGTGAATAAATAACTATTTCTCATCATTAATCATTTTTTATTTTTTTTCAAAAACCTCAACTTCCTATTCAAAACAAAAAGAGTCAGAAAGTACATGTAGCGAGTTTCCTCCAACAAAGACGTTAAAAACACCAGGCTCCAACACCTTTTTATTATCGTTATTATAGAATGTGAGCTGTGAAGCCTTGATGTTAAATTCAATTACGCGTGACTCATTAGCTAACAAAGTCACCTTTTGATAATCCTTCAACTCCTTTACAGGCCGAGTAAGACTGGCTGTTTGATCCTGCAGGTACAATTGTACTATCTCTGTTCCTTTTCGGCTGCCTGTATTGGTTAGGGTAACATTCATCTTTATATTACCCGCATCATTCATTGTCGTATCCGAAAGCAGCAAATTGGAATAATCAAAACTAGTATAGGTCAGTCCATAACCAAAAGGAAAGGCTGGTAAAAATCCAGCATCCAGATAATGGCTTTTATTCCCAAGTGAACTTTGCCAGGCGCCAACCGGAATATCATCCATATGAACGAACGATTCCTTATCGGCCGGACGGCCAGTATTCTTTTGATTATAATAGATAGGTAACTGTCCTGCACTTTTCGGCCAAGTGATAGGTAATCTACCCCCTGGCTCTCTACTGCCTGTCAATACATCATACAATGCTGGCCCTCCAAGCGTACCCGGATGCCAGGCCATCATAACAGCATCAACAAAAGGCAATACTGCTGAAATATTAATCGGTCGCCCCGCCATAATCACCAATACAATTGGTTTGCCGGTTTGGCTTAGCTCATAGAGTAATTCTTCCTGAACACCAGGCAAACGAATATCGGCACGGCTATGTGCCTCGCCCGACAAGATGGCCTCCTCGCCACCTACAAATACAATCACATCTGACTTTTTAGCCTTAGCTACTGTCGCTTGAAACTGTTTCTTTGAGTTATCGCGACTGTATTCTAATCCATTGATAAATTGCGTAGATGCATTTTGTTCAAAAGCATCTTTAACAGTGACAGTCCGTGCCTTGTCACCATCAAAGGTCCAGGTACCTAACTGATCATGCGGTGCATCGGCTAAAGGTCCGGTTAATAAAATCTTCTGTTCAGCTTTTAATGGCAATAAGTTGTTATCGTTTTTAAGCAGAACAAAGCTATTCACTGCGGCATCATAGGCCGCCTTCATACTTTCTTCGGCATACATCTGACCAGGGTGATTATCGGGTATATATGGAGCTTTAAATAATCCCAATTGTATCTTTACTCTTAAAATATTCCGAACCATATCATCTAAAACATCCATACTCACCTCTCCAGTTTCAATGAGTTGCTTTAAATGATTCTGATATGCAGCACTGGTCATTTCCATGTCTAAACCCGCCATGGCGGATAGTTTGCCGGCTTCCTTTTCATTGGCTGCAAAGCCATGTGGTATCATTTCTGTTACCGAATTCCAGTCACTCACTACAAAACCATTAAAGCCCAGCTGGTCGCGTAGTATATCCCGTAAGATAAATTTATTTCCTGTTGCCGGAACACCGTTTACATCATTAAATGAAGACATGATGGTGGCAGCTCCTGCATCTATAGCTGCCTTAAATGGAGGTAGATATATGTTTTGCATTTCAGCATTATGAATCACCGCCGAATTGTAATCACGGCCGCCAATGGCCGCTCCATAAGCTAAAAAATGCTTGGCACAAGCTGCCATAGAGCGTGGGTCTGATAAACTATCCCCTTGGAAACCTCTGATGTATGCTTTGGCCAAAATCGATGCTAAATACGGATCTTCCCCCGGCGACTCGGCCACTCTTCCCCAACGGCTATCACGAGCAATGTCAAGCATGGGAGCAAAAGTCCAGCGAATACCTTGCGATGAAGCCTCAAGGGCTGAAACCCGGGCACAGTCATAAGCTGTTTGCTCATCCCAACTGGCTGCTAAACCAATAGGAATGGGGAAGATGGTTTTAAAACCGTGAATCACATCACGGGCAAAAATAAGTGGAATACCCAATCGACTCTCTTCAACAGCGATACCTTGCAACTCCTTGACATATTCAACATTCATCACATTGAGTACGCTGCCTACCTGTCCATCACGAACGGCTTGTTTAAATTCCTCAGACAATGCCCCTTTTACTCGACTTGACGTACCTCTTAATGCTGTTTGACCTATTTTATCGTCAATGGTCATTTGGGCCAATAACTTTTCAATCTGCTGCTCCTCTTGATTAATCTTTTTAGGTGCGCAGCATACCATTAAAAAACATGCTGTAACTAAAACCAATCTTGTTGCCAATCTATTCGTTTTCATAATCCTTTGGTTTATGATGTCAATCCTTAACTATTAACCATCAGCTCTAAGTGCTTCAAAACTATAACCCATGCCTTTCCAAATCGGTATCAAATGTTTTAATGCTTCTAAGGTGTGAGTTCGTTCATGACATAAAATGACAAGCTTATCTCCATGCAAGTCACTTAAATTGTCAACAATCATTTCAACTTCCACCTCTGGTTTAGCATCCCGAGCATAAGCATTAATTTTATAGCTGGTCATTCCAAGGCTATCCACTAATTCATCTATAAAGATATTACTTTTTAAAAATGGTGCTCTAAAGGTTGAGGGCTCATAGTTGAGTTGCTGTTTGTACAAATTCTGAAAAGTGATTAACTCTTCCCTCACATCTGCTTCTGATAATTCCGTTAAATCCTTATGCGTCAATCCATGATTTCCAACCTGGTGCCCTTTGCTTAGAACTTTTTTACAAAGAGCGATTTGAAGCTCAGCTTTCTTCCCCATATGGTAAAATGTAGCTTTCACATTGTATTGGTCAAATAACTCCAGAAATTGTTTTGTTAATGCTCCAGATGGTCCGTCATCTATTGTCAGGTAGATTGTTTTTTGCTTTGTATTTGTTCCGTCTGCTGCAAAAACATTGTATAGACTTAAAAGAAATACAGTAAATATTATAAGTCGATTCATGGCTAATATTTTATCAATCCTATTCTATCCCCTAATCAATCAGCAACTTAAACGACTGAATATCACTATCAACATTCATCTGGCAAACATAAATACCAGGAGGTGTATCAAGCAAATATCTTTGTTTAGTTGATGTAACTTTATTCTCAAAACAAAGTTTTCCATTCAAATCCCATAGTTGTATTGATGCATTGGAGAATGGCTTATTTATTTTCACCTCTAAATGCCCCAAGGTCTTATCGAAATATGTACTGGTCAGTGATTCATCATTCTTTAACTCATCAACGCTTGTAAAAACCTTATTTACTTTAATAACAGTCAAAGAAAAAGGAGGTAAATCAATTTGCTGATTGGCCGTAAAAGTATTCTTCGATATACCGCTTCCTTCAAAAACTGGTGAATCATACACATTGCTGCACGTAAGCTGATTAATTTCTGCTGTTTCATCTGACAACAAGTGCCGAATATCAACATTCGTAACTGCATGTTCATGAATATTCAGGAGTACCAGCTGCTCACTGTTTTGATTAATAAATTGCAGACCCTGAATGGCACCTACACCTGCAACAGCCTCTGGATTATTTGATATATCAACCGAACGCCGATAAAGACACTCATCGGCAGCCTGATAAAGATAAGCTAAGGCAATAGCAACAGGCCCTGCTTCCATTTGATCCTTGTTAATAACATCCGGATGATTGGTGACATGATGATACATCAGGTTAGTGATTTTCTCACCCAATTTAAGCCATTGCATGGTATAAGCTGCAGCTCTCAATCCTGATGCCCATGAGCCTGGGGTGTTATCTTTCGTTGCGCCATATTCGGTCAACCACAACTCGAAGTCATCAGGCACCATGGCATAATCATCTGATTTTTCAAGAGGATATTGAATCCCTTCGGCAATAGCTATTTTTGCTGTTTGCACATTCGTCACAGCTGTTTGATCTCCATAGTAAGTGCTTAAATAATGGTGTTGCACCACTCCATGTATCATACCTGCTAATTCGGATTCATTTTTCAAGCCATTAAAAATTGTATTATTCCAATTATCTCTTGATGAGCTTCCTCCTTTCGTTGTAATCATCAGTATTTTCATATCTGGATATACCTGCCTGATATGTTGACAGATTACCTTCGAATGCTGAAGATACAATTCCGGATTGGCAGCATAGATAGCGGCATGTTCATTGTCAAAGTAAAACTCATTCCCCAGCTCAACCACTTCGGGTAGCTGCCCGGCCTGCTGAAAGGCTTGAAGAGCTGCCAACATATCATCAACCTTTAGCAGCAAAGTATTTTCACTTATCAAAGTGGCTTCATCGGCTTCATATGAAACACCTGTGATGGGTGTTGGCCTTGCCATATTGACCACATAAATTAATTTAACCCCCTCATCAATTCCATTGACCACCATGGGAATGGTAAAGGGCGTTTTGCCGCCACTTTTTGTTCCTTCGATAAAGGTTCCGGTGCGCCAATCCCAATAGTTAGCTTGTGTACCTGCCGGATACCGAATTACACCAGCTTGCGATTCACTCACCAATGACAGAAATGCTTCATCGGTCCATGATGGCCCTTCTGTTGAGCGCCCATTATACCCCATTGTTAATTGCTCAGACCGCATAAAATCAGTATTGAGATGAAGCTGAACCTGAGTATACCCTGAAATGGAAACAGTCATTAATAATAAATGAAGCCAAAGCATTTTATTCTTCAACAGTTTTTTCATAGAGTCATTTTAAATTTACTACCGTTTCACCACCTTCATTATTTTTCGATAATCCTTATGCACTACTTCCACCAGATACACACCAGCACTTAGATCTGTTCCAAGTTGAAGTCCCTGAGGAGAAACCTGTTTTAAATGCTTTATTAATTTTCCACTTAAGGAGCGCACGATAATCTCTACATTACCCAAGTCATAGGTTGTGGCAATTGAAAAAGAATGTGAAAAAGGATTGGGATATGCACGAACTTCCAGACTATTGTCTGTGTGAGGTATTGATAGAGATATATCTCCATTATAAGCCTTAGGTGTTCCGCTTTGTTGCGTACCTTTGTCTATCCAGTGAATCGACAAATCGGTCCCATCATTATTATAGCCATTACGAACATAAAGGTGATCATCCCCAAAAGCAGTAGTCGACGTAGTCACATCACTAAATTGATCGAGTGTACCTAAACTACCATGTCGTAAAACCAAACCGATAGTATTAGTATTAAGATGTATACCTCCATGGCTAAAATCGGCTGATATGCCATGTGCATCTTCAAAGTCAGTCAAATCACGGGTGACAATTACATAACCATATGGCTCGATCGTTCCGCTCATTAGCTTGCGTCCATTATAACCAGGATAACTAGCACTTGTATTATAATGCTCCAAATAAATATTTTCAAGACTGATGGTTTTATTGCTTGTATTGTAAATCTCTACAAAAGAGGCATTGGGTGTGGCATGGCTGTTCACTTCATTAATTTTTAAATCACCATCAAGAGGAGCTTCAGGCTCTGAAACGATATCTGAATAACTATTAAAACGGCTCAACATGTAAAACAGCGTACTTGAAATGGGCACCACACTCTCGCCAGTCTGGTATTTTTCGAAGCTCTGAATAAAACTTGTCCCATCATTTGTAAAACCCGGTAGAATCGCACCAAGTCCATCTTCATATGAACGCTTGAAAAAATTAACCGATGGCGTGATGGTTTCATCCCCTAAACCAACAATGTATGAAGTCGCATAAGGGTTATATCCTGTCAAATGGTTAAATGCCGCAAGAGCTATTTCAAAGGCCTTTTCATTATTTAGGTAATCAGCATACCCAAGCATATTATAGGCCAGCCGGGCTACTTGAATAGTATTACCAAAATCCGTTGTTCTGTCAATTGGATGTTGCGGGAAACCAAACGGACTCATAGGTTTGGCAGACCAGAAATCCAAAAAGGTTTCCATCACCCAGGTCACACGCTCACGCATACCTTGGGTGCGCGCAATGTTGTAATAGCGGCATAATGAAGGGATAGAGCCATTATCCAGCTCTGCATAGGTATTCCCTGTTTCTGAAGGCCATTTTGTGCCGTCTTCTTTTGTAAAAATACCATTCTTAAATTTAGCCGCATTAAACATCTCATCGGCCTTATTAAAGTACTTCGTTTCTCCGGTAGCATAAGCCATTTCAACGGCTGCTCCCAATAAATCAACGGATTGTCCTTTAAAGCTTTTACCGATATTTTCGTCAACCAAAAGTTCATTGTTAATGACAAAATCCCAGGCTAATTCAGCGGTTGACAAAGCCTCTGCCGCTATGTCGGGTTCAGAATCTTTAAAAACCTGATAGGCCAGCGCCAAAGCCTTAGCAATACGGGCTGAGTTATAGGCATCCACATTGGTAACCCAATAATAATATATGCGAGGAGGTGTCGTTTCTCGAATCCTTCCGGCAGGCCAACTCCCGTCCTTGTTATGTGTGCGAAAAATATGCTCTAAACCATATTTAATCTCATCCTCAAGAGCCAGTTTATCATCCAAATTAGTTGTATGGAAATGCCCCAGGCACATATCGGCAATGGCCTTGGCGGTTCGACCCATCTTTGAATCCCGTGAATGGGCATCAAACCATCCATATGGAGGTACATCATACGTGCCTGTCACCGTAAATTCCTCAGTGCCATTATTATCAAAAACAGTTGCCTCGTTGATGGTTTGCGTCTCAGGATAAAAGTGATTGTATTTCCAAAATCCGTTAAAAAAATCGCTATACCTAAGTGTTCCGCCTTTATTATACTTAATCTCAAAATAAATATCATTCCCTATAAGCATATTGGTGACCAAGCCATTGGCCTGAATTTGATAATGACCTTCGGTACTTAATCCACTTACATCGGCCACATAGTAGTATTGCCCCCAGGTAGAGGTAGCAGTCCATTTGGTCATGGTACCGGTCAGTACCGATGTTTGAGAATGTGCATCAACAACATTAAAAGTGGGCGCCCCCAGTTCTGTATTGGATATAAGCAAAGCTTCTTTTTTGTGATGTGGCTTCCAACCTAACTGAGGTACTACTAATGCCTCCTGATAACTATCTTTGATGGGGGCAATATGGAATTGCTGTGCTTCCTTAGCTACATAACTTTGCTGCACGCCAGCTCCTACTGAACTGTAAAAATTATAATACGCCACATCCGGGTTAGGGTCTATTACTGCTGGCACTTCATCAATGGCTGACAAGGCTAATCCTGATTTGACATTTAGGATGCGATAAAAACCATCCGTTTTTATCAAGGTCCATTTTTGATGTTCCTGTGTACTCCAGGGTTCTGTTAAAACCTTTTCATCTGCCAAAAGTGAAGCATTTTTAACAGCTAAAACCTCATTACTTGCAATATTTACAATACGGAATGTTTCATCTCCATTATCTAATATATGCCATTCGCTTTTTGCTCTGTTGTAAACAAATTTTGAATTAGCCGAGGTATTGGCATTTAAATACCTTCCGGTACTACGCGTTTCAATTGAATAGGGTTGTATTGACTGAAATTGACCAAATACGTCAATGAAAGACAGTAATCCTAATAGTATGTATATATGTTTGTGCATCAATTCAGGTCTATTTTTTCTTTTCTACAGCTTCATTAAAGAACACTTTTGACTTTTCCACCATTGACTTTCTTACCTCAGAATAGACAGCATCTCCTATCAGGTTTTTAGTTTCCAGAGGATCCTTCTGATAGTCATAAAGCTCTTCATCATCAATTAGTGAAGCATCATAAACTTGCCCCGAACGGAAATGCTCTGACATCCAAACAGTGTATCTGTAACGCGTATCCCGGAAAGTGTAACCCATACGATCAGGCCATCTGGTAAATTGACTAACTGCCATGGGTTTCACCTCAGTTCTATCTCCATTCATTATGGGCTCTAAACTAAGTCCATCGATGTAATTTGGTGTTTTAACATTGGCTAAATCACAGATGGTAGGAAACACATCAACAAATTCAGTTGGAGCATTGGTTGTTCCGACATACTTATCGTCCAAAGCGATAACAAGGGGTGAGCGGGTAGCCTGTTCAAAATTGGTGTGCTTGCACCACATATTATGATCACCCAGGTGCCAGCCATGATCACCCCACACAACGATTAGGGTGTTCTCACGTATACCTAATTTATCTAATTCATCAATTACCAGGCCTATCTGTTTATCGATAAAAGAAACACAGGCATAGTATCCATGTATCAGTTCCTTTTGCTTTTCAATGGAAATTGGCACATCAAAGTCCTTTGGCACATCTTCATACTGGCTGCGTACTTCCCAGCCTGGTTGATAAGCATAGTCCGGTGAACCTTCGGCTTTTTCGGTAAATGAAGCTGTTTTTATTTTGCTGCGGTCATATAAGTCCCAATATTTTTTAGGTGCAGCAAAAGGCAAATGAGGTTTATGAAAGCCCACAGCCAGAAAAAAAGGTTCATCATCAGAAGCCAGTTGTCGCATTAACTCAATTCCATCCAGTGCCATTCGACCGTCCATAGTTGTGGAATCAGCCACATCAGCACACTCAGTTGATACCCTTCTTGTTTCTTTCATGTATCCCCCTCCAACTACACTTGAGCCTTCCGCTTCCAAATAGGGTATTGACCATGATAAGGAATCATGCTTCTCATCCACCGATCGTTTATCAAACACTTTTCCAATAGCAGCTGTCTGATAGCCTTTGGAATGAAAATACTGTGGTAAAGTCACAATGTCTGGCTGCTTATCGCGAATAAATGTTTTTAAGTCCCATATCTGGGTATAATCCGGGCGTTTACCAGTTAAGATACTAGCCCGCGTTGGGGCACAAACAGCTTGCTGACAATGGTTATTATCAAAAACAAATCCTGTTTGAGCCAGTTTATCAAGATGGGGAGTATAAATTGTTTTATCCCCATACAATCCACCGATGGGTTTTAAATCATCTACCGCAATAAATAGGACGTTTCGTTTCTTCGATAATACACCTGCTTGTGATGGCATACTAATGCCAAAAACAAGCAAAAGCAATACTACTTTAATATTTTTCATTCTCATACTTTTACATTTTTTCAATGCCTAATTCCGTTGCTCAATTGATTATAAATATCTACTCTGAAGCAGCCTATAAACATTCCTTTCACAGCTAATCCCATTTGCTCTTTTTATTATCTGGCTTGAAATAAGCATCTACGGACACCCGCCAATCAATAATTTCTTTTTTTAATGAATCGGCAATATATGCGTGCGTCTCAATCAGGTTATTTTCTTCCTGGGGATCGTTTTCCAGGTTATACAATTCCATGTACCCTTTTTTATAAAAGTCGATAAGTTTGTAAGGACCCTTACGCACTGCAGAGCTGTAGTAATCGCCAGTACGTGCTGGTCGTGCCATGGCATTATGCCAAAAAATTGAACGATCAGGAACCGGGTTAGGTTCATTATCGAATAAAGATTTAAAGCTGACTCCATCTAAATGTTGCTGTGGTTGTAGATCTGCACCCACCATTTCCAACAATGTGGGGTACAAGTCGGCACCCGTTATCACAACATCACTGCTTGTTCCCCGTTTCTGTTTTTGGGGCCATTTTATCAACAATGGAACACGCACTCCTCCTTCATATAAATGCCCCTTACCTGCTCGTAAGGGATAATTCGATGTGGCCAACAATCGCTCTTCAGTGCCTGTATTGGACAAGCCTCCATTATCCGAAAAGAAAACGATAATGGTATTATCAGCGATATTCATTTCCTCCAATGCAAGCATGACTTGCTGAAGACTCTCATCAACACTCTTGACCATGCCGGCATATGTCGCATTATCCTGACGCATTTTGCTTAAGCCATGGCTTTCCTTTATATATTCCGGATGTTCAAATGTATGTTTCTCAATCTTGCGCTGATAGTAGTTCACATCTTCGTCCTTTGCTTCGATTGGCTCATGCACAGCATAATGAGAAAGCATGGCAAAAAAAGGCACATCTGGCATAGCATCTACGTGCTTTTCAATACAGTTTATGGTTTCGTGGGTTAAACGATCACTCAAATACTCCCCTTCTTCTCCCTCTTCGAGACCAACTATGGGTATGGTAAACTGGTGATGTGGCGGTTCATTATAAGGATAAAAATAGGAAATAGGAGCACCTGCTTTACCCCCTCCTATGTTTACATCAAACCCTTGATTATCGGGCATGCTTGGCCCACCCATACTTAAATGCCATTTACCGGTAAAGAAAGTAGCATATCCCGTCTCTTTTAGCGCTTCAGCAATGGTGAATTCCTCCAGCTTCATTTTACCCGGCCCTGGCCTTTTAATACGAGCGGGGTACTTGCCTGTTAATATGGAATAACGCGAAGGCACGCAACGAGGATGAGTAACATATGCATTGGTAAATTGGATACTCTCAGTCGCCAATTTGTCAATATTCGGTGTTTCGTAGACTGATGAACCATTATAGGCCACATCCATCCACCCCATATCATCCACCAGAAAAAATAATATATTTGGTTGTTTTTCCTGAGAATCAGGCGTGTTCGCTGTTATTTCTGTCATTAATAAGAAGCAGCTTACCAGAAAAAGTGAAATGAGCTTGTTCATAGAGTTTTTCATTTACAAAAATGGGGATGAAGCAACCTCCACCCCCACTTCCTAGATTATTATCTTAAAATTGCATTGTATCAATGCAGCATGATTTTCATTAATACTGATCTGAATGACGATAATCGCCATAAGGATTCTTCACGGTACGTTTTAATGGAATATTCATTCCCTGAGTTTCTTCCAACCAACCATATAAATCAGAAGCCAACTGTTTAGCTACCTCAGCATACTCTGGATTACCCATCAGATTGTATTTCTCCTCAGGATCGTTAATAATATCATATAATTCGTTCTGATCCCAGATACCCTGGTAACGCATGTACTTATACTGGTCGGTACGAACACCAAATACGGTTGGTGTCATTGGGAAATCATACTCCCAGAAATACTCATAATAAACACGTGTTCTCCAATCGGTTTCATCCCCCTGAAGCAACTGAACAAATGACTTTCCAGGCATATAATCCGGTTTCTTTAATCCGGCTACTTCAAGAATCGTTGGTGCCACGTCCACATTTTGCACCATACGCTCTATGTTTTTTCCCCCTTTAAAAATTTCAGGACAACGCACCAACATTGGCACTTTAACTGATTCCTCGTAGAAGTGACGTTTATCGATCAAACCATGTTCACCCCAACTAAAGCCATTATCACCCATATAAATCACTAAGGTTGATTCGTCTAATCCATTTTCTCTTAACCAACCCATCACCGAACCAATACTTTCGTCAACGCCGAGCAATGTCTCACAATATTTCTGAAGATTGCCATCGAAAGTGCCATTCGTACCATGGTACATATAATCAACTCCGTGCCAGCTATGACGTTGCTGTTTAACCCACTCAGGCCATTTCAGGTCTTTATACTCTTCACCAATGGTCTGTGTATAGGTTGAAGGCTTTTCAATCGTTTTTCCATCATAAACACCATCATGTCGTTTGGCTGGCTTAAATAAGGCATGCACCGCCTTATGCGACAAATACATGAAAAATGGTTTTTCTTGATCACGCTCATCCAACCACTCTAAGGCGTGTTCGGTCAATAAGTCAGTGACATAAGTATCGTCATCGTACTGAACTCGTTCACCATTAATATTTAAATTAGGCGCATAGTAATCGCCTTGTCCCTTAAAGCTTTCCCAATGGTCAAATCCCGGACGTGGATCATCATGCTCATCACCCATGTGCCATTTCCCAAAGAAACCTGTCTGGTAACCGGCTTTCTGCAGATATTGTGGAAAATAAATAAGATTTCCAGGATCGGGTGCATGGTTATCAACCAATGTGTGTACATGTGAGTATTGCCCGGTAAGGATACTTGCTCTACTAGGGGAACATAAAGAAGTAGTGACGAAGGCATTTTTCATATAAGCCCCTTCACTGGCCAATTTATCCATTTCTGGCGTTTCTAACCAAGGTACTTTACCGGTAAATCCCATATAATCATAACGATGGTCATCGGTTAGGATAAAAATGACATTCCGCCTTTGCTTGCCATCTTTAAGTGTTTCTAATTGAAGATTGGTTTCACTAGTCTCTTCTTTCGAACAATTAGGTTTGCAACTACTCAATATGGCAACTGCTAGCATCAATATGGGATAGAAATAATGTCTCATGCTTATCTTTTTATGCGAGGTTTATATTTATTTAATCTCAGTTCTTAGTCCCCATATGTGATACTCTCCTGTGCCTGTAAATGATAATTTTACTGGATAGGTGCCATCCTTCTCGACTGTAAACCTTATTATTTGCTCCTTTTTGCCGTTGCTGGCAGGTAGTTTTCTTGTGATGCGATAGTTGTCTACGGGACCAAGGTTGATTTTCATCTCCGGCCCTTTACTATACAGCTTCAATACCAATGTGGTGCCTGCCTTTAATTCCAAACCCTTTTTGTATTTCATCTGTAAGTCCCATGAATTTTCTCCCAGCGCCTCAACATTGGCTACTAAAACCTCATTCTCGATGGTGAAATCAGCTTTGGCTCCTTTACGCTCAATCGTTCCCCAGTTATCGTCAAAAGTAGTTCCTATTTCAATAGTGGGTTTATTTCCAATAGTGGATTTATTTTCCACCTTCGACTTATTTTCTGTTGCTGATGAGGTAGAAGAAGTTTTTAATTCGCTGTTTTGCTGTATCACAAAGTCAATAAATACCTGTACCAACTGCCTCTTAACGGTTTCATATTTAGCCTTGTTGTATAAATTAGTTGTCTCCAATTCATCCATCTGGTAATCATATAATTCACCGGCAACAATTTCATCACCTCTTAATGGTTTAGAGGTATTCCAACCATCCTTCATCCATAGGGTTAATCGAAAACGATCGCTTCGGATGGAATATCCTTTTTTCTTACCTCGGTTGAATTGACTTACCGCTACTGGTTTTACCATTTCATCATTATCCTTAAAGGCAGGAACCAAACTAAGCCCTTGTAATTGACTAGGTGTTTTAAGGCCTGATAATTCGCATAAGGTTGGGAAAACATCAATAAACTCAGCAGGGTGGGCATAAGTACCGGCCTCAAAACCTGGCGCAGTTATAATTAAAGGCACGCGCGTTGCCTGCTCAAAATTAGAGTGCTTGCACCACATTGAATGATCGCCCAAATGCCAGCCATGATCACCCCAAAGCACCACCACTGTATTCTTATCCAGACCTGTTTCTTTTAACTTGGCCATCACTTTACCCACTTGCGCATCAATGTAGGAGATAGCTGCATAGTACCCATGGATTAGTTCCTTCTGCTTATCATCAGGCAACTCCATTGTATTTATATCAGTAAACGAACTCAATGGAGGAATATCGGTATAGCTCTGTAGCTCACCTGAATTGTGATACGCCATATTAACTCCATCCTTAACCGGATATGGATACTTCGCTAATTCTATTTCATCGCGCTTATATAACTCCCAATACTTGGTAGGGGCAGCAAATGGTAAATGAGGTCGTTTAAAACCTACTCCTAAAAAGAAGGGTTTGCTCTTTTCCTTTGAAAACTGATCAATGTATTTAATCGCATTGTTGGCGATCTGCCCATCAATATAGGCCTCATCGGGCACATCAGCCATTTCAACCGATGGTTTAAAACGATCTGATACGTATTTGTGCACGTTAACACCTTTCTTACGAGCCTCGGCTTCCAAAGCGTGTACCTTTTCTTTACGGTCTTTTAAGGCATAATACGACAAGCCAGGTTCGCCATATTCTGCAGGGTAAATATATTTCGAACTTTCTTTATAAGGGATACTCCAGGATGGCTTATCGTATTCCTTATCAACACAACGAGGATCATAGATTTTACCTACTGCCACCGTTTCGTATCCATTATTTTTAAAAAATTCGGGCATGGCCAATATATCAGGATTGACATCGCGCATGCGTGTTTTTAAATCCCATACACCCGTATAGTCAGGTCGCATCCCGGTCATTATGCTGGCTCGTGATGGTCCACACACCGCTTGCTGACAATGTGCATTGGTAAATATTACGCCTGAGTTTGCTAATTCATCCATGTGCGGAGTCACCATAAAATCAGCTCCATAACTACCTGTTAAAGGTTTCATGTCGTCAATAGCGATAAACAATACATTGGGGCGCTCTTGTGCATTTAAATTAAACGCAATCGTTAGAACAATTAAGGAAATCCATTTCTTCATATCGTTGTATATTTCTTTTATTCTATTTTTTTTAATCCTCTAAGCCGTCGTGCTCCAATGCTATATTGTATTGAAAATCACTATGCAATATTGCATGTAAACGATCAACAACATGGGTATATGCAGCCTGCTCTGCCACATTCACTTCTTCTTTACTATCCAGTGAATGATCGTATAAAGCCCGGGCAATTACCTCATTGTTATTGACACTCAGAAGCTCGGTATAACTATACTGTAATGTTTTAATTGTATAGGCATTTCGGTTATTAATCAAAACATAATCCTTTCCTTCCAAACCGTGATCTTTAAGCAAGGGAAGCATACTGGTACCATCCAATTGCTCAGGTGCATTATCTAATTGGCAGAGTTCTACCAGAGTTGGATACAGATCAACCAACTCAACCAAAGCCTGTGTATTGCCATTGCCGTTAATTGTTGGCGATGCAATAATCAATGGCACTTGTGTTGATGTTAAATGGTAGGTCCATTTCCCCCACTGCCCGTGTTCCTGCAAATTAAATCCATGGTCGGCTACCAACACAACAATGGTATTTTTATCCAACTCTAACTCCTCGAGTTTAAGTAGTATTTGACCAATTAATGCATCAACATAACTAACAGTGGCATAATACCCATGAATTAGTGAGATGGCCATTTCATCGTTCAGTCTCTCATCTAGTGGAGGAATACCTGTATACTGCCTCAGCTCATGTGATGCAAAACGCAAAGCCTCAGGTTCAGAAGCAGCTGCCTTATTATTTAGCGGTTGATTTACCTCTGTCCGCTTATAATTTTCCCAATGACGTGCCGGCGCATTGAAAGGTAAATGGGGACTTATAAATCCTGCAGTTAATAAAAATGGTTGATGAGTATCCTTTAACTTTTCTAAGTCCTTAAGTACTTTTTTTGTCATCAAGCCATCAATATATGCTGAATCAGGCACATCAGCTTTTTCAAATGCAGGACCACGATTGGTAGCTTTATATATTCCGGCATTATCAGCATTGAGGTAATCGCGCCATAATGATTCCCACCAATCAGTGGGCTTTAGTCCTTCAGGGTTTTCATCAAAAGCATAAGGGCGCCACACTTCATCCCAATCACTCATGCGATCATCCAGATGATGATATATTTTACCATTAGAGATGGTTGTATAGCCATTTTGCTTAAATAATTGAGGCAATGTTATTACCCCGGCTGCATCATTCTGAACGAATGTTTTATAATCTCGAAACCGATGTTGAGTTGGCCGCAAACCAGTAAGCATACTAGCACGTGAGGCACCACACACGGCTACATTACAATAGGCATTGTTAAACTGTACACCTTTGGCTGCCAGGGCATCAATATTAGGTGATTGAATATGCTCTTGTCCATAACAAGCCAACTCAGGCCTTAAGTCATCCATGTACAAAAGCAAGACATTTGGTTTTTCAGCCACCTTGTTACACGATAATAACAAGGTGATTAAAAAACCTAGCAAACCTACTCTGTATATCAAATTACCCATTTTTTTATGGCTATGTACTTAGTCTGTTTTTAACTCACCAAAATTTCCAGGAATATTCCTGATGTGTTTTTTTAACTCATCCTGCATTTCCTGCAAAACCTTTTGATACTCTTCTGAACCAGCCAGGTTATTTTGCTCACCTGGATCAGCCTCTAAATCATAGAGCTGATCAGCCATTGCATAAGATGGATAACGTTGTGAAGCTGGAAATTCAGCATCACCTCCACCTGGTATTATCTGTACATGGCCAAAAGGTAAGGTAGGATCCGTATTATTTGGCTCTTTGCCTCTGATGGCTAACTTCTTATTATAAGCTTCCAGAATTTCAACACGCTCTTCATCGGTGATATCCTTCACCCATTGCGGATATCTTAAAGCGATGTACTTGTATTTTCCTTTCCTAACACCTCGGGTGTATCCAATTTCAAAATACATGGATTCATGCATGTTGCTTTTCTTTCCTTCTAACTCATTCAAAAAGCTTTTGCCATCCATTTCTTTCATATCAGTGCTGGCATTGACCATATCCATGATGGTCGGTAAAAAGTCAACGTTCGACACCAACTTATCACTAACACTTCCACCCTTAAATCCTCCACTCTTCCATATCACACTTGGATTAGCAGTTGCTCCCTGGTAAACCGATCCTTTGGCATATTGCCCATGATCGTTAAAAAAGAAAATGATGGTATTGTCGAACTTTCCTTGCTCTTTCAATGATTGAATCAGTGCACCAAGAGCATCATCCATCCACAGTATATTGGCTGTTTTATTATTAACCGGCAAATCCGCTTTTTTCAAACGCGTTGGGATGGTCGATTGCTTCGGTAAAACATCTGGCACTTTATCTAATCTCCCAGTTGGAATAATGTGTCGATCGGCATTCCACGAACGATTGGCAGCAGTTGGCCCATGCGGCAATGTGGTTGCAAAATACAAAAAGAAAGGATCGTCATTGGTTTGTTCAATAAAATTGATTGCTGCCTCTGCTGACCAATCCAGGTTATGCACTGCAATGCTCATAGGCCCATTGAAATCCGGATTTTCATAATACAAACCTTCAGCATAATCGAAACCATTTTTCAAATATGCCTCTTGGGTTAGTTTGTAGTTATTACGCTGCTGTTCCAATACCCTGTAATCACTGGTATCGGCCGTTAAAGGCACTTTTTTCCAAGCTTCTACTTCGTAGACATGATTTTTTCCGGTAGCACCGGTAAAATAGCCTTCGCTCTGAAGTATACTTGCCATGTTTGCCTCACCCGGCATGATGTGCGTATTCCATTCAACCACACGCTGATTATCATTTTTCTTAACTTGTTTAAGAAATTCAGGGTTAGTGGCTCTACTGGCATATTTGCCTGTTAACACATTGAAACGACTTGGTGTACACACGGTAGCACTCACATGTTGTCCCATCATGATCACTCCCTCATTAGCTAACATATCCAGATTCGGCGTCAGGTTTTTCCCTTTACCTTCAGGCAGGAAATTAAACATATCGCGCGTCATATCATCAGCCACAAAGAACACAATATTGGGTCGTGACTCTTCTTTTTTATGCTGATTACAAGCTGTAGTTGCTAACTGAAAGATCGCCAAAAATATAATTACAAAGTTCTTCTTCATTACTTATTGGTTTGAATAAATAGCATCGAGACCTAATACAACAAATACAGCTGGAGCATTCCAATTAATAGCCACCTCATTGGTTGAATAACTACAAACTTTATCGACATAACTCATAGCAGGTAGTTTTGTACCATAGGTTTCTTCACCACAGTCACCCTGTACTGTATTCGTTGGTCCTCCAGAAAGCAATCCGGGAATAGGTGCTTCTATGCCATCAGCCTCACAGCGTCTGTCATGCAAGAACATCACTCTATTTTTTCCATAACCACTTATAAAGCATTTATCTAATGGATTAGCTCCTAATACATATGACACACATGCATCGGCTACTTGAAGGTATTTTTTATCACCGCTTATCAGGTAAGCATTGATCAATAACATACCGTCATTCATCACTTCACCATTACTTCCCCATGGAAATTTGACGATTGAAATTTTATATGCTGAATTATCATATTGGCCGAATAATTTATCGGCAATTCTTGTAATATGTTTCTCTGCTTTCTTAACATGCAAATCGTCAGCACTGTCTTTATCTGCCAAAATGCTTAACAAGGCAAG
This sequence comes from Carboxylicivirga marina, assembly GCF_016612505.1. Lineage (GTDB taxonomy): Bacteria > Bacteroidota > Bacteroidia > Bacteroidales > Marinilabiliaceae > Carboxylicivirga > Carboxylicivirga marina. Next base: position 46,693 of record NZ_JAENRR010000029.1, read on the forward strand.
GCTGTTAACACGTCGCCACTCCGGACGCATAAATTGTTGCTCCTCAAAGTTGATGTGTTTCTTATACTTCTTATCACCTGTCGTCAGGTATAATTCTGAAGCCGCCCAAAACCATTCGTCAGTGATATGTTTATCATCATACTGACCGGTTTTAATATCCTTTGGTTGAACATACAAGACTGCAGGATTAGCTTTACACCAGTTCCAGGCCATTTCAGCAGCCTTAACACATTTCTCCGACAACTGCTTAAGTTCCTTATTTTCATTCTTTAAAATGCGTGCTGCTTTTGACATGGTAGCTGCAAAATCAAGCGTAGCAGCCGTTGTTTTCATCACCACATATCTGTCAGCCTTATCTTTTACAGGCATAATCATTCCGCAAAAGGACTTAGTGGTCAGCTTGTGATACACTCCCCCATCATTGGAATCTTGCATGGTCAACATCCATTTTAGATTAACCAATGTCTCATCCAGTATATCCGCTGTATTATTACCTGATTCAGGAATGTTGCTATTTACCGTTTTTAAATGTTCAGAAAAAAGTTCATAGGCATGTAACAAGGTGTAGGTGGTAATACTTGAATTGACAATATACTTCCCGTAATCTCCTGCATCGTACCAGCCTCCAGGAGATACAATAGTACTTTGCTCAGGACGCTTGCTACTTGCTGCAGAAGCATGTATAATTACTTTATCATCCGGATGACCTGCTTCACGCGCATAAATTCCCGCATGTTTCTCAAGTATTGGTTCACTGGCCCTGGCCATGTAATAAGATTTTAACAAGTCAATACCTACTTTATTATAGGCTTTATTGTCAATTACAAATTCAATCTCCTGTTGAAGATCAGCCATCACTAATTGATACTTACCATTGCTATTCAATTCACTGACATCTGCCACGGTCACCTTTGTTCCGGAATATTCCCATGCCTTAGCTTTACCTGTTTTAGAAAGCAATACCTCATCGCCCTTCTCGTCTAATACTTTAAATTCGGCATTAGCTAATTCGGCAGGTAGAAATACATGTTTAACCGATTGAGGCTGGTAGGCATATTGGTTCAAATGTTGAGCATGAGCTGTAAAAAAACAAGTGCTTATGATTACTAGTATAGCTGTGATGTAAACGAACGACTTATACATATTTCCAGAATTATTTTAATACTAATATTATATTTTAAGCTGTTAAGATTAAAAGAATGGGAAACCAATCGTCTGCCCATCCTGAATAATTTATTTAACAGAAAACGATACCTTCAATAGATCCTTATCAGCAGATGATGCGCCTACCATTGCTACAAATTCCCCGGCATCAATGGTTGGTTTAAAACCTGCATCTAAATATTCTAACATGTCGGGTGTAATTGTAAACGAAACTTTTTTAGTTTCACCGCCTTTTAATGAAATACGCTTGTAAGCTTTCAACTCTTTAACTGGTCTTGTAATTGGGCAGTACTTATCATTCAGGTATAACTGCACAACCTCTACCCCATCACGTTCAGATGTATTGCTTACCTCAACATTCAGTGTTAAAGTCTCATTGCTGGCTATTACTTGCTTATCCAACTTTAAATTGTTGTATTCGAATGACGCATAACTTAAACCGTGACCAAAAGGAAACAATGGCGTTGACTCGGAATCAACATACTTATGAAAATAATGTGTTGGTTTGTGGTTATAAACAGCCAGTTGATGTCCAACGCTTCTTGGTATGGTGATTGGCAATTTGGCCGATGGATTCACCTCTCCATAAATAATTTGAGCTAAGGCCTCGCCTCCTTTGCAACCTGGCTCCCAGGCTTCAATAATAGCCGGAATGTTGTCGGCAATCCACTCTGTTCCTAAAGGACGTCCATTAACAAAAACCACAATAGTAGGTGTCCCCGAACGATATACGCTCTCAACCACTTCTTGCTGAAGTCCGAATAATTCGATACTTGAACGCCCTGAGTTTTCACCACAAGTTTTATTGCTCCAATTCCATCGGAAAGAATTTTCGCCAACCACAACTATCGCTAATTCGGCCTTTTTAGCACGGTGATAAGCTGTTTTCACATCGCTTGCCGACATGTTTCTTAAATCGCTTCCCACATCGAGGAAGTCGAAGGCACAATCAGCATCGGCTTGTTGCAGTCCTTCCAGTACTGTTGTGAAATTATCTTGTGGCTGTGGCCAGGTCCAGTCACCTAAAATGGTTTCGTTATTAGCATTTGGCCCGGTTACAAATATGCGTTTGTATTGCCCTTTCTGTATGGGTAAAATATTTTCGTTCTTTAACAGGATGATTGATTTTTGAGCGGCCTCAAGCGCCGTGGCCTGATGTTGTGCATTAAATAGAACAGCTTCTGTTTCTTTGGTATCTACAAAACGTTTTTCGAATAAGCCCAGTTTAAACTTTGCTTCCAGCAACCTACGCACGCTTTGATCGATTCGTTCTTCTGTTAATCTTCCTTCTTTAACCAGTTCAATGATTGGCTCGATAAAATCTGGCCCATGCATGTGCATGTCCATGCCAGCATCAACAGTTTGATAACATGCTTCTTTTTGATTTTCAGCTACGAAATGACGGGTGGCCAGACGCTCAATATCCATCCAGTCACTGACAATAAAACCTTCAAAGCCCATTTCGTTACGAAGCACTTCGCTCATCATCCATTTATCGGCATGACAAGGCACGCCATTTAGTTCGTTATGAGCCGTCATGACCGAGAATACACCCGCATCTACAGCTGCTTGATAAGAAGGTAAGTGAATTTCGCGAATGGTGCGCTCAGATAAATCTGTGGGAGCACCATTTAAACCATTAATGGATTCGCTACCTGCAATGAGGTGCTTAGCGCAGGCAATAACATTAAAGCTATCGGCATAAACAGTATTTTGCAAGCCTTCAATCATGGCAACGCCCATATCTGATACTAAAAGTGGGTCTTCTCCAAAGGTTTCGCCAACCCGGCCCCAACGGGGTTCGCGTGCCACATCAATATTGGGCGTAAATGTCCAGGCAGCCCCGGTCATTCGCATTTCTTTAGCGGTTTGAACAGATAGTTTTTTCACCAGGGTGGTGTCCCATGAACTGGCCAGTCCAATAGGGGTAGGATATACAGTGGCACCATTAACCAATGCTGTTCCATGTATGGCATCAATACCAATGAGCAATGGGATTTGCAAACGGCTTTTCAACGCCAATGTTTGTAGATAGTTGGCTTCTTCTACATCCACAACGTGTAAGAATGAGCCAATCTGACCTTCTTCAACCAACTTTACAACATCACTGGAGTGCAAGTCGGGATAAAAACCATGTGCATCACTCTTCTCCATCTCCTCTTTCGTGAGGTTTTGCTCAGCCTTTTTCATGTGATCAAGACCTACATACTGACACATCTGCGCTACTTTTTCTTCTAATGTCATGCGTTCCATCAAGTCGTTAACACGCACCGCAATGGAGTTACCAGCGTCCAGATAGGCGGGTGAATCACTCGTTTCACTTGTCGTTTGACAACTGAAAAAGGCAAGGCCTAGGCACAACAATAAAATATATCGTAAATACAACATGGGCAATGTTTTAAAAATAAGTAAGGATGTAAGGTATCCTCCTCTCAATAGATGAGAGGAGGAATTATATTAGGTATTTTTATTAATTAGTAACCAGGATTCTGATCTTCGATTCCAATGGCGTTATTTGATTGAATTACTGTTGCCGGAATTGGCAATAACAAGTTTCTTTCGACGCTTGAAGCATCAGTAGGGAAATAAAAGTCATTCGCAGATTTAAAAATTCCAGATCCATAAATAGACTGCCCTTCAGGAGACTTTATATAATCTAAATTATCATTGTGTGCATTAAAAATCTTCGTCAAATAATCAACACCTCGTCTTCTGGCGTCGAACCAAGTATGCAACTCGCCCACGAACTCGACTAAACGTTCATCCATGATGGCGTCCGTCAAATCTTCTTTACTTGTAAAGTCGGCTGCAGTATAATCAGCAGGCAAACCTGTATTACCGCTATTACGGCTTCTCTCTCTAATATCATTCAAATAGTCAATAGCAGTTTGGGACAAAGGATTGATCTCATTTTCAGCCTCAGCAGCAATCAGATACATTTCTGCCAAACGACAAACGATAAAATTATTACCTGCTGTGTTTCTATTTAATGAACCTGGATCATTCCACTTGTTGATACCTGGATAAAACAGGTAACTTGTAGCTTTGTCATTAATTTTAGTACCTTTTTTAATAGGGTAAGTTATGGCAGTTGTTCCTCCATAACGGTTCCATGTTGTTAACGCACCAAGATTCATACGAGCATCTTCAACACCACCTACAGCAGCTAACATCCGGTCATAGGGTGCTCGCAATACGATGATACGTCCCCAAGCTTCCAAACTAGCACCTTCTGTAGTCTTGTGAGGTCCTTTAATATTTGGGAAAGCACAACCGCCATCAGGTACTGTCGCAAAAGCTAACTCAAAAATTGACTCTGAAGAGAATTCCTTCGACAAATCAAACAGGTCATCAAAATTTGGCACTAAACTATATTTTGTAGACGTAATTACTTCTACGGCATAATCACGAGCTTTAGTCCAATCCTCAACAGCATTAGTCTCACTAGCTATGCGAAGGTATAATTTGGCCAGAAACGCTTTAGCTGCCCACTTTGATGGCATCGCACTAACTTCTTGAGCCTCATACAAAAATCCCCAGGCCTCTATTAAATCTTTCTCAATTTGTTGAAATACAGCTTCCTTTGTTGCTCTTGGCACATGAGATTCTTCCTCACTCAGAATTGGTTCCAAAACCAAAGGTGTTCCGCCGTACATTCTCACCAAGTTAAAATAACTGACTGCTCTTGAAAACAAAGCAACACCTCTGGCATTTTTAGCGATATCAGTTTCTGGTACAGAATCGGTTGTTGAAATCACAAAATTGGCCGAGGCAATCGTTTCATACATGCCATCATAGGTTTTATCAATCCAGGCTGTACCAGGAGTCACCTTCATCTGAGCTAACGGTTTAGCTGAGTTTGCACCAGCTCTTCTTCCTGTTAAACCGGAATGAAAACCAAGAACCTGATGTAATTGAGCACTGTAATAATTATATGATCCAAAAGACTTAAGAACTCCCAGAACCACCGCATTTGCCGATTCCGGCGTTGCGTAGATATCTTCCACTGTTCTGGTATCATATACCTCCTCTTCCAACATGTTTTCACAAGAAGAAAAAGTTAATAACGCGATTATTATATATATAAAATTTTTCATTTGCTTACAATTTTCTTTTACCATTAATCAAGTGAATAATAGCTCATTAAAAAATGATATTTACACCTCCAACATACGAACGAACCGCAGGGAATGAGTTCATATCAATACCTACTTTTCGTGGATTACCTCTAAATGCATCCACTTCCGGATCAAAACCTGAATAATCCGTTATAGTAAGCAAGTTAGCTCCTGTTGCAAATACCTTAACACTCTGTATAAAACTCACGCTTGGTTTAAATGTGTAAGATAATGTGACGTTACTTAGTTTAAGGAACGATGCATCTTCCACCCAGCGATCAGTATAAACTGCCGAGAAGGTATTGCTTTGATAATCTAAACGAGGATGTGTATTGCTAGGAGCATCACTTCTCCAGGCATTCACATAGGCATCTTCTATTTTGTTGGTTGCTGAAATGTGGAAATTATTTGAACGTGCATAATTGGCATTAAACACATCTCTTCCTTTTACTCCTGTAAACAAGAAGTTAAGGTTAAAGCCCTTGTAATCAACCGAACCTGTTATACCATAAACAAAGTCAGGGTTTGGATCTCCAATAATTGTTTGATCCTGGTCATCGATATTACCATCAGGTGCATCAGGAATACCATCACCATCAGTATCAACTGTTAATTGATCAACAAACTTGATATTTCCTACAGGTAATGCTTCGCCATAATAAGTTGGTAGATCACCGCTATCAACATCTTCCTGCTGAATAATACCATCGGTTTGGTAACCATAGAATACTCCTACAGCTTCTCCTTCTCTAAAAATATTAACAGGCGCTTTAATCTCCTCATTATTACCAATTTGCTCACCAAAGTAGGTTACGCCTCCCATGTCAAGAATCTCATTACGATTTAATGAGAAGTTTCCTCCTAAATTGATTTTCCAATCACTGTTTTGAAGCAAGGTAGCATTTAAACTCAATTCAATACCTCTGTTCTGAACTGACCCAAGATTAATCCATTGGTAAGCATATCCTGCCGATGCAGGCAATGTTACTCGCTGCAACTGATTTTTACTGTATTTGTCGTAAGCGTCAATCGTTAAAGTATAACGCTGTTCCATAAAACCGAAGTCTAATCCTAGGTTAATTTGTTCTGAAGTTTCCCAGGTTAAATTTGGATTCCCAAGTTGGCCAGGTACCAATATTTTTTGTGGATTTCCATTATCATCTGGCTGAGTGGCAAAATTAAATGTACTACGTGTGGCATAAGCAGGTACATTACTACTTCCCACTTGTCCCCATCCAGCACGAACTTTTAGATTAGAGAAAACGTTTAAGTTTTTCACAAAACTCTCTTCACTTACTCTATATGCCGTAGAGAAAGATGGGAAGAAAGCGCCCTTCATGCCTTCACCTAATTTATTCGAGTAATCCTGACGACCAGTAGCAGTTACATTCACTTTTCCTTTGTAACTATAATTCATTCTGAATAGCAAAGACTGGTATTTAATGTTCTGTCGGGTTGTATAATCAATCACCTGAACTGCACCACCATGCATAGCATCTGATTCTAAAAAGTCATCAATAAAAAATGTTGAAGTTAGTTTATAACGATCCAATATTTTTTGATCTGCAGTTCCACCGATTGTTCCATTAAAACGGTGCTTGTCAAAATTGTAATTAAACTTCACCAATAAATCAGCTACCCAGTGGAAACTTTCAGTTCCAAACTTCTCGCCTAATCCACCTACTTCTTCTCCTCTTCTGATTCCGCGTCCGAAATAACGAGAGCGCGCTTTATTTTTATAATCCGAACCTAATCTTCCTTCTAACTTGATATTCTTATGCAAGTCGTAGTTTAACGCGATCTTTGACACAAACAAGTTTTCAATCCCCTTATCTGTATGGTCATTTATCCAGTTTTCAGGAGAATTGAACATCTCATCCGGATCAAAATTTCCTTCCTCATCTACAGCTACATTTTCCAATGGTTGAGAATAAACAATAGAACCAACCATCGATCTGTTACCACCAAGTATCTCAGTCCCTACGGTCATGTCATTCTCTATACGTGCTGCATTAAAGTTGGTCGTTAACTTCAATTTATCTGTAATCATGCGGTTATTATTTAATCGCATATCGTACTTTGTAAAACCAGTACTTTTAATAACACCATCTGAATTCAAATAACCCATCGAAAAGAAAGTATTTGACTTCTCATCAGCTTTAGCAAAAGAGATACGATGATTCTGAGTAAATGCTGGCTCAAAAAATTCCTCCTGCCAATCGCGAGGTCTGATCTCTACGGTATCAGGATAGGTATAACTAATATCCCCAACCATTCCGTCAGCGACCCATTCCAATGAATCCATTTCATTCATATAGTCAGCATACATATTCCCATCCATCATAGGTAATTTCCTATTCACCTCTGAGAAACTGAAACTATTGCTATACGTAATGGTTCCCTTTTTACCCTTCTTACCTTTCTTAGTTGTTATTAAGATAACGCCATTAGCACCACGGGCACCATAAATAGCAGTCGCAGATGCATCCTTTAGGATTTCCATGTTCTCGATATCCTCTGGAGATAAGAAAGCAAATGGGTTACTGGCTGCCATTCCAACTGTACTTGATGCACCTGAAACATCACCTTCGGTATCAAGAATCATTCCATCAACCACATATAAAGGCTGTGTGCTTCCTGACATGGATCCATTACCCCGAACCTGAATATCAATTGCACCACCTGGAACACCTGAAGCATTTCTCACATATACACCAGCTGCGCGTCCTTGAATTAATTGATCAACAGAAGGCATACCTGTTTCTCCTGCGTTTTTAAATGACACCGAGGCAACACTACCTGTCAAGTCACTTTTTTTCATTTCTCCATACCCCACAACAACAACTTCATCCAGATCAGTCATATCCTCTCTTAATATTACTTTGAGAGAAGATTTACCTTGTGAACTTACTTCCTGGCTTGTAAAACCGATGAATGAAAACACCAACACATCACTATCGGTTTGTGTTTTTAGTGTAAAATCACCATTCAAGTCGGTAATAGTACCAATTGTTGTTCCTTTTATGGCTATAGATACACCTGGCAGGCTAGCGCCAGATTCATCTGTAACATTACCTGTTATAGTTTTGCCTCCCTGAGCATAACTCAAAGCTGAAACAAACAGGACTAATAATCCTAACAGTACTTTTTTCATAAAACTTTATTATTAACGTTTAATTTTACACTGCAATGATACAGGGTTAATTGTTAAAATATGTTTTAAAAATCGTTCATTAAAGGTGTAACATTGATTCAACCCCACATTCAACACAAGTTATAACCAACTAATATCCTGCCAACTAGCTAAATTCAAACATTTCACCCTCTCAGTTATTAACGATTAATTTAAAATGCCTTGATGTTGTTCCTTTTCTATTTATCATACGAATAAGGTAAAGGCCTTTTTTAAGGTGTGCTACACGAAATGAGTTATTGATTAAACGAATATCCTGAACTTGCCCACTTATTGAAAAACATTGCACATCCATCAACTCATCACCACCATATATATAAACAATATCTTTTGCTGGATTAGGTCCTATTCTTACATGGTTAACTTTTGTATCCAATACTGATGTTGTTATACCATCAGGCCACACTTTAAATCTGTTGATGTTTAGTTGTGATTGACCGGTATAAACCTCATATCCGGCATTAATGGCCTTCATCCAGGTATCATCCTGCGCAATATTATTCAAAGCAAGACCTAAGTATGGTTCTGGGATATTGGCATACTGCACATAGTCCCTGGTAGTTGTGATTAATTCTTTTACTTTCATCCTTAAAAGAGGTGGCGCCCCATTATTACCATAAGGAATCAACTTAATGTGCGCTTTATTATCCTTATCCTCTTTTCCTACAAAAAACTTGTAACGAACTGCATAGGTATAAGTATGGTTATCAATTATGATTTCAAAAGGCTTTAAGCTGCCATCGGTATTTCGTGCAAAAAAGTAGATGATACCATTCTTTACTTCAGGCTGGTCATCTAATCCGTCACTAAAATTGAAGCTTTGAGCTTTCACAACCAAATCGTAATCACGTTCGGCCGAAACGGGCTTACTATCTCTGTTACCATACATGTCAAAAATAAAATTGATGGATGCCATCCACTTGTCATTATCATCAGTTGCGTTGGTTTGACTACACACCCATTCTATTTCCATTGTCTCCGGAATATCTTTGATTAAAACAGGCATACCGGTAATGTCAAATTCACCCGGATGCCGTTGTCCTCCGTATTGTGAACCGCCAATTTTAATATTGGGATAGCCATCCATTCCACTGCCGCCTATATCACTATAGTCCAAATAATAGTGACCTCCCTTTTCATGATTATAATCTGAAGGGCAATAGTGCATTGTACCTCCAACACCATCGCTCATTCCCAGGGCATATGACGATACAGGTGCTATATTGCCACTAACAGTAATTAATTCACTTTCGAGGCAGGAATGCTGAGCATTGAGTTTCAAAACCAAAAAAAGTGCTAACAGGGAAGTAATCGTTCTCATCACCATCGTTTTTGATATAAGCTGATCAAAAAAGCGAATTACTACATGAGCAATTCGCTTTTAATTTACTTTTTAATGTATGCATTAACATCTAATCGCCATTGATGGAGCTCCTCCAGTAATGCCTGAGTTAGATCCGGCATCTGCTCCGACAAATCATTCTTTTCTTCAGTATCCTCTTCAATATTATAGAGTTCTACAATATCTTGATCATAAAACTCAATTAATTTGTAAGGTCCCTTTCTGATGGCTGTACTGTTTGAGTCGCCGGTTGCATGTGGACGATCAACTGGCGAGTGCCAAAAAACAGCACGTTCCGGATTTGGATCCTGCTGCTCTTTTAATGCCCACACAACACTTTCTCCATCTAAATGCGCTTGAGGCAATGGCTCTAAACCAACCATTTCAAGGATGGTAGGAAAGAAATCATTACCGGTTACCAAAGCATTACTCTGCATGCCTTTTTTTGTAATACCCGGCCATTTTACAATCATTGGCTCCCGCACACCACCTTCGTATAAATGCCCTTTACCTGCCCTAAGAGGGTAATTGGATGTGGCCACTCTTCTGGGGTTAAAACCTCGATTCGATAAGCCTCCATTATCCGAGAAGAAAATAATAATGGTATTATCCAATTGTCCCAGCTGCTTTAAGGTTTCGGTAATACGTCCTAAGCTTTCGTCCATACTATAAACCATACCAGCATAAGTCGCATTATCCTGATGCATCTTTGTTGTACCTGTTCCCTCTTCAATAAACGGCTCACCGGTGTAGGTCATGCTCTTCTTCTTGGCCTCGAACTTGTCGACGTGTTCTTGCTTGGCTTCAATGGGCTCATGAACGGCATAATGTGAAACATACGCAAAAAATGGTTTTTCCGGATGTGTTGCCTGATGATTATTCAAAAACTGAATTGTTTCATCTGTAATTCTATCCGTAAGATATTCCCCATCGGGTGCGTCATCTAGTCCTTCAATAGGTTTCTTTTTTGTTGTCCGGTGACTCTCATTATAAGGTGCAAAAAATGAGATAGGCGATCCGGCATGCCCGCCAGCGACATTTATATCAAAACCTACATCTTCAGGCATTGTGCCCGAGAATGCTAAATGCCATTTACCCGCAAAAAAAGTGGTATAACCACCTGCTCGCATAGCATCAGCAATGGTCACTTCGTCAGCTTCCAGTCGTGCTTCATCACCCGGATAAACACCTTTCGTTGGATTTAATTTTCCTTCACCTGGACCTGGCATTTGAGCCCTGGCGGGATAACGACCAGTTACTAAAGAATAACGTGAAGGCACACATCTTGGGTGTGTTGCATAAGCGTTATTAAAACGTACGCCTTCATTAGCCAATTGATCAATATTGGGAGTTTCATAAAATGGAGAACCATTATAGCCTACGTCCATCCATCCTAAATCATCTACCAGAAAGAATAAGACGTTAGGCTTTTTCGCTTGTTTTGATTTAGTACTATTTGTGCACGATAATAACCCAAATGTTATAACCAATGCTAAAAAAATATTGCGTTTCATTACTATATCAATTTTAAATTAACGTTACAAACTAAATTCAATTTCATGTGGCTCAATGTAGTTTGATATAAGATCAAAGGCATGCTAGGAATTGTTCTATTAAGGTAGAAAAATGATTCGCAGGTGTCAGAGTACTATTACAATCAAAGAATATTTAAAGGGTAACATACAGCACTTTTTATAAGAAGGCATTGTTAATGCTAAAAAACTATCGTAATACTAATGAAACAGTGCATAGATTAGTAAAAAACACTTATTTTTAGCTACCCGAAAAAAAAATGCTACATGCACAATAACAAACTATTCATTCCGACAGTTATCCTGTTACTTCTCTTCACCTCTTTTCCTGATCTAATTGGACAAGAAAAATTAAAATTTAAACAACTATCAGTTGAGGAAGGTATTAAAAACAGTCGGGTAGTTGATCTCACACAAGACGGTGATGGGTTTATGTGGTTTGCAACCCATGATGGCGTAGATAAATTTAATGGCACTGACTTTAAACACTACTCACTATCCTATCCAGCAGATCACACCATTAAAGATGATATTGTTAATTGCCTGGAATTATCACCTGTATATCATATCCTATGCGGCACTAAAAATGGTAATCTTTTTGGATACAATAAGAAAAGAGACAAATTCGAGAAACTATTGCCCAATGCCAAACATGAGAAAATATATAACATAAACTCAATTCTTTCAGTGAATAGGAAGGAGATCTGGATTGGCGCCACATCCGGTTTCTTTCATTATAATATTACAACACAAGAACTAACTCCGATTACTGGTATTTCATCCAGAGTCAATAGTATTAGTTCCATATCTGACAAATCACTTTTAATCGGCACACTATCGGGACTTTATCAAATCAACACAACAACAAAAGCCATTGAAAACATCCATATTCGTTCACAGCTCTTGAGTCAACTCAACCAACAAGACATTATGGTTACTTATAAAAGCGATAAGCATCTTTTGTTGGGAACAAGAAATTCAGAAGCATATAAATTCAAAATTGATTCCGACTCCATCAGATTTATTACCAAAGAAACGCTTGTGGATTCGGACAACAGAAGACCAATATACGACATCAAGCTTAGCCCGGATAAACAGAGCTATACAATTGCCATTGATGGTTACGGCCTGGTCTTTACCGATCTTGATCTTAAGCAAACCAATACGTACTTTGCCGATAACACGGAAGGAAGTTTAACAACCAATGGCCTTTATCAGGTACATTATAGTTCCGACAATATATTGTGGTTAGCTACCTATGGTGGTGGTATTATTATGTCTGACCCAAATAAGAAGAAATTTAAAGTCGCCAAAAAAGTTCCCTTCAACTCAAATAGCATTCGTAATAATATAGTTAATGCAGTTCTTGAGTACAAAAACAGCATTTGGTTTGGTACAAAAGATGGCATAAGTATATATTATCCTTCAACTGACAAGTGGAAACATCTACCACCCTTATCTCGTTCGGTTAAAAGGCCATTTCAGGTGATGTCCATGTGTCTTGGCGAAGATGGATCAATTTGGGTAGCGACCTACGGACGAGGTCTTATTAAAATTAACCCCCAAACGTTTCAACGCGAACAAATTTACAAAGCCAGTAAAGGTTGGAAACGCACACAAACAAATCACCTGTATCAGGTGATAAAAGATGCCGAAGGCCGAATATGGTCCGGTGGCATCTGGGGTGGAGTCACCATCATTGATGAAAGTCGACAACGAGTGGATAAAATTGACATCACCAATGTCAGGTCACTTCACGAAGAAAATGAATTGATATATATCGGAACCCTTTTCGGTTTATTCATTATTGACAAACAAACACTTAAAATAACGCGCCCCACGAACAACACCCTACTTTCCAGTCGAATAATAAGCATGTGTAAGCATCCTTCAAAAGAACTTCTATATGTCGGAACCGATGTGCACGGTCTTCATATCTGGGATCTGGAAACAGATAGTTTAGCACCAGTTAAGAGCTCCAATAGCTTACCAACAAACTTTGTACGCAGTATCATATTTGACAATCAAGAACAATTATGGGTGAGTAGTACAGGTGGACTGTCGTTGTACAACGATTCAAATATGCGTTATGATACGTATAATATTCGTGATGGACTGCCGAACACTGAATTTTCTGAAAACGCAGCCATCAAACACTCTTCCGGCCAATTAATATTTGGCGGTTCACGAGGTGTATCGTGGTTTTATCCAAAGGATATCACCAAGTCAAAACAGGTGGTTAAACCTATTTTAACAAGTTTTGAAATGTTTGGCCAAACGGTTCAAATCAGCAACGATGGTCCACTCAATGAGCACATTAATTTACAAGAGAAGATTCATCTGGCGCACAACCAAAATTCATTGAGTTTTAGGTTTGGCAGTATTTGTTACACCAACCCGCAGAATGTCAGCTACAAATGGAAACTGGAAGGATTTGAGGATAATTGGAATGGCCCGTCCAACACAAGGGAAGCTATCTACTCCAAATTACCTCCTGGTAATTTCATCTTTAAAGTAATGGTGAGCAACGATGATGGTGTTTGGCAGGATGAAGTTAAAACACTGACACTGAAGATCGATAAACCATTTTGGAAAACACCCCTAGCCTATGTTTTATATGGCATCATTCTCATCATATTGATTTTACTCAATATGCACTACTACCATACGATAGTTCAGGACAGGCATTATGCCGAAAAGCAACAATTCTTTATTTCCATTGCCCACGACCTGCGCACGCCTCTTTCATTGATTAAGCTACCCATAGAAAAGATGCTTGAGAAAATGAATAGCAATGAACTAGAAGGTTATAATATTAAACTGGTAAAGCGTAATGTTGATCGCCTGACCAACATGGTGAATCAATTACTTGATTTTCAGAAAGCCGACTTGAAAAAGATGCAATTACAGGTTGAGTTAACACAATTTGAACACTTTATCAGGGAACGCATTGACACCTTTTCCCCTTTATCGACAGAGAAAAACATCAGCATTGATATGAGTTTCAAAGATGATGGATGTGAATTATGGCTAGACCGCATCAAAGTGGAGAAAATAATGTTTAACCTCTTGTCTAACGCATTTAAATATACCGACGTGGATGGTTCAATTAAAATCAGAACCAAAACGGATAACAAATATGCCATTATTGAAGTGGAAGATACCGGTGAAGGTATTCCTTCCAATCAACAGAAAAAAATATTTCAACGTTATTACAGGGCATCAAATGCTATTAACTCAAGAGAAGTAGGTAGCGGAGTAGGATTGATGTTAACCAAACAGTTGGTTGAGTTACATGGAGGCTTGATTGACTTTGTAAGTGTCGAAAAAGTGGGTTCTATATTTACCATCAAATTACCTCTTGGAGATGCCCACTTTTCGGAAGAGCACATCAGGCAGGAAGAAACAGAAAAAAGTGAGTTGATCCCGATTGTTGCAACACAAGCTCCAACTGTTTTAGAAGAAACCGAAGGCCCTAAACTATTGATTGTAGAAGATCATCCAGAGCTATTGGAAAGTCTTCAGGCTGAATTAGCTGGCCAATACCAGGTATATACCGCCGCAGATGGTGCAGAAGGATTATCAGTGGCTATGAAAGAGTTGCCCGATATTGTTATATCTGATGTGATGATGCCAAAAATGAATGGACACCAGTTGTGTACGAGATTGAAGAACGAAATATCAACCTGTCACATTCCTATTATTTTACTTACGGCACTTGATTCGCCTGAATACAAACGCGAAGGGCTGGAGTATGGTGCTGATGCCTATCTTGAAAAGCCTTTTGATATTCAATTAGTCAAAACTCAAATCAAAAACCTACTTAAGAACAGGCAGCTTTTAAAAGGTAAATTTCTTGAACCTTCAACTCAGGTTGAAGACGTATCACCAACCAACACCGACCAGGTATTTTTAAATGACATCAAAGATTTAATTATTAACAACATTGATAGCGAAAAGCTAACCGTTGAGTTTATTGCTTCTGAATTAGGAATGAGTCGCCCAGTTCTTTATCGTAAAATTAAATCACTTACAGACTTGTCGCCCCAACAGTTCCTGATGACGGTTAAACTAAAAGAGGCCATTCGCATTATGAAGGAAGAGGGCCATAACATTAGTGAAACAGCCTATCGGGTTGGCTTTACCGATCCGAAATATTTTAGCCAGACCTTTAAAAAATATTTTAAAGTTACGCCAAGTCAGTATTTAAAGGACAATTAATATAATTCTAATAATACCAATTGTACTTCAAAATGCGCTTAAAGCCATTTTGCTCGTTACAATGGTAAATGCCAATACATAATCAAAGCGCCTTGATTTTAAGGTGCATTTTGATTAGTAAACGGTATAATTAGTGGTAGCAATTTTGCAGTTGACATTCGCCAGAATAAAAATTCAATCCTTATACTGTAAACCAATGATGAATTTGGATAATAGCCTATGAGCCATAATCATAGACCAGGTATTTAACTTAAGTGTCGGCCTATTTCCAACTCACTAGTGGGAATAACAACACTGTGTAATACCTCCAGAAAAACCAGGATAATGCTCGCCATTGAATGCAGGGAAATCGCTTTTAACTTTATTCTAGTAAAAGCTGTG
The DNA here is from genome assembly GCF_016612505.1 of Carboxylicivirga marina. GTDB lineage: Bacteria > Bacteroidota > Bacteroidia > Bacteroidales > Marinilabiliaceae > Carboxylicivirga > Carboxylicivirga marina. The sequence continues at coordinate 62,644 of NZ_JAENRR010000029.1, forward strand.
AATCAAACGACCTCAGCAACGTAGATTGGGTACCCAGTTTCATAAGTAAAGGAATGAATTGAAAAGCGTGAATGCCTTAAAAAATAAACAACCACGAACAAAAATTTGGCACCAAGCTGCAAATCTTTAAATTATTGCGAAAAATGAAGACAGTATCAAACTTGTTTGAATAATGTTGAATAGAGCAATAATCAAGCATTAATATTTCCCGAAATGATGAATTATACCAATTGTTTTTCAAAGTGTGCCTAAGCGAAGCTTTGAAATTACAATGGTAAATGCCGATATTACATTAATTGAGTTTTATAAGCGAAGTGAAATAAGGCTCACTTTAATGTTTAATCGGTATAACAGCATCCTTTGTAATCATTTGCATACAATTGAATGACATTCCTGAATCATTTCCTACCCTTATTGAACGATTCCTCGTACTTTAACAGATTTTACAGCTCGTATTTTTGCCTTTATCGATATTAATTCAATCGTTTATGAATAAAATTTGTATGAACAGAAAGTATTTAGGAATGATGGTGGCTTCTTTGCTGCTTGTCTTAGGCTTTATTAACGGTTTCGCCAACGATACTATTAAAACCAATACAGAGCCCATTTATGAACTATGGGAACGTGAGCCTGTACCTCATCTCATCATAGAAACCGAAGCTGATGTAAGAGGAAATAAACTTAAATACTTTCCCTACGATGAAGCTTGGGAACAATGGTCTTATCCCATTGGCAACGGGTACATGGGCGCCAACATATTTGGCCGAACAGATGTTGAGCGCATTCAACTGACGGAAAAGACCTTGTTCAACACAGGTCTTTATGGCCTGGGTGGCCTGACAAGTTTTGCGGAAGTCGATATCCATTTTAACCATAAGGATGTGGAGGACTATAAGCGCTCACTCAACCTGAATGAAGCAATTGGACACGTTAGTTATCTGTCGGATGGTGTTAGGCATACTCGCGAAATGTTTATCAGCTATCCTGATCAGGTGATGATAATTAATCTCAAGGCGGACAAGCCGGGCGCACTCTCATTCAAACTCGCACCTCAGATTCCCTATTTGAATAGCTTGCGTGTGGCTGACAAAAAAACTGGTACTGTAGTCGCAAAGGGCAACGAAATTATCCTTTCCGGCACTCTGCCTAACGAAGGGAATAATTTTGAAGCGCAATTCAGGATACTTAACGATGGAGGCACACTTACTGCAGAAGGTGGTTCAATTAAAGTTGAAGGGGCAAACAACGTTTCAATTCTCATAGCTACAGGAACCAACTACAAACTCTCCTCAGAAGTCTTTCTGAACAATAATCGCATTAAACTCGATCCAAGTAAATCACCGCATGAGCGCCTTAGCAAGATTATAGGCTCTGCTGCTTCACGGGGTTTTGAAAGCTTGAAAGAACGCCATGTAGCGGACTATAAAAATTTGTTTGACCGGGTTCAGATAAACCTGAACTCTGAGGTTTCTGCACTTCCTACACATAAACTACTAGCAAGCTACCAGAGCAAAACGAAAGACACCTATCTCGAAGAGCTGATGTTTCAGTATGGGCGTTATCTGCTGATTTCAAGTTCTCGAGAAAAAACATTGCCTTCAGGCCTTCAGGGTGTGTGGAGTGCCTATGAAATTACACCCTGGACTGGTGGTTACTGGCACAACATCAATGTGCAGATGAACTATTGGGGCACTTTCGCGGTCAACCTCGCAGAATCCTTCGAGGCATACATCAATTATTTCAAGGCTTACCATCTCAAAGCTCAGGATAATGCACAGGCCTTTCTAAAAAAACATCATCCAGATAAAATATCTGATGATCGAAGTAAAAATGGCTGGGCAATCGGAACCGGAGCCACCCCCTATAAAATAAATATGCCTGGTGGACATTCCGGTCCTGGAACGGGTGGTTTTACCACCAAAATGCTAATGGATTATTATGAGTACACCTTGGATAAAGACTATCTGGAAGAGGTAGCTTATCCGGCATTACTGGGTATGAGCCGTCTGTTTTCTAAAACGCTCGTTCCTCAAGATGACTTCCTTTTAGTAAGCCCCTCAGCCTCGCCTGAGAATCCTATTACAAAAGAACAACTTGAAGGCATGCCTGGCCACCTTGCGGAAAACGGACGTCATTATGTGACCAAGGGCTGCACTTTTGATCAAGGCTTTGTCTGGGAAAACCATTCCGATGTGCTAAAGCTGGCCGAAATTATGGATATAAAAGAGCCATTCCTAGAAACAATTCGGAGCGAGTTACCAAAACTCGACCCAATCCAGATAGGTGAATCCGGTCAAATTAAAGAGTGGCGCGAAGAGACTACTTATTCCTCAATTGGCCAAAGAAATCATCGCCATATTTCACATCTGTGTCCGCTTTACCCGGGTACAATGATCAATTCATCTACACCAGAATGGAAGGCTGCAGCGATTAAAACCTTGAACTTACGTGGGGACGAAACCACAGGCTGGGCCATGGCACACCGTATGAATTGCTGGGCTCGCCTGAGTGACGGCGACCGGGCACACAAAATCTACCAACTTTTCATTGAGAAAAAAACGGTGCCGAATTTATGGACACTGCATCCCCCGTTTCAAATCGACGGAAATTTTGGTGTCATGGCAGGCGTGACGGAAATGCTGTTGCAAAGCCATGAAGAAGTTATTACGATATTGCCTGCATTGCCTAAAGCATGGAACACGGGATACTTTAATGGTCTTGTGGCTCGCGGAAACTTTGTGCTGTCTGCCAAATGGACAAAAATGAATCTTACAAATTTGTCGGTGACTGCGAGAAGCGGTGGTACATGCCGCTTGAAATTTGATAAACCTGAAAAAGCACATGTTGTGGATGCGAATGGTAAAAAAGTTAAATCCAGTGTATCCGAAAAAGGCATATTAACCTTTGAAACTAAGGCAGGACAGACGCTTCAGGTTGTTTTATAGTCTTCGTTAATTAAGGGTGCAGATCTTTCATTACGCAAATTTGATCAAAAATTGCTCCCGCCTGTTAGTATGTAAACAACTAAATATTAACAGTTATGCAGGAGCAAAAGTCAA
>NZ_JAENRR010000002.1 GCF_016612505.1 Carboxylicivirga marina
CTTTTATTCTGAAGCATGATTCTTTTGTTAATATCGCACCATTAATATACTGATTATTAATGAATTAACAAAGCGAATCATGCTTCTTTTTGCTTGACATTCAGCGTTTTAACTTACGTGGGAAACATCAGTGAGTAATATTAGATTAAATTTTTTACCAATTATTAATCAAGAGTTTGAATTAAATATCTATAGGAAAGAGATTGAAGGAGCAATAGAGAAAAACTCTGGATTAAAATGGTATAGCCGAAGATTTTTTTGCTTGCGTTTTTTCATCTTTGAAAAAATGAAGTCGGGGTTTGGGGTTGAAAACCCCAGCATGATACTTAAAGCTATACCCACTATATACCATATAGAGCCATAAGTAATTACTAAGAAATAAATCATATGACTACAAATTCGATTTCATATTCAAAAGAGCTTGAACTAGCAGCAGAGCAGCAACGATTCATGATTAAAGTATATGCATGGATGTCTTTTGCCTTAATAATAACAGGATTAGTTGCAAAGTGGACCGCTTCAATACCAGCACTGGTGAATTTGATCTTTAGCAATGAAATTCTGTTTTATGGATTATTAATTTTAGAATTTATACTGGTTGCCAGTTTAGTTTCTGTTGTCAAGAAAATATCAGCTCAACTAGCTACCCTTATATTTATTTTTTATGCGTTTCTAAATGGCGTGACCTTATCCGCCATTTTTATAGCATTCACCGAAGAATCATTAGCAACTACTTTTTATATAACCGCAGGCACTTTTGGAATAATGAGTGCTTATGGCTACTTCACTAAATCAGATTTAACAAAATTTGGTAATCTATTGTTAATGGGCTTAATCGGACTTATCGTTGCATCGGTGGTTAACCTGTTCTTTCATAATGAAATGTTGTACTGGATAACCACTTATATTGGGGTCTTAATTTTTGTAGGGCTTACAGCTTACGATACGCAAAAGATTAAGCAGATGAATATTATTGGTAATGAGGGAACAGATGAGGATAAGAAAGAAGCGATTATGGGTGCTTTAACTTTGTACCTCGATTTCATTAACCTATTTCTGTATTTGCTAAGGTTATTTGGCAGAAGAAAATAAAGAACAAAGGCTTGACTAATTAAGAAAGTGAATCCCTGCTAGGGTAATTTACGTCGCAACTAACAAGTAGTTTGCAACCATTGATTATATCAAACGAATTGGTATAATTCGGCTGGCATGGTAAAACAAACTAATAAAACAAACACTATGAATCCAAAACAACTTGTTCGCCTTAGCAACCTTATTGGCATTATATCCATTGTACTGCTCATCTTATGGGTCTTTACTTTTATTACCATCGAAGTATTTGGGCTTAAGGTGTTCCGCGAAAACCTAACCGAGAGCTTTTACATGAGCATATTAGGTATTCTGGCTTTGATGTCGGGCGCATTAATTATCAATATCATGTTTAACCTCACGCGCATAGCACAAAAACACAACCAGGACACTGAACTGGGCAAGCATAGTAAAAAATACGGCTGGATATTACTGGCAAGCTTTCCCGTTTTATTGCTGCTTCTTTTTGGAGGTGATTATCTAACATCGCGCAAGAAAGAGCAGGTATTGGTGCAGTCGGCCAAGTCAATTGTTGAAACCAATAGTAAAAAGAGGGCTCATCTGCTTAATTATAGCTTTGATATGGAGTGGATAAAGGAGACACAGGAGATACTGGATGTCTTATCTAAAACGGATGATAACTTTCCGCATGTGGCTATTCTGGTGAAGGACTCTATTTACGATGAACCGGCCTTTTTAGGCTTTACCGATGATTACTACTATGGCATTCGCAAAGATAGTATTCCACCACACAAGCGTTCTTACATCAGAAAAACCACACAGCCCGAGCGTGACTACCTAAACAGTGTTTTTGAAGAAGGCAACGTGCATTATCGCTATAGTTCGCACGATGGTCGTTATGAGTTATTTTATCCTGTAATCAAAGGCGATCAGCGCATTGTTATCTATTTTTCGGAGTATCAGAGTTATGGGAAGATAGGGAGTTAGGAATGTTTATCTGCCAGATGATATAAAAAGGGAAATAACCACCAAAGAAACGGAATATACTTGATATGAAAAGAAGCAAAATTACGTATCTGCTATTGATAATCACTACCATTATCATTGGTTTAGCATCAAGATATTACGCCGAATACCTTCCGGATTTTATTAATCTGGGTTTAGGAGATGCCTTATGGGCTTTGATGATGTATTGGATGATAGGTTTCATCTTTCCTCGGATTAGTCCTGTTAAATTGACAATTTTAAGTTTATGCATTTGCTTCCTGGTTGAATTTAGTCAGCTTTTACAAGCGGATTGGATTATTGCCATTCGAAATAATACTTTCGGTGCACTAATATTAGGAAAGGGATTTTTATGGAGTGATTTAATCGCATACACGTTGGGAGTAGGAACTGGTATGACAATTGAAAAATACCTTTTGCTCGCACGTGTGTCCTCACGATGAGTGTGAATAATGCATTCGTCAATATAATCAAAGCCACAAGAGGGAACTTCTATGATAATAACTGAGTTCTTTATCCTCGGATTACCGGCAATTATACCAATTGCATTTTAAAGTGAGACTTTAGCGAAACTTTAGAATTGCAATCGTTAATGCCGATAATAAACGAAAAAGTCTTTGGGAGTATGCGAACCAAAGGCTCATTTCGATATTCAATCGGTATTAGGTATAAAAATCTGTCTAATTGGTTTAAACACTGTAGGTCTAGTTTATAGCAATGCTGAACAATTATGACTTAAATGTTTTTATTAGCAGTAATAACGCTAGTGAACTAAATAACCAACCATGAGACTTTTATATTTAATTTGTATCATACCCTTGTTGCTTGCATGCGAAGGGGCACGTTTTGATTTAATATATGATAGTGCCAAACCAGACTGTTTGCTGAAAAAGGTAAAGGCAGACGAACCTTACAAAAGTCGTCTTCGTCGGATTGAAATACCTTCTCGTTATCATATCTTAGAAATAAGGCAAGGCATCACCAAAGATAAAATCATAGGTAATTTTGAGAGGCACCCCCTATTTGAAGAGAAAGGATTTAAGGGTTTACCATACATTTATGTTTTTAGTGCCGAAGGTTGTGAAGTTTATCTTGAACGGAAAGCTCGTGGCCCATATTGGCATGTAGTAGATGAAGCTCGTATTAAAGAGCTATACAATAAAAAGGTGGCGCAATTAGGTAATGAAGACACTAATGAACCGCACAAAATCCCCGGTAAAATTGAGGTGGAAAACTATTCTGATATGTCAGGAATAGGGCCGATACAGGTTAGAGATACAGATGCCGGCATGGAAAGCCGACCTGTAGTTATGATGTTACGAAACAGCGATTGGGCCGAGTATATGATAAAGTATGATGATGTGAGTTCATCATACAATACCCTTGAATTGAAGTTAAATATAAGATCGTTAGAACATGGGGCATTAAACATATTGTTAGATGGTAAGGAAGTAGAACAAATTGATATATCTGCCAAAACCAATAAAAAACCTTGGATGGATGTTTCTGCAAATATCCCAGTCACCTCCATAACAGATTCTATACACACTATTCGGGTGGAATTTAAATCCACTAAAAAATATAGTATATGCCGGATAAAACATCTTGCTTTTGAAGGATCAACAATTTAATGCAATTAGCTTCTGTCAAAGTCTCGGGCTACCTTGTTATACCAACTCTATAACAAAATAAGCTTTAAATCATTTTATTGACCAAACGGTATTACTGCCAGTATCTTCTCGTGTAGTGGAGGTTATTTGTAATGTAAGAAGTCAACAAATCATTATTCCGCGATATTTGCAAAGAAGAATAAAGACTAATCACGCTTGATGACATAAGGAAACGGCAGGGCAATCTTATTTATTATTATCTTTCGACATGACTAAATTTCTTATTCTGACTGTTTTCATACTTTATTGTTTCTTAATTCAGGCACAAGAAACAACTTATCAAACCAAAGAAAACATACCATACTATAACGAAACGCTTAACCAGTCCGATGACTATATCAATGAGCGTTGTGTCTTAGATGTGTATTACCCAAACAATATGAAGTCGTTTGCTACTATCGTGTGGTTTCATGGTGGTGGCATACAAGCCGGTCATAAAGAAATTCCTGAAGCACTAAAGAACAAAGGAGTTGCTGTTGTAGCAGTTAACTATCGCTTGCATCCAAAAGTAAGCGCACCAGCCTATATTGAAGATGCTGCCGCGTCGGTAGCCTGGGTTTTTAATAACATCGAACAGTATGGGGGCGATGCCTCTCTTATCTTTTTATCTGGCCATTCGGCAGGTGGATACCTGGCCAGCATGGTAGGCATGGATAAGCGCTGGCTTAACAAGCATGCCATCGATGCCAACACTATTGCGGGCTTAATTCCCTTTAGCGGGCATACCATCACTCATTTTACGGTTCGCAAGGAGCGAGGTATTGAAGGCACGCAGCCAATTATTGATGATTTGGCTCCATTATACCACGTTAGGGTCGATGCACCACCATTGTTGTTAATTACTGGCGATCGTGAATTAGAACTACTGGGGCGATACGAAGAGAATGCCTATATGATGCGCATGATGAAAGTTGCGGGACATAATGATACGCGCATTATGGAGCTCGATGGCTACGACCATGGCATGACGGAGCCGGCTTTCCCTTTGTTGTTAAAAGAGGTGGAACGGATTGTGAAAAGGCATGGGAATCGCTTTTAAAACTTATTATACCACCCCGCCTGTCGGCACCCCTTCCCGATAGAAATCGGGACAGGCTCTAAAATTCAGGAGGGGACGGTTTTTCATCATTCTCCTCCTTGTCAAGGAGGAGTACCACGAAGTGGGGAGGTGGTTAAAATGTTTAAAAGCGATGTCCCTGAGTGAAAAGGAAGAAGTAGGCAATAATTGTACTTACTTTTAAAAAATGGATATACTAACTCATACCATATCAGGATTGGCTGCTGGTACTTTAGTTGCTGGCTTTTGCAAGGCACCCTATAGCAAGCAATTGTTAATTATCGCCATTGGTGGCCTGGCTGGTGCATTGCCCGATGTCGATGCGATTAGCCTATGGTCAGGGTTTGATGCGACGTTCGGAAAGCTGTTCGACCTAACTCATAGTGGTCGGGAAATTTATTCAGCCAAATTTTGGTATTCACACCATGGGTTTATGCATTCGATAAGCGCCGCCCTTATAATTTCTACAATAGCTGGTGTAATAGCTTATCTTAATAATACACGATTCAAGCAGTTTCGCTTAACTGCGTTCATAAAGCATTTCAAAGTCAATCGATTCATGCATTTGGCTTTTATACTTGGTTTTCTAATACACTTATTGGAAGATATGCCAACACCAGCATCTAATTGGGGAGGGGTTAATTTGTTTTGGCCTTCAGAAACCTACATTGGCGGATTCGGGCATATATGGTGGTGGAACAACTATGATATATTTTTAATTGTGTGTGGCGTTTTTTTATTGAACTTTTTATTGTTAGCACTCAGGTTTATTAATAATCGCGTAAAGAATATTGTTATAGCAGGTGTTTTCTGTATGGGCTTAATGCTTTCGGTAGTACAGGTTGGTTCAAGAGATTTTGATTTCGCCTATTCAGGGAGTACAAATTCCTATCATGCATTTGAAGCTAAATCGAAAGCATTACAAAAGGAAATATTAGGAGAAGATATTTATAATTCGATGGTTACTTTCGATAATTTGCTGAGTATCTATTTTTGAAGTAAAAATCATGAGCAATAAAAAAGTATTAGTAGCTGGTGCCACAGGCTATTTAGGACAATACCTGGTTAAAGAATTGAAGCAACGGGGGTATTGGGTAAGGGCCTTAATTCGTAAGGAAAGTCAAAGAGAATTATTTGATACGGTAGATGATTGTTTTATCGCTCAGCTTTCTGAGCCTGCATCGTTGAAAGGAATCACAAAAGATATCGATTGGGTTTTCTCGACCATTGGTATCACGCGTCAAAAGGATGGAATGACCTACATGGATGTCGATTACCAGGGTAATGCCAACCTATTAAATGAAGCTCTTCAGGATGGAGTGGAAGCTTTTCAATATGTTTCGGCTATAGGCGGAGATAAACTCAGACAGCTAAAAATTTTTGAAGCCAAAGAACGCTTTGTTGATGAATTAAAAGCTTCTGGTATTCAATATTCAGTGCTAAGACCCAATGGTTTTTCCTCCGATATGCGCGATTTTCTTGATATGGCCAAAGGCGGAAGGGTTTACCTGTTTGGTAATGGTCAGTTACGATTAAATCCCATTCATGGTCAAGACCTGGCCAAAGTTTGTGTTGATACCATGCTAAGCGGCGACAAAGAAGTGACGGCCGGAGGAAAAGACATCCTGACCCATAACGAATTAGCTCAACTGGCACTGAAAGCCTGGGATAAACCCATTAAGATTAGTCATTTGCCCGATTGGATCCGACGATTTACCATTTCCCTGGTGCGAACATTTACATCTGCCAAAACTTATGGCCCTATTGAGTTTTTTAACAGCCATGGCTTACGATAATGTTGCCCAACAATTTGGCGAACATAGCCTTGAAGAATATTTTAATGATGAGGTGAAGAAGATGTCATAAGGACAATGACTATATTTAAATTCAATTAACCAATATCTTTATGGATTCTACAGTATTCTTCTACATTATTATTGCTGCCTTTGCTTTTCTTTTCCTGTATTACGTGCCATGGTTATTATGGATAGTTACACTTGTTTCAGGTGTGAATATAAGCTTGACCGAAATGGTGCTAATGAGAATCCGAAAATCACCTATGAGCCAAATAGTGAAGGGATTAATTGAATCACACAAAGCGAACCTTGGGCTGAAAAGAGAAGAGCTCGAAGCTTTTGGTTTGGCGGATGGAAATATAGAAAACGTTGTACATGGTATGATTAAGGCTAAGCAATCAGGCTTAAAGCTATCTTTTCAGGAGGCTTGTCAGGCCGACCTGAATGGTGTTGATTTATTGCAGATGGTCAAAGAGAAACCGGTAAACACACAAGAGACCTTGTTGGCAACTGGTGAGACGATGGAAGCACCGCAATTGGAAACACAGCGCTTTATTATTCGGGCAATAGAGCTTACCGACAAAGAAGCTCTTTTCGCCTACCGTTCCGATGCTATTACCAATCAGTATCAGGGTTGGATTCCTAAAACACTTAGCGATGTAGAAGCATTTATTAGTAAAATATCCACCACATTTAATGTGCCTGATACCTGGTTTCAGTTAGCAATCATCGAGAAAGAAAGCGAACAGCTTATCGGAGACCTAGGCATTCATTTTATAGATGAAGAACAGCTTGAGTTTGGTTGCACACTTAGTAAAGATTTTCAAGGAAAAGGCTATGCCAGAGAGGCCATTCAAGTGTTAATTAATTACCTCTTTAAAGAACTTGATAAGCATCGAATAATAGCATCCATCGATCCGGCTAACAAAGCCTCAATCAAGCTGGTTGAGCACCTTGGTTTTCGCAAAGAGGCTCACTTTGTTGAAAGTATCTGCATAAATGGTCAATGGGTCGATGATGTGATCTATGCCTTGTTGAAACGAGAATGGAGCTAAACGATTGTCTGATTTATTGTAACTTAGACATCACTAATCTAAAATCAGCAACATGAAATCACTTCTGTATCTTTTTGTAATGAGTATTGGCTGTAGTTTCGCCATTCAATCGCAAAACAAAGTTGTGGGATACATTCCTCAACGCAGCGTAAAAGCCATCAACACCGAAACTTTTAAACGCATAACCGAAGCCATTTACTTTGGTTTGGATGTGGATGAAAATGGGAAACTTGACATTGAGAAATCAAGAGATGATTTGAATTACCTGGATTCGGTAAGGCAAATTCAGGCCGTTGATTTAAGCGTTTGCTTTGGCGGATGGGGACGTTCTGACTTTTTTGCTCCCGTATGTGCCTCGGATCAGATGCGTAGTGCTTTTTGTAAAAATGTACTTCAGTTATGCATGGATTATCAATTACAAGGCATTGATTTAGATTGGGAATATCCAAAGAATGAAGCGCAATTAAATGATTATGTCTCTTTAGTGAAAGAATTACACGAAGTACTCCAGCCGCATGATATAGGAATTAGCATTGCCGTTGGATTCTGGGACAAACAAGCGGGTTTAGTATCGAGAATGGAGCCATACCTAAAAGGCATTAATCTCATGACCTACGACAATGTGAGTCCGTGTAAGGGACATGCATCCTATACTTTGGTTAAACGAGCAGTGAAGCGATTTATTAAGCATGGTATTCCGGCCGGGAAGTTATTTGTTGGTGTGCCTTTTTATGGGCGTCATCGCTGGCAACGACAAAAAACCATGGCCTACCGCGAAGTACCAGGTTTAGATAATTCAATCAGTAAAAAAGGACTTTACAAAGGCTATTTCTTTGATACCTCATTTACCTTAAAGCGTAAGCAGACTTTTATAAAGGAAAATAGGCTGGGAGGTATAATGATATGGGAGTTGGGGCATGACATTGATTGTACCGAGCCTAATTCATTATTGAATGCCATTGATGAATTTAATAAGTAATAACATCCACAATAAGAAAGGTGGCTTGTAAAAAAATACCACAAAGGAACTAAGAAAGCCTTAGTGCCTTTGTGGTTACCATGTTGTATTCTTAAGGTGTTGTATAGGTTTTGTGTGCAAGCTCGTTCAGCCAATTGTAGTACAAGGTAATTTCTTTTTTATCAGGATTTTGCTTGTGTCACTTCTTCAGTATTGAGTAGGTTCCGGTAAATATCTTTTGCTCAACCAACTCTAATTGCTGAATAATACCCGTTCCCTCCTGGTTAATTAATTCTGACACATTCAGGTATTTATAACCTGCCGAACGCTTAATAGGATTGCAACGATCCTTCAGTTTCATGGCCCATTGGTTTAATGCACAGTTTTCATCGCCCTCGGCCACTAAAACAGATGGCAGGTTTTTACCTCCTCTGACCCAAACTGGAATTGTCAAACATGTATTGGGAAAGCCAATCATGGTCCATATGGTCGATAAGTCAGGAGACTCGTCCTTGCTTACACCTTCAATTAGTATGGTTGATGATGAGCCATAACGTGTAATCATATCACCCGAGTTAACAAAGTTTTGTCCTTTTGGCACGCTACTGTATTCTTTGCGATAGTCTACATCCATTACCGCATGTTTCAGGCAACGTGAGAAATCCTGAATGATGGTTTGACTATTAAGTTGCCCCATGGCATCGGCCTGATAGAATAAGTTCTGAGCTGTTTGGTAGCGGATAAAACCGTAGCCAATATCCTTTTTTCCTGTGAAAGAGTAGTTGGTACAAATGATGTATCCATTGGGGGCTTCGGCCGGATCGTTGGCGTCAAACTTTGTGTAACGGCGATTATTTACCTCGTAGAAAGCCACATCTCCTTGTGCATCCAATACGCCAAAGTGCGCTGCCAGGCCTTTAGGTACCGGACGGTTTTCTATTAACTTCTCAAAATCGGCCAATGTTGCACATTTCATCAAGGCTTCTTTCATAAAAAAACCTTCCTGGTCTTTAAACGAAGTAGTGTCATCCATGTTAACATTAAACCCGGATTATGTATTAGAATGTCGTCATGAACATTGAAAGTGCAATAAAACAAGGTTTTATCGAAACGAGACATAGCACGGTTCTGATGAGTTGAGATGAAACAACGAAGTGACTTGTTTTGAAGCAATTTCAATGTGTAATAGATTTTCTAATACATATTGCGGGTTAAAGGAAGCACTATTCATAATAGCAAAACCGGCTGCATTGGAACCACCCCAAACTTGCTCACCATTGGCATCTTTGGAGTTAATCATGCCAATGTAATCGTATTTGCCATCCCTGAAATAGCGCATTTTATTTTCAAAAGTTTCGGTGTCGCGAAGTTTCCAGATAATGGGGCGACTGTTGGCAGTGTACTTGCCCGAGATGACTGCTGTAGTGCAAGCTTCACTAAAAGGAATAGCAATTAGTAAAGCCAGAAGGGCTAAAAATAGATTTTTCATAGGTGTGTTGTATTTAAAAAGCAAGAAAGCTCTTTGCTTAGAAAAAAACAAAGAGCTTTGTCAGTATTTAAAAAAGATGAGGGATAGAATGTCAATGTTTGAGTAGCCAGAGTTTTAAAGGTTTCCAAACCCATTCGCTTGCCTGATATGCCATCCAAAGGTCAGCATGGCCAAAATCGGTTTCTGTATCCTGCTTCGGATCATTAATATTTAGCCATTCAATATCTTTACTTTTGGTAAGACTGGTGGTATAATTACCCATTGGTCCGGCGCCACCTTCAGCTGTTATAAAAAATATCGGCACTTTAATCTTATGTATGTAGTCATCAATATTCACATCTAAATCAGGACATCTAACAGCTACCATTTCATAAAATGCGAGACGTGGCATGTGAGGAGATAGTTGTGTGCCCAATCGGACAAATCGCATTGGGTCGGTATATGTAAAGCCAAAAGGGTTGCCGCCATGGAAGTGCGTGCCATCATGTCCTGATCCGATGGCCATCATCATTTGAAGGTTAGTAAGACCTTCGAATCCTGAAATTGTTGACATATCATCAGGCGCTGCCATGGTCATACTTGCCAGTTGAATAAAGCCTACACCCCATGGGTAATGGTACATTCCATCATTAATCAATGCCATGTGACTAGCCGCAACAGAGCAAGCTGACTCATTATTTTTTGGATTTCCTTTAAACTCACTATCAACAGGTATAAGTCCTTTAATATCGCGGCAAATTCGATGTTGTTGCGTTTCCAATGAAGCAGCACCGTAGGCTACCGATACGCCATAACTAAAGCCAAGCAAGTTCATTTTTTTAAAACCTTGGCCTGTAAAGCCACGAATGAAACGCGCAAAGGTCATGGCTGTTAAGGTATGATGAATATCTCTGCTTACGCCCCATTCTTTCATAAAGCTGAAGTCAGAAGGCTCCATCGGTACTTTTGTCCAGGCAAGATCGATGCCCCAGACATCAATGCCATGTTGTGCCAGGTAATAAGGCGCTGATGTTTGTTCATTTATCTCTAAAGCACCAGCTTTTAAGAAGATATCTTCAAAGTCCTGAATAGCACCGTGCACCATAAAAATATTGCCTTTGGTTTTGAGGGCTCTGTATGGTCGTTGTTCTTTAATCACCCTGTGAATTATCACTTTGTCGTATTCACCATATCCCATTTGTACATTAAAAGTGTAATGGTAAATATTGCCACCAAGATGTTTTCGATTCATCTTCATATGTGAGCGTCGGCCTTTTAAAGATTGACTGTTAAGTGATTCGATACTGACACCATCATTTGCAAATCCAGTTGGTTCAATATTAATTACTTCAGTACTTTGATGACCTTTGATGGCAGTAATATGACTGCCTGGGTTTTGAAGTATTACTTTTTGATTATCGTTAAAAATGCCGATTAACTGAATGTTCTCTTTTTCAATCGTGAGTGCTTCGGAATAAGTGCCAGGTTCAATGTAAATGACATCACCACCATTGGCGACATTAATAGCTTCCTGAATTGATTCACCGCTTTGTACAAAAATGGTGTTTCTGTCAAAATCGTAAAGCTCTGCTAATTCATACCATGGTTTAGTGCTCTGTTCATCATCTGATGGAAGAATAAAAGCATCTTGTTTATCACTACAGGCCATAGCCAGCAAGCATGATAACAGAATCAATGACACAGGTTGTTTCAACTGTTTCATAATGACTAGATTAAAATTTAGTGGTTCTTTCTTAGGAGAAAGAACATTGAGAGGTAGAAAGGAAAATAATAGCCCTTTGACTAGTATGAGTGTCAAATACTATTTGTATTGCGGTACCTGAGAGGTAGAGGGAATAATTCTATTTGGTGCAAATGTACTCTAGTGAATAAGGACTGTCAACAATTTTTAAAAGCAACCTTATAAATTAAGATTGCTTTTAAATCGTTTTTTAACCCGAATTATGCCTTAGGGCTTTCTGAAACGAGGCTAACTATAGTTCTGGTGAGTGAAATTCGGGTTTAAGTCTATCCAATTGTTGTAGACAGTGTATGTTGCTTACCGGCTTGAATAGTAATGGTGTCATCTAAGCTATTAGCCGCCTCAACACACAACATGTTTTTATAGCCATCTAATAAATCAGGCATTTGCATCGCAAGTTCTTCTCCCGGATTCCAGACAACCGTAATGCCACTTCCGCCTTTGGTAACTTCAATGTTTCGATTGGCATCCTTAATGATTGTTGTACCAACAGCTTTGTATCGTCGGTCGGCTCGCCGGCCAAAACGAAGCTCCTTTTCATGCTGGGTGCTATCGCAATTAGCAACATCATCCATATATGTCATGCCTTCTAAACCTTCAAGTGCAACAGTATTAATATCGGAAATGTTGAAGTAGCTATGCAGTGCTGCACTAACATCGAATGGTTTATCATCTTTATTGATAGTTGTGAGCTCAACTGTCAATTTATCATTTAAGCTAATTTTTAATCTGGCTTCAAATTGATAGGGCCACAATTTGATGGTATCGCTATTGGCTGAAAGGCCTAACTCTAATTGAACTCCATCATAACTGGTGTTTGTTGAAATAACCGACCATGTTGAAATGCGTGCGAAACCATGTGATGGCAATGATTTATCAAGCGGGTGTGCATTAAACCAGGGCCAGCAAATAGGAATACCTCCACGTATGGCTTTTCCTTCGTTATAAACAGCATGTGGGCTAACAAAAAGAACATCCTCCTCATTATTAGGTGTAAAACTTAATACATGAGCGCCATAAAGCGAGACGACTGCAGTGGCTTGTTCACTCTTAAGTGTAGCAATAGTGGTGTGTTCAAAAGCTTTAAATGAGATTTTGTTTTGAATTCCAAACTGTGTGTTTAATGTTTCCGGATTCATCGTTTGTGTTTTGATTGACCACAAAAGTATTGAATAAGGAGCGATAACAAAAGCATATTTCGTATAAACCAAACAGGCACAAAGCTTACTTAAAGTATACCATAAAACATCGAAACAACTAAGAATTGATTATTCTTAGTTGCTTCAGTAGGAAGTTGTTATTAGGCTAGGCAAAGCATTGTCTAACAAACGATTTCGTCATGCAACCCTAGTTTTATGAGCGCAAGCAGGGTTCGCCGTTTTTTTCTGCTTCTGTTTTTTCATCATGGAAATTACTTAGTTATTCATGAGGGCATATAAAGACAAGCGCTTCCGAATAAAAAATGAAGGTGGAGTTTGGGGTTGAAAAACCCCAACACGAAAATGAAAACTATACCCACTAAATATCATATAGAGCAATCATTTTTAATTATCTTTAATCCCTGTGAGTCTGAATCGTCAGCAAAGCAGGATTAAAGAATGAGCTTCTGAAAAAGGGAGCGGCAAGGAAACACGCTAACCGACATGTAATTTATGCCCATAATAAGTTCTATTATATCATTAGTAAATACCCGACGTCTTTCGCAGATTGAACATTTTAAGAATAACCCAGAGGATGTTCAAACGGGAGAGTTTGAAAAGTTAATTGATGCAGCAAAACATACCACCTTTGGTGAAGAGTATGATTTTAAGAGTATCAAAAACTATAAAACATTTGCAGAACGTGTTCCTGTGCGTGATTACGAAGGTGTACGGCCTTATGTTGAACGTTTAAGAAAAGGCGAGAGTAACCTTCTTTGGCCGGGAGATATTAAATGGTTTGCCAAAAGCTCGGGCACAACGTCTACCAAAAGCAAGTTTATTCCGGTTACTAAAGGCACACTAGAAGATTGTCATTTCAGGGGCGGAAAAGATGTTCTGGCTTTTTACCTTCAGAATAATCCTGAATCGGATATGTTTAGCGGTAAGTGCTTAACATTAGGCGGTAGTCACCAAATCAATAATTTTAGCAACGACAGTTATTATGGCGATTTGTCGGCCATCTTAATTGAGAACCTGCCTTTCTGGACACATTTTGCTCGCACGCCTGAGCAATCCATCGCCTTGATGGATGAGTGGGAGGCCAAGCTTGAAAAAATTACCGAAACAACCATAAATGATAATGTGACTTCACTGGCAGGTGTACCAAGCTGGTTTATGGTCTTGATTAAGCATGTGCTGAATCAAACCGGTAAGTCAAACCTGTTGGAGATATGGCCCAACCTGGAGTTATTTATGCATGGTGGCATCAATTTTACACCCTATCGCAAGCAGTATAAAGAGTTGATACCAACTGATAAAATGAATTACCAGGAAACCTATAATGCATCAGAAGGCTTTTTTGGTATTCAGGACGATTTAACTGATCCGGGCATGCTGTTGATGCTGGATTATGGTATTTTTTACGAATTTATTCCTCTAAATGAAATCACGCATCCGCACCCGAATGCTAAAGCCATTGAAGATGTGGAAATGGGTGTTGATTATGCCATGGTTATTAGCACCAACAGCGGCTTGTGGCGTTATATGATTGGCGATACTGTTCGCTTCACTTCCTTGCGCCCGCATAAAATAATTATTACCGGTCGAACCAAACATTATATCAATGCTTTTGGTGAAGAGTTGATGATTGAAAATGCTGATCGGGCCCTTGAAAAAGCTTGCTCAACAACACATGCCGTTATTAAGGAATACACTGCTGCTCCGGTTTTTATGGATGAAAAGACCAAAGGTGCACATCAGTGGTTGATTGAATTTGATGAGATGCCTGATTCAATGGAGAATTTCACCGAATTATTAGATAAAACGCTTCAGGAAGTTAATAGCGACTATGAAGCCAAACGTTATAAAGGCATCACCTTAGATGGCCCCGATGTTGTGGTGGCTCGCCATCATTTATTTATGGACTGGCTGAAGAGCAAAAATAAGCTGGGCGGACAGAATAAGATACCACGCCTGGCCAACAATCGTGAGTACATCGATGAATTATTGAAACTGAATAACTAGAAAAGAAATATATGCATATCGCCGTAGCAGGAAATATTGGTTCTGGAAAAACATCGTTAACCGAATTATTAGCGCATCATTTTGGGTGGGAAGCGCATTTTGAAGACGTGGAAGATAATCCATATCTGGCCGATTTTTATGAAGATATGACACGTTGGTCATTTAACCTGCAAGTCTACTTCCTGAAGAGCCGATTTTCATCGGTACAGGAAATACGGAATACGGGTAAAACAGTTATTCAGGATCGTACCATTTATGAAGATGCCTATATTTTTGCACCTAACTTGTTTGACATGGGGCTAATGAGCCGCCGCGATTACGACAATTATGAATCGCTGTTTGAAGTGATGAGTAACATGGTGCAGCCGCCTGATTTATTGATTTACCTAAGGGCATCGATTCCTACTTTGGTGGAACAGATTCAGATGCGAGGGCGCGATTACGAAAACAATATCCGACTGGATTACCTTAAGCGCCTCAACGAACGCTATGAAGCCTGGATTGATAAATATACCAAAGGCAAACTTCTCATTATCGATGCCAATAAAATTGACTTTATCAAAAACAAGAGCGACCTCAGTATGATAATTGACAAAGTGAATGCTGAGCTAAACGGTTTGTTCTAGTAAAAGTATCGAGACTTAAGAAAATATGTTCTCCCTTTGATTATCATCGTTGAAGATAGAGGTGTGTACTAGTCTTCACCGTGGTAAAGTGCCGGTAGGCGATGGGGGAGTCTTAGCCTTTATTAAAGAAACAGGAGCTTACAATCCAAACAACAAACCAATGCCAATACTTATCTGATTCTGCTTTTCATGCGGATTTTCGGTGTAATCGGGTTCAGCATCCGGATGATAAATCGCTTCCATATTGGCTATAATATCCATTTGCAGATGAATATCTAGCATAGTTTTTTTAGATAATTCAAAAAGTAAACCTAGTTGTGGGGCTAATCCAGGTTTCCATACTTTAGCTGTATATTCAATGGATTGATAATTTTGGGTTGCATTAAAGTCTATAGTGTTAATTAGGTAATATGCTCCGAAAGATACACCTATGTATGGACGTATGTCGTTTTGACTTAAATAATAAGTGCCATTCAATAGCAGTCTGATGGTTTGGTACGATGCATTTTTAAATTCACCATAGTTGCCTACATCCCACTTATCTCCTGGTCCCTGATACTGGTATCCCAAATCGGTTCCTAATGACAAGGATTTGTTATAAAACCATTTTCCAAAGAAGGCTATTTGCCAGCCGTTATTTGCATATTTTGCAAATCCATTTTCTTTATCAGGATTGCCAATATTGGTTGGAAACGAATAGCCTACTTTTCCGCCTATAAAATAATCCTGGGCATTAGAAATGCCGGATAGAGAGCATAGCAATAGTAAAAGAATAAAGAATCGCATATATGGGTTTTATTGTCACCTGTGAAAATAGAAAATGTTTATTAGTTTTGATGTACATCTAATGAATTTAACTAACTCCGACAATAATATTCGGACTAAACTTCAATCTATGTCAATTATCGGAAATCTTATTTGGCTTTTATTTGGTGGACTGCTTACTGCCATCGAATACTTTATAGCCAGCTTGTTATTAATGCTCACCATTATTGGTATACCCTTTGGCTTACAAACCATGAAGCTGGGAGTGTTGGCTCTTTGGCCATTTGGTTCTCAGGTGGTTGATAAGCCACAAGCCAGCGGCTGCCTGAATACTTTGATGAACGTGATTTGGATCTTCATCGGTGGCATCTGGATTTCTATCTCTCACCTGATTTTTGGAATTCTATTGGCCATTACCATTATTGGAATCCCTTTTGCCCGCCAACACTTTAAATTGGCGCATATTGCTTTGGTGCCGTTTGGAAAGGATGTACGTTCATAAAGGCATAAAAAAAGAGTAGCTCAATCGAACTGTTCTTAATGTTTTCTAACACGTACCAACGAGAAAGCTCTCTATTACCTTCAACTTAATCGCTAATCAAGAATGTAGCATTGCTTTATATGCAATAGCAATAGGCCTTTTATAAAGCGATATAGTGAGATGCTATGATGCACGTGAAAATTGGCTATATTATCAAGTGCTGCTCTTGGGAGTTTTCAAGCTCTTTGCCTCAATGAACTCTTTTATAACAAAAGTAAAAATCCCACTAAAAATCCCAGCTAAAATATCCTTCCAATCAAATGTTCCATGCCATCTCATTAATGCTATAAACTCCCATAGAAAGCTATAAATTATTGTAGAAGTAATTATGTGGATATTTTTACTCCTATTAGAATATTCTTTTAAACCCCAAATGAAAAAACAATAACCAATAACAGAAATCAAACTGCCTATTGTATCTGCAAATCCAAAATCATTAATATTATTCGAATAAATATATGGACGATAGGTCTTCGTCAGAAGAATAGCAGATGAAACTATAATTACTGAAACTATAAGATAAGCTCTATTTTTAAACTCTACTTTCATTAGTGCACTATAAAATAATAGTCATTAAATTATTACTAAAACTTATTTTAAATTCGAATAAAACTCGTCCATCATTTTTTTTCGATGAACGAGTTTTATTAAATATCATTTTAGTTATCTACTTAGAACCGAATGATACCCATGGAGCGGTCTCAGCATGAAACTTGTGCATGGCAAATAGTGTTCCAAATGAATCACCAATTGCCCTCCATATATCGTAAGCCCCACCATTTACTTTTTTGCTCTCACAAACAGTAAGTTCTTCTAGTTTAGTTATTTCAATATATTTCATAATTTCTAATTTTAGCTTAAAACCTATTCATTCCTCTTTCGAAACCCTCTGCCATTGCAGCATTACATTCTGAACTATTATTTAGATAGTCATATATCATACCTCCTGCAATAGCTCCAAGTACCCATAATACCACTCCTCCTACGGTACTATTTACTTCCTTAGCATCCATCTCCTGAACGCCTAATTCATTTAAGTTTTTCATTATCACAAAATTTAAGTTTAAAAAATAATTAATTTTGTGCCGGCTGTGGCCAGCGCCCCGGTGGTACAGTTTTGTTAGGACGTCCATCGGGGTGTATTGTAACGTTACATATGCAATAATAATATCTATCAGTCTCAAATTCTAAGACTGATCCTTAATAATGAAAATATTTATACATTACCTCACTGAGTAATATAGCTATTGAATGAGATTCACATTATCTGGCAAAACGCGTTATACTATCTAGTAAATTGGAATATGACAAAATAAGTAATAGCAAATGGAGATATGAAATTTTTAAAGTATCATTAGTTGCGTTAGGTCTATTGAAACAAAAAGAGCAGCTCATACGAACTGCTCTTTACTATTATCTAATGTCTATTAACTGTAGACTTATTCTATCACTTTCAATTCTTTACCAATCTTAACGAAAGCAGCAATGGCTTTGTCTAAGTGGTGACGTTCGTGTGCCGCAGATAATTGAATACGGATACGAGCTTCTCCTTTTGGTACTACAGGGTAATAGAAACCTATTACGTAAATACCTTCATCCAATAACTTGGCTGCAAACTCCTGCGATAGTTTGGCATCGTACAACATCAAAGCAGCAATGGCCGACTTGCTTGGTTTTAAGTCAAAACCGGCAGCTTCTAACTGAGCTCTGAAATAATCAGCATTATCCATTACTTTGTCGCGGTATTCAGTTGACTCTGTCAACATATCGAATATCTCTAATGACGCACCGATAATTGCCGGAGCTAATGAATTAGAGAATAAATATGGACGTGAGCGCTGACGCAACATGTCAATAATTTCTTTCTTACCGGTTGTAAATCCACCCAAGGCACCACCTAAAGCTTTACCAAGTGTACCAGTTATAATATCAACACGGCCCATCACATTGTTGTACTCGTGTGTTCCGCGACCTGTTTTACCAATAAATCCTGCCGAATGACAGTCATCAACCATTACCAAAGCATCATACTTATCGGCCAAATCACAGATTTTATCCAATTTAGCAATGTCGCCGTCCATAGAGAATACGCCATCGGTTACGATGATGCGGAAACGTTGTTCCTGAGCTTTGATTAATTGCTCTTCCAAATCAGCCATGTCGGCATGCTTATAGCGATAACGAGCTGCCTTACATAAACGAACACCATCAATAATAGATGCATGGTTCAAAGCATCAGAAATAATAGCATCTTCAGCCGTAAACAACGGTTCAAAAACACCGCCATTGGCATCGAAACATGCTGCGTATAAAATAGTGTCTTCTGTTCCTACAAACTTTGCAATTTTAGCTTCAAGCTCTTTGTGAATATCTTGTGTTCCACAAATAAAACGGACAGAAGATAAACCATAACCATGTGTGTCCATTGCTTTTTGAGCAGCCTTCACAACGCGTGGGTGTGATGACAAACCCAAGTAGTTATTGGCACAAAAGTTAAGAACCTGTTTTCCACCAACTTCTATCTCAGCTCCCTGAGCAGAAGTGATAACACGCTCATTTTTATAAAGACCAGACTCTTTAATGGCCTCGATTTCATTTACAAGAAAATCCTGAAATTTACCGTACATGACTATTGTTTTACAGTGTGATTAATCGAATTAATTCGCAAAAGTACGGTCATCATCTATAAAGAACAATGACGAAAAGCACATTTTGGTGCTAAGTGCTTAATTTAACTCAGTATTAATCTTTTCCTGAATGGCCGACCAGGTGTTTTTATTCATTTTAGGGCCAACCACTTCAATAACATGGCCAGAAAGGATAGAACCAATCTTACCACATTTATCCAATGGTAAATCCTGAATTAAACCAAACAAGAAGCCTGCGGCATATAAATCACCGGCACCTGTTGTGTCAACACTTTTAGCTGGGATGATACCCACTTTTACCACTTCGTTAGCACGTTTAATCATTGAGCCTTCTTTGCCCAGTTTAAGAATCGCTACTTCGGTGCCTTCGGCTAATTGATGAAGTGCATCTTCTCCCTCTTTACCTGTATATGCTTTTGCTTCTTCTTCGTTGGCAAATACAATGTCCACATAATCGTGAATCAGCTTGGTTAAGAATTCCAGGTTATCTTCAACGACATTGAAGCTGGCCAAATCAATACTAGTGATCAAGCCATTGGCTTTTGCCATTTTATAGGCTTTTTCAATGAGTGCTTTGTTTTGCACCAAATAGCCTTCAACATGGAAATATTTATAGTTGGTAAACAATTCATCGATAATATCATCTTGTGATAATTCAACAGCAGCTCCCAGGAAAGTAGCAAATGTGCGCTCCGAGTCAGGACTGATTAAAGCATTTGCATGTCCGCTTTGTGTATCAGATTCGAGTAGGTGAGGGGTAATGTTGTGTTCGGTCATGTCCGATTTAAATACCTGCCCTAGTTCATCTTTACCAATTTTACCAATAAAGCCGGTTTTAATGCCTAAGCTTGCCAATCCATGAATGGTGTTAGCAGCAGAACCACCACTTGCCAAATCTTTTTTAATATGAGAGGTGGCTTCCTTTACTTTTTGGGCCGCCGCTTCGTCAACTAATTGCATACTTCCCTTCGGTAAATTTAAATCTACAAGCATTTGGTCGCTTTCTAGCATTGCTAACACATCAACCAAGGCATTTCCTAATCCTAATACACTGCTCATTTCTAATAGTTTAATATTTTGATGTAAATTTATTCTGAATTTTTTCGACAAAGATATTGGATCTTTTGAAGATTCCTTATAGTTTTGCAACGCATTTGACGAAAATGCCTCCTCAAATAAGGAGTTCAAGACATGTTGAAATACAAAATTCTCTAATAAAACAGTTGGTTAGAGCGGTCCCGAGACTTCGGGATTAATCCGTAGATAAACTCAACTCAATAATTTGAGAAAATAAATTCCCTAGTAGCTCAGTTGGTTAGAGCGGCGGACTGTTAATCCGTAGGTCGTAGGTTCAAGTCCTACCTGGGGAGCTTTAAAAAGCTTAAACGAAAGCTTTTAAATTTTTGAAAATATTTTCCCTAGTAGCTCAGTTGGTTAGAGCGGCGGACTGTTAATCCGTAGGTCGTAGGTTCAAGTCCTACCTGGGGAGCTTTAGAAGCCATCACAATTTTTGTGGTGGCTTTTTTTGTTGTGTGCCATTTATGGTCAATAACTTGGTGGTGAAAGTCATAATAGTCGTCATTTTTTAGAATACTTAATTAAGAATAGTCATAATACTGTTTTAATCAATGTTCTAATCAAAAAGGTGCAAAGTTAGAGCGGTCCCGAGGCCTCGGGATTAATCCGTAGGTCGTATGTTCTCCCAATGCTTCGGGAACTTAGGGAGCTTTTAAAGCCATCACAGTTTTTGTGGTGGTTTTTTATGTCTGGAAGTTTTGGAAAGAATTTCTAATTTAGGTAGATGAACTACTATATCAATATACTTTTTTCTCAAAGTGCTAATAAATACTACGTTGGCTATTCTCCTAATCCTGAAAAACGCTTGTTAGTGCATAATTCGTATGAAAATAAATCCAAGTTCACTGCAAAATATCAATCATGGGAATTAAAGGCTCAATTTATAGTTTCTCAAAATCTAGGAGAAGCACTGAAAGTAGAACGCTTTGTTAAACGCCAAAAAGAGTCGCCGTTTCCTAGAAGATCTAATAGAGAATCATCAAAGCAAAGATTATATCAACCGTCTAGTTGAAAGGGTGGTTGTTAGAGCAGTCCCGAGGCCTCGGGACTAACTCGTAAGTCGCAGTTTTCTTTAGTGCGCCTTTACCATATTAATAAAAGCCTGTGTCAATTCAGTTGTCCGATCTTTCCCCCTATTTTTATGTTCGGCCCACGGACACCCTCCTGAAGTTATTATATTTCCATCTTTTACCACACCTTTTCCTGCATAAACACTTCCCTCAAAAGCACTTTTTGCACTTTGATCAGAATACAGCGCATATTTTTTCCCTTTGAGTGCACCGGCCTCAGCAAGTAAATATACCGAAGCTACCTGTGCTGCAATTGGCTTATTGCTTTTAACAACGTTTTTTACAAAAGAAACGGTCTCTTCTGCGGTTTTATCTACGATCATACATGGAATTATAAACCCATCGTAATCATCTATATTAACCTGGTTCAGCTTTAAATCAGGAATAAATGAAACAGAACCGACATGAAGTCTCTTTCCTGTAACAGTAGCTGTAGTTACTTCAAAACCTGAATTCTCAAGCATTTCACTCATCTTAAGTGCTTCATTTTCCAGCATAAACTCTAACTGTGATGATTCTTCCTTTATTAGAATGAGCACCTTGTTAGCATCTTGAGAGTAAGAAGTATAGCAAGTTAAGAATGCGATAAAAAACAATGTGATTTTCATGATAACTGATATAAATGAACAACAAATGTCACAAGGATTAGTAACAAAACCAATCATGATAAGGCATTGTTCACAATAATTTAAAGAGTATTAGGCGAATGAATAAGGATGGGGGCAAGACAAAAGACTTTGGAAAGAAACCAGACATGGGCGTATCGTGATGCTTTCGAGAGGCTTATTTTCAGAGTTTTCTCAAAACAATTTTTTCTTGAATAAATAGAAATGAGAGATGTCATCTATGATTTAAAAATCGCAGTCATCATCATAATAATCTGAAGGCTCATGGCTTTTCCAAATGAGAGAAAGATTTACTTCATCGTATTCAGAGCCGTATAATATCTTATGAAAATGGAAGGCGATCGGTCTTGTATCGCCAGTACTCAGTGATGGTATTCTCACGTTCTGTTTTTCTATCATAACACCATCTTTACTCAACTCTGCTGTTGCCATTATATCATAAAGAACCAAATCACCCGTATTTTTAATTTTTGCATATATAACCGCTTTTCCCGGGGTAATTACTTGAAGGTTTGATTGTTCTATAAATATACAATTTGAACGATAGTCTTTTTCTAATAAACTATCCAGTACACGGCAACATGAAGAAAGAATTAAAAGAATGATAAATAATAAGGTTCGGTGATTCATAATTTGGGCTTTATATTATGACATATCAATAACATAAAACACTTAATAAAGATCGCAAAATAAAGGCACTAAGCTCACAAAACGCTTGCTTTGTGTCCTTAGTGCCTTTGGGGTATATCCTTTGCTCTTTTTATATGTCCAGATATATACTCAAGCCCACCGATACCGGGTAAAGTTCAGGGCCTTTGTTCTCTTCAAACAAAGTTGAGAAATAGTAAGTGCCGTAAAGATTGATGGCACGGTAGCCCATTCGTACCATGGCACCATATCTGAATTTTTGTATGTTGTAGCTGCTCTTCTTCTTTTGCTTATGTGGCTCTTCGTTATCGTCGTAGATAATACGGTTATAGGAGTTGATTCGCATCCCTCCAATTCCTCCTGCTGAGAAATAGAATGAATTGCGATAGCGATGTGTTGGAATTTGAAATTCCATAAGCAAAGGCACATTCAAATGCGTGGTAACCAACTTGTTTTTATCTAAGGGACGAGTGGCATCTTCATAGGTGATGTTACCATCGGCATCTTTGGCTAAAATAATCGGATTCGAAAAATGATAATTATTCCATTCAATGCCTAAGCCTGTTACTAATCCAATATTACCTCGTCGGTCGAGGGCAATGCTCCATTGCAGTGCATTTATGGCCCATGTATTTGACTTGCCTGCATTAAGCTCCATGTATGAATCAGCTGGAGGCAGGCTGGTGCTATTATCGTAAGTCACATAATTGTTAAAACCAAATTCTACACCCGTGTAATGACCTTTAAAACGTCGGTTACGATAGCGATTTCGCTCACGTTCTCTGGCGCCTATTTCAATGTATGTGTCGTTACCTTTTTCGTTTATAACAATATCGCCTCCTAATATTTTGATATGCGTTTTATTACCCTTATCGTCTTCAATAACCACTTCTTTTTCGCTATCTCCTTTTGTGGTCACTTTGGTAGATGAAGGCTCCTGGTATTCACTCGGAGGTACAGGTATGTCCAGGGGCTGGCCAGTTTCGTCTATCCACACCATTTGTCCTTCCAATAAAGCTTTGGCTTTACCATCTTCAAAGGCCCAAATATGGATATACATTGGAGGAATCACTTCATTTCCATAGTAATCGATGTAGCCAACCTTGCCATCTTTCAGTATACGGGCTTTACCATCTTCAAAGGTCCATATCTGTTGGTATTCGCATGGGATAACTTCGTGACCATATTGATCGATGTAACCAATTTTTCCACCTTTGAGCACTCGGGCTCGGTCATTATCAAAGGCCCATATCTGCTGATATTCACACGGTACCACCTGTTCGCCTTGTTTATTAAAATAACCAAGTTTACCTTGTTTCAGTACTTTGGCTAAATCGTTGTTGAATGGCCACACCTGGTCGTATTCGGCAGGGATGATAATTTGACCGCTGATATGAAAAATGCCAGCTTTGCCTGATTTTAATACGCGGAAAAAGCCGTTATCATCCAGATTCCAGACTTGATTGTATTCGCAAGGCACAATAATTTGCCCATTGGCATGTACAATACCTACTTTGCCATCTTGCATAACCCGGTAAATGCCCGACTGAATTTCCCAATGGCGTTCATACAGTGAAGCAATTTCAGGCTCAATGGTTTGCGCCATAGTACTCATGCAAGTGATAAGTAAGGCAAATATGGAAGTGGAAAATATTTTAAACATGATAGTTTAGTTTTTTAAAATTGAACAAGTGATAATCCAATTGTAAAAGGATACAGTTCAGGGCCTCTGTTCTCGGTATAAAATGTTGAGAAGTTATACGAGGCATATAGGTTGATAAAGCGGTAACCCAGTCGCACCATGGCACCATATTGAAACGGTGTAAGATTAATATCACCACGGCCTTTGTCTTTGCTGCGATCACCATCTTCTTTGTATACTATTTTGGTATGGCTGCCCAGCTTAAATCCACAATAAGGTCCTGCTGAAATATAAAAACGGTGGAATGGTTCCGAAGCTGGTATTTGCCATTCAAACAATAGCGGAATATTAATAAACGATGCGGTTATTTTGTTTTTTTCAACGCTTCGTGCCGGATCTACAGGTACACCAATTGTCTCTCCGGTATTAGGATCGCGCTCAAAGGTATAAGGCAAATCGGTTCGGTAGTTATAAAAAGTCCATCCGGCACCCAGTACCATTCCGAAATTATTTTTATGACGCTGTAATCCAATATTGTACTGTAAAAAATTAATACTGAAGGTAACCGATTTGGAGGCATTTAAATCCATCCAGTTATCTTCAGCGGGAATATCTGTTGAGAAATCAGCAGTGAGGTAGCCGTTAAAACCGATGTCGCAGCCTGCCCAGTGCCCTTTAAATTTTTCGCGAGGCACTCTTACCATACGAACGCGTGCCCGGTTGTAATCTTCGATTATTTCGAAGCGTCGTGTGCCTATCGTTATTTTGGTGATGGTATCATTAAATTCATCCACTTCAACTTTTACACCAGGTGCCTTCACAATGCTTTTGCCATGCTTTTCTTCAACTGTAACAATGCTTTTTGTTTTCTCTTGTGCTAATATATTGCTTGTTGATAGAACGCAAATAATACTTAGGGTTATTATCGTAAATATCTTTTTCATAGCCATAGTCTTTTATTTCATTTTCAGAAGTAGGACGCGCATCTTCGATTATTTGTTACAGCGAATTTTATCCTTTATAATGGATAAAGATTTAAAACATTAGTATCTTGTATGTTATAACTAAATTTTAACCTTATGCATGTCGCTATATTTATAGGAAGTCCTCGAAGTAATGGAAATACTGCCACCATGGCCGGTACATTATCAAAACGTTTAAAGGGCAAAGGTGTCGAATGCAGAACCTATTTTCTTTATCATCATAAAATTCAACCTTGTCTCGATTGTAGAGACTGCAAGAGTGACGCCATGGAATGTTCACAAAAAGATGGCATGATGCTATTGTACAATACCATGGAATGGGCCGACGTTATTATTTTTGGAACACCTATCTACTGGTTTGGCCCTTCTGCGCAAACCAAACTGATGATTGATCGATTCAGACCCTATTTTGCTAATAAAAAACTGTATGGTAAACGCGCGGGATTATTGCTTCCTGCTGGCTCTGGAGTGGGTGATTGTGATATGACCATTGAGCAATTTAGACGCATATTTAAGGCTTTAGGAGTTGAGTTTATCGATGCTGTAACCGTTAAGGCATACGATGAAGATGAGGCCGAAGAACTAATTAAGCGGCACGATGTATTACGTGACTTTATCGATAAAATTTTGATGGAGGAATCTTATAAAAGTCCAATTCAACTAAAAAAATAGTGGAAAAGTTTTGAGACTTATATTTTAGTCCTATATTTGAACTAACGTTTTAGTTGAATAGAATGAAAGAACTAACAAAAGCAGAAGAACAAGTGATGCAAAAACTTTGGGAATTGGGCAAAACCAATGTAAAAAGCATCATAGAACTCATGCCGGAACCCAAACCGGCATACAATACCGTATCTACCATTGTACGTATTCTCGAGAACAAAGGATTTGTCGACCATGAAAAGTTGGGCAAGGGGTATGAGTATTTTCCAATAGTCTCAAAGGAGATTTATAAAAAAGCCTTTATGAAGCGCTTTATGTCGAACTATTTTCAGGATTCGTTTAAAAACATGGTGTCCTTTTTTGCCAAAGAAGACAAAATGGATATTGAGCAATTAGAGGAATTACTGAATGATGTAAAGAAAGATTTGGATAGGGAAAAGGAATGATTTGATGATGTAGTGACGAAGTATACGATTACCTGACTCACTATAATTATCATCAATTCACAACTATTTCCCATCAACTTAAATAACTAGCGCTATGGATCTAATCGTCAATTATTTATTTGAATCGGCTATTATACTTGGCTTACTAACGGCATTTTACCGTTTGGTTTTGCATGCCGAACCAACATTTAAATTTAATCGTTTTTACCTGTTATTGTCCCTGTTGGTAGCAACAATTGCACCTATTCTGACATTTGTTGTCTATCGAACAATTGCTCCTGAAGGCGAAGTGTATGTTGGTAATGTGATTGAAGCCATTACTGTTTATGCCCAAAACACTAAGGCGGTTGTAGTGCCGGTTGTAGCCCAGTCATCGGCGTTTAAATGGTTATACATTGTTGGTTGTATTGGCTTACTAGTGCGCTTGCTTTTTGGCTTTATCCGATTGGGCGGATTGGCCGGTAAAGTAAAACTGGTTAGTTATGAGGGTTATAAAGTGGCTGACTTGCCCGGTCAGTTCAATCCTTTTTCATTCTTTCATGTGGTGTTTGTTAATCAGTCGCGCTACTCCGATAAGGAGCTGGAACAGATTATGATTCATGAACTCACACACGTTAAGCTAAAGCATAGTTGGGATGTGCTTTTGCTCGAAGTGCTGCTCATAGTTCAATGGTTCAACCCTTTTGCGTGGTTCTTGCGCAGTTTGTTAAAAGAGCTACACGAGTTTCAGGCTGATAAGCAGGTGCTCAAAAAAGGTTATTCAGCTAAAAGTTACAAAGAGTTGTTGTTGTTTCAGGCCACGGGTACCCGCCTGCTGCCGGTGAATAACTTCAACCAGTCGCTTACTAAAAAACGATTTACCATGATGAAGAAAGATAAAATTCAAAAATTATTTAGTTTAAAATCGGTGTTTTCCATTGTTACTATATCCATGGTTGCGGTGTTATTTGCCTGCGAATTACGTGATGTAGAACCGGAAATGACGCAAGAAGAAGCCGAAATTAAGGAAGCCATTGAAAATACCAATGCGCAGCTTAAGGCAAGTGGGCCTGTATTCTTTGTTGTTGAAGAAATGCCTGAATTCCCCAAAGGTGAATTTGAAAAAGGCGAACAGGCACTTCGTATGTTTATTGCTACAGGAGTTAAGTATCCGTTAGAAGCACAAGCAGCCGGAGCATTCGGACGTGCATA
This sequence comes from Carboxylicivirga marina, assembly GCF_016612505.1. Taxonomy (GTDB): domain Bacteria; phylum Bacteroidota; class Bacteroidia; order Bacteroidales; family Marinilabiliaceae; genus Carboxylicivirga; species Carboxylicivirga marina. Next base: position 27,912 of record NZ_JAENRR010000002.1, read on the forward strand.
TATCTCATTTATAGTCGCTGATGATGGCTATGTAAGGGATGTAAAAGTGGCCCGTAGCAGTGGACATTCCATTTTGGATGATGAAGCCGTTCGTGTGGTATCATCAATGCCACAATGGATACCTGGCAAACAAAGAGGAAAAGCTGTAAATGTGAGTTATACTGTACCGATTAATTTCTCGTTAAATGGAGGTGATGATATTAAGCAACAAAGAGAGAAGAATAAAAAGAAATATACACCTGAAGAGCAAGCTCAAATGATAAAAGCTAACAAAGAAAAAGGTGTTGATATTATTTTTAATGACGATGGTTCAATTGCTTCAATTGTTGTTGATAAAAATGGCAAAGCTACTCCAGTAGCTTCAAACTAATAAATGTAAATACCTATAGTAACATGCGATTTATCAACTGATAGGTCGCATGTTCTGGTTTATGTCACTGATTTCTTAGCGAACATTGAGTCTTCGTGGATAATGATACCGCTTTATAAATTCCGTGGACTTTCCACCGGTAACTCACATGTTTTATTTCTGCATTTGTAAATCAAAGTTACTCCTTCCTTGTAACGGTCTTTCAGTATTTCAAGCTCAGATGTTGCATCGACAGAGCCAGCATAAACCACACCTGGCCGTAGTTGCTTTTGCAGTTCTGTTCTGTAATGAATAGCCTGTTCACCAGTAATCACCATTTCCTGACGCTCATTTTGTAGGTGCGTTAATAAAGCCCATTGTGCATAGTATGTCGGATGTTCGGCAGCCAGCTTGTACATTTTTTGAATCAGTACATTGGCTATTTCTTCAAATTCGGGCAGGTGATACAATTGGTGTAATCGAATCAGATTATTGGCCATGGCACCCACCGATGAGGGAATCACATTATCCTGCACATCGGTTTTGCGGGCAATCAATTGTTCGCCACTCTTTGATGTGTAGTAAAACACTTGTGCTGTTGAGTTATAAAAGTTATCAATGGTATAGTGTGTCAGTTTTTGGGCTTCGTTGAGGTAAAATTCGTTAAAGGTCACTTCGTATAAACTGATGAGTGCTTCTATCATAAAGGCATAATCATCCAGAAAAGCATCAATTTTGCTAATGCCGTTTTTACTGGTTCGTAATAAATGACCATCATCTTGTTTGACTTGCTTGATCAGATATTGCATTGCTTTTTCTGCCATATGCAGATGTTTTTCTTCACCAAGAGCCTGGTAGGTATCACACAGACCTTTAATCATCAATGCGTTCCATGAGGTTAATGCTTTGTCATCTAATTCCGGTCTAATGCGGTTTTTACGAACATCATAAAGCTTGTCAAGTGCTGCATCTATTTGTGTTTCGAAGATTTCACAGTCAAGCTGGTGTAGTTCGGCGTATTGGTTTCTGCTTATTTCACCATGTAAGATGTTCTTGCCCATTTCCCAATTCCCATTTTCTTTGATGTTGAAATAGCTAAAGAAATGCTCGTCATCTCCAATAACTTCTTTTAATTCCAGATATTTCCAAATGTAAAACTCACCCTCTTCACCTTCGCTGTCTGCGTCTAAGGCAGAGTAAAAAATGCCTTCGGGAGCTGTTAATTCTTGCTCAACAAATTGTATTGTTTCATCCACAATACGTTTGTATAATTCATTGCGACTTGTTTTATAGGCATTACTGTATAACGAAATGAGTTGAGCATTATCATACAACATCTTTTCGAAATGGGGAGCAAACCATCGTTCATCGACCGAATACCGTGCAAAGCCACCGCCAACCTGATCATATATTCCACCCGATGCCATGTGATCGAGTGTAAGGTAAAGGAATGACAACAGTTCAGAATCGTTTTGCAAGCTGCCAATTTGATGAATGAGATTAAGAGATACGGGCATCGGAAACTTCGGAGCTTCGCCAAAACCACCAAATTTTGTATCAAAGCGTTTACTGCTGTTTTGTATTGCTTTGTATATGTCAGGCGCATCCGTATTGTCAGCCAATGGCATCTCTAATTGTTGAATGCCTTGCATCAATGCATCTGCTTGTTGTTGCAATTTCTCTTTGCCGTTTTTATTTAGCTCAGCCAGTTGATTCAGCACTTGTAGCCATTGTTGTTTCTGAAAATATGTGCCTCCCCACACAGGTCGTCCATCGGGCAATGCAAAACAGTTAAGCGGCCAACCGCCTCTTCCGGTCAGCATTTGCACTGCCTCCATGTATATTTTATCCACATCAGGTCGTTCTTCACGATCGACTTTTATGCAGATGAAGTGCTCATTCATAATTGATGCGACTTCTTCATTTTCAAACGATTCGTGTTCCATTACATGGCACCAATGGCAGGCCGAATAACCCACACTAATCAGCAATAATTTATTTTCGGTTTTGGCCTTTTGTAAGGCTTCTTCATTCCATGGATACCAGTTAACCGGGTTGTGAGCATGTTGAAGCAAATAAGGGCTTGTTTCGTTGATTAAGGCGTTGGTGTGCATGTTTGATCTGTTTTGAGATGAGGTGCAGCTATAGCTTGTAATTAAGAATATTATCGTTACAAGTTTTGCAAGCTTTTTCATAGTAGCACAACAGTGAAAGAATCTTGTAGTTCAGTAAATGCGCAAATATTTTGTTACCTTACCAACTAAGCGGGCAATAATTTCGTCTTCCAATTGGTTTGATTAATAGCTCTCTTAGTTGTAAAAAGATATATCGATGCTTCAACGTTCATTAATATATTTACTAATTATCATTGGTATGTTGTCATGCACAAGTTTAGATGTTGATAAAATATCTGAAGAGCTTGAGTATAAGCCTAATCTGTCATTGCCTCTGGGTAAGTTGCTAGTACAATATGATGATGTCAATGATTTACCTATATCCTTGCCCAATCCGCTTGATGCTGAAGAAGTAAATTGGCATGAAACAGATACAGTATATTTTAATCTGCAGTCGTCGATTAGCGAACGAAAATATATTGTTACGCTGATGCTGCAGTTTGATATCACAAATCGTTATCCGGCTAATATGGCTGTGGAGCTGTTCTATATTGATCTGATGGGGTATGCTATTGCATTAACACCAGAGCCAATACATGTATTAGCGGCAGACATAGATGCAGATGGAAAAGTCACCAGAGAAAAGCATACGGATACTTATCCATACCAGTTATTCTTGAGTGATGAGCAGATTGATGAACTACTTTATGCTGAACAGTTAATAATTAAAGCAGAGGTTAACGGTCTGTTATTAACCGACCCGGTTGTTAATAGCTTTGAAGAATATAGCATCAATACAGCCGTTGGGGTACAAGCACAAATTGATTATAGCATTAATAATTTGTAGATGCAGAAAGCATACCAATATATCCTTCTCATAATGCTGCTTGTTTGTGTCAAGCCGATAATGGCACAACAAAACCTCACGCTATTTTTAATGCACGATGTACCACAAGCCAACTATGTTAATCCTGCCGTTAGTTACCAATGTAAATGGATTGTTGGCTTTCCCGGGCTCTCATCGGTACATGCTAATTATAACAACAGTGCTTTTTCGTTGAATGAAGGGTTGCGCTATGACAGCTCTGTTGATTCCAGCTATTTTAATTTCGATCAGATTATTGGCAATCTAAATAATACCGAGATTGTGCAATCAACAGTTCATTACACACCACTGTATGCTGGCTTTTGGGTAAAAAATAATTGGATAACACTATCTATCAGTGAAAAAGTAACATCATATAATACGGTTCCTAAAGCCGTGGCCGAACTGGCTTGGTATGGTAATACGCCGTTTGTTGGCCGAGAGGCTTCAATTGATGGTTTGCGTCTTAATGGTATGCATTTTAGAGAATACGCTTTAGGCATAGCTCGTTCGGTGTCTGATCGTCTGACTCTGGGTATGCATGCCAAATTGTTGTTCGGAAAAGGAAGCCTGTACACACCTCGTACACAAGGCGGGCTCTCGGCCAATGCCAATAATTTTGGTTTATTAATCGATTTAGATACAAAAATTAAAACTTCATTACCCATAGATGTTGAGTTAGATGATGAAGGTTATGTCGAAAATGTTGAATTACGCGAAGACATTGACTGGATGCAATACATGATGAACAGCAAGAACCTGGGTGTAGGCTTCGATTTTGGCTTTATCTATCATTACGATGAAAAAACAACGTTCTCGGGAAGCCTGCTTAACTTAGGTTTAATAGGGTGGCGTACAGAACTCAATACTTTTGTATCAGATGGCGTTTTTGAATTTACAGGTACCGATTCATCAACCGATTTTAATAGCGGTGATTATGCGCAGGAATTAAATGATAGCCTAAGGCACCAGTTTTTACCAATACCTGATGATGGAGGCTTTAGTACTAGGCTAACTCCGGAAATTTATTTGGGAGCAAGCCATAAACTGAATAATCATATTAATGGCGGAGCAGTATTTTACAGCCGTATTCAGCGTAATAAAGTCATGCCAGCTTTTACGCTCTCAGCCAATACTTACGATTATAAAAGATTGAATGCTTCTGTTTCTTATACTGCTATTAATGGCGATTACTTTAATATTGGTGCTGGGCTGGGTGTTAAATTGGGAGCTGTTCATTTGCATGCAGCAGCTGATAATCTGTTTGGTTTTCTAAAGGTTGAGAATCAGCGAAATCTGAACCTGCGCTTTGGCGTGAGTTTTGTGCCACGTTGCAGCGAACGCAAAGTAAAAGAGCAGCAATCGAAAAATGGCATCAGTGCCTTGCCATGTTACCACAGTCCGTACAAAGGGGAGGGAAGAAGAAAGAGGTGAGTTGAATCCTGAAGACACAAAAAAACCTGTCAGGACATAGAGACCTGACAGGTTTGAAATATGTTTCAAAAAAATTACTTAAGCAACTTATCCAACTGAGCTGCCTTGTCTTTTTGGTCTAGTCGCAAGTAAGTATTTTTTAAATATCTGATATACGATTTATTCGTTGGTTCCATCTTACGAAGCTTTAATAGTGTGTCGCGCGCAATACGGAAATCTGCCGATACCTTTTTTAAATCCCGACGCAGATAAGCATAAGTAGTGGCGTTTTTGTTCTTGTTGTACTTTGCCATCTCATACTTGTATCGCTTCTCGGCTTTTTCATAATAATACTTGGCTTTCCAGTCCAACGCGGCTTTATAATCCGGATTAGCTTTAATCAGTGCATTACAGGCTTTTACAGCAGCAGAACCTTTTTTAGAAGCTTCGAGAGCTTTAATGTATTCCAATTGTGCTTCTTTCGATAAGGTAGCATCGCCTTTATTGGTATACGCATCCATCACAGCTGCGTAATCCTCTTTCGATGAATTAAGGAATACCAGACGCTCGGTTTTTAGCTTAGCCAGTTTGTTGTCAGTAATTCGTTCGGCATTATTGGTCCAAAGAGCAATTTCTTCATCTACTTTAGCATTGCTCTGCAGCATCTGTGCATACTCAGCAACTAATTTGATGTTGCCATCATCTTTTAAAAGTTCGCTATAAATACTGGCCGCTTCATCGACTTTGTCAAGTTGAGCACAGCTTTGCGCCTGTTTCAGATATAGTTCATTGCTCACTTCAACGCCATTTGCATTTGCCAGATTAATGTACTCGGAGTACATGGTGTAAGCGGTATTATAATCGGCCTGCTCAAAGGCAGCATCAGCACCAGTTTGAAGGCTTGGCAGTTTGGCTGTTGGGTTACAAGCTACCAATATGGCAGCTGTTAATATGATAATTACTTTTTTCATCTTAATCGTGTTTTGGTGTTTAAAAGGCGAAGATACAATCAAAAGCTGTGCCGAACAATTTTATAAGACGCAAGACATAAGATAGGAGATGAGTTGAAAGTGAAGTGAGTTTATTAGTTTAAATGTTGAGGATAAGAGTTTGGGTTTAGAGTTTATGAGTTGAGAATGAGTTGAAGGTTTACTGTTATATTAAGCTGTAAATCAAATCTTCTCCTTTTCAGGGGGAAGTGCCGAAGGCGATGGGGGAGTTTGTAGAAGAAGAGCTTTGGCTTACAAGCTGTATATCTTTCTTCACTTTTTTATAGGAGGAGAACTTCGCCAAGAAAAGAGAGGTGGTTATCAATTATTAGCGCTTGGGTATTTGTTTAAGATGCAGCTTTTTAGAAAGATACGCAAAATCAACTGGTGTCTTAATATTAACAGAAAGTGTCATTAATGCTTGTAGCAACTCATCTTCATCAATCGGCTTATGCGCCTTTTCAATTCTTACCTCAGTAATGCCCTGATTAATAAAGTCAAGTTTATTGGCAGCTGTTTGGCTCACATCGATAATGCGACCTTTAATAAAAGGACCCCGGTCATTAATGGTGACAATAACCTGCTTGTTATTTGCCATATTGGTGACAACTAGCTTCGTTCCAAACGGGAGTGTTTTGTGAGCAGCTGTTAAACATGAGTTGCTAAAGGTGTCTCCATTGGCTGTGCGACGACCTTCAAACTTATCAGCGTAATAAGAAGCCTTGCCAATTTGTTCAAACTCCTGTGCATATAATTTAGAGGTTATAACAAGTAATATTATCAGGAGTAATCGCATCTATTTCACTTTTGTAACACCGCCTGAAACTATAAATTTCATCACATCAGCCGGATGTGCATCAATGGGTTTCACATGATCAGATGGAATAACATACAGTTCGCCCAATATACCATAAGAGCTAGGCAGATATACAGCAATTTTATCTTTAACGCCTAATTCATTAAGGTCAGATGAGGTGATAAATCCAAGTCGCTGCAGAATGCCTTCCTTATCGAGTGTCACCAATACCGGCTTTTCAAACTTGCGCTCTTTACCAACAAAGGCTGAAAGTAAGTCTTTAACTGATGAATAGATAACTTTAATGAGGGGCGCTTTTTTTAATCCTCGCTCAAAGCGGTTTTCTATGGGAGCAGTTATCAGCTTCTGACCAATAAAGCCGATTAGTGTTATTAATAATAGAATAACTAATAATCCTAATCCCGGAAAGTTGAATTGTGCGTATGGCTCATGCTGAAATATTTCTAAGTCGAGCAACAAGCCATCGAGCCAAATAAATGCAAAGACAAGAACATAGATTGTAACGCCTAAAGGAACTACATATAATAATCCCTGGAAAAAGTATTTAGCGAGTTTTTTCATTTAATTAAGATTAAAGACATAAGACGCAAGATAAAAGATAAACTTGTTATTGGCTTAGTCTTTCTCTTAATGCACTAATCATTCTTTCTATCTCCTGAACTTTTATCTCAAGCTCATTGAATGTATCGTCAGTGATAAAGTCTAAATCAAAACAAAGCATTAATTGAGTTTCTAACTCATACGCTGAACCTATAGCAATGTCAAGAAAACGCCCAAACTCCTTATCTGTTCTTCGCCCAGTTCCTTCCGCAATATTTGAAGGGATTGAAACCGAAGCTCGTCGCATTTGGCTAATAAGTCCAAACTTCTCTTCTTCTGGTAAATCTTTAGCTAGTAGATAAATGTCTTTAACAAGGTGTCTGGCTTTTTGCCAAACCTTAAGTTCTCTGAAATTATGCATTTTAAGTCTTTTATCTTATGTCTTTCGTCTCGTGTCTATAAGTCGTTTTCTTCCCTTACTTTCTTAGTCAAACTTTTAACGATCAATTCATAAGAGTGATCAATCAATTCTCTGATGAGATCATCTTTTAATGTACCATCAGCATATACAGAGTTCCAGTGCTTTTTGTTCATGTGCCAACCAGGTTTAATGGCCGTATGTTTTTCACGTAGTTCAATGGCACGTTCAGGTTCACACTTCAAATTCATATAAAACTCCTTATCCAGACTGGTGAGAGCAAACATTTTTCCAGCAACTTTAAAAACCAATGTTACTTCATCAAACGGGAACTCTTCCGTTACAGCCGGTTTGGCAATGCAATACTCTCTAAATTCTTCGATATTCATATGATTGTGATTTAATGGTTGGAAATATAGTGAAATAGTAGAGATGAGAGTTTGTTTTAATAGCAGAAGGTGAATTTCTATCTTCAAACTTTTGCCTTACAAACTCGGATGAAACGCCTCATCAATGTGTTCAATGTTCCAATCGTCTCCATCAGGAATTAGTGTTACCACATCAAAGCGCACTTCGTTTTCAATGTCCATCTCATTGATGTAAGCCTCTGTTGCTTCAACAATAAAACGAATCTTACTGTTGGTTATGGCTTCTTTTGGGTTCTCCCAACCGTCTGTGGTTCGGGTTTTAACTTCGATCACCACCAGATAATCGTCATGCAGGGCAATCAGATCAATCTCTTTATGGTTGTATTGCCAGTTGCGTTCCAATATTTCAAAACCTTTTTGCTCCAGATAGTCGGCCGCAATGGCTTCACCCGTTTTGCCCAGTTCATTGTGGTCGGCCATGGTTTAGAAAGTTAATTGGCAACAATCAGATGCTACTTTCATGCTTACTCGCTTACCAAATACCAATGGCAGGTTCAGATGGTCGTGCCCTGCCGGGAAGCCCATCATCACCGGATAATCATATTCAGCAACAGCCTCCTTAACAATTTCAAAAGCCGTTTGACCATAAGGATCATCATTGTCTTTCATATCTGTAAAATCTCCTACGATTATTCCGCTAAGTTCTTTTAAGAAACCACTAAGTTTCAGGTTTTGCATCATTCGGTCCACACTATATAAGTATTCGCCAATGTCTTCAATGAAAAGGATTTTTCCATGCGGATTTGTATCCAGAGGTGTAGCACGCAAAGCATAAATAAGAGCTAAATTACCCCCTATCAATATTCCTTCAGCTTCACCATTGCGGTTATTCTCATTTGGTTTTATCGAATAATCGGGAAATTGGCCATGTAACAAATCAAAAAGTGCTTCCATATCTTCTTCATCATCTGCTTTGTCTGGGAAGTTTTTTGGCATGGGCCCATGGATGGAAGCAACACCTGCTTTATTTTGAAGAGCTGCATGTAGCACGGTTATATCACTATAGCCCACAAGCCACTTAGGATATTCCAGGAAATGTGTAAAGTCAATCTGGTCGATAATACGAATAGTGCCATAACCGCCGCGAGCACAAAAAATAGCATCAATTTCAGGACTGTTCAACATGTGTTGTAGGTCGGCAGCACGGTGTTCGTCATTACCGGCAAACTGATGAAACGAATTACACACATTTTCACCAAGTACCACTTTGTAAGCTCTTTTATGAAAGAACTTTTCAGCAAAATGAATGGTTTCAGCTTCTATCTTTCCTGCCGGAGCAACTATGCCTATTGTAGAGCCTTTTTCGAGAGATTTGGGGAATATCATAACAGAAGTATCAAGATTTAAGATAAAAGTATCAAGATAATCTCTAAAACGAAAATCGTGTTGTGCCTTGATGCTTAAATCTTATGTCTTTTATCGTACTTCTATAATAAATTACTTTGCATATCTTTGCGCAATTAAAATAAACCATAGAATATCGGGTTCTCAACGAACCAAAAAATAATTCAAGCAGAATGAAGCAAGCCGGAGATTTTAAAAGAACGTTGGTAACCACTGCGTTGCCCTATGCCAATGGTCCTGTTCATATTGGTCACTTAGCGGGTGTATATGTCCCAGCTGATATTTATGTGCGTTACCTTCGATTAAAAAAGGAAGATGTTGTATTGATTGGAGGATCAGATGAGCATGGTGTACCCATTACATTAAAGGCTAAAAATGAAGGTATCACGCCACAAGATGTGGTGGATAAATTTCATGGCATCATCAAAGATTCTTTTGAGAAATTCGGTATCTCATTTGATGTGTATTCGCGCACCACAAGCAAAACACATTACGAAACAGCTTCAGAGTTTTTTAAGACCCTCTACGACAAAGGCGAGTTTATTGAGAAGGAATCGGAACAGTATTACGATGAAGAAGCTAAGCAGTTCTTGGCCGATCGCTACATTACTGGTACTTGCCCACATTGTAAAAGCGAAGGCGCTTATGGCGACCAGTGCGAAAGCTGTGGGACTTCATTAAATGCTACTGACTTGATTGACCCACGTTCGGTTGTTTCTGGTAGTAAGCCTGTTGTAAAATCAACGAAACACTGGTACCTACCTTTGGATAAGCACGAGCCATTTTTAAAAGAATGGATTCTCGACGGACATAAAGAATGGAAATCGAATGTATACGGTCAGTGTAAGTCATGGATTGACCTTGGATTACAGCCACGTGCCGTAAGTCGTGATTTAGACTGGGGTGTGCCTGTTCCTGTTGAAGGTGCTGATGGCAAAGTGCTTTACGTATGGTTTGATGCGCCTATTGGTTATATTTCGGCTACAAAAGAATTAACGCCTGAGTGGGAAAAGTACTGGAAGAGTGAAGACTCGCGTATGTTACATTTTATTGGAAAAGATAACATCGTGTTCCACTGTATCGTGTTCCCATCGATGTTGAAGGCTGAGGGAAGCTACATCTTACCAGAGAATGTACCAGCTAACGAATTCTTAAACCTTGAAGGTGATAAGATTTCAACTTCACGTAACTGGGCTGTGTGGTTGCATGAGTATTTGGTAGACTTTAAAGATAAGCAGGATGTATTGCGTTATACTTTAACGGCCAATGCACCTGAAACAAAAGACAACGATTTTACCTGGAAGGACTTTCAGGCACGTAACAACAACGAGTTAGTAGCTATTTTAGGTAACTTCGTCAATCGCGCCATTGTATTAACACACAAGTATTACGATGGAGCTGTTCCGGCACAGGGTGAATTAACCGACTACGACAAGGAAACCTTAAATGAGATTCCTGCTTTAGTTAAGAAAGTAGAAGATGCTTTAGACAACTTCAAGTTCCGTGAAGCTGTGAAAGAAGCCATCAATCTATCGCGTTTAGGTAATAAGTACCTGGCCGATATGGAGCCGTGGAAACTTATGAAGACCGACCCGGAGCGAGTGAAAACCATTATGAATATTGCGCTACAGATTACGGCAAATGTTTCTATTTTGATTGAACCTTTCTTGCCATTTACCGCTAAGAAGATGCAGACCATGCTAAATCTGGGAGGCTTAACATGGGCCGATTCTGGTAAATTGGATTTCTTGGCTGAAGGTCACATGGTAAACAAACCTGAGTTGTTGTTCGAAAAAATCGAAGATGAAACCATTCAGAGTCAATTGGATAAATTAGAGCAAACTAAGATTGATAATGAAGCAGCTAATAAAACTGCAGCTCCTGCCAAAGAAAACATTGAGTTTGATGATTTCGTGAAGATGGATATCCGTGTTGGAACCATTGTTGAGGCTGAGAAAGTGGCTAAGACGAAGAAGTTACTCCAGTTGAAAGTAGATACTGGTATCGATCAGCGCACTGTTGTATCGGGTATTGCCGAGTTCTTTAAACCTGAAGATATTATTGGCAAACAAGTGAGTATATTGGTGAATCTGGCTCCTCGTAAAATCCGTGGAATCGAATCACAAGGCATGATTTTAATGGCTGAAGATGCGACAGGGAAGTTAGAATTTGTTGCACCTGCTAATGCGGTTAAAGAAGGATCAGAAGTAAGGTAGAGAAGACGTGTGACAGAGGACGGAAGGCGGATGATGAACGAAATATTTAGCACGAAGTTTGCAGTCCGAATAAAATATAGAATCGTATCTTTTTAGGTGCGATTTTTTTATTTGAACGCATAATCGCAAAGGCACCGAGTTTTATAAATGCAATTGAATTGATTGATATTCTACCAATTGCAATAAGGCCTTCAACACTTATATGAGGTTCTCTACAATAAAAAAAACTCTGCGTCTCAGCGTTAAGTTTAATTCGTCATGTAAATCAACTCACCTCTCTTGGCCCTTCTTAAATTAGCTTTGCGTCTCTGTGTTTATTCACGTAACTTGCACTGCGCAAAAAACAACCTGCATTATATGTATCTAAAATATATTCTTACTGGCATTGCATTAATAATAGGTGGTTTATTGGCGGTGCAAGGCAGCATCAATTCGCAACTGGGTGGTATTTTAAAAAGTCCTACACAGGCTGCTTTTGTCAGTTTCTTCGTTGGCACAATTACTTTGTTTGCATTAAACATAGTTATGCGAACCGAATTACCATCGAAAGCTTTGATTGCTGAAATGCCTTTATATCTTTTTATTGGCGGCATCATAGGCGCCATCTATGTCAGTTCAGCCATTATCCTTATTCCTAAAATTGGAGTTGCAACCATGTTAGGTGCATCCATTGGTGGTCAGATGATTGTAGCTTCGGTCATTGATCATTACGGACTCTTTAATGTGGCCGTTCACGCAGTATCTCCAGGTCGAATTATTGGTATTGTTTTGTTGATTATTGGCGTTTTACTAGTCCAACGATTTTAATTTATTAGAGAAATTTAGCGTTAATAACTAACTGAGTAAGTACAAGTTGGAGCATGTAATACATGTCATGCATGAAGATACTTGCATATGTTATTGATTATCATGCTTTACAACACTATTAAAAACAGTTAAAATATCTATTTAATATCAACAAAAGGTTTATTTTTGCGCCTTGGAAAAAACAAACAGTTACATTATGGCAGATAAAACAAATCAACTGTTATTTAGTGATTTTCCGAAAGTATCTACTCAAGAGTGGATGGATAAAATCACGGCAGACCTAAAGGGAGCAGACTTTGAGAAAAAGCTGGTATGGAGAACCAATGAAGGATTCAACGTACAGCCTTTCTATCGTTCTGAAGACCTTGAATCATTAACCTATCTTGAAAGCCAGCCTGGCGAGTTCCCGTATGTTCGCGGTAACAATGCTAAGTCGAACAAATGGTTCGTACGTCAGGATATCGTTGTAAAAGACGTAAAAGCGGCCAACGAAAAAGCATTAACTGTCCTTACCAAAGGTGTTGACAGTATCGGATTTGTTATTGAAGACAAAGCGCTAATTTCAGAAGCTAACATTGAGGCTTTATTAAAGAACATTATTTCTGACGATGTAGAAATTAACTTCAACGCTTGTTGCGGAAACAAGGAGTTAGTGGATGCTGTTGTTGCTGTTCTTAACAAGATGAACCGTACACATGCTGAGGTTAAGGGTTCTATCAACTTTGACCCGATTGGTGATTTAACCATCAATGGAAAAGCATGTTGCGAAACTGAAAAAGCGCTAGACAAAGTTAAAGAAGTGGCCGAAGTAGCTAAGAACTTTCCACAGTTTAAAACTGTAGGTGTTAATGCTCGTCATTTCAACAACGCCGGTGCATCTATCGTGCAGGAGTTAGCTTTCGGCTTGGCTATGGGTAATGAGTACTTAACGCAGTTAACTGAGCGTGGCATGGCTATTAACGATGTAGCAGCCAACATTAAGTTTAACTTGGGTGTAAGTGGTAATTACTTTATGGAAATTGCTAAACTACGTGCTGGTCGTATGTTATGGGCTAAAATTGTTGAAGCTTATAAACCAACTGGTGTTGAGGTTTGCAAGATGCATGTTCATTCTGAAACTTCAGACTGGAACAAGACTATTTTCGATCCAAACGTAAACATGCTTCGTACTCAAACTGAGGCAATGTCTGCTACTTTAGGTGGAACGCAGTCGTTAACTGTTCAGCCATACGATACTTTATATAAAGAGTCGGATGATATTTCAGAGCGTATTGCACGTAACCAACAGTTATTGTTGAAAGAAGAATCTCACTTCGAAAAGATTGTAGACCCATCAGCGGGTTCATATTATATCGAAAACCTTACAAATAGCATGGCTGAGGAAGCTTGGGCATTATTTGTTGAGGTAGAAGACAAAGGTGGTTTTATTGCTGCAATGAAAGAAGGCTTTATTCAAGGTCTTGTGAAAGAAACAGCTGAAAAACGTCGTAAAGCCGTTGCTACTCGTCGCGAAAACCTATTAGGAACAAACCAGTTCCCTAATACAGGTGAAATTATCTCTGATGTTATCGATGCTAAGAAATTAGTTAAGTCGGCTTGTTGTTGTGGTGAAGGAAAAGAAGTTGAACCAATCAACTTGTTCCGCGGTGCTCAGGATTTTGAAGAGCTACGTTTAGCAACTGAGAATGCAACGAAGCGTCCAAAAGTATTTATGTTGACATACGGAAACTTAGCCATGCGTTTAGCACGCTCTCAGTTTTCGGGTAACTTCTTCGGATGTGCTGGTTACGAAATTCAGGATAACCTAGGTTTCGAAACTATCGAGGCTGGTGTTGAAGCAGCTAAAGCAGCTAATGCCGACATCGTTGTACTTTGTAGTGCCGATGACGAATATGCTGAAGCAGCTCCAAAAGCTAAGGAATTATTAGGCGATACGCCATTAGTAATTGCAGGAGCTCCTGCTTGTGCCGATGAGCTAAAAGCGAAAGGTATCACCAACTTTGTGAATGTTCGTTCAAATGTATTGGAGACATTGCAAGGCTTTAACGAGATGGTTCTAGAAAAATAGACTTTGAGACTATAGACTTTTAGACTTAAGACCATTGAAAGAATAATTGATTAGCAATGAAAAGGAAGCATAACTTTAAGGAATTACAGATTTGGCAGAAAGGTAGAGCTCTTGTGAAAGACATCTATCAGCTTACATCTAAATTTCCTAAATCCGAACTGTATGGATTAGTGAGCCAAATGAGGCGTGCTTCAATATCAATTCCTTCTAATATTGCTGAAGGTTCTGGTAGGAAAACGAGTAAGGAGTTTAGTCGTTTCCTGGAGATTGCTTATAGTTCAGCTTTAGAGCTTGAAACACAGTTATATCTTTCTTTTGATCTTACGTTTATCTCAGAATCTACTTTAGATGAATATCTAAATAAAATTGATGAAGTTCAAAAGATGATTTCTTCATTTGACAGTAAAATTCTGGCAGATAATATCTAATCGTCTATTGTCTAAACATCTAAAAATCTAAAAAATGAGACCAAAATTTAATAACATAGATATTAAATCTAAGCCATGTGGTAGCAAGGATACCAAGGCTTGGGAACAAAAACACGGGGTTAAAAAAGACTGGGTAACACCAGAGCAAATTCCTGTTAAACCAGTATATAGTAAGGACGATTTAGAAGGTATGGAGCATTTGAATTATGCTGCAGGTTTACCTCCGTATTTGCGCGGACCTTACTCAATGATGTATGCGATGCGTCCATGGACGGTTCGTCAGTATGCAGGATTCTCTACTGCAGAGGAATCAAATGCATTTTACCGTCGTAACCTGGCTGCTGGTCAGAAAGGTTTATCTGTTGCCTTTGACTTGGCGACACACCGTGGTTATGATTCAGACCACGAACGTGTAGAAGGTGATGTGGGTAAAGCTGGTGTAGCTATTGACTCTATCCTTGATATGAACGTGTTATTCGATGGAATTCCATTGGATAAAATGTCTGTATCCATGACTATGAACGGTGCTGTATTGCCGGTAATGGCATTCTACATCGTAGCTGGTTTAGAGCAAGGTGTTAAGCTGGAGCAGATGGCTGGTACTATACAGAACGACATCTTGAAGGAGTTCATGGTGCGTAATACTTACATCTATCCACCTAAATTCTCGATGAAGGTCATTGCCGACATCTTTGAATATACTTCACAGAAGATGCCTAAGTTTAACTCAATTTCTATCTCAGGATACCACATGCAAGAAGCAGGTGCTACCGCTGATATTGAGTTAGCATATACTCTAGCCGATGGTTTAGAATACCTTCGTGCTGGTACTCAGGCAGGATTAGATATTGATGCTTTTGCACCTCGTTTATCATTCTTCTGGGCCATTGGTATGAACCACTTTATGGAGATTGCCAAGATGCGTGCCGGTCGTATGCTATGGGCGAAGATTGTGAAGCAATTCAATCCTAAAAATCCTAAGTCTTTGGCGTTACGTACGCACTCACAGACTTCAGGGTGGTCATTAACTGAGCAGGATCCGTTTAACAACGTTGGTCGTACTTGTGTTGAGGCAATGGGAGCTGCCCTTGGTCACACACAGTCGTTACACACCAATGCCTTAGATGAGGCAATTGCTTTGCCAACTGACTTCTCTGCTCGTATTGCTCGTAATACACAGATTTTCATTCAGGATGAAACACAAATCTGTAAGGCTGTTGATCCATGGGCTGGTTCATACTACGTTGAGTCCTTGACTAACGAACTTGTAGAAAAGGCCTGGGCGCACATTCAGGAGATTGAGTCCTTAGGTGGTATGGCTAAGGCTATTGAGTCAGGTATTCCAAAGATGCGTATTGAAGAGGCTGCAGCTCGTACTCAGGCTAAAATCGATGCAAAGACTCAAACCATCGTAGGTACTAACAAATATCGTCTGGAGAAAGAAGATCCTATTGACATCTTAGATGTGGATAACATGGAAGTACGTCGTTCACAAATTGAGCGTTTAGGAGCTTTGCGTGCTAACCGTAATGAAGATGAAGTACAAGCTGCATTGGCTGCTATTACTAAAGCTGTTGAAACAGGTGAAGGTAACTTACTTGAGTTAGCCGTTGATGCTGCTCAAAAACGTGCTTCATTAGGTGAAATCTCTGACGCTTGTGAGAAGATTGTAGGTAGATATAATGCAGTAATCAGATCAATTAAAGGAGTGTATAGCGCAGAAGCAGCAGACGACAAAGAGTTTGCAAAAGCCACAGAATTAGCGAAGCAATTTGCTGAAAAAGAAGGACGCCAGCCTCGTATTATGATTGCGAAGATGGGTCAGGATGGACACGACCGTGGTGCTAAAGTAGTAGCAACAGGTTATGCCGATATTGGTTTTGATGTAGATATGGGACCATTGTTCCAAACCCCAGCTGAAGCCGCTAAGCAAGCTGTTGAAAATGATGTACACGTAGTAGGTGTATCGTCGTTAGCTGCCGGTCATAAGACTTTAGTTCCCCAAATTATTGCTGAATTGAAGGAGCTGGGTCGCGAGGATATTATGGTTATTTGTGGTGGTGTTATTCCGGCACAGGATTACGATTTCCTTTATAACGCAGGTGCTGTTGCAATCTTCGGTCCTGGTACATCAGTTGCCAAAGCAGGTTCTGACATCTTGAACTTATTAATGGAGCAAGCTGCAGAATAATGAAATGGTTATAGCGCATGGTGTATAGTGCACTGTGTATGGGATATAAGAAAGCCACCTCATTTTGGGGTGGCTTTTGTTTTACCTCAAGCGCACTTCTTGTTGCTCTGTACCCAAAAATTATTTTTGCCCTCGAAAAAAGCATCTTGCATGTGATCAACTCACATACAAGATGCTTTTAATCCGTTTAGACATTAGCCTTAATTATGAAACATAAATAACCTGAGTGCGTATAGTTTTAAGCTAATTATTCATAATACCCATTCAGAATGACTAAGAACTTTATAATACTGGCATTGATGGTGATGCATGTTGGTGTATTGGCACAAAAACGATACACTAACCCTGAGAAGGCAGAGCAACTAAAAACACTATATCCTGAAGCTAAGATTGTTTCTTCGGATTATAATTCTCAGTATATATTTAACATCACGAGTATTGGCTTGCAAGTAGAACAAAAGGAACAAACAGATCTTATTTCACTAGAGAGCAATCTTAAATACTATAAGAATGTGTATTACAACAATAATGTTGATCTTACACATGGATCAGCAAAGTATTCATCAGGGCGGGGAATACTGAAATACAATAAAGTATATGGTAATTATGAGGTAGACGATATCTTTTATTCTGATGCTAAGGTTGGTCATTTTAGTTTTGATATGTTGTATGAATCAACAGAAGTAACTTTCCGTTCTACTTGCCTTTATAAAGACCCTAAGTACCTCACTAAGGTGTTTATTCATGACTCAGAGCCAGTGCATAAACGAGAAATATCATTTCATATCCCTCATGGTGTTGACGTTGAATTGATTGAAATGAACTTTGAAGGCTATAATATTACCCGCACAGAGGAAGATAAGGATGGAATCTCAGTGATTCGATTTAATTGTGAACAATTAAAGGAGTTGAAAGACGAAGATAGCTCTCAGGGTATTTTGTACCATGCTCCGCATATTGTTGTTGTGACCAAAAGCTATATGGCTGATGGTAACAAGAGGGCAGTTATTGGCAATGTTAATGATTTGTACAATTGGTATCATAGCCTTGCTCAACAAGTGGAAATTGATAATTCGCCATATAGCACTTTAGTTGAAAAATTAACAGCCGATGAAAAGAGTGAAGAGGAGAAGATTAAAAAGATCTACTATTGGGTGCAGGAAAATATAAAATACATTGCATTTGAAGATGGTATTGCGGGTTTTAAACCAGATACCCCTCAAAATGTATACAACAACCGCTATGGTGATTGCAAAGGAATGGCAATACTTACAAAGTCAATGTTGCAATTAGCAGGCATTGATGCACGCTTGACATGGATAGGTACCAGTAAAATACCTTATAATTACGATATACCATCATTAGGAGTTGACAATCATATGATATGTACTGCTTTTGTGGGTGAGAAGATGTATGTATTGGATGCAACAGAAAAATATATTGCTTTAGGTAAAAATGCCGAACGAATTCAGGGGAAGGAGATGTTGATAGAAGATGGTGAGAACTTTTTACGCAGGCATGTTCCTATTCATAGTGCAGATAATAATTTGTTGCTGCGAACTGAAAGCATACGTATTGAAAGCAATAATCTTATAGGTAATGGTACTTTGCTTGTCAATGGAGAAACAAAAAAGGATATACTCTACCTCTCAAACAATACAAAAGTAGAAGATAAAAGTGATTTATTTGATTACTTGTCTGTTTCTGAATCCACTAATGAGGATATTGTGCAAATCAATAATACACCAGAATCAGATAGAGATAAGCCACTTGAGCTAAGTTATAACTATAATTTAGCGAATAGAATTAGTGAGTTTGACAACGAATTATTTATTGGGCTCGACTGGGATCAACGAATGAGTGGAGCCAATATTGATAAAAATCGAAAAAGTACTTTCTCATTTGGTAAAAAGGTTAAATCAAAAACCATTAAGACGCTTACTATACCCAAAGGCTATAAGTTGAGTTATCTGCCCGAAGAGGTCAAATTCTGTGATGGGGAAATATCGGTTAATGTTGGTATGCAATCAAATGGCAAAACAATAACCTATACAAATCAGGTAACGGTAAATAATGGTTTGATTTTACCTAATCAATTTGAGAAATGGAATACACTTGTAGAACAGCTCAATACATTCTATAACGACCAGATTATTCTTAAAAAACTATAAATACATCCCAATGAAATTAAGATTACTGATTGTACTATTCATTGCCTCACTACAACTGATGAATGGCAATGAAAAGCGCGAAGAGATTAAGGCTGAGATGTGGAGCTCGGCCAATACAGCGTTTACGAATACCACTATACCTGAAAAATGGAATAATAGTTCGGCTGTGATTTTAGCACAACTTAACCGATTTGAATATCGTAAACCTGCCCTTATAAAAGAACTGCAAGCCAATAGTTATTATCATGTTCGTATCAAGCTTAACGACAAAAATGCGTTAAATGAATATTCCGAAATAAGCTTTCCTTCTGAGCGCAGAGCTCTTTCTGTGTATACGGGATTTAAACTCATTAAATCGGATGGTCGTGAGTTAGTTATTGATCACTCAAAGGCTGTTGAGATGGAGATGAAAAATGGAGGAAGAACAAGAGCTTATAAAAAGTTGGCTATTCCTAATCTGGAGGAAGGTGATATCTTAGATTACTATATTTGTGAGGAAGAGACACTTCCTCTTTCATCAAATATGTATTATTTCAGCCCTGTGCAGTATGACTTGCCACAGCAATATCCGGTAATCGAACAACGACTTGAATTTAAAGCACAGCGCCGATGTTTTATCTCGATGAATGCTGTAAACGGGGCACCGGAACTACAGCAAGAAGTAGACGAAAATACTGATGACGTTACCTATTATCTGATTGATAAAAACCGCGAAGGCATAAAGGATACAAGATGGTTTTACCCTTATCGTGAGTTGCCTACTATTAAATTCAGAGCTGCATATGCTTCGGGTAAGGCCGTCAGGAATAATGATGTCTTATTGGGAGAACCGGGTGTTGTAAAAAGTGAAGTAACAGAAAAGGAATTGACAGACTTTTTAACATACATCTTTGTAAATACATACTCCGACCCGAAGTCGATGATTAAGCATGTCAAAAAAAATGTGGATAAGCATGCCAGTAACTTTGAAAAAGCCAAAGCTGGATTCTATTTCCGTCGTAATGAAGAGCTTACGTGGGAAGAGGTGCATACAATAGCTGATAAAGATACTTGGAATCAAAGTTTGGCCATTTACAAAGATAATGCTTTTCAAAGCCTTGACCGCTTCGCAGTCTTTTTAGCCCAGCAAGATATACCTCATGACATTGTGTTTGCCGTTCCGCGAGATGTCGCTTCAATTGATGATGTGTTATTAGAGCATGAATTAAAATACTTAATAAGGGTGAAGCAAGGTGATGAATTCTTATACCTGTCGCCTGTAGATAATTTCCGTATGCCAGGTGAGTTTGATGACGACTTAATGGGCACTGAAGCATACATTGTAGATGGAAATGCCAACTTCGCAGACTGGAAAATTGAAAAAATAACGCTGCCCGTTATTAGTAAAGATGACAATAAAGAAACGAGTACATTAGATGTTATTCTAAGTAACGATTTTAAATCGGCAACGATTGATATACATAGCACTCTGAGTGGTTCTCAGAAAACTTATGCACAATATTCATTACTTGATATTTATGACTATAAAAAGGAAGAAAGTGCAAAGTTTGAAATGAAACAGGATTTTGAAGGTACACTTTGGATGAAAAAGAAACTTCTAGGACTTCGTGAATCTTACCTAAAAACGAAGGAACAGTATCGTAATCAGACTCTAAAAGCCATAACAGATAATAGTTATGATTTTGAAATTGATACAGTTTCTGACTTCAAGCTTCTTCAAAGTGGTCGATTCGATACACTGCCTGAAATGAAATATCAATATACATTTGAAACCAAAGAACTGGTAAATAAGGCCGGACGTAACTATATGCTGAATATAGGTAAACTCATTCAGAACCAGACAAAAATCGACAAAGAAGAATTAGAACGTCAACAAGGCATTTATCAGTATAGTCCTCGAGCCTATTCTTACACCATTTGTGTTACTATTCCTGAAGGTTATACCGTACAAGGTGTTGATAAGCTAAATACCAAAATAGAGAATGAGCAAGGTGCTTTTATTACAACTGCGAAACTGGAAGAAAATCAGTTAATTGTTACTTCTGAAAAGTTCTATAATAACATATATGACAAAGCAGAAGCATGGCCAAATTATGTTGCCTTCTTAAATGCAGCAGCGACTTTCACTGAAAGTAAGGTGTTGTTGAGGAAGCAGTAGGGATGGAATTCTTTGGTTGTAAATATATAGTAGTTAACATGTATTAGAATTGTAGCAAGTATTCAATATCTGCTTTAATTAGTTGAAAATGATGTGCCAGTAATTGCACAAGACGATATATAGTTCTAAAAATATAATAAAGCCACCTCATTTTGGGGTGGCTTTTGTATTTTCATAAAGGCATATGATAAAAGTTTTCGAATACTGGGTAGGGATAATGATTAATTGACATCTCTTTAGTTCGACAGTAAATTTGCACATTAGAAAACACCCATTTAAAAACTTAAATCAATGTTATGAAGTCAATTATAATCTGTCTTGTTGCAACTCTTGCAGCACCGCTTTTTAGTGCTTTTGCGCAACAAAAAATTGTTGTTACAAAAGCAGAAGATCTTCCAAAGCATACCTACGAATTACAAATTAAAGATGCAGTAACTTTTATTCAGGATGAAAAGAATGTGTTGGACTTAGCTGCCCTTATAAAGCATGATTTGTTAAATGATCTTGATACTTATGAAATAAAAGATAAGTCCAGTTTAAATGGCATTTATTCTAAGCTTAGAGTTATTGCAGTATTAGAAAAAGACTATGTTGCTGCTCTGAAGTATATACAAAAAAGCAGAGTACAATCAGACAAGGAGTCGGATAAATTAATACGAGGATTAACGACTGAGGCCCTTGTAAATGCTTTTTCTAAATACGATGGAACAACTAGCACAAAAATAGGCAACGAAGTGTCTTCCTTCTTAGATGATTTTTTCAAAGTAGTTGATTTTTCTCTTATTCAGGAAGATGTTGAGCAAACCAAAGGAATACTTGAAATATACAGTGAAAATCTGGTGATCGGACAGGTCAAAGGATCTACTCAAAAGATGTTAGATAATAATAAGGGAAAAATACCCGGAGATATGGTTTACAGCTTAATTGGATCATACTTTGATCTAAACTTCTTTATGCCTTATAAAAATGATGTTTATGCATCATATGCCACTGCAATTGAATTATACGGTATCAAAACGGAGATGCTCGACATCTGGGAAGAGAGAGATTCGGTACTGCTTCAGCACAATTTGACGAATGTTACAATAGGGGTTTGGGATTCAGGGATTGATATATCAGTATTGCCAGACAATCAAAGATGGAACAACAGAGAGGAAATCATCGATCAAAAAGATAATGACCAAAATGGCTTTATTGATGATGTTAATGGAATTGCCTATACAAAAGAAGGTAAGAAAACATCTCAGATATTATTACCTGTTGAATATGATGATAAACAAATGGATAGTATTAAAGAATCATCAAAAGGATTAATGGATTTGATTGCTAATATTCAATCGGATGAAGCCAAAGAATTGAAAAAATATCTTGCAGCATTTGAACCCGATGATTTTGATAGGTTTATTGAAAGGCTTGGACTATATGGGCTTTATGCACATGGTACACATGTGGCGGGTATTGTTGTTGATGGCAATCCAAAGGCAAAAGTTTTGTGTGCCCGACTAACATTTGATCACCGGAATATCCCTGATGTACTAACTGTTGATAAGGCTCAAAATTGGGCTCAAATGTATAAAGATGTGGTCACCTACTTTGACGATAACAGTGCCAGAGTGGTAAATATGAGCTGGTCGGTCGATTATGATTATGAATTTCTAAGGCCGCTCGAAATTAATGGTTATGGTAATGATGTAGAAGAACGCAAAGCCTTGGCGAAAAAACTATACGAAATTGAACGCATGGCTTTTATCGAGGCGGTAAGTTCGGCACCTGATGTCTTATTTGTTTGTGCAGCCGGTAATGAAAATAATGACGCTGATTTCGCAGCCTTCTTCCCTGCCAGTCTTAATTACCCAAACCTCATTACTGTAGGTGCTGTTGACAAAGCCGGACGCAAAACTTCGTTTACTACCGAAGGTGAAAGTGTTGATGTATTTGCCAATGGATATGAGGTTGCCAGTTATGTGCCCGGAGGAAGTACCATTGCCTATTCAGGAACATCAATGGCTTCGCCTCAGGTGGCTAATCTGGCTGCCAAAATGTTGGCCGTTAATCCCATATTGTCGCCTTCGCAATTAGTTGATATAATTGTTTCTACTGCTACTAGAAGCGATGAAGATATTTTACTTATTCATCCGAAAAATGCCATTGAGAAAGCTAAGAATACCCGTCTGATGGAGTTTAGATGGGAAGAGGAAGAAGATTAGGCTTAATTTCTCTCGGTTTCTGCTAGCAATTTGCTTTTAATTATAGAGCACTTGTTCATGATAAATATTTTTTATCTCTAAAAGCGAAACGAGGACTACTTACATAGCCAAGTGCCATATTGATAATATTTATGAGGTAGTTGATATGAAATTTATGGTTTGTTGCCAATAGCGTCCTAAACGATTTTATTCAAGGCTCTAAACATCATGTTACGAACCGGCCTCAGCCGGTAAACCAAAAAACAAGTTTGATTTGACGGTTAAGAATCGATTTCTGCTTGAGACTTTTTGAGGAACGTAAAAAGTCGAGTTTAAAACAATTTCAGTCATCAACTGTAGTTTTTTGATCGAAGCTGGTGCAGCCTTGATGCTTTTTCCTTAGTTTTTGACATCAAGATCAAAAAGTAAGTCGGGTTTGGGCGGATAGCCCAATTTCAAAAAATAATTAGGACAATATTGGTTTGTTACAAAGAAATCTTTTTCAAGGTTGGCTTTTGTTGAACCCTCAATTGTTCAAACGGTACCGGGCTATGATGATGTTACTACCCCAATACTTTTGCGTCTTACGTTAGTAGGGATTTACCTATAAATGCACTATGGAGTTGGATTATGTTACTTTGGCTGCAACCATTTTTTTAATAACATGTATAGCCAATGAGAATAATCATTATTAACAACTCATAGACATTCAAAAATGAAAAATTTATTAAAACTAAGCTTAGGTCTTTTAGTATGTGTAGCATTATTTAGCTGTAGTAAAGATGAAGATGAAAAACCATCTGTTAATAGCGTACAGCTCGGAGAAGAATCTTTTAATGTTAATGGTGCTGTTTTGCAGGGCATTTTTGTAGGCGAAGAAAGTATTGCAAATATTAGCCTAATTAATGCAAGTGCTGAACAAACAAAAACACTAACAATTTCAATAGAGCCGTCTTCAGAAGAAACAATTCCTGGGACTTATTCATATCCGCTTGCTGATGGAGACATGGTAATGGATAATTTCTTGACTAACTACACTGTTTTTGAAGGAGAAGGCGAAAGTGAAATGGCGATCGAAAGCACAAGCCTTGAATCAGGAACAGTTACCGTTACGCATAATGGCGGAGATAACTACTCTGTTGTAATGGACTTAACGATGGAAGACGAAACTGTGTTCTCAGGAGAGTATACAGGAAAGTTTTTCGTTCAAATCCAGTCGGTAGAAATGCCTTTCTAAGAAAAGCCTATCAATGCAATAGATATATAAAAGCCACCTCATTTTGGGGTGGCTTTTTTGCGAATAATGCGATATAAGGGCATTAATTCATATGCCTCAAAACTGTGTCAATTAGTTTATCTGAGTATTTATAAATATCATCAATCGTTTCTATATGAATTTGTTCTTCCTTTTCCAATTCATCAAATAATCCACTAATCAATAAAAACCCTCCTTTTATCATAAAATTCCCACCTTTCATCAACTAACGGAGTTGTACATGACGTTTCTTTCGCTTACTTAACAACACGTTAATAGTACATGTGCACATTAACCACCGGAACAATTGGTAACATTAATAAACTTTAAAATTGAATTCAAGATGAAAGAATCAACCAAACGCGACTTTGTAACCCAAATGATTGAATTGTTGCAAGATGAAAAGGAAACTTTAGTATTAAAAGGCTATAAAGCCGATGTGAAAATTACAGAACTTGGCGAAAGCAAAAAGGCCTGTGACCTGGCCGAGCTTCAGCAGCAAAAAGCACATGCTGCAGCTAAAGATGCCACCAAAGTGGCCAATGATACTTTAGATGTGGCCTATCGTGCAGCTTCCGATACAGCCGACCTCTTATCTGGTCTGCTTGGTAAAGACAACGAGATAGTTAAAAAAATGCGTAAGTTCAGAAACTAGAGATTCTGCCTTACTAATTGGGAGAAGCACTGCGTTCCGGCGGTGCTTTTTATGTATCAAATTGTGACTTATAGCAAGGGAACCGATGTCATCGCTTTATGCGATGACATCGGTTTTTAACGATATCCAAGCTCTTCAACGGTACTTTTGAATGGTTCAGAGCTGTCACCAAGGCCCGCAAAGCTATCGCCAAACCATTCGGCGGCGTCTCTGGAATGTGCGTAGACAGCTACGAATGACGTAGAGATAGCTCTATGCTTCTCGGCGATGTCTTTGAATAGTTTAGAACTGCCTTCGAGGCTTGCGAAACTGTCGCCGAATCATTCGGCGATACCTCTGAGCGATACAGAGCTACCTTTTTTCTCTACGGCGATGTCTCCAAATCATTTAGAACCACCTTCAGGTCTTCCGCCGATACCTCTAACCCGGATTATGTATTAGAATGTCGTCATGAACATTGAAAGTGCAATAATTGCGTAAGGCGAATACAAAGTCAAGTTTACTTGAACTGTGTTGAGCAAAGCAATAATCAGAACCTAATAAAACAAGGTTTTATCGAAGCGAGGCATAGCACCGTTCTGATGAGTTGAGATGAAACAACGAAGTGACTTGTTTTGAAGCAATTTCAATGTGTAATAGATTTTCTAATGCATATTGCGGGTTTAAGAGATTCACCCTTATCGCCACTTGTTTTCTTGTTTAAATCATTGCGTTTCTTATTTTTACAATATACTAATCAGTAATCTATGAAAAGATGAAGAAACTATATGTAATACTCCTCTCAAGTATATTTTGTGTCAGTACGTTGCTGGCACAGCAAAATGCTAATAATATTGAATTGAGGATTAAGCAAACAGCACAACGCAAAAACATTCTGATTCCAAACATCGAAGGTTATCAAACATTAAAGGGCGACTTTCATATTCACACTGTGTTTTCAGATGGATTGGTTTGGCCAACAATTAGAATCCAGGAGTGCTGGGCTGAAGGAATAGACGTGATGGCTATTACCGATCACCTGGAGTATCGTCCGCATAAAGCATATATGCAAAAGGGGCACAATCACTCTTATGAACTAGCCATAAATGAGGCAAAAAAACACAATATCTTACTAATTAAAGCTGCCGAAATAACTCGTGAGATGCCACCCGGACATTTAAATGCTTTGTTTATTAATGATGCCGATGCACTTCATCACAAGAAGGTTGAAAAAACATTTGAAGAGGTAAAAGAACAGAATGCCTTATTGTTGTGGAACCACCCCGGATGGAAAGCGCAGCAGCCCGATACCTGTTTGATTTATGAAGTACATCAGAAGCTCATTAAGGAAGGACTGGTGCAGGGAATGGAAGTGATGAACTATAACGAATGGTATCCAATTGTCCTACAATGGTGTATTGATTATAATCTGGCTGTTTTTGCCAATAGCGATATACATGGTGTTACGGGTTATGTATATGATGTAAAGCATGCTCATCGTCCAATGACTTTGTTATTTGCAAAAGAGAGAACACAAAAAGGGGTGCGAGAAGCGATTGAGTCAGCACGCACTATCGCCTGGTTTGATCAGCAATTAGCCGGGCCCGAAGAATTGATAAAGCAGTTATTTAAGGCTTCGGTGACGCTTAAACCAGCTTTTCATACTGATGATAAGCATGTGTATATGGAGCTAAGCAATTCAAGCGATATGCAATTTGAATTTATCAATGAAACCAAAAGCAATGGAGCTCCAGCAAATTTTACGCTTCAGCCCCGCAAAACGATTGTTGTTCGTTTAGCTAAAAGTAGTAAAGCATTTAAGGTCACCCTTGATAATTGCCACATCGGAATGGATAAAAAACTACAAATAGATTTAATGTAAAGTTAATTGGCAGTGTTTTGCTTCCATTGTTTAGAAATTTTTAGTGTTAATTATTAACTGCTTAAACTAAAATAGAAAGCCACCTTGCTTGCGGGTGGCTTTTGTACTTAAAAATGGCTCGTATGACCATGGGTTATAACCCAACCTCCTTTTTTATTTTCCATTATTAAGGTAGCAATCCAATTCACCACTGTTTCATCCTGATCTTTCATCTTTACTTTCTCTGTACCTTCCCAAATACATATGGCATTGTATTGATTGATAGCATGAACAGTGTATGATTGACTGATTATTTTAACTTGTTCGCGGTTTTGGAAATAATCGCTGTAGACCTGTTTAAGTTCGGTGAAATTGAGTTGTTTTCCATCAGCGATATAGGTAAAGTCATCACTATCTGACCAAAACGACATAGACTTATCGAGGTTTTTGTCCACTGAGTATTCAACGAGGGATTGGATTGTTTTTTCAACTTCTTTCTGTACTTGCGTGTTTTGTGCTTGCAGGCTTTGCAAAAGAAGCAGGCTAAGCATTGCCAGATAAATTGCTAATAATTTCATGATAAGTTGTTTATAGGTGAAAAAGCAAATATAATTCTGATAGTATGCTAATGTCAAATACGAAATGATTAGTTATTAAATAAATAAACCCACCCGGAAACCATTTATCCGGATGGGTTTACTCATTATTAACCTAAACCTCTATTGTTGTTCTTTAACTATAAACAGTCCCATTTGATCTTCACTAACCGAGATGAGTTTCCAAAGTGTTGGTTCTTTGGTATCGTCTTTACTGGCATATATCTTCCAGCGATAAACCACATCGTATTCCAGGTTAGCAATACTAGCCATGCCATCTGAATTGTAAACAATGCTTGTTGCTTCGATACTTATGTTTTTAACAGGCAAGGCTCCGTCATTATTAAACCCACCCCAAATAACATTACCATTGGCATCAGATACTTCTATCACATAATCACTGGTGCTTGAATAAGGTGTCCATTCAAAGGTTGGCGTAGTGCTAGAAATTTCAACAGGTACCGTTGTGCTAAGTTCATTTGTTGGCCTATTAAGTGTAACAGCACCGGTTAAGCTAAAATTAATCACTGAGGCACTACCGCTTGCGTTTAACATTGGTTCGCCGTTTTTTATGATCCAATCGGGGTCAACCACGTAAGTGTCATTTTCAAAGGAGGCCTTCACCAGGTATTCACCATTAGGTATGCCACTCATCGAATACGACATATTTTCCGACATATCAACTAAACCAGGTATTGGCTCTCCGGTAGCTGGATGTAATAAATTAACATTCACATCTTTTCCTTCAGTAGCCAGGAAGGTTAATGTACCACTTAAGCTGCTTGAGGCATCTGCCGTAAGAATGATGTCACCAACTGAATTGGTGTTGGCTGTAACGGTAACACTTACAGGTGTTGCATTGTGGTCTACTATAAAAGCTGTTGTTGAGTATGTGCCTGCCGGAAGGTTGTATATAAAGTAATTACCGTCTTTATCGGTAGCAGCTGCATATCCCATGTCGCCCATAGAAGCAACCACATAGGCACCCATCACTCCATTGCCACCAACGCTTACCTTACCAGTGATAGAGCCACCATCAACCACATCGCTTGGTTCCATTTTAAAATCATTCACCGATTCACTTCCTTCGCTAACTGTAATGTTTAATGGAGTTACACCTGCAGGCGGATTATTGTTATACCCTTGTTTAAATAATTTCAGGTAAAACATGCCAGGCTCAAGAGTAACTGAGTATTTCCCTTCGGCATCAGTTTTTATGGTTGCGCCAACCGCTTCGTTGGTGGTAGCGTCAAAAAGCATAATACTTACATCGGGTAGTGCAGTGTTAGAATCAGCATCCGTCACCATGCCTTTTATTATACCGGTTGTTGGTCCATCATCATCATCATCATCATCATTACAGCCTGAGAAAGCCACGACCAATACCAATAGAAGTCCAAAAATCTTTTTCATAATACAGCGTTTAGTAATTTGATTAGTAATAAAAAACAATCTCTTTTTTTTAACGAAACAGCAAGTTAAGGCGAGCCATTTAAGATGGCAATAGCTAGTTAGATTTTTTTAATCTGTAGCTTTATGAAAGTAACATGGTCTGTAAAAAAAGGTTCATAAGGTAAAGGTTGACTAATTATTATTGTAATAATTGACTGCTAATAAGGTATTAATAAAGAACAGCCAAAGCGTGTATAAGCTCTTTATCTGGCTTTTCCCCAAAATACTCCCTAACTTATTTGAGCAGAAACCGGCAAGATGCTTAACAAAAAATACCGACATAGTATTGTAATCGACAATCACGAAATGGTTTATTACCGTTGTGGCCAGGGTGACCCAATATTAATGGTGCACGGTATTACTACCTATTCGTTTATCTGGCGCAACCTATTTCCGTATCTCGAAGATAAATATGAGTTAATTATTGTGGATCTGCTGGGCTGTGGAGATTCAGATAAGTCAATTGACATTGAGTTTTCATTAAAAAATCATGCCCGCATTTTAGCTGAATTGCTTCGGGCGCTTCATATTCCTAAAGTTCATCTGGTTGGGCACGATGTGGGCGGAGGTATTTGTCAAATAATGGCGGTGCGCTATGCTGAGTTGGTATTTAGTTTGACAGTGATGAATACGGTGGCGTATGATTTTTGGCCTGTACAACCCATTATCACCATGCGAACCCCCATCATCAGGCAACTGGCAATGGCTACTCTTGATTTGGGAGCTTTCAGGTTTATTGTCAAGCGGGGCTTGTATTATCAGGCCCGCTTAGATAAAGAACTGATGGATTGCTTTTGGTACCCCATGAAAACCAGTGCCGGTCGAAAAGCCTTTTTGTATTTTGCTCATTGTTTAAACAATCAGGATCTACTTGAAATATCTGATGAATTGGCTTGTTTAGAGATGCCTGTAATGATTATTAGAGGCGACAAGGATGTGTATTTAAGCCAGCAAATAGCCGAAAGGCTGCACAAGAATATTAAAACAAGTATGTTAAAAATAATCCCTACAGCAGGGCATTTTTTGCAAGAAGATGAACCTGCTTTGATTGCAAATTACTTACACACATTTATTAAGCGCTAGATGAGTGATTATTTGGACAAAATACGAAGGCTTGAACAGCGAATAAAAGCTCTTGAAGAGGAGAATAATTCCCTTTCTAATCGGGTTGAGGAGATGTTGTTACTTAGCCTTATCAACGAGAGTTTTGAGTCTGTTTCTGATGAAAGAGTACTCTTGTTATCAGTGCTTGAGAAAATATCAATACTTAAAAACATCCCCTATTGCGCTTGTTTCGGATACGACACTAAGCACTGGAAACCTATCGTTCAATATTGCTCTTTATTTAGTAAAGAACCCTGTGAAGGAACCTTATTATTGTCGGAGGATTTGGCGCATGAGTTTATAAGCGAATCAATAGTACGATTTTCAGTAGAAGACCGCCCCGATGCTTTTCAGTTAAGTGGATCATCACGCCTTTTTATCCCGAAGGAGTTTCTGGCCATCACTTTTCACACACGCACTCTCAAAAATGGGGTCTTCATTTTTATTAGTAATGGCAATACTAAAGATCCATTTTCTAAAGATCTTCATCCTTTTCATCAGGTTATCCAAATCGTGATTGATAAATGGGATCGCATTAGCTTGATGGATGAGTTACATGAGCTAAACCTACAACTTGAGTATCGCGTCAAAGACCGAACGCAACAGCTCGAACAGGAAGAAGAAAAGTATCGTCAACTGTTTAATCTGGCCAATGA
The DNA here is from genome assembly GCF_016612505.1 of Carboxylicivirga marina. Classification (GTDB taxonomy): domain Bacteria; phylum Bacteroidota; class Bacteroidia; order Bacteroidales; family Marinilabiliaceae; genus Carboxylicivirga; species Carboxylicivirga marina. Next base: position 58,972 of record NZ_JAENRR010000002.1, read on the forward strand.
TGCCATCTTTTTATGGGAACTGCATAAGGAGGTGGTGCTTGGGTGCATTGAGATGAATGATGCAGCCATAAAAATGACAGGTTATCATGAAAAAGAGCTTATAAGGGCCAATCCCCTCACATTGCTTGATGATGCGTATAGCCATGAGGAGAGGCAGCAGCTTGTAAGCTACTTTATGCAAGCCCGGTCGATTTATAAGGCCCGGATAAAAACCAAGAGAGGAATCTTGCCTCTGGAAGTTCATACACGACGATTTGGTGATGGTGACAAACAATACATTATAGCAGTAGCTCGTGATATATCGGAACAGTTGGCCTATGAGGCAAGTATCGTCGAAGCCCTTAATAAAGCTGTGGAATCAGAAAAACTCAAATCAGCATTTTTGGCCAATATGAGTCATGAAATTCGTACACCTATGAATGCCATTGTTGGCTTTAGTGAGCTTTTAAGTGAAGATGTAATGACTGAGAGTGAAGTGAAAATGTATGCCGATATCATCTTTAAAAATAGTATGCATCTGCTAAACCTGATAAACGATATTGTAGATTATTCAAAAATAGAAGCCAAACAGGTCAAGATTTTCAACAGTGCTGTTAGTATAAACGAATTAATTTCTGATTTGTCCATCAATATGATATCTCTTCTTCATAAATCAGGAAAGAGCCACATTGATGTTTTAACACATTCACCACTAAACGATGCCGATGCCACAATAGAAGCCGATGGTACACACCTGCGACAGATTCTCTCAAATTTGGTAAACAACGCTATAAAATTTACTGATAAAGGTTTTGTTGAACTGGGGTATCAGTTGAGAGATGATCAAATAGAATTTTTTGTACGAGATACCGGAATGGGTATTAAAGCAATTGACCAGGATAAAATATTTGAACGGTTTGTGCAAATCAGAGACAAAGATGCGGTGAATGTAGGCGGTACTGGTTTAGGGCTGGCCATTTGCTCCAATCTGGTTCAAAAAATGAACGGACAAATGTGTTTGGATTCTACTCCTGGAGAAGGCTCGACTTTTTATTTTACGATACCATACACTAAAACTCAGTTGTCGTAGAAAAAGATGGGACTGTAGATATTATCATGCTAAGTATTGCGTTATCATTTTTTTATTAGTTTTATTACGAGCTATTAACCAGTAAACCATTGCCATTGAACGCTAGAAAATTATTATCAGTTGTAGTATGTGTCGTTGTATATGTCACGGCTTTCAGTAATGATTCAGATCTTAAATTTCGTCACCTGACGGTTGATCACGGGCTCTCACACAATGGTGTAAAATCTATTATTAAAGACTCTCAAGGTTTTATCTGGATCGGTACATTTGCAGGTTTGAATCGTTATGACGGTTATGAATTTCAAAGCATCCATAGTTATGGCGACGGTGATTTATTACTAAGTAGCGATAATATAAATTGTTTGTATGAAGATTCGAAGAAGAATATATGGATTGGCACATTAGGAGGTGGCCTGAACAGATTAAACAGTATCAGGGACAGTATCAGCTATTTTTACCATAAGCCAGGTAATAATAGTATAAGCTCAAATAATATTACTGATATACTTGAAGATGAGGCAGGCATTATATGGATTGCCACAAGAAACGGTTTAAACAAGTATGATCCAGAGAATAACACTTTCGAGGTTTTTAACACCTCTAATGGATTATCAAATGCATTCATTACATCCTTAGCGATCGAGAAAAATGTTATGTGGGTAGGTACTTATGGAGGAGGTGTAAATTTACTAAACATGGATTCCAATAGCATATTAAAGATAAGGCAATTGGATAATGTCTTGGGAGAAGAGGAAGTGCTGGATATTGTGATTGATCAAAATAAGTTTGTATGGATGGCAATACAGGATAAGGGTTTATGTCGGTTCAATCAGTATGATAAACAGTGTAAACAATTCTACGGTAGTAATGATATTAAAGGTTTCCATGAAAATGATACTCCTAGAGACTTAGTCTTGGACAATAAAAATAGGATTTGGTTTACAAGTAATCGAAGTGGTCTCTTCTGTTATGATCAAACCATACCTTCTTTTTTTAATTACAAATTAAACCAATCTGAAAAGGTAGGTGTTAATTCATGTTCTTTATCAACTATTTTAATTGATGATATTGATAATCTGTGGGTTGGTAGTTATAGGCAAGGTTTGTCTATTTGCAAAATGCAACAGGATAATATTATTCATCTGGATAGTGATGATTATGGCAATAGTTCAATGCGAAATAATGATGTTAATTCAATATTCGAAGATTCAGATGGAGATATATGGCTTGCTACTGAAAATGGCTTGAGTCGACTGGATGGTGATTTTAACAACACTAGAACATATACGACGATAGATGGACTTGTTGATAATACTATAATGACAATTAGTGAAATCAATAATGAATTATGGTTGGGTACATATGCCGGTGGCATTAATATTTTTAATAAAGAGCTGAATGTTTTCCGAAGCTTTGAAACAAATCAGGATCAGCTACCATCTTTATCAAGTGATTTTGTTAGAACTATCTATAAAGATTCAAAAGGATTGATATGGATTGGAACCATTAGAGGAGGCATTAATGTATATAATCCAAAAACACAAGAGATTGTTGTTTATGCATACTCAAGCGATAAAATTAAACCTGTAAGTAGTAATAATATCTTTTCATTTATTGAGGATAAGGACGGGAGTATTTACGTTGCAACCAATGGAGGTGGTGTAATGAGGTATAACCGAAAGAAAGATGAATTTACAGCTTTTATGTTTAGACCATTTGATGACAATAGCTTATCGAATAATATGGTGAGGTGCCAGTTGATTGATAGTAAAGGTGTTTATTGGGCTGGCTCTGATTATGGATTAAATGAGTTTAATCCCAATGGTGAAATATTTACATCGTATTACAAGGAAGATGGTTTAGCTAGTAATTCAATCGTTGGACTTACAGAAGATGATCACCAAAATCTTTGGATTACGACTCAGCATGGAATCTCAATTTTTAATTTAAACACAAGACTCTTTACTCACTTTTTTGTGGAAGATGGTTTACAAAGTAATGTCTTTAATTACAATGCCATCGTCAAGCTGAGAAATGGCAACATAGTTTGTGGAAGTGATAATGGGATAGAAGTTATTGATGGAGATAATCAGCTAGAAGCCAAAAAACCGAAGCCAGTTGTAATAACAGGGTTGTCAATATTGAATCAAAAGATAAATCATGGCATTGCTACCGATGGTCGCCAAATATACAAGGGAGAATTAAGCAAAACCAAACAACTGAATTTATCTCATAAAGATAAAATACTTGAATTAAGCTATTCAAATCTTGAATATCTTAGTACTAAGCTCATAAATTATCAATACAAAATTGATGAGTTACATGATGAATGGATTGATCTTGGTAATAAAAACAGGATCTCCTTTCATAATTTGAAACCAGATGATTATACTTTAAAAATTAAATCGATTATTGCTAACAGAAATCTTGAAAGTGAGGAAACTGTTCTTTATATCAAAATTAAGCCTCCTTTCTCAACATCTCCTTGGCTCTATGTCATCATTGTTTTAGCTGTAGTTTCCATTGCCTTCGTACTATATTTCTATGACAATCAAATCAACCAAAAGTCAAAGAACGAAATCGAATCCTAAGCAAATAAAAATTTAAAAGCCTCTTCAATTTTATTGGCTTTGATTATTTGAATATCAAACTTACCGAGTTCAACGCCTTTTACATAGCTTGGTATTATAATGCTTTTAAACCCTAATTTGGCGGCTTCACCAATACGTTGATCCAATCGGGTAACTGGTCGAATTTCACCAGATAAACCAACTTCACCCGTCATGCATATATCTGGCGATATGGTCATATCCATATTAGATGATAACACAGCGGTTATTACGGCTAAATCAATGGCCGGGTCGTTAACTTTCAGTCCGCCAGCAATGTTTAAGAACACATCTTTAGCGGCAAGTTTAAAGCCCGCACGTTTTTCCAGTACTGCCAGTAGCATGTTGAGGCGACGCAAATCAAAACCAGTGACCGAACGCTGTGGATTTTGATAAGCAGCTGTACTGGCCAGAGCCTGTACTTCAATTAAAAATGGACGAACGCCTTCCAATGCTGCCGATATGGCCACGCCGCTCATTTGCTTTTGTTGTGTTGCCAAAAGTAGTTCTGATGGATTGCTCACTTCGCGAAGACCGGACCCCAGCATCTCAAAAATACCAATCTCATTGGTTGAGCCAAAGCGGTTTTTTATTGAGCGCAAAATACGATACATATGATGACGATCGCCCTCGAACTGGAGCACAACATCTACCATATGTTCTAATACTTTTGGTCCAGCCAGACTGCCTTCTTTGGTGATGTGACCAATTAAAAATACAGGAATGTGTTTTTCCTTACAAACACGTAATATGGTTGCTGTGCATTCCCGAATTTGCGAAACGCTGCCAGGAGCTGATTCTATTCGCTCAGTTTCCATGGTTTGAACCGAGTCAATTACAAGCACATCTGGCTTTTCATTATCAATGTGTTTGATAATGTGTTCCACCAACACTTCACTTACCACATGGCAATTATCAGCCGATGCACTTGAAATACGATCGGCGCGTAATTTAATCTGTTGCGGACTTTCCTCACCAGAAACATAGAGTACTTTTACATTTGGTAAATTCAATGCCGTTTGCAACACTAGTGTTGATTTACCAATGCCAGGCTCACCGCCAATAAGCACCATGGCGCCTGGTACTAATCCTCCTCCTAAAACACGATCGAGTTCATCGTTTCCAGTGCTAAGTCGCGGCTGTTCTTCAACTGATACTTTTGAAACCGGCATGGGTTTCGTTCGCTCGGCTATAACAGTTCCCGGCCGACTATTTTTAGCTTTGCCTGTTATCTTGGTTTCTTCAACAAAGGTATTCCACTCACCGCAGGCATAGCATTTGCCCTCCCATTTGGGCGATTCATTACCACAACTCTGACAAACAAAAACAGATTTGGATTTAGCCATATTACATCGATGTTTTAATCTTTTCTACAATGGATGATGTTGAGAATCCTGGAACAAAATCAATGGTTTCTACCTTTCCACCTTTAGCCATTAATATGTCGTAACCCACAATGTCACTGGCATTGTAATCGCTTCCTTTTACCAATACATCGGGTTGTAGTGCTTTTATCAAGTCATAAGGAGTGTCTTCATCGAAAAACACAACTAAATCGATAAACTGTAGCGAAGCCATTAATATGGCACGACTTTGCTCATCAACTACCGGACGTTGAGGTCCTTTTAAGCGTTGAACCGAAGCATCGGTATTAAGACCAAGGATTAGCTTTGAACCCTTATCTTTTGCTTTTGATAAATAATCGATGTGTCCGCGATGTACAATGTCAAAGCATCCATTGGTGAACACAATACTTTCGTTTGTCTTTGACCATTGTTCAACAATACTTTGTGCTTCAGGTCTGCTTTTTATTTTACCGAGTATTTTATCAAGTTGAGTCATTTCAATATTGATTTGTTGAACTGTATATTGATGTTGAGCAAATGCTTCTTATTATCCTTCCAAAAATAATAAAACCCCGACATCTGTCGAGGTTCTATTGCTATATTTTGCATCAGCCTATGGGCTAATGAGCTATTTTGATATTATTATACCAAGGCATTGGTTGCCGTATCCGGAAAAATAAATGTTGGTTTAAATTGTTTTGCTTCTGCCAGCTCCATGTGGCAGTAGGTGATAATGATTACAACATCGCCTACTGCTACTTTTCTTGCTGCTGCTCCATTCAGGCAAATAACGCCTGAACCGCGTTCGCCTTTAATAACATAAGTTTCAAGGCGCTCGCCATTGTTGTTGTTTACTACCTGAACTTTCTCATTTTCAATGATGTTAGCAGCATCCATTAAGTCTTCATCAATGGTAATACTTCCTACATAATTCAGGTTTGCTTCAGTAACTGAAACATTGTGTAACTTCGATTTTACAACCTCAACATTCATGATCCCAATAATTTGTATGTCACGTTATCTATCAATCTTATCTCACCGGCAAATACCGCAATACAACCAACAATGTACTCACTCTCATCCCAGTTGTCAACAGGCTGAAGCGTATATCCGTCTACAATTTCAAAATATTCAACTTCCAGCTCATCGTTAGCATTTATTGCTTGCTTCACTGCTTCTTTCGCACTTTCTACCGATGTATCGGGTACAAAGTTACAAGATTCAAATAAAGTTCGAGCAATGGCAGGTGCATTTTTTCGTTGAGCATCATTAAGTAAGGTGTTACGTGAGCTCATTGCCAAGCCATCTTTTTCGCGAATTGTGTCGCAAGGCACTATTTCAACAGCTAGTTGTAGTTGTTTGGTCATGGCTCTGATGATGGCCAACTGTTGAAAATCCTTTAGACCAAAAAATGCTTTATCAGGATTGACCATATCAAATAAGCGACTAACAACTTGTGCAACACCATTAAAATGACCAGGACGAAACTGTCCTTCCATTACTGTTTCTAATTCGCCAAAATTAAATTGTCGATTATCAGTCTCAGGATAAACTTCTTCAACCGACGGGGCAAAAATAACATCGCACTTAACGGTTGAAAGTGCTTTTAAGTCGGTTTGCATATCTCGCGGATAGCGCTCCAAATCCTTCGCGTTATTAAACTGAGTTGGATTAACAAAAATACTGATGATTACCATGTCGGCATGTGCGGCTGCTTTATCGACCAACGACAAATGGCCATTGTGCAATGCTCCCATTGTAGGAACAAAACCAATTGTTTGCCTTTTTTCTCTGGCTCTATCAGTTAGCTGCTTAAGCTCAGCAATGGTATGAACTACTTGCATGGTTAATGGTTTTAATTGACACATAAACAGGCACTAAGCATGCTTAAATGTGCCAAGAAAATTTTGCGGGGCAAAGTAATAAAATACTTATCACATTTGATGTAAATATTTATAAAAAGATTGTGCTTAATACGGAATGTAAAGACGATTAAATCCTAAAACGCTAAGCATAAAAGGCCTTTATTTGTCAGGTGGTTTATTTTTCGTACTTTTGCATTTGCTAAAAATATTCTACCAGTATACATAATGGAAAAAGCAAAAGTCTTATTCATCTCTCAAGAAATAACACCTTACTTACCCGAGACAGAAATGTCTAAAATAGGTCGTTACCTTCCGCAAGGCATTCAGGAATTAGGAAAGGAAATTAGAACTTTCATGCCGCGTTTTGGCTGTATTAACGAACGTCGTAACCAGTTACACGAAGTAATACGTCTGTCGGGTATGAATCTTATTATTGATGACACTGACCACCCCTTGATTATCAAGGTGGCATCTATTCAGGCAGCTCGCATGCAGGTGTATTTTATCGATAACGAAGATTATTTCCAGCGTAAAGCAACTCTGGTTGATGCTGAAGGAAATGAGTTTGAAGATAATGATGAGCGTACAATCTTTTTTGCTCGTGGAGTATTAGAAACTACTAAAAAACTACGTTGGGCACCTGATGTGGTTCACTGTAACGGGTGGTTCACAGCTTTAGCACCATTGTACATTAAAAAAGCCATGAATGAAGATCCGCACTTTGCGAATTCAAAAGTGGTTTATACCGTTTACGACAATGACTTTAACAAACAGTGGAGCGAAAACTTCAAGGAGAAACTAAAGTTAGACGGGGTCGAAGATAGTGATTTAGAAGTAATGGCTGCCAATGACTATGTGAACCTAACTAAGTTAGCTATTTCTATGTCAGACGGTGTAATTCAGGGTAGCGAAACAATAAATCCTGAGATTAGTGAGTTTATAAAGCAATCGGGTAAGCCATTTTTAGGCTATCACGATGAAGAAAGCTATGTTGGAGCTTACAATGGTTTCTACGATTCATTGCTTGATTAACAAACAAAACTTATGAAGAAATATTCTTTAAAAGAGATATTAATGTCTGCAGGCCAATTATTTATTATTGGCCTTCTTTCTTTAACCGTTGCATGTAAAGATGAGCCGGCCCGGTTGACAGGCGAAGTGTTGCCCGATGGTGAGATGATAAAAGGCAAGGTGCATGATAATCATTTGCTCGAAACAAAAAATATTGCTCGAACAAGTGTTGAAACCAGTGACGCAACCTATGGTATTATTGGTGAATTTAATGATCCGATTTTTGGTCAGTCGAAGGCAGCTTTTTTAACCGATTTTTCAATTGGTAACCAAGTGGCCTTTTCCATTGAATATATCGATGCTAATAATGAAGAACAAGATACAGTCTTGTACCAGTTTAATAATACCAATACTACAGACTTTCCTAATGATGAATGGAAGGTTGATAGTTTAGTTATGAATATGCAATATCAATTTAATAATTGGTATGGCGACATGGAGCATGGACAGAACGTAAATATCTATGAACTAAGTTCTCCTCTTGGTCCTATAAATCAGGTGTTTTATAGCGATCATGATGTGACAGGTATGTATTTCACAACGCCTATCGCATCACAAGTCGTTCATCCGAATAATGAAGTGCCAGACTCTTTAAAGTCAACAAATTGGGCTAATTTATGGGATTATCCTGACAGTTTGTGGAATGCTCCAGAATACTTATGGGATAATAATAAGATTAAAGTATTGAAAGATAGTGCTTGGCTCGATGATAATTTTAATGATAATAAGTCAACAATTAAGAACTGGCGTTTTAAATTAAATGATGAGGTGAGAGATCGATTCTTTAACATGACCGAATCAGACTTGAAATCATCTGCTACTTTTAAAGATGTATTTAACGGTATCTATGTTGCCCTAGATGATGTGTCTATTGGTAATGGCAATGGTTGGCTAACAAAAGTGAATCTGTTGAGTAGTTCTGCAATCGCCAGTAACTTAACCATTCATTTATCACGCGATCATTTATATATGAATTCCGATTCAGTTATAAATGATACGACATCAACATATCAGTATTCATTCCCAATTAACCTTGAGAATGTACGTTTTAATACCTATAAACATGCATTAAATACCGATAATATTGATATTACTGATGAAGATCCGGAACGATTGTATATTCAGGGTATGGCAGGTAGCTATATGGAAATGGAACTACCTGATGAAATATTAAATTGGGTTGATTCAATAGGGAATCCGGCTACTCCTGAGCCAATGTCTGTAGTTGATTATCATATGGTGGCGAATATTGAATTTTATATGGAGGTAGCCATGGATTCAGCTAGTATTGCTCGTTATCCAATACCAAGTAGATTAAATATTAAATGGCTTGATGATAAAGGTGAGTTGACTGATCCGGTTTATTCAATTGTCGTTAATGGAAATAAAGTGACTACACCGGTATTTGGAGGAGATTCGGACAGTCAGGGAAATCGAATTGGTACAGGAGAGCGTGTTGGACGTTATAACGATGAAGGCGATATTGAGTATTTATATCGTTTTATTATGCGTGCTGATTACTTTAATTACGTCATGCGTAACGAAGATGGTGCTGGGCTTGAAGATAAACAGTTTTTTGTTGGGCCTGAGAGTACAACTTCTAACTTCCAAAGGGTGATTCTTTATAGTGGTTCAGAAACAAATGAAGAGGTTGAAATTGACGGAGAGACGTTTGATAAGCGAATGAAGATGATTATAAAATATTACCAGTATCGACCAAGGTAGGTAAATGATATATTAGAATAATAAAATGGGATGTCTCTTTATTGGCATCCCATTTTTGTTTTCCATTACTAACGAAATGCAAGTTGTTCGTAAGTTAAATGTCTTTTGTATGACAACAGCCTCATTTCCGATTCCTTTATAAATTGACAAGTCACTTGCGTTTTTGTTATTATTCCCTTTTATTTCATTCCTGTATTGCTATCATAATTAATTCTTGCCTACATTCGCTTCAGATAATGGAGTTTAATTGAGAGAATGAACAAATACCGTTTATTAACTGAACAAGAAATACAAGAGTTAGAGCAACGAAGTTGCATCTGCTCTAACTGGCAACTGGTTTTAGTTGATGAGGCGTTCAATCCTTCAGCCATACGTAATGTGTCTTTTTCAGGAAACGTTAAGCTTGGTTATTTTAGCAGAAGTTTCACATTCCCGGGAGGAGTTGAAAAAAAAGCCGGCATCTCCAATGCTACTATCCATAATTGCATCATCGAATCAGATGCATACATTAATCAGGTAAAAAACCATATTGCCAACTATCACATTCATTCAAATGTGGTGATTGAGAATGTTGATTCTATCATTACAGAGAAAGAAAATTGCTTTGGTAATGGAGTACAGGTATCGGCATTGAATGAAGCTGGTGGGCGCGAAATATCTATTTACAACGAATTATCGGCACACACCGCCTATATTATGGCTATGTACCGTCATCAACCGGTGGTCATCGAAAAGTTGCAAAAACTGATTGATAATTACAGGGAAGGTATTTGCAGTTCGATGGGTACTATTAGTGAAGGTGCTCTGCTGATTAATTGCCGAACTATTATTGATGTAAATATTGGTGCTTTTGCTAAAGTGGAAGGTATCTATCGCTTATGTAATGGCTCCATTAATAGTTGTTATAAAGCACCGAGTTATTTTGGACCAGGTGTAATTGCTGAAGATTTTATTGCAGCTTCGGGCAGTAGGGTGAGTGATAGTTCATTACTGTCGAAGTGTTTTATTGGGCAGGGCTGTGAACTTGGGAAACACTATTCGGCCGAAAACTCTGTTTTCTTTGCCAATTGTCAGGGCTTTCATGGTGAGGCTTGTTCTATTTTTGCCGGCCCCTATACTGTTACGCATCATAAGTCAACATTACTGATTGCTGGTTACTTTTCGTTTATGAATGCGGGGAGTGGCTCCAATCAGAGTAACCACATGTATAAGTTGGGGCCAATCCATCAGGGGGTGGTAGAAAGAGGCTCTAAAACAACCAGTGATTCATATTTACTTTGGCCAGCTCGTATTGGGGCTTTTTCATTGGTAATGGGGCGTCATTATCGCAATCCGGATACTTCACAGCTTCCGTTTTCTTATTTAATCGAAAATAAAGACGAAAGTATACTGGCGCCGGGCGTTAATTTACGCAGTGTAGGTACTATTCGCGATGCCAGAAAATGGCCAAAACGTGATAAGCGGACAGATAGTAAGTTGTTGGATTTCATAAATTTCAACCTATTGAGCCCATTTACCATTCAAAAGATGATTAATGGTAAAAAGGTTTTGAAAGATTTAATGCAGTCTTCGGGGCAAACGTCTGACTATTACATGTACAATAGTGTGAAGATAGCAAATGGCTCGTTAAGGCGTGGTATTGAGCTATATAATACCGGAATAATAAAATTTTTAGGTAATGCACTTATTAAGAAGCTGGAAGATGTTATCTTTGTATCGTTAAGTGAATTAAGAAATAGCCTTTCGAAAGCTTCCGATTTTGGAATTGGGGAGTGGATTGACATGGCTGGTTTGCTTGTTCCTAAGGAGAGGGTAATGACCCTGCTTGATGATTTGCAAAATGATAACATATCGGATCTTGATGAGCTCAATAAACGATATGAATCATTGCATGACAACTATTTTGATTATGCATGGACATGGTGCCTGAAAGTTTTTAAGGACGAATTTGATTTGGATTTCCAAAAAGCAGAAATCGATCAAATTTTGACCTTTGTAGATGAGTGGAAAAAGTGTGTAATTGAATTAGATAATATGGTATATGCCGATGCTCATAAGGAGTTCACGTTGAACAATCAAACGGGCTTTGGTATTGATGGATCTGAGGAAACTCGTATTTCTGACTTTGAACAGGTGCGTGGTGAATTTGAGAAACATCCGTCGGTGCAGGACATCAGTAATCATATCAGGGAAAAAAGCAGACTGGCTGAAGAACTGAAAGAAAGGCTTATCCTCTTAAAGTAGAGATAAACCTTAAATAGATTACTATGCGATTAATTATCGAGCCGGATTATCAACTGGCTTCTTCATGGACAGCAAGTTACATTGCACAAAAGATTAACAAGCATAAGGGAGATAAGCCTTTTATACTTGGTTTGCCAACGGGCTCGTCTCCATTGGGGACATATAAAGAACTAATCAGACTGAATAAGGAAGGAAAAGTATCTTTCAAGAATGTGGTGACTTTTAATATGGATGAATACCGTGAGATTCCTCGCGAACATCCGCAAAGTTATTACACATTTATGTGGGACAACTTTTTCAACCATATTGATATAAAGCCTGAAAATACCAATTTATTAAATGGTCAGGCTGAGGATGCTGAAGCAGAATGTCAGCGTTACGAAGATAAAATTAAGGAGTTGGGTGGTATCGACCTGTTTTTGGGAGGTATTGGCCCTGATGGTCACCTGGCATTTAATGAGCCAGCATCATCATTAAGCTCCCGTACAAGGGTTAAAACGTTAACCTATGACACCATTATAGCTAATTCACGTTTCTTCGATAACGACCCAAACAGAGTACCTAAGACAGCTTTAACTGTTGGCGTGGGAACAGTTTTGGATTCGAAAGAAGTGTTGATTATTGTCAATGGTCATAACAAAGCGAGAGCTTTACAACATGCTGTAGAAGAAGGAGTCAATCATATGTGGACCATTAGTGCATTGCAAATGCATCCTAAAGGGGTAATTGTTTGTGATGAGGCAGCAACCTACGAATTAAAGGTTGGGACTTATAATTATTTCAAGGATATTGAAAAAGACAATTTAGCACCTGAAAGTCTATTGAAATAGCAAAAGGCATTTAAGCCTTTATCGGTATAACACACATTTGTTTGAAGAGGGACTCCCAATAGAGTTCCTCTTTTTCGTCTTACAGCTTTAGGAAAAATAGAATTTTAATACTGATACAGATATAAGTTGAAAAGAAGGTCTTACATCTTATGTCTTTAATCTAGAATCTAAAGGTATATGTGTGGAATTGTAGCATACGTAGGAGGAAGGACAGCTTACCCTATTATCGTAAAGGGATTACAACGATTGGAATATCGCGGGTATGACTCGGCTGGTTTGGCCCTTATAAATAGTGAAATCAACGTTTATAAGTGCAAAGGGAAAGTTAAGGATCTGGAGAATCATGCCAAAGGAAAATCGATCTCAGGATCGATTGGTATGGGGCATACGCGCTGGGCTACACATGGCGAGCCGAGTGATAACAATGCGCATCCACATGTATCACAAAATGGTAAATTTATAGTGGTGCACAATGGTATTATTGAAAACTATGCGCACTTAAAAAAGGAATTGATTAGCCGTGGATATGAGTTTCAAAGTGAGACGGATACCGAAGTGTTGGCCAACCTGATAGAAAATATCTACATCAATAAAAAGGTAAACGCTGAAATGGCGGTTCGACTGGCTCTTACTAAAGTGGTTGGAGCCTATGGTTTGGTGATTACCTGTACCGATGAGAAAGATAAGTTAATAGCTGCTCGAAAAGGTAGCCCATTGGTAATCGGGGTAGGTGAGAAGGAATATTTTCTGGCATCAGATGCAACACCGATAGTGGAGTACACCGATCAGGTCATTTATATGAACGATGAGGAGGTGGCAGTTATTGAAAAGGATAATCTAACGCTAAAGAGCATTGAAAATGATGCCTTGAAGCCAAAGATTCAGAAGGTTAACTTAACCATTGATGAAATTGATAAAGGCAACTATGAGCATTTCATGCTGAAGGAGATTTATGAGCAACCTATCTCTATTGAAGATACCTTCCGTGGTCGTGTTTCATTAGATCACTCTAAAATATTTTTAGGTGGCATTATTGATGTTTTACCTAAACTCTCGCAAGCCCGACGTATCATTATTGCTGCCTGTGGCACATCATGGCATGCTGGTATTGTTGGTGAATATTTATTCGAAGAATTTGCCCGTACACCTGTTGAGGTAGAATATGCCAGTGAGTTCCGATACCGCAATCCGGTTATCAATGAAGATGATGTCATCATTGCTATTTCGCAAAGTGGCGAAACGGCTGATACCCTGGCTGCCATAAAAATGGCCAAAGAGCAAGGAGCAACCATTTTAGGCATTTGTAATGTGGCTGGTTCGTCCATCCCGCGCGAAACACATGCTGGTGTTTATACGCATGCTGGTGTTGAAATCGGTGTGGCATCAACCAAAGCATTTACATCGCAGGTAACTGTTTTAACCATGATGGCCTTCTTGCTTGGCAAGACTAAAGGTCACATCAAAGATGTAGATTACAAAGAACTAATTGGCGAATTAATACAGGTGCCTGATAAGATCAGAACCATCCTTCAGTCAGAAGAACAGATTAAAGCCATTGCTGAAACCTATAAAGATGCCAATAATGCATTGTATTTGGGGCGTGGCTATTTGTTTCCGGTCGCTTTGGAAGGTGCATTGAAGTTGAAAGAAATTTCATACATTCATGCCGAAGGTTATCCGGCAGCAGAAATGAAGCACGGGCCGATCGCACTTATCGATGAAAATATGCCAGTGTTTGTATTGGCAACAAAAGATAAGTCGTACGAAAAGATTGTTAGTAACATACAAGAAGTGAAAGCGCGTAATGGAAAGGTTATAGCCATTGTTACCAAAGGTGATGATGTGATTAAGAAGATGGCCGACCATGTGATTGAGGTGCCAGATTGCCACGAAGCAATTGCGCCGCTGTTAACAAGTATTCCACTTCAGTTTGTATCGTATCATATTGCAGTTATGCGAGGCTGTAATGTGGATCAACCACGTAACCTGGCTAAGTCAGTAACCGTGGAATAAAGTTGCATTACTTCGTTGCCATTCGATTAAGAGTGGCAATCATTGTAATATTTTAAGGTTTATCTCTCAGTAAAAGCCCGTTTGAAACGTCATACGGGCTTTACTTTTTTGTTGGGCATCATCATGTTTTTTATTTATTTTTATTGCATTTAACTAGATAAACCTTCATCATGATTCGCCAGATTAATCCTACAGATGCAGAGGCTGTTGTCGCCATCTATAATCATTATATCATACATAGTATCGCTACTTTTGAGCTTGAGCCAATAGATGCGCAAACAATGCAGCAACGTATTGCGAGTATCGGTGATAAGTACCCTTATCTCGTTTACGAAGAAAACAATCAAATACTTGGCTACGCTTATGCCAGTGAATGGAAAGGACGAAAAGCTTATAGCAGAACAGTTGAAACCTCGGTTTATTTGCATTCTGAAGCAAAAGGAAAGGGAATTGGAACCAAACTCTATACGCAATTAATTGAAGAGCTTAAATCAATGAATATGCATGCCTTAATTGGCGGTATTTCGTTACCTAATGAGGCCAGCGTCGCTTTGCATGAGAAATTTGGATTTGAAAAGATAGGTCAGTTCAAAGAGGTTGGACGAAAGTTCGATAAGTGGATTGATGTCGGATATTGGGAGCTCGTAATTTTGTAATTGAAAAACATGGCACTTCATAATATCCAATATAACCATCCGTTTTAATAACCAGAATTAATGAACAACAATTTTCCTATGGTCAGACAAATTGAAAAGGCTAATCCAATAATTGTTTTTATTTTGTTTTTTGTTATCAGTATTGGGTTTTTGCATTATTTGAGTTTTAACAAAATGCCAACACGAATTCACGCTTGGGCTCAAAGTGATCATTATGCGCTTGCATTAGGGTTTATCGATAATAATTTTGATTTTTTTCATCCTCAAACTTTTGCCTTAAGTCTACAGTTTCCCGCACATGAAGAATTGAATGAAGCTAAGGGTATCACTGCAGTTGACTTTCCAATATTGCATTATATTGTTGCTGTTTCAATGAATGTACTTGGTACTACGAAGCCTTGGGTTTTCAGGATAGTTTCATTATTGATAAGCTTTTTAGGATTGTTGACTTTGTACAGGATTCTATATAAAATAAAAGGGCTTTGGATAGCTTTATTTGTAGTTTCGTTTATCATTTTCCAGCCAATCTATAGCTATTATCAAAATGGATTCCATGTTTCTGCAGCGGCCTTTAATATTCAGGTAATTGGTATCGCTTTATTTTTTAAGTATTGGCATTATCGAACAAATAAATATTTTTATTGGGGTGTTGTGTTTTTAACACTTGCTGCTTTGTTGCGATTTACTCAGGTCATTACTTTGCTTGCTGTTTTTAGTTCATTGAGTTGGGCAAGCTATAGAAAGCGTCAGTTTGAAAAGCGATTAATTCCTGTCACTATTGGTTTGCTTATCATTGGAGCCTACTTCATTTATAATAAAATATTAACCTTTAAATATGGTTCCGTTTTTCAAGGTAGTCCATTGCCAGCAGAATCGTTTTCTGCACTACTGATACATTTGTTTCGGATTGGTAAAGGATATTTAAGAGGATTTCTACCGTTTACGCACTTATTTGGATTGATTGTCGTTATTGTTTTGGCAAACAGGCAAAAGGCAAAAGGAGGAGGGGATTGGGAAAGCTGGTTGTTTTTCTCTGTAATAGGCACAGTAATGTTTACTCTGCTAATGTCTTGGCATCTATCAGCTCACGATTATTATTCTCTTGATACCTGGTTGCCTCCTTTGACAATAGGCTTGCTATATTGTGTTTATACGATAGATTTTAGTAAATACAATAAAACTGTTGTAATGCTATTGGTTTCTTTATTCATTGTTGGGACCTTTTCTGTTGCATTAGAACATCAGGTTAGAAAATATAGTGATAAACAAGAGGTCAGTGGAGTTGATTTGGTAATTAAGGATTTTTCTAACAGCTCAGAGTTTCTGGATAATGTAGTTTCACATGATGCAAAGGTTCTTATAATTTCGGGGGCTGGTTGGAATTCTCCAATGATGGGATGGAGAAGACCTGCATATAGGGTAGCATGGAAATTTAATGAACAAATAGAGGAAGAGCTAAAGAAAGATTACGATTTTATAGTAACCCATAATGCCTACTTTGAAGGTGTATTAAACTCATATCCTGAATTCAATGAGAAAGTAAACTTACTTACATCAAATGGTCTTGTAAGTATTTGGGGGTTTGATGGAATTGTTAAGTAAAATAAAGGCCCTAGAATTATTTCTAAAGCCTTTTTGTTTTATGCTGGAATTCGAATTAGTTAAACTTAATCGAACCTTTGTTTTCTTCGTTTTCTGCATAAGCATACATCTCACGTAGGATGTCGGCGTATTTGCGATAAATAATACGACGTCGTAGTTTTAATGTTGGCGATAACTCACCGCTGGCCGAAGTCCAGGCTTCATGAACCATACGAAAACGTTTAATTTCTTCATGCTTACCAATTAGTTTATTAAAGCGCATCACTTCTTTACGATAGATGGCAAACACTTTCTCGTTATTGATCAGCTCCTGATTATCGCGGAAATGAACTTTGTTGTCGTGTGCCCACATATGCAGATACTCAAAGTTTGGAGCCAATAGTGCTCCGGCAAATTTCTCGCTTTCACCAACGATAATAGCCTGCTCAATAAAGTCAGACTCTTTCAATAGGTTTTCAATGGCTTGTGGTGCAATGTATTTGCCACTTGAGAGCTTAAACATCTCTTTTTTACGGTCCGTAATTTTCAGGTATTTTCCTTTAATGAGAGTACCAATATCACCAGTATGAAACCAGCCATCTTTGTCGATTACTTCGGCAGTTGTTTTCTCGTCTTTGTAATAGCCCATCATCACATTAGGCCCTTTGGCTAATATCTCCCCATCTTCGTCAATTCGTATTTCAACGCTGTTGAACACAGTGCCAACTGTGCCAATCATTAAATTGCCCGGTTCATGGATGTAATTTGATGCCAATACAGGCGCTGTTTCGGTTAAGCCATAACCTTCCATCAATGGAATGTCGGCAGCAAAAAATAAGCGGCTTAAACGAGGCTGAAGGGCAGCTCCGCCACTAACCACAAAGCGCAGGTTGCCTCCAAAAGCCTTTTGCCATTTTGAGAAGATAAGCTTACGTGCTATTTTAAGTTTGGCAGCATATAGTGGATAATTCTTGCCATTTGTTCGGTAGCGCTCGCCCAGTTTCATGGCCCAAAAGAATAAGGTTTTCTTAATGCCCGATAAATCATTCCCTTTAGAAACCAGTTTGTCGTATATACGCTCAATAACGCGAGGTACTGTTACAAAGGCAGTGGCTTTTATCTCCACCAGGTTTTGAGCGATAGTTGCCAGGTTTTCGGCATAATAGATGCTACAGCCGTTAGCCTGAAAAAGGTAGTTAATCATGCGCTCGTACACATGGCACAAAGGCAGAAAACTCAAAATGTTGTCTTTTGGACTTAAGGGGTAACGAGGAATGGCATCCTTCATATTGCTCATGAAGTTTTTGTGACTTAGCATCACTCCCTTAGGGTTGCCAGTTGTTCCCGAAGTATAAATGATCGAAACCAAATCTTCGTCAGAAATAGAGTTGCGAATCACTTTAAACTCATCTTTCCATTTTATACGTTCCTGTTCGCCTAGCTGGGTTATTTCACTCCAATTTGTTGCGTCTTTAATGTCATTAAAGGTGTATATTTCTTTAATGCATTCAATCTCTTTAGATACTTCTTTTAGTCGCTTATAAAGTATGACATCTGAAACAATAAGCATTTTGGCATCGCTATGCTCCAGTATGTACTTATATTCTTCGTCGGATATCGTTGGGTAAACCGGCACATGAACCACGCCAATCATTGACATGCCCATATCCACAAAGTTCCATTCAGGACGATTGTTAGAAACGGTTACAATTTTGTCACCTTTTTGAAAGCCTTTGGCCAGCAAACCATAACTAAATAGCCTTGCCTGCTCACTGTATTCTTTAACACTAAACTTAACCCATTCACCATTGCGCTTGGCGCATAGCATATCGTCTTTGTTGATATTATGCTTGAGATTAGCAAGCAAATCAAAGGTCCTTTTAATCTCCATAAAACTGATTTATTGGATTTTCCACTCAAACTCAACCGACAAAGATATAATTTTTTTGAAAGTCGACACGAAAAGGTATAACGCTTTGGTGTTTAGGTATAAACCTGTATTTTGCAAGAAAATGTAAGATGGAAGAAGATGTAATCATTTGTCAGGAGGAATTTAATTGTTCAACAAAGAAATTATGGCAGGCCATTACCAAAGTTGAGGAGATGCGCCAATGGTTTTTTGACAATATTCCGGCATTTAAAGCTGAGCTAGGTTTTGAAACGAGCTTTATGGTGGATGCCGGCGAACGAAAATTTATGCATGTTTGGAAGATAGTTGACGTCAAAGAAGAGGAATTGATTAAATACCAATGGACCTATGACGGTTTCGATGGTGTTGGCTATGTCACGTTTGAATTGAACGAGATGGCTGGTCGTACGAGGTTGATACTGACCAATGAAGGATTGGAAACGTTTCGGCCAAAAGTGCCGGAGTTTACCCGCGAGAATTGTGAAAACGGATGGCGATATTTTATAAAAGAACGATTAAAAAGCTATATTGCGTAGCATAACGCAGCAGTTAATGAAACGAAGAGCAAAGATATTGGTGCACGTTAGTGTGTTTATCTTACTCACCTTGCTAACACAAATTGGTGGGGTGGTGTATCTGATGTCTTTTGTGTTTTGTGGTCGTATCAAATACAACTTTCCGTTAAAAGGGGTAGCCGCTTTTGTTATTATTTATTGTCTGGGAACATTTGTAACAACCCCTATGCTGGCTAAACTTTTTAATCGTGAGCGCATTGTACATTACGATAATTTGCAACCAGCTAATTACATGACTGTGTTGATGAATCGTAACTATGTACGAGCGGAGGTGAATGACTACCTGAAGGAGGTGACAGAATCATTAAGGCAACAAGATAGTCAGATAGTTATACGTTACCTCGATGCTTGTTTTCCACTGATTGATGGTTTCCCATTGTTACCTCACTTAAGCCATTTTGATGGTAAAAAACTTGACTTAAGTCTGGTGTATGAAAACAGGCATGGAGAAATTGTTAATTCATCCAAATCGGTGAGTGGCTATGGCGTGTTTGAAGGCCCGCGCAATGGAGAGGTAAATCAAAATAAGGCCTGCCAAACAGCCGGATTCTCTTATTACGATATGCCTAAATACCTTACGCTCGGAAGTATTAATAGTGAACTTCGATTTTCGGAAAAAGGCAATAAAGCATTAATGGATGTACTCACACAAAATGAGGCCGTTGAAAAGGTGTTTTTAGAACCTCACCTAAAAGAACGCTTACGATTAAAAAACAAGAAAATCCGATTCCATGGCTGTCATTCAGTTAGGCACGACGACCATATTCATGTGCAGGTGAAATGATACCCTGAAAGATCCATTTCAGCCTACCTGGCTAGTAATTGTTTCCTATTGCGTAGATAATCCATAAAAGTTTTAAAGCCAACTAATATCAGCCAAATTGATGGTAATAGTATTGTATAAATTGGGCGATACGGACTGGTTCTTAGGTATGGGTTATCTGTAGTTAATAACTCGGGAGTAAATAGCATCCCGTCTTGGATTCCATAATTAATACGCAATGATAACATGATTATTAGATATCCTCTGATTATTAAAATATATCGATTGGCATTGTTGTCATCTAGAATAATATTAACTCCGAATAAAGGTATAAAAAATACCATTGAACTATAATGTGAACCTGGATTCCACCCAGTAAACTGCAAAAGGTATTCGTATGTTGCTCTATCATTGGCATATTCCATAATGATCCAGAAAATAAATATGACAGATGCCAGCAGCAGTGAAGCTTTAATGTCAACTGGAATACGATCTAGGCCATGTTTTAATTTATTCATTCAATATAGTTCTTTAGTTGTGTATTTATATATCTATAAAGTCAGGAGCAAGAGTGAGGCTACGTATGTTTACTTGTTATTTATATGTCGAGTAGTTTTGGCAGGAAGTAAATTACTACAACAATTGTTACAGCTACGACCATCAATACAAGACTCTTTATTAAGCTCTTTCGTCTTTCTGATATTGTTCTCTTCTTAATGGCTTCTAAGGTCACGGCATCAGCCTTATTGCGTTCTCTAAATTTCCTGGAGAAATCACTTTTGGGTGATGACGACTTAAAATGTTTGTCATGTAAATCCTTCACCATTCGGCGATTGCTTTTTTGATTGTTGGTACCGTCTTTAACAAAGCCTAATCCGCCAGTCATTATTTTCGGTTTTTGTTAAACAAATTGCTAATTTTCATCTTTCAAAATAATAAAACGGCTAAGCTTTATTATCACCAGTTTCTTGGGGCAATTAATCGTTCAATATTTGCATTATTAAAAGTGTAAGCTTTGGCAATAAATTCGAATTCCTTACCAATAGATTCGCGAGCAGCTGTCTCAATTTCACTATCATTTTCAAAGAACTCGCTTTCTAATGCGTTCATTTTCCGTGTTGCAGTATGTGTTAATTTATACAATTCCTTTAAATTTTGGGGTTGGCGTTGTTCAATGTTAATACACAGTTCAATGAGGATACTTTCGCATTTATCCACCAGAAATGAAGGAAAGTATGAGTCGCTTCGCATATCAGCTAAAAAGGCGTAATCTCTGATTTGTTCGTTATGAATATCTATGATAGAGACACTTTCCACGGTTGAAAGTAGATTATTTCGGTAGTACGAACGAATGAGAAAGAAAGTAGTTATCAGTAATAAAACAGCTGTAGTTATAAAAATAAGGTTTTGCATGAGGTGCGTTAAAGTTTCTTGATTTTATGCGGTTTAATAATTCTTTGGACAGAATAAGGTGCTTGATATTCCTCTTATTTAGTCAGAAAGAAAAATTCACGCTCTAATTCATGTTTCATCCGACTTACACTTCTACGCATCATTAAATATGGTATACCACCCATAAATACAGCGTGAATGATTATAAATGGGATTGCCATATAATCCATATTGCCTTCAATATTATCAACGCTTAAAAAGGCAATAAAAATAATTGCATAGACGATAATTAAACCGATATAGAAGGGAATCATCATACCTCTAAAACCATTAATTTCTGTATCTATTAACAGTTTGTCGCCGTGTTGTATATAGCTTCCTTTAGCAATGGCCAGATTCATATTCATATCAAAGAAACGTCGGCGTCGCTTAATTTTAAAGCCATCAAATCCAACATGTCCTTTATATTCATTTTTACTTGATGAAAAGGCATCAAAGGCTTCTGCGAACATGCCTGTTTCGCCTTCGTCAACAGTTGTTCTAAGTCTGCTAATAAAGTCATGTTTGCTAATCTCAAGTTCTGTTTTTAAAAAAGCAAGTAGTTTTAGTTTTTTAAGTAAGTCTGTCATTTGTCTTTTGTTGTAAACATAAAGCTACTAAAAACAAATACATCTTGGCGTGAGTAAAGTAGTGGTGGCTGATAAAAATCTCTTCATTATTTATGTAGCAAGTGACGTCTGCCCCTTCAGATAAATTGCTTTAAATATGTTTTGTAATCGACGTAATGATAAGCTCCGCAAGTCAAGGGCTTATTCGCTGATATTTAAGTCGATTGTTCAAAAAGAGGCTGTCATAAAAACAGCCTCTTCATATTAAAATAAAATCTCATTTGCCTTTACCACCATCGACTGGTAGAAGGAGTATTGTATAAAACACCACCAGCTTCTTCAACTTCGTTTTCTAAGGCTGGTAGCTTTGTTTTAAACAATGCATCTAAAACATCTTCTTTTTCCTGATAGGCTTTAAGTGCCATCGCATACTGTTCTTTCTGAGCTCCTGTTGCATCAACCTGTGCGTACGAAGTGGCGTACATCGCGAAACGTACTCTGCTGCTCACGGTATTTTTAGCTCCGAAACCTCCTATAATCACTTTGGATACTGCATCGATTTCTTTTTGTACCTCATCCACTTTGCTGACCAATACATTGGCTTCAACAGGCGTTTTTGCCAGAATGGTTTTAAGATTCTCCAGGCGAGTATTCATCTCCTTAATCTTAGCTCTTGCTGCAGTTACCCGGGCATTTAAATCGCTTACATCTTTTAAGAATTCAAAATTAGCAGCGTAATTAGCCTTGCCCAATGCATTAGGAATAGAAACAACATTAAATGCTTGTTTGCCAACTAACCTAGTAAATGTTCCGGCCACGTTTTTGTCAATAGCCACTTTGTATTCTCCCGGTGGGACTTTTGGTCCTCGTGTAGTCAGGTAGGCTAAATCCCATGATAAGCTATTATAACCTTTCTTCAGATTGGTGCTGAGTTTTCGCATGATGTTGTCATTGGCATCATAAATGGTGAAAATCAGCTTTGGTTTTTCTTCCTGTGATTCGGCCAATAACTCATCATCAGAGGCATATTTAAAGGTGCCACCAGACTTTTCGGCTGCTTTTTGAGCCTCTTTGCGTTTCTCCTTTAAGCTTTTGTAGCCTGTTTTAATATAATAATCAAACTTAACTGCAGGCTCCGGATTGGGCGTTCTGAAATGTACTTCACCCTGGTATCTTAGGTTGCTGGAAGGAAAATACAGCAGCGCATCATTGACTTCAAACAGATGTGCTTGCTTTTCGCTGATTTCCTCGCTTAAAGTACGCAAGGCCGAATAATTATCTAAGACATAAAAACCACGGCCAAAAGTAGCAACCACCAAATCATTTTCTCGTTTTTGAATGGTTAATTCTTTGACCTGTATAGTTGGCAAGCCGTTTTTGATTTGCACCCATTTTTCACCACCATCAATACTGGTCCAAACGCCCCATTCGGTGCCAATAAACAATAAATCAGGGTTCACATGATCTTCCTGAATACAATAAACCGTTCCTGAAGGCAGATTAGATGCGATTGACGTCCAGGTTTTACCTTTGTCGGTACTTTTGATGAGGTAAGGTGTGAAATCACTGCTGTTCTTACGTCCGTCGAAACAAACATACACCACATTTTCGTTATGCATCGATGGAGTGATATAATTCACAAAGGTCATGTCAGGCACTCCGGTAAAGGTATCATACTTCGTCCAGTTGGCACCATCATCTTCAGTTAGCCAGATTAAGCCATCATCGGTTCCGGCATAAAGCATGCCCTGTTTTAAGGGGGATTCTGTCAGGGCAAAAATATTCCCAAACTTCGATGTCGACATGTTCTTCGCTACCGCTTCAGGAGGCCATATCTTGCCCATCATTGGCAAGCTGTTCTGGTCAATCTGTCTGGTTAAATCAGCCGATATCTTTTCCCATGTACCACCCATATCCGTGCTTTTTAACACATAGTTGCCACCAATATACAGGGTCTTATTATCGAAATGACTCAAAAGGTATGGCGTATTCCAGTTCCAGCGATACTCTTCATCTATGGTTGGTTGTGGTTGAATGGAAATACTGTTCCCGGTTGTTCGGTCGTATCGTCTGATGCCGCAATACTGCGATTCACAGTAGTGAATGTCAGGATTTTTAGGATCAGGTATCGACAGGTAGCCATCGCCACCAATGGCATAGGTCCAATCGGCATTTACAATATTTTGGCGATGTGTTTGTGAAGGTCCAAACCACGAACCGTTATCCTGGGCACCACCATAGACATTGTAGAACGGATATTCGTTATCAGTTCTAACGTGGTAGTATTGTGTGATGGGCAGGTTACTGGCAAATTGCCAGGTCTTTGCGGCATCGTAGGTCTCATAGATTCCGCCATCGCAACCCATGATGTAATGATCCGGATCTTCAGGGTTCATCCATATGGCATGATTGTCAACATGCTTATTTTTGCCTTCGATGCTTTCCCATGTTTGACCACCATCTACCGATCGGGCCGCGCGTGTATCCATTAATATAATCAAATCCGGATCGTAGGGAGCAGCATATAGTTCGTTATAATATTGTGGACTGCCCGATACTTTGTCACTTCTCTTTTCCCAGCTTTCGCCCATATCATTTGAGCGATAAACACCGCCTTTGTTACCCGGTAGCTCAATAACAGCATAAATAATATCAGGATTGGCAGGGGATAGGGCAAGGCCAATTCGACCCACATCACCACCAGGTAGGCCTTTCTTCAGTTTGGTCCAGCTTGCTCCGGCATCCACCGATTTATAAATGGCCGACTCAGGACCACCATTGATTTTTGACCATACACGACGTTCGCGCTGATGAGAGGCCGCATATAGGATATCCGGATTTCTTGGATCCATCTCCAAATCTGATATACCGGTATATTCGCCTATTTCGAGAATGCGTTCCCACGATTGACCACCATCAGTCGTTTTGTATAATCCGCGTTCTCCACCCGGACCCCAGGCTTGTCCTTGCGATGCCACATAAACCACATTACTGTTTCGTGGATCGATCATTATTTTTCCAATTTGAGAACTGGTTTTTAAACCCATGTTGGTAAAAGACTTACCGCCATCAGTTGTCTTGTATACACCATCGCCATAGGCCAGATTACGTTGCGTGTTGTTTTCGCCTGTTCCTACCCAAACCACATTGGCGTTGTTAGGGTCCATGGCTAAGCAACCAATAGAAAAAACCGGCTGATCGTCAAAGATGGGCTCAAAGGTGGTACCATGATTAGTGGTTTTCCACAAACCACCAGATGCAACAGCAACATAATACTCAGAAGTATTCTCGGGATTAACGGCAAAGTCGGAGATGCGTCCCGAATAAGCGGCCGGACCAATGTTCCTGAATTGGTACATGTTGAGCATTTCACTTGTGAGGGCAAAGGGCTCTGACTTTGAAGAAGATTTTTTTTTGTTTTTCTGCGCATTGGATGGCAAGCTAAAAGCCATAAGGGCTATGCATAAAGCACTTGCAAGCATCCATCCTTTGTTTCTTGTTTGTGGCATGTGTTTGTATTTAGGTTATTATCTATTGAGCTAGTATGGTCTCGCTATATGGCACTGTGCGATAATAGCGTTTTGTAGGGCGTTTTTATTTCATACCTCCTGATTTATGTATTTAACCCATTTGTCCAATAGTAAAAAATAGTAACAGCAAAAGATATCCTATTTCTGATACCTGTTCATCGGATATTTGGTTTGTTGAATATAAAGGATACATTTCGGCACTTTTAATGTCCATTTTAGGTTTCCCTATAGTGGTGGTTGTTTCAGTTATAAAAACTTTATTTTTCGATAAGGATACCCCTGCTGAAGAATTACTTTTAGGATTCACATTAATTAAAGAAAGAACAGCTACTTCTATACCCCCCCAAAAAAATACTTACATAAGCGTCAATTTCTTTATATACCAATTCAAAGGGTTGATTATTGTATTCTCCAACTATGGAATATTTAGATTCCATCCAATCCTCGGTTCCCATCTTAAAATGTGCGTCTCTCCATTTGATTTCTATTGGTTCATGTTCCAAATATAATACAAACTGCGCGGTTAAAGATTCTTTTTGATGCAGTTGACCTGTTATCGGAGAAATAATCTTCCCCTCCACAATTTCATCGCTGGATATTTCTTCTGTTAATTCTGCTAGCCATTCTAACTTTACTCTCTGTTTGTTACCACTTATTGTTGTAATAGTACCTTGTCTTACTTGCGTTGACTCGTAACTGTAATACAATTCAATGCCTGTTAAACTTGAAAATAGACTTTTTACTATATACTCCGATGTTAGTAATCCGCCCGTTCCCTTATCCCATCCTTCTTTATAATAAAATTCGTTTATGATTGCCGAATCTTTTAATAATCGGTATAAAGCATTGCTTTCTTTCATCATGGCTCCGCAAACTGCCAAAGTATATTCTTTATCAATTTGAATTTGTTGTTCCACCTGTTTTTTGACCATATCTAAAGAACCTAGCGTAATCACCTTATTTGCATATTCTCTTTGACCAAGGCACTCTTCAAGTAATTGAATGAAGACGTTGGCAAAACTAGATTCGTCCAACCAAGCTTTATTGCTTAATCTTATACTAACCGAGAAAGGTTCCAATTCGTGTTGCATGGTATTATCCAGTATTATCTTTTTCCCTGATTTAACAATTACATGCATGCTCCAAAGAATTCTAAAACCAACTGTACTTCGGGTTATAGCCGAGGTAATGGCAATTTGGGTTTCCTTAGTGCTTGTTTTCGGAAATTTGATCTTTGATTTTCCGAAAGCATTGATTAATCGATAATTTATATGGTCAGGCATTTTAATTTGATCTGTGGCAAGCTTTTGTGAAAGCCGACTCTTTATTTTTTGAATCAGCTCATGTTCAAAACTCTTATTTTCCAGAAGATTAGGGAAGTTATATTCTGATACCCATCTAAGTGAATGTTCCAGTTGCATTACTTCTTGACTTTTCAATTGGATGAAAAAAAGAAAGCACAGAACCATTAATATAAATCGTTTCATATACTATTTATTTTTAGGTTTACTTAATGGATACATTTTACAGTAATGTCCTTCTAATCAATCTTAATTTTGCTATTTTACCTGTTCAAATTATGTGAGTTTGCGTAAAATTTGCCCTAATGGCCTCGTATAAGAATAGTAGCCGAATTAGAAACCACCTCACTATCCCCATGCATGAGCCGAAGCTTTTATTTTGGTTATAAATTTAATTTTATTGCTTACCAAAACAGAAGTTTTGGTGATGTTCATTGCTTGTGCAAAAGCCAGACTAATAGCTATTAATAGCTATTTTTTTTACATTGTTGTGCATAGGCTATATGTACTGATAATTTAACTAGTAGTATAACTTAATTATAATCTTAATGTATATGGATAATCTATTAACAGAAAATGTGGAGGTAGCAACAACAGCATTTCATTACCCTCTTTTTGTTCGTATTTCAATGTAATTGTTTCTTTTAGCTCTCCTGATTCATCATACACTTTTCTTTCTAATAAAAAGCCTTGTGAATTAAACGTTGAAATTGCGGTCTCGAAATGTTTTATTTCAATGGGAACAGTATGTGTGTTGTAAACACTGTATTCTTCCCCTAGAACATTATCATTACTGTATGAATATTCTTTTTCTGTAGTTTTAAGGAATTCCCCAGAATCAGCAATTTCATATGAAACCTCTGAAATTACTTTTGTGCCGGAATAGGTTCTAATCATTTTACCACTTGGCTGGTAATCGCCATAGCTTCCATTTAGATTATATTCTCATGAAAATGTATTAGCTTTTGTTAACAGGTCGTTATTGTATTCAAAGATGATTTTAAAAACATCCTTTTTTTCTCTTGAAATATCGTCAATTCTATCTTCTACCATTTCTGTAATTTTATCTCCGGAATAGGTGTAGTTGTAATAATCATCTCCCCATATACCTGTACATCCAATTACCTGCCCATTATCAATTTCATACTCACGGTATGATACAGGTGCAAATACACCCGAATAATTGACAGTTGTAATATCTGCTGTTACATAGTTTCCATTGTAATTGAATACGGACGTGCCGTTTAGAATCAATTCACCGCTTTCGTCCGACCTGTATTCATTTATTTCAACTAACCTGTTACCACTATAAGAAAAATGAGATTCTGAAATATATTCTGATGTTATTCTGGCCATTTGAGAGATGCGAAAGGTATCTGTAGATGAAGGGGTGGGATTGTCTTCCTTTTCACATGTGGTAAAAATCACGATTGCTAATATAAAAAGTAGTACCCTTTTCATACCAATAATTTTTATTAAAGGTACAGAATTAAAGACAAATAGCAAAGCTAATTGATATTTCAGATTTATGTTCTTATAAATAATTTAAGGATCAATGGAGTGTTATTTTTCCTGTCTGTCACTATTAATATGGCTCTATTATCAGAGAGTTGAACTCTCGGTATTCGGGTCATGGCTAAGCCTAACGGCCTGCCGCATGGTGTGTAAGGGAATTTGGTCTTACTAAACTTTCAAATTGTGTGGAGCCGAAGCTAAAGACTTACCAATATGCTTTAAGCGCGAATGCACAATTGCAGCGTGTTGTACCCAGTTTTTCTTAATCTGCAATCTTTCTGTTCACACCAACCTTCATACTCTTCATTTATTAGCTTTAATAGCCTTTTTTGTTCTTTAAATACTTCATTACTTAAAGAATTAATGCCAGTGTATTTTATAGCCAATTGTCTGTGAGCCATTCGATATGTAACTCTATCAAAAACCCAGAAAAATATCAATTTCAGACTGTTGGAATTCAGACGCTTGACTTTAAATCTATTCTTTCTCACAACAAATCGCAGGAAGTTACTTCGATAGATTTCAACGTAAGAGTCGATTTTATTTTTCGTTTTCTACTTTATCCAAAACAATTTCTTTAATGAATTCATTGGCAGCTTGGAATTCCAAATTGGGTATAACCACTTGAATAAACGTCCGTTTTAATGGTGTGTATTTTATGTTTTAAATAGTTTCTATTTTTTTTGAATATCAATTTATTTTAATTCTATTTTATCTATCAAGAACTTAAATTCTTCTTGACTATTATTCCCGATCAAAAAGGCTATTTCTTCAATATAGTCATTCGAAAAATTTGGTTGGTCAAGTTTTCTACCCCTGAAAGAAGGATACATATCTTTTAGAAGAATTTGTATTTCTTGCCATTCTCCCGTTGTCGAAAAAGGTGATATGTAGGAATAATAATCATCAGAATTGGATTTTATCCTAAATTGATATTTTTTACCATCTCCCCTAATCTTAAGAATAATCTTAGTAGACTCCCTAATTAGTGTTTTTTCGAACCTATAACGGACAGAAGAGAATCCTCCATTGTTCTCCAGTGATATAGCACCTTCAAAAACACCATGGCCTTCAGCACTTAACTTAAAGGTACCTGATGATTTTCCTCCCATCACAACATCATCAACAATTATCCAGTTTTCAATGTTTGTTTTTTTGTTAAAATCAAAGATTATGTGTGAGGTCATATAGGTTAATATTATTGTTATATAAATTAAGCACTGCATAATAAATTGTTTTTATTATTTACAACGGTCTCGCTATATGGCACTGTGCAATAGCATGTGCTATAATAGCGTGTTGAATTGTAGTTCGGTATTTTTTATCTTTTCCTATCCACATCTTTAATAAAACTAATCAAACCTCTGAAATATGCTTCCTGATCATCATACATAGCAGAATGACTTCCATTTGGGCAATATAAATATTTCCCATTTTTAACCTTAGTAGACATCCATTTCATATGCTCAGGGTCCATTGTATCATATTTAGCTCCAATTGTTAATGTAGGAACTGTTATTTTACTCAAGTCCTTACTTCTGTCCCAATTCTTCAATTTTGCATCACCAACAATTCCAAATTCACTGGGACCTTGCATTGCTAAGTACAATGCATGATTACCCTTGGCAAAAGTTCTAGATATCGGCTCCGGCCACTCTTTCTCAGGAATTCGAAGCAAATGTTTAGAATAGTAATGTTTTCTCAGAAGTTACATATACTTCGGATTATCAAATTCTCCTTTTGCTTCAATTTCTTTTACTTCCTTTAAAACTTCACGAGGAAGCTGAGGTCCCAGTACTTCACTTGCATATTTATTATAAAGAGGTATTGATGATACCATATTAGAAATAATCAGTCCTTTTAGATTTTCTTGGTATTTCAAAGCATATTCAATCCCAAGAATTCCACCCCATGAAATGCCAAACAGGTAGAAATTTGATTTGTCGAGCTCAAGTGCAACTCTCACCTGTTCTACCTCATCCACAAATCTTTCCAGATTCCATAAGCTGGAATCATCTGGCTGATCACTATATGCAGACCCTAGCTGATCGTAGTAATAATATTCAATATTTTTACGAGGAAAATAAGAGTCAAAACATTCGAAAAATTCATGAGTTGAACCCGGCCCCCCATGAAGTAAAAGTACTTTTATCTTAGGATTATTCCCGACTCTTTTAGTCCAAACCTTATATTCACCGGAAGGTGTATTAATCGGGATCATTCTGGCTCCCCCACTCAATTTATCATCCCGGCCGGAATAATCAAAATAGCTACTTTCTGTTACTTTACCATTGTTGGTATCCTGAATATTGGAACAACTCTGAGTGATTAGAAATAATAAATAAAACAACCAAAAGATCTTCATAATATATGGTTTTAGTTACTATGTCTTCTAAAATGCACTACAACGACAGTCTGTCTAAAAACGATTTATGCTAGCGCATTATTAGTTAAATATAGCTTTAAGTTCTGAGAGTTAAAAAGGGAATGTGTTTTTACGTTCATTTCTTCCAAATAACTAATCATGCTCATATATAGCGTTTTTGACCTTTTTAAACGCATTAAATAGGCTTAAAACACCTATTAACAAATCTAACCGCACAATATTAATTAAGAGACAATAGGCTGTCATTATGAAGCCAACATCTGCGCTGGCTCTGCTAATAGACTTTTTTGTTATGATATGATCAAAACCCCATTGACGTTTAATGGTACCATAGGAATGCTCCACAATGGCCTGTCTGCGTTTATAAAGTTTCGGGTTTGCTTCAATTCTTGCTTTATTAGCAGCTACATGGTTTCAATATTACGTTTACACTCTTTTTCAAGGGAGCGTGATGAACGAATGCGGTTTAGATATCCATAAATAAACAATCGTAATAAATCACCAGGGTGGTAGCTTGGGCGTCCATTCTCCCCAGCTTGCATATCAAATCCCAACTCTTCTAAATCAAGATGTGACCCAAAGGCATCTATCAACCTGACTTCATTATCAGCTTCAATAGCATCATCAAGCGTAAGGGTGAATAATTGAATTTGAGAGCGGTTTTGACCTTGGATGTATTTCATACCTGAAGATACAAAAAAACTGATCTCGTGATTCTTAGTAGATAGGTTTTTAGACAGTCTGACGGTTGGCGGAATGAAGCGTTGGCGATTTAACGAAACCTTACCACCAAACACTCTCTGAGCCAAATCTTTTATTTGTTTTTACCTTTTTTATAAAGCCAAATCAAAGATTTGGCGGTGGTCGATTAACCAACGTCACCTCCAAATCCTCACGAACGCCAATTGGTTTATACTAGGGTGTTAGCATGTGTTATTAATTATCTGTATTATAAATGCTGGATAAGTCTTGATAAGACAAATTACTTTTCCTTTTTGAATTAAAATAATATTTCATTTCTAGTAAACCTTATTGATTAACAATTTTCCCATGTTGAATTACCATAAACAGGTCATTCATGTTGGCAATATCGTCAAGCGGATTAGTATTAAGAATAAGCATGTCAGCTCTTTTGGAGGGCTTAATTGATCCATACTTCTCCGTTAATCCCAACCATTCAGCAGCATAGAGGGTTGCTCCTCTCAGCACTTCTATGTTAGACACACCTGCTTTATTCATGAATATCATTTCTTTTACAGTTCCTTCAGGCACTATATTATCCTGACCTACAAGTAACTTAACTCCATTTTCCGAGAACTTGCGGACAATATAGTTACCTATGATTGCAAAATTATTCCATATATTTTTTTCCTTGATTAGCATCTCATCGTTATTACCATTTGCTATCTGTTCCTCTATTCTTAATAACCTGCTATTGAATACACCCAGTGTAGGACAGTACACTGCATTTTTCTCCTTCATAAGAGTGCATAATGCTCTCAGCCGATCTTCTGAAATAGTTTCAATCCCAACATCTGCCATCTTAGACATAAATGTCCTTCGTTGTTGAAGATTTGAATCTTGTTGAAGTAGTGTTTCATGTTCTGCACGATATTTATCTTTTAAAATATAGCACCAAGCTGGAGTGGAATGTTCGATGCTGGTAACCCCCAGTTCCAGAGCCTTATTAATTGGTACCTGGTTTAAAAGAGCTAATCCTGGATCATGAACAACTTTCAGATTGTATTTCCTTGCTACATCCACAATGTACGGATACAATTCAGCATTGATATTATTAAAAGTCTTTATCATTGATGCACCTTTTTCAGCTAATACTGGTAACAGCGAATCCACATCCTTTCTTGTATCTAACGAAACAGTAAAACCGGGAAGTTTTTCATTGTGTTTTTCCCAATGTAATGGACCAGTTTCCAACATCGGTCCTGTGAAATATATGTCGGGCCCCACCAATTTACCGGAACTGATTTTACTTTTTAACTCTTGCAACACATCAACCGGACCTCCCACATCACGAAAATAAAGTACCCCTTTTCGAATAAATTCAATTAATTCATTTTGCAAAGTATCTCCACCGTAAGAAGTTAATAATGAAATATGCATATGATTATCACACAGGGCAGGAGTCATAAATTTGCCATCACCATCAATGATCTGCGTTGAAACTGAAAAATCATTTTTTTTTGAATATATTTCTGATATCCGGTTACTGTCTATTGCAACTGTTTGATTTTGTATGACTTTTCCAGTCTCTACATCAATAATATTTATATTGCTGATAACCAGATCGTGCTGTATTGGTGTGCTACATGAAGCGAAGACAATGCAAAATCCAATTAGAGCATAAATTGCGTTTTTTTTAAATAAATTTGATTTCATAGTTAATAGTATAAATGGTTTGCGCTCATTTCTTATTCATACTAACGTGTGTGTCTTGAATGGTAAATATAATAAAAATTCTTCTAGTTACAGAAGAAAGTCCAAAGGGTGTAAGTCCCGTATGCACAGGATTAACGACCTGAAGCAAAGCAAGTGGCAAGCTCGTCAAGGGTGACCTTGGGATTGAAGTAAGCCAGACTGCGTGGTTGGTACTGACGAACAGAATTAAGCGAAGCGTATCATAAGCTCCTATTAAAATATACCTGCGAATAAACCTGATACGAGGCTGTCAGGCTGGATAAGGTAACACATCATGCCAACGTCAGAACGTTCAACGGAACGAAATGCCGAAACAGTAGATCCGGCAGCGATTAACCAAAAGACATTTACCTTACCAAGGGAGAGCTCTGTAATCACGAGATGGTAGAGCAGAGCAGTCAGCCGAGGCCATCGTAGCTAGTTGTAATGAGCGGCATAGAAAAATGCAGAGGACTCACACGCCAGTGAAGGGCTGAACGTTAATCTGCTCGAAATTAGAATAGGAAGTTTTCGTATGAATCTAGCCTATTCATAAAGTAGAGCATAGCTATTAAGGTGAAAAGAGCTTCGTATTGATGATTAACGAACCGCCCAGTAGGAGACCCGTACGCTGGGTGGTGCGAGAGGTTCTCCGACAGGCTATTGGCCTATCGGCAGCCTACTCGATTGTAGCAAGTACCTTAGGGTAGGACTTCATAAAACCGCCCAATGCCTGCTATGAAAGTAATTGCATAAATGGCTATTATATATACTTCGACTTTGGATTCGTTTGAGTTGATTCCGAATTTGTATTTCAAGCAATATTGGATATATGATTCTGTTTCAGGGCGAAGTTTGTACGCATCCTTTATATTCCATTGTATTTCTGTGATTATACAGCGCCCCCATCTTTTGTCATAAAAGCCATATCCTAACCATGAACACAGAATTAGAAACTGTAGTAGTAGGTAAATTAACAAGTAGTTAGTCAATAGAAAACCAAAAACTGATGCTAATATAATTACCCAATGTACAAGGTGCATCAGGGTGTTGTATATTTTGTATTGCATTTAACTGTTTTCTAGTATTGTTTTAATTACATCTTGCGAACGCCCAATTTTATGAATCGCATCTATATATTCGTCAAGCAGATCGGTATGCGTAGTCGTAAAACAAGGGAATTTGATTAGTTCACCATTTACTTTTCGAGTTTTATCAAACCCTCCTGGATTATATTCAGGGCAAAGTGAATCATCCAATCTAAGGACTTTTTTATATGCTCCTTCCGTGAAAAATGGCTGTTCATGTAATAGAGGATATCTTGGTTCAGAAACATCGCACCCCTCGGATAGAAGAGCTTTAACCCATTCAGTTGCTGTTAATTTGTTTTTATTATTCAACTGAGGTCTTGCTACAAATTCAAAATATGTGCGACTCCAGTTTTCAGTATCAGTATAACAGTTAAAGCCATAGTTTTCTAATGCTTCAGATAACCTGATCATATTAGACTTTCTAATGGCATTTCTTTCATCAAGCTTTTTTAATGAGTTGAGCCCGATTGATGCAGATACGGGAGCAATTCTAGTTTTGACTCCAAAACTTGTTGCA
The DNA here is from genome assembly GCF_016612505.1 of Carboxylicivirga marina. GTDB lineage: Bacteria > Bacteroidota > Bacteroidia > Bacteroidales > Marinilabiliaceae > Carboxylicivirga > Carboxylicivirga marina. Next base: position 93,983 of record NZ_JAENRR010000002.1, read on the forward strand.
GCAAATCTACTGTCAGGAGTATCGAGTTCAACTATTCGGGTTATATCTCCAAAGAGTATTGCTTTATTATAATATTCAAGATTATTGGTCAATAGCATACCGCCTTCGCCAGCGGGAGCAAGTTTATCACCTTGAAGGCTGAAAACAGATATGTCTCCAAACGATCCAACAGGCTTATTCTTAAATTGAGCTCCATGCGCATGTGAAGCATCTTCAATTATAAGTAAGCGTTTTTCTTTAGCAAAGTTGAGAATGGCTTCATAGTTCCCTGGTATACCCCATAGAGGCACAATTACTATAGCTTTTACATTGGGATTCCATTTAGCTCGGATATCTTCCAAATCAAGACCAAGCTCTGTGTCTTCTGATTCACAGAAGATAGGAACCAGACCATGCCACATCATTGGAAGAGCACTAGCCCAAAAAGTTGCAGTTGGGACTAGTATTTGGTCACCAGGTTTTAAATCAAGTGCCCAAAAAGCAGCCATTAAAGCAGATGTGCCGTTATTATGTGCAAGTGCATATTTTGACCTAATCCTTTCTCGGTATGCTTTTTCTAGTTCTCTAATTATTGGATGAGTTGAAATGTTGGCATCTTCGAATAGAGAATTAATAGAGGATAACTCACCTTGTCCAGCTGAGGCCATTGTGTTTGTTCCTTATGTGTATCCGTTGAAGATTGAACAGATTTTTCACCACCCTGTAAAGCTAGTTTTCCCATGTTGTTCGTTCTTTACGTTGTGTTTCTGTATATTTTTTGAAATCGAATTCAGCTTCTGATTTTGAACAATGAATCAACTCACTAATTTTCATTATATCGTGAAGGTATTCATTTTTGAAACCAAGACCACCAACTGGAATCCATTGTGCAATATTAGTTCGGCGTCTTAAATAATCATCTAGACACCTCACCTGTGTATTCTTTACAGTCCAATCAACATCAGGCAATTCAATTCCATTATAAAATTCGTTTGTTGTAGGTGCTTGCACTGTTGAGTTGAAATTGATAGGATTGGGGCTCTCCTTAAATATTTTGTAATATACTTCATTTGAAAACTCTAACCCTCCAGATAGTTTCCCTCCGAAAACAGTATGCCATGGAATCTTTTTGTTGGATTCGAATATGGCTTTTCGGCTTAGATCGAGACTGTACTTTACTTCGTTATCATTTTGTTTTACAAGTGGGCGGATGCCTGTTCTAACATTTATTATATCAGACTTGGATATCTTATTTTTAAGTTTAGCATTTAACTTGTCTAAAAGAAATGTGACATCTTCTTTTGTAACAGGCAGTTCTTTTTCTGATATAATTGAAGTTTCTGTTGGTCCCCACATTATTGTATTTCCCCATGGCACCCAGCATAATGTATCGTTATTTTCTTCCATATCAACAACGAACGCGTCTTTTTGAGTTTTAGGATTGTTTAAAAGCAAGTAAACTCCTTTACTTAAGTGGTGCGATGCCTTTGTTTGTATGTTAAACTGTTTATTGACATTATCAGCCCAAATGCCACAGGTATTTACGATCGATTTTGCGTATACAGTTGTTTTAACCTTTTCATAATTAATAAACAGAATTTTAAAATGGTTTTCTTTTTCTTCCCATTCTATGGATTGAATGTTTGTATAATTATATGCTTTTGATTCGGTTGCGTTTTGCCTGAAAATCCAATCCAGTGTGAATTGTGAATCGCTCAGTTTTAAAAATCCTTCTTCATAAGACAATCCTCCTTTGAAAAGAGTCTTAGACCAGTTGAAAGGAAGCTTATTGTTAGCAAAGCATTTAGTTTTTCCTCGCTTTAGTAATCCAAGAATCCGATATAAGGCTAAGCCAGCTCGCATTATGAAAAAAGATCTTTCACTGTTTTTAAGAAAAGTATAGCTGAACCTCCGAGTATAAACATGCTTGGAGTATTTAATAAGTCTGTCTCTGGCTTTGCATAATTTTCTGACAAGATTGAATTCAAAATTTTGCAGGTACAAGATACCTCCCCAAACCATCATACCTGAAGCTTGAGAAGAGCCTGAAGCAAAGTCATTCTTATCTAATAGTAATACTTTTTTAGAAGAGTCTGTAGCTATCCTGTATAGCATAGAGCCATTAATACCTGCACCTAGTATTAGGAGATCGTATTCGTTAATATGTTGTTTTACGTTCAAAATGTGCTAGGCAGTTACTAGATTTATTACTATTTCTCAATATAAATCACCCATGCCCTCGATCATTCACTTTTGTCATATTAGACGGCATAATATAAAACTACACATAATTAACACAAGTAGGCGTGAGTAAAGTAGGAATCGCATATGAAAAGTATTGTTTATCAGGTTGAAACGATGGTGCCTGTCGTTTCAATGTAGTTGGTAGTCGACAGCAGACATAAGATGCAAAACTATTTGTGCCATGACATCCGCAACTAAGTTGAAATTGGTTTATTCCAAGTGACGCTGGATAAGGTAACACATCATGCCAACGTCAGAACGTTCAACGGAACGAAATGCCGAAACAGTAGATCCGGCAGCGATTAACCAAAGGACATTTACCTTACCAAGGGAGAGCTCTGTAATCACGAGATGGTAGAGCAGAGCAGTCAGCCGAGGCCATCGTAGCTAGTTGTAATGAGCGGCATAGAAAAATGCAGAGGACTCACACACCAGTGAAGGGCTGAACGTTAATCTGCTCGAAATTAGAATAGGAAGTTTTCGTATGAATCTAGCCTATTCATAAAGTAGAGCATAGCTACTAAGGTGAAAAGAACTTAGTATTGATGATTAACGAACCGCCCAGTACGAGACCTGTACGCTGGGTGGTGCGAGAGGTTCTCCGATAGGCTAATGGCCTATCGGCAGCCTACTCGATTATGGTTTTTTTTATTACTTTCCTCCCTGTCAGATAACTAACAAGCATAAAAACTAAAAATAAAATAAATAGTCCAACAAGGTAACCCCAGCCATATTCTGTCAACCTACTAAAATCCTTAATAAGGATTCCAACTATTTTAATTAATAGAATTACAGAAATTATTATTGACAGCACTAATATTATTTTTCTCATAAATGAAAAATTAAAAACACCGTAAGAATTTAATCCTACGGTGTTCAAAGTTCTTATTTTTTCACTGTTGAAGTTGTTGGAGTATAGATTCCAAATGTAATCGCAGAAACAAGTCCGTTCACAAATGTTTGTCTTGTTGTCACTTCATAGTTTTCTGCTCCATCTGCCATTTCTTTACTGTTTGACACACCTACAGGAGCTAATCCAAAAATGACATAGTGATTCCATTCTGTAACTTCTGTGTTACCTTGTGCACCATCTCCGACTACACTTGTGTAAGTGTAACATGATGTCAATAAGAAACAACTTAACAAGGTTCCTCCTAAAACTTTTAATAATCCTTTTTTCATTATTATTTAAATTATTTATTTGCCCTACTCTTTAGGCTTTTCGGAATTCGCCCCTTTTTTAAAATGGTTTCTGGCCTCCATTATCTTGTTTTAATATTAGTTTCAGTATGATGTATTTTCTAGATTGCCCATAACGTAACCGATATACCACACTATGCTTTATATCGCGCTTATGGTATTTCATTTATTTTACGCCTGACGTTTTTAATATATACTATATATCAAATTGTCATACAACATAAAACTACTAATAATTCAATCATTATCGCGTGAGTAAAGTAGTATTAGCTCATAAAAAATATTCTTTATTTCACTGTCCTATTGATTTATATCCCATCAAGTAAGGGTGAGTCAGTGATATTAGGTATTTAGCATTATAATTAATGTGCACCGTATGTTAAGTGTGCGGTTTTATAACTCATTTATTCGCTTACTTGATTGAGTCGTGCGTTTACAATTGTCATCAGGGGGCTTTAAAACAGCATCACACCTCAATTCTATACGACAGTTTGGCTGCTCTTAGTCATGTACCTCATCCTCAAATCGAGTAGGGGTCTGGCCTGGCTGACAGGCCGGCTTTATTGGCGAAACGATGGTGGCAAATGGCGCACCATTCTTTGGGCTGCTAACAGTCAAGCACTTTGTAAGGGGGTACATGCGGTTTCGTACCTATCTTTTCTGTTTTTTAAGTGGCTACATGCGATGTTTTTGTCCTTGTTTCATATATATAAGTGCCGCTCTGCTGCATAGAAGCCATTTAGTCCGGTATTTGATCGCATGCCTCATATTTTAAGGTGCATTATTCCTATTTGCAAGTCCACCTATGCCATTTAGGAGCGATTAGTCCCGGGTGATAACAAAAATGGGGGTACTTCCGAAGTACCCCCTGTGGCAATCATTGCCCCATGCTATTCTCTGAAACTATTAATTATTACTTATCTCATCGGTGTTAATTGTGCTGGTTCTGTCGAACCGGCCTTTTAACTGGTTATAGAGGCTGTTGGCACCTGGTAAGCCAGCTTTGTTTGCTGCCTTCACCATATTATACACCATTAAGGCATTTGTGTAGGCTTCTGAACCTGCCAGTGTTTGTGTATCACGTAAGCGATCCAATAAATAACTAAGCGGAACAATTATTTCTTCCAGCTGGTCATACAAGTTCAGGTCCTTCGTCATTTCATCGGGCTTAACATATGCTGGTAAAATGCTACTATCGTTTTTGATAGCCATTTCAACATCTTTGATAAAACTCTGATTGCTTTTATTGATTTTGGGCAGTCGTTTGCGCTGCTCTGGTGTGATGCCAATTAAAAATGGCATGGCATTAGTGATTTGCTTAAGCAAGTCACTAACTTGTAACATGCTCTCGTCGGTCATCGTTACAGAAATTTGATTTTTTGAATCACTCATTGTTAACTTTTTTTAGGTTAAATCAGTTATAGCATGGAGCAGGTTGTCCATTTGTATTTTTTTGATGCAATGTTTTATATGCGAAACGGGAAGTTTCGTAACGAATTTGAAAGCTTTATACGATGATAATCGTTTTGCCTTATTATATCGAAAATCACCTTTTTTTTGGGGTGGTAAAAACTGAAAACATGATTATTGTAGATGTTCGGATTGGTTCAATTAACAACAGGCAACTATAATTTCTAAGTACATTGACTGAGCTTGTAACGAACAATAATACTGCGAACAGGTGAAGCTGTCGTATAGATGGTTTATGGCTGATTGTACTTACATTGTATGCGATAACGAATAAAACAATTGCAGAAACCATATAACCAAAATCTGAAGAGACCATGCTTGCTAGGCCAAGCAGCAAGGTTAAGATGACTAGTAGGTATTTATACATGATTGTTTAGGTATTAGATTTTCTTTTCGTTGATTGATACATGTTGTTATGTTTTCAAAGGAAAATGGTGTAATGAAATTAGCTTTTTTGTTTTTATGCGTATTTTGAACATGAGCTAATAAGTTTGATAGATTAACTAGTACTGTAGGATTTCTATAGGAATGTTTTTCTTTTCCAAAATCCTTCCTTAATAGATATTAAGATTAAGAAAGCAAGGACAATTATTTTGGCAACTATGCTTTCGTTGTGAGAAATAATGAAGGACCTATTAATGAAAACAAAGATTTTTGTAATAATTATCTGACATATATTCACAAATCCTATGCTTGTGAATAATAGTATACATATCTTGATGATTAGGGTGATAGTTTTTTTCATAGTAGTATTTTAGGCTGGTATATAAATACCAGCCTTTATTTAATTATTCTGTAGAATACTTCTCAATTTGTTTGTCAATCCAACCATGTGCATATCCGATGCCATATGCAACGGTTTCAACTGCTCCAATGACTCCAAAAACTAATAAAACGCCACCTAGCGGTGTGATACCTCCATTAGTTTCTTTAAGTTCTTTTGAGTCTAACTCTCGTATTAAATTTAGTTCTTTCATATCTGTTAATTATTACCTGCTTCATAACCTCTTTCATAACTATCTCCGGTTCTTTCTCTAAACATTCCAGCTACAGCACCAACTGCAGCGGATCTCAAGGCAAAGCCACCCCAGCCAACTGCAGCAACTACTAATAATGGAATAATCCCTCCATCAATAATCTTGATTTCCTTTGCATCCATCTCCTGAACGCCTAACTCATTTAAATTCTTCATTTTCACAAAATTTAAGTTTATAAATAATTAATTTTGTGCAGGCTGTGGCCTGCGCCCCGGTGGGTTAGTTTTGCAAGGACGTCCATCGGGGTATTTTATACCAGCAATTGAAAAATAATACTCTGGTATAATGCCGAGAGATGATTTAACAGTTTCAAAAAACGAAGTGCATTTGAAGCTTATAAAATCACTAATCGGTATTGTAACGTTACCTCTGCAATATTAGAACATGCGAGTCTCAAAAAATGAGACTGCTTACATTAAATTGTGAAAAATGTTAAGCAATTTAAGTTATTAAACCCTCCGTTTGTTACTTTCATTATGTCTTCCTGCAAAGGCATGGAATAAAAGCCACAATAAAATCCGACATCTTCGGTGTATACATAGCTTTGCTCATAAAGGCAATATTCAATCGGTGCACCAAATTCTCTCATTACATCAATGACTCGATACAGGGAAGCTTTTGATATTTCCAGCCGTTGTGCCAATTCAGGCGGAGGGCCGGTAGCTTGACGCTTTATAAGTTTATCAATTCTTTCCATTAGTTCAATGGTCTTGGTTAGTTTAGCCATAGTGTTTTGTTTTGGACTTTTAACTTTTCATTCTCATCTATTAGTTCTTCATTTTTAATGCTTCACTAAAAACAGGCATCTGCTTCTTCCACATCTTATAGTATTTCCCTTGCTGTTCATATAGCTGATAATGGCTGCCTTCTTCAATTAACTTTCCATTTTCGAGCACCACTATTTTATCAGCCTTCATCACGGTACTTAGTCGATGAGCAATAATAACAATGGTTTTGCCTTGCTGCTTTAATTGATCGATTGTGTTTTGTACATAGGCTTCTGAATCCGAGTCGAGCGAAGAAGTGGCTTCATCCAAAATCAACACCTCGGGATTGCGGTATAATGCGCGTGCAATGGCGAGGCGTTGCTTTTGTCCGCCACTGAGACTAGCGCCATTTTCTCCCAAATAAGTATTGAATCCATTGGGCAGATTTTCGATAAACTGTAGTATGCCCAATTGTTTGCAAATAGCTAGCACCTGTTCCATATCTGGGTTAAACTCACCTACGGCAATATTCTCCACCACATTTCCGGCAAATAAATCGAGCTTTTGCGGAACGCTGCTAACCAGTTGGCGCAGGCTCTCATTATCGAAGTAATTGATATTGTGATCTCCTATATAGATACTTCCTTTATTAAGCGGATACAGCTTTTGCATTAATGCTGCCAGTGTTGTTTTGCCCGAACCGCTTTCGCCAATAATGGCTGTTAATTGCCCTTTGGCGATTGTCAGCTTAAAGTTCTCAAATACATCCACCCGTGTACCATAACTAAATGATATATTCTCAAAACATATATCGCCCAACAAATCCTTACGTAATTCTATTTTATTTTCATCCGATTCGCGTTCCAAATCCATTATTTCGAATAAGCGGTCGCCTGCTATCAAGGCATTCTGAACAGTTTTATTCATGCCAATCAAACTGGCAGCCGGTGAAGTAAAATAACCTATGATGGCATAAAACGACAGCAACTCACCAGGTGTTATACTTTTGTCGATGACAAAATAGGAGCCCACCCATAACAAAACAATGGTGAATACCCGGCTTAGAAATTCAGATGAGTTTCCGGCAAAAATGGAATTAATACCCGATTTATACACCGTTTTAAGTAATGTGATAAATCGAAGCTCAGTTTTAACATTGGTAAAATCTTCTAAACCAAACTGCTTAATGGTGCGTACCGAATTAAGCGACTCCACTAACTGACTCTCCAGATCAGCTGCATGCTCCATCACTTTGCGTTCCTGTTTTTTATTTAGCTTGTTGGCAATAAAATAAGTTAATGCATATAGCGGAATTACAATGGCCATAATAAGTGCCAGTTTCCAGCTGTAGATAAACATTAAACCAAAAGAGAAGAAGATGATAAAAACATTGACCACCAAACTAACTGCCGTATCGTTGATAAAAGCACGAATCTTTACCGCATCATTAATGCGTGATATAATTTCACCCACCCGCATGGTGTCAAAAAAGCGCTGGGGTAATCGTAGCAGATGTTTGTAGTAGCCTAATATTAATTGAGCATCTATCAGCTGGCCTGTTCGAAGCATTAAAATGGTTTTTGCTGCTCCAATGAATATCTGAAACAGCAAAATGCTTATCATGCCAACGCTCAACAGATTTAGTAGGTTGGTGTTGCCGTCAACCAGCACATAGTCCGTTATCTTTTGTATGTATATGGAGGTGGATAACCCCAGCACAGTGTATAGAATGGCGCCAATCAAGGCCTGCATAATCATGCTTTTGTGTGGCTTTAACAAAAACACAAAACGACTGAGGTTAGATACCTTTTCATTACGTGCTACAAAATCGTCGTTAGGGGCAAAGAGGGCCAACACACCTGTCCATTTCATTTTAAACGCGGCAATCGATTCTTTATGCATTTTTCCATCACCTGGATCCATGTATTCTACTTCCTTAGCACTCACCTTGTAAATGACCACATAGTGCTGCAATACTTCCTTAACAATCACATGTGCGATGGCCGGTAGCGGGATTTTTGGCAAGGCTTCGATACCGCCTTTAACACCTTTGGCTGTAAAACCCATCTTTTCGGCGGCTTTAATGACACCCAGCACATTGGTGCCTTTTTTATCGGTTCCGGCAATCTGGCGAATCTTAGAAACGGGTAACTTTAACTTGTAATGTGCGGCTATTGATGCCAGGCATGCCGCTCCACAATCGGTGATGTCGCGTTGTTTTATTTTCATGGTTAAGGGTTAGAACGGATCGTTAAGGGGTAAGAACTAAAAGTGAATAGTTATGATTTTAGCTTGGCTTTGATGGTTTTAATGGTGGAAACCAGCATAGCTATTAGCTCGTTGCATTGATTATTGAGCACAGTAAACTTGGTTTCGGTTATGTGTTTAGTGTCAAACAAGAGATGAACCCAATATGCTGTTTCGTTGGCTTCTTTAAGCGAGATGCTCATTTTGTGAATAAAATCAAGTTTACTCTGAGCAAATTCTGCTTCACGAATCAATGCACCCACTGCGGTAGCGCTACGCATAATCTGACGACTCAAAACAAACTCTTTGTCGTTTTGAACCTGTCGCGCCAATTGAACAATCTTGATTGCAAACAGATAACTCTTATCTCGTAAAGGACTATTCTTTTTCATCATTATTATTAATTTTTTTCACTCTTCACTCTTTTAGTCACTCTTTCTTAGTTTCGGATTCAACCAATCATCTACTTTATCGAATAATAGTTGGTACAAAGTTCTTTCGGTAAGCACAAAGCGCCCTGTTAAGGTCATTCCCCTTTTCACCATGCCTTTGTGTCCTGATTTTAACTGTAAATAGTCGATTGGTAATTTACACCTCACCCGAAATACTGGTTGTTGATTGACAAGAATGATGTCGTTTGATATACAGGCTACTTGGGTCTCAATCATGCCCCATTGGTGATAGTTAAAGGCATCAAATTGTAAACGAACTTTTTGCTCTTTTTTAATAAAACCAATGTCTTTTGGTTGGATGTAACATTCAGCAATAAGTTCCTTATCTGGTGAAATCTGCGCCAGTGCCTGACCGGGTGTAATGTAACTGCCGGTATAAATACCTGCCATTTGTGTTAGTGTGCCATTAACAGGGGCTCGTAATACATATAATTCTTTCTCTTTTCTTGATTTTAAAATATCTGACATATGTCTTCTATTGGCTTGCTCCAATTTGACCAATTCTTGTTGCCATGCAGTGTAAGCTTGTTTCTTGTAGACGTCCAGTTTTGATACAGCAGCATCGTATCTGTTTTTCTTCAGAAGGAGCTCAAATTCTGGTGTTACATTGTCGCTATATAATTCTTGAGCCAGTTGATATTCCTTTTTAAGCAAGGCTATATCAATATTGAAATTTTCAACTTCAGCCTGATTCTGGATGCTTTCTTGCCGATATTTAGTTGTTGATACATCTGTATGTCCTTTAATTAGCCTGCGTAAGTCGTGAATGAATAAGTTATTTTCAGCAATTGTATTGTCCAGTAACTGAATGTGCTCCTGAATTAGATCGGTGCACAGTACTAACAAGGTATCACCCTTATGAACGTTTTCTCCTTCAGTGATATTCAGATATTCTATTCGGCCCGCATTGGAACTCTGGATAAGATTATTTTCATATGCTGTTTTTACTGAACCTCTGCTTTGAGTAGTTATCTCCATTGTTATAAATGGAAGTGTACATATGGTTCCTGATACTAAAAGAATAACTAATATATATACCCAATAAAACTGACGCTTATGTCGATGAAAATGCGATTCAAATGAATATTCAGTGATGTCAGGAGGGAAGATTTGCTTCATAAATAAGAGGAGGTTTATTATTAAGTATGTAAAGTTAGAATAGAACTTGTCCAAAAAAATGGACAGAGGTATAGATTCCTCCGTTAATTTTACTCAATTCATCAGCTTTTAGAATTTGTATGGGAGCGGCTACCTTGATCTTGATTGCATCCTTAAAGTAGAATGTTTTTTGTTTTTTGCAGTATTTAATAATGATGCCAATATCCTTTAGTTCATCAAGAAGGTTGTAGAGTTTCCCTCTTGAAATGCCTAGTTTTTTCGGGAATGTGCATGTGCATCCTGTTTGTTCCTTTTCAATCAAATCGAACATTCTTCGTAGTACTTTTAATTCGTCAAATAATTTCATATCAAAATCGAGAAATGAGAATAACCAGCAATTACTAGTTAATAGCAGTACACGAAAATCGTAACACCTTTTTGAACGCTAATTTCAGTTTCCTTGACGAATACACGGTTTTTAATGACTAACGGCTAGAGAACGTGGGTTAATGTCATGTTCTTCAATTAACATATAAAAATTTAGATTTATTTTTCTCTTGGCGGATTTTAATTATCATTGTAAAAAATCGACACACATGAGACTTAAAACATTAACCACCATTACCATGGGCCTGTGCTTTTTATCGGCCTGCCAGCAAAAACCTTTGGATGCTCACAAGCTGCATCAAAAAGCCATTACCATCGATACCCATGTAGATACGCCCATGCGTTTTTTGCGCGAGTCCTTTGATATTGGCCAAACGCACGAAGCACCATCGAGCCGGGTAGACCTGCCACGCATGAAAGCGGGTGGCTTAGATGCCATTTTCTTCGCCATTTTCACCAGTCAGCGCCAGCGTACTGATGAGAATTATGCCCTGGCCTACCAAATGGCGCATCAAATGATTGATTCAACCGAAAAGGCCCTGGCCTTAAACAAAGACATGGCCTCACTGGCCTTAAAAGCCGACGATGCAGCCGCCATTGAAAAGCAAGGTAAGCGCGCCATTTACCTGGGCATGGAAAATGGTTTTCCGCTTAATAAAGACATTGGCAGGGTAGAGGAGTTTTACAAGCGAGGCGTGCGCTACGTAACGCTGGCACATACCAAAAACAACGATATCTGTGATTCGTCAACCGATAAAAACGGAGCCGAGCACAATGGTTTGAGCGCCTATGGAACCGAGGTGGTTAAAGAAATGAATCGCCTGGGCATGCTCATTGATGTATCGCATATTTCCGACAAGGCTTTTTATGATGTGATAAAAGAAAGCAAGGCGCCTGTTTTTGCCTCGCACTCATCGGTTCGTGCCATCTGTAATCATCCGCGCAATATGGACGATGAGATGATAAAAACACTGGCCGCCCATAATGGGGTGATTCAAATTTGTATTCTGGGTGCTTATATTCAGGATGAAGACACCACTTCGCTTAACTATGTGAAAAAGGAGGAGCTTCGCCTGAAATACAACAACTGGACCTATACCTCCGATGAAGAGCGTAAGAAAGCCTGGGGCGAGTGGCGCGAAATCAATAAGAAGTACCCGGCCCAATTGCCAAACATTGCGCGGGCTGTTGATCACATCGATTACGTGGTGAAACTTGTTGGGGTCGATTACGTGGGCATTGGCTCCGACTTTGATGGCGGCGGCGGATTGGCCGATTGTGTTGATGTGGCCGATTTCCCTAAAATTACAGCAGAGCTGGTTAAGCGTGGCTATCCCGAAGAGGATATTCTAAAAATATGGGGTGGCAACTTCTTACGCGTATTTAAAGCGGTTGAAAAGGCGGCGAAGGTATAAGAATACCTAAACCTGTCAGGTTTTAAAATAATCATCAAAAAAAGGCTGCAACAGAATAACTCTGAAGCAACCTTTGTATTTAAGTACAAACGTTTCTTATCGCTGAGTAAGCACCCACACGGTTTTGAAATCCTCCAATTGACGATAAGCGCCTAAATCATTCACAGCACTCGTCTTATTAGGATATCCGTTTAAGGCTACTCGGTATCTGCTGTTGGGGCTGGCCAGTACAAATGCCTGTTCTTCACCCATTTCTTGTACAATTTTTAAAAAGCGTTTGGCCTGGCTCTCGGTCTTAAAGCTGCCGGCAATCAAGTAGTAACTGTTTTTCACTACTGGTTCTTCATCCTCAATGGCTTCTTGTATATCTTCCCTTGAAACCGTCAGGCTTTCTTCGCTGCTATACTCATTGCTGGCAGCAGGCATTATAATCGATAAGGCATTGGCCGACTGTAAGTCCTTGCGAACAGGATTATCAAGCGACTGAGAAATAGCAAATAAACCAACAATCATGGCCACTGAGGCAGCAATTTGTTTCAAGCCTACCGGTTGCAATAATCGACGAACCTGAGCGTTTTCAGTCAGTGGTTTTTGAGCTGACACAACTGGTTTAAAATGAAATGATGATAAGCCATAGGCATCTGTTAAGTAGGCTTCTGAGTTATCGGCTACAAACTGTAAATAACCTAACGCATCTTTTTTCAGGATGCCCACCTTACTAATACTGGCCTGTGTTCCATTTTCAATATTCGCGCGAATGCCAGCCACAAACTCCTCAACCATTATTTTGGCTTTACCGTAGCTTGTGTCGTTAGCTTGTGCCAGAGTGCTGATAAGCAAACCGTCGTTGTGCGATAGACTTCGGTTAAAACCTATTTCTTTCGATGGTGGTAAAAACATGTTTTTATCGGCATCAAAACGGGCACTCACATTAGTAGAAACAAGCGCTCCTAATTCAGGAATTATCACACATTCATGTGTAAATAATAGATTAGATATGTGTTGGTCAACTGCTGTCATAATTACAAAATTAGTAAAAACGTTGTTTACACGATTAACTTTCTTTCAACAGGTGTTGGTAAGCTGTTGAAAAATGGTTGATAACAAAGCGAGTTATTAACCTTTAAACGCTGATGAAGTGACTAAGTTACTAAATAAGAGCAGAAATAGCGAATAATGAATTGTGGATAAAAATTAAAGTGCATTGTTAATAAGCAGTTCTGATGACATCAAATCAGGTGCATCAATGATTCTAAACCACTCAAAAGGGATGGCTTGCAGCATGATTCAAATGCGCACTCGTGCCGATAAAAGTATATTTAACTTTTATTAATAGACTGAAAGCCAAATTAGCCCATCATTCAGAGCTTGGTTTGTAAACGATTTATTACTTTTACGGCTCGTTTAATGATGAAACGAACAAGTCTGATGTGATTTTAAGCTTAAACGTAAGAAAAATACACAGCTTGTTAGTTCAACCTGAGATGAAATACAAACGTGTCAGGTGAAAAAAAGCTAATCTAATGGCAAAGCAAATTTTAGTAACCGGCGGAACAGGTTACATTGGTTCACACACCGTGGTGGAGCTTCAGGAACAAGGATTTGATGTTGTAATCGTTGACAACCTTTCCAATTCAAAAATTGAAGTATTAGATAACATTGAGAAAATCACGGGCATTCGTCCGGCTTTTGAGCAATTTGATTTATCAGAAAGAGATTTAACAGATGCTTTCTTTCAAAAGTACACCAATGTTGAGGCCATCATACATTTTGCCGCATTCAAGGCTGTTGGCGAGTCGGTGCAGAAGCCTTTGGAATATTACCGTAACAACATGGGTTCATTAATGAACTTGTTGGAGTGTATGAATAAGTACAAGGTACCGCACATGGTATTTTCTTCATCATGTACTGTTTATGGCCAGCCCGATGTATTACCTGTTACCGAGGAAACACCACGTAAAGAAGCGGAGTCACCTTATGGCAATACAAAAGCCATTTGTGAAGATATTATGCGCGACTATACAAAGTCCAATGAGAAGGTGAACTGTATTGCTTTGCGTTATTTTAACCCGATTGGGGCTCATCCTACAGCATTAATTGGTGAGTTGCCTGTAGGTGTACCAAATAACCTGGTGCCTTTTATTACGCAAACAGCTGCTGGTTTGCGCGATGAGCTAAGCATTTTTGGTGACGATTACGATACCGAAGATGGAACAGCCATTCGCGACTATATCAATGTGGTAGATTTAGCTAAAGCGCATGTGGTAGCAATCGACCGTATGCTAAATGGCAAATCGAAAGCCAACTACGAGTACTTTAATGTGGGTACAGGTGCTGGTTACTCGGTGATGCAATTGGTGAAGTCTTTTATCGAAGTCAACAAAGTAGACCTAAAATATAAGATTGTAGACCGCAGAGCTGGCGATATTGAAAAAATATGGGCCGACACAAGCTATGGTAATAACGAGTTGGGCTGGAAAGCCGAAAAGACCCTTGAAGAAACATTGGCATCGGCCTGGGCCTGGGAAAAGAATGTGCGAGGATTATCTTAAGTCCGCGAGCAAGGTTATTTCATAAGAGTTGATGATGATAGGTCGTCAGAATATAACAAGCTGCTGGTTTTTTACCGGCAGCTTTTGTTTTTTGTAACAAAACAAGGGTAGCTCAGTATAACCATTTTTCTAACCTATTTTAAAAAACAGAAATATGGAAAATGTAGGATTATTTGGGGGCCTTATTTACATGGTCGTTCTTGTTTTAATGATTGTGTCGATGTGTCGTATTTTTGAAAAGGCCGGTAAGCCAGGATGGGCTTCATTGATTCCAATTTTCAATCATTGTAATGATTGAAATCGTTGGTAAGCCAATATTATGGATTGTATGGCTTTTGATTCCAGGTGTTAATATCATCTTTGCAATTTGGTTAATCAACTTGTTGGCCAAAAGCTTTGGTAAAGGCGTTGGTTTCACTTTAGGATTGTTAATTCCTCCATTCACATTTATTTTCTATCCAATACTAGGATTAGGTGATGCGAAATATGAAGGACCAGCTGGTTCGTAATTCAATACCGTATAGTATGATGGAGCCATCTCAGTTTTGAAGTGGCTTTTTTAAAGAAGTATTTATCTAACCGAGTTGTTATCCGCCGAAAGGGTTATCATTGAATTGATTACTGTCCAGTTGCGTATCGCTAAAAGGAGAACTTGCTTGCGCCGCACCTTTGGGCTTGCCTCCTGGTCCATAACCGCCGCCTTGTCCATGCCCATTGCCCAGCTGAGTACTCATCAGAATTAATGAGATACTCCTATCTATCTTAACCACAGATATAGTTGGTCTAATGTATTTTTTTCTTCCCACAATAAAGCATTCCCTCGACACAGGCGTGTCAATCACTATTCGTTTTATTAAATATTACAAGCTTACAACAAGTTGTTGATGATGGAATACGTAATAATTAGGGAATAGTTACCTCATGTAATAATAAGTCCTAATTTATGTGTGTTTTGTAATTATGGCGCTTTTAGGAAGTAATTTAAGTTATTACCAAAAAACTTCTCTACTTTTCAAATTTCAACTATTTTTGCCCTTCCGCTGTGGCGGAAGGACTTGTCTCGCAGTAAGTGAGATGTTTCAGATTACGAAATATAAGAAAAAAGATATGGCACAAGAGGACGTTTTTAAGAAGCTGGTGGCTCACTGTAAAGAGTATGGTTTCGTATTTCAATCAAGCGAAATATACGATGGATTAGGCGCTGTGTATGATTACGCGCAAAATGGTGTTGAGCTAAAAAATAACATCAAAAAATACTGGTGGGATGCCATGGTATTGTTGCACGAAAATGTGGTGGGTATCGACTCAGCTATTTTTATGCACCCAACTACATGGAAAGCTTCGGGCCACGTAGATGCTTTTAACGATCCTTTGATTGATAACAAAGATTCGAAAAAACGTTACCGTGCCGATGTGTTGATTGAAGATCTGATTCAGAAGTTCGAAGAGAAAATCAACAAAGAAGTAAAGAAAGCTGAAAAACGCTTTGGTGAAAGTTTCGATAAGGCTCAGTTCCTGGAAACCAATCCACGTGTATTAGCTAATCAAAAGAAAATTGATGAGGTTCACACGCGCTTTGCAAAGGCTTTAAACGATAATGATTTGGAAGATTTACGTCAGATCATCGTCGATTATGAAATTGCCTGTCCGATATCAGGCACGAAAGAATGGACCGATGTACGTCAGTTCAACCTGATGTTCTCAACCGAAATGGGTTCAACGGCCGATGGGGCACAAACCATTTACCTGCGCCCCGAAACAGCACAGGGTATCTTTGTAAATTACCTGAACGTGCAAAAGACTGGTCGTATGAAGCTGCCATTTGGCATTGCACAAATTGGTAAAGCTTTCCGTAACGAGATTGTGGCCCGTCAGTTTATCTTCCGCATGCGTGAGTTCGAACAGATGGAGATGCAATTCTTTGTTCGTCCGGGCGAAGAAATGAAGTGGTTCGAGTATTGGAAAGACGCTCGTCTTCGTTGGCACAAGTCATTGGGTATGGGCGATGAAAGCTACCGTTACCACGACCATGAGAAATTAGCGCATTACGCCAATGCGGCTACCGACATCGAATTTAAAATGCCATTTGGCTTTAAAGAAGTAGAAGGTATTCACTCGCGTACCGACTTTGATTTATCGCAGCACCAGGAGCATTCAGGTAAGAAAATCCAATATTTCGACCCTGAACTAAATAAGAGCTATGTGCCTTATGTGGTAGAAACATCAATTGGTGTTGACCGCATGTTCCTTAGTATTATGGCTGGTGCCTATAATGAAGAAGAAGTAGAAGGTAAAGGTGGCAAGAAAGAAACACGTGTGGTATTGAACTTACCGCCGGTATTGGCTCCAATCAAATTGGCCGTAATGCCATTGGTGAAGAAAGATGGTCTGCCTGAAAAAGCACGCGCCATTATTGATGACTTGAAGTTTGATTTCAACTGCCAGTACGATGAAAAAGACAGTATCGGTAAACGCTACCGTCGTCAGGATGCCATTGGTACACCTTTCTGTGTAACGGTTGATCACCAGGCACTGGAAGATGATACAGTAACCATTCGTTACCGCGACACCATGGCGCAGGAGCGTGTGAAAATTACTGACCTACAGGGTATCATCAGTAAGAAAGTAAGCATGCGCGAAGCGTTTAAGAACTTGTAGAAATAGCTAAGTAGTTATCAGGCAGAAAATGATTGCCTGACACAAAATATAAAGCCCGGTTGAGTATTCAATCGGGCTTTGCTGTTTTATTTCTTCTTCTTTTCCTTTATGGCTTGTTCTTCTTCGGCAGCTTTCTTCTCTTCTTCCAGTTTTTTCCATTCTTCAACTGTGGTATACTTTACTTCATCCGGATCGCCATCCCGGTAACCATCTTTAAATTCCGGATATTCTTCATGTCCGCTTCCACTTATTTCAATGCTTTTGCAGCTTGCTAATACGACAATAAGTAAAAGGATTCCAACAATGTTTAGTCGCTTCATAGAGGTGAGTTTAGCTTTATCGTTTAACCAAATGTAATAAAATTCTCCTTAGAGGATGGTTGATGGCGGTTGGATACACGTCAATCGTATTAAAAGGATCTTTTTTTTGAATTGCATAATACCGACATAAGCAGCGTAGTTTGGGACCCATTGACATAAACGGAGGGAAGAAAAATTTGATACCAAACTGTTAATCTTTAAATTATTGCGATAAATGAAAGCAGTATCAAACTTGTTTGAATAATGCTGAATGAAGCAATAAACAAGCAGTAATTTTTCCCGTAGAGTTGTCTTAATGGGTAAACGAGTGCTTCGGTCGGCGGCTTTTTTTCTCCCCTTTTTGAGCTGGAGGCAAAAAGGGGAAGCCTCAACGGCTTGAGTTGTAAAACAATTTCTTAAATGCAATTGCTGTGCTGTTAGATAGCTACTTACAAATAAGCTCAGCTTATTACATCTGTACATGAAACTTCTCAGGAAACTGAGACGGAATGGCTTCCACATCCTCATCCATCAATTGTCGCAGGTCGCGTTCAATACCTCTGGCAATGGTGGAGATAGGCACATCATTGGCCGAGCCTTCAAAAGGATTTTCTCCCACTGTGCCAATGCGCATCATGGTATGGAAAATCCACGAAACAGCACCGCAAAAAGGAACGGCTAACCAAACGAAATAAGTATCAGCCAATGGAAAACTGCTTTGTACCTTTTGAGCAATGGTTTCAAACTCTGAGACTAATGCCAATGGCAGCATTAATAAAAACAGCCATACAAACTGGTGCGATAATGTGGCATACTGCCGCGGATAAGGAAAGTTTTTAATGCGTTCCGATTTACCTTGCAAGTCAAAAAGTTCACTGAGCTTTTGCTCAAGTTCCAGAAAGGAAAATTCCCAGATTATTTTTTTCTCTTTCAGATCCTTTAAATGCGATGATTGCAGGTATAATATGGCGGCTGCTTTATTGTCCTTTTGCATCACATATTGATGCTCT
Source organism: Carboxylicivirga marina (assembly GCF_016612505.1). Taxonomy (GTDB): domain Bacteria; phylum Bacteroidota; class Bacteroidia; order Bacteroidales; family Marinilabiliaceae; genus Carboxylicivirga; species Carboxylicivirga marina. The sequence continues at coordinate 112,738 of NZ_JAENRR010000002.1, forward strand.
TCGGGACCTAGATACATCAATAAATCATCATTTAATGATGTTACACGTTCGGGTATGTAGGCCATGCGCGACCACTCACGATTGGTGCGATGCTTTTCAAATACTTCCCATTTTTTGCCTTGCCGCATGGCATGACGTAAGGCTGTGAGCCAGGCAATGTGCCGATAGATGAGTTGTTGCTTATGTTCTTTGATTTCATCATCGCTCAATGGCTCCTTAGCATATTCATTACTGAGCATTGCTTGTATCATCATGCCCCAGCTGCGCGATGTGTTAACCATACCACCCCATATCTTGCGAGCCTCCCAAATACGACCATAAGCGGCATTGTTCTGAAATCCGACAATAAAAGCCACAGCGGTACCTACCAAAGCAATAGGTGTCCAGGGCATGTCAATAAACACAAAGCCCATTGCTTCATACAGGAAAGTGATCAAAAGGGCATATAAAACAAAGAATAGTGTTTCGGCGCGAGTCCATAGCACCATGTCTTTTAAGGAGTAGCGAGTTTTCGTCAGCATCTGATATTCACATTTGGGGTTCTCAGTAAACTAACAAAAATGTAGCTGAAGTGTTGAAGGGAGCTGAAGCTAATTCCCTCGCGTTGCTCATGAGCACTCTCAGGAATTACTCCAGTAATAGGGTTTGTTTCATCCTGTCAAATACATCAAATGGTGTGGCTTTCAAAATGAGCTCTTCTTTTGTAACGGGATGTATCATGTCCAGTTGTTGGGCATGTAGTAGCATATTTGTCATGTACCAACGCTCCTTAAACAAACGGTTCTGCTTGTTGCAGCCGTGTGGTCGATCGCCAATAATAGGATGGCGCAGATGGTTGAGGTGCTTACGTATCTGATGCATACGGCCCGTCTTTGGATAAGCTTCAATTAAGGAGTAGCGTGATGTTTCGAATTTACCAAAGGGAATAGGTAGTTCACTTCGTTTAATTGTTTTAAAATGTGTGATGGCATCCTGTGTTTTGCCCCTGTCATTGGTCAGGGCATAATCCACTTCTATGGCATCCGGAAAATGACCGCGTACAATTGCCGTATATGTTTTTTGTGTTTTTGAATCTTCAAAAATTGTTTGAAGCTTAGCGGCTACACTACTTGAGAGTGCAAATACCAATAAACCCGATGTTTTTCTGTCGAGCCTGTGCAGTGGGAAAACCGATTTTTTAATCTGATCGCGCAGCATTTGTAAGGCAAACTCTTCGGCATCGGCGGCTATGGGACTGCGGTGCACCAATAAACCGTGTGGTTTGTTGATAACAACCATGTATTGATCTTGATATATGATTTCGAGCATCGATAATTTTTTTACAAAGGTAATTTAAAAGGCAGTAGCTCTTAGCTAAGCGCTATTAGCTTTTTCTATTCCAATAACATTACGTATTTTCACAAGCTAAATAGTAAATACGTTATCATGTTCGACAAGTTTAAAGGCTATCTGCCTTATTTAGGAGCTTTTCTATTATTTATTGTACTAAGTTTTGTTTATTTCTCGCCGGTTCTTGAAGGCAAGAAATTACCTCAGCTCGATAATACACATGCGAAAGCCATGTCAAAAGAGTTGGTTGATTTTGAGAAGCAAACAGGTAAAAAAGCCATGTGGACCAATACGATGTTTGGTGGTATGCCAGCTTATCAGATCAAAGGCGATGCCTCAAAAAATGTTTTTAGTTACCTGAATAAAGCAACACGCTTTGGATTACCATATGAAACAGTAGCCATTGTCTTTTTATACATGCTGGGTTTTTACTTGTTGTTATTAAGTATGAAAGTCGATCATTGGCTTTGTGTGATTGGAGCCATCGCTTTTGCCTTTGGTTCCTACAACCTGATAATAATAATTGCCGGACACATTACTAAAACTTATGCCATTGCACTGATGGCACCAGTGATTGCAGGAGTGCTCTTTGCATACAATCGCAATCGATTTATAGGTGGTGTTATAACGGCGGTAGCCCTGGGTATGGAAATTGCCTATAACCACGTGCAAATAACCTATTACCTGGCATTTATGGTTGGTTTTATTGTGTTATCGCGTTTGGTGTATGCCATTAAAGAAAAGGCCATCAAGCCTTTTGCACACACAACAGGCATATTGGTAATTGCAGCCATGCTGGCGGTGTTGCCTAACATCACTAACCTTTTGACTACCTATGAATACGGGCAGGAATCCATTCGTGGGGCATCGGAGTTAACGCCTAAAGAAGGTCAGAAAGAACATTCAGGTTTGGATGTTGATTACGCCTTTGGCTGGAGTTATGGTTTGCATGAAACACTAACGCTGTTAATGCCTAATGTGGTAGGTGGTGAATCGGCTGGCTTGGCTAATTCTGAAGATGCCATGAAGCATGTCGACCCACGATTAAAAGAATATGTTGGTCAATCAAGTCAATATTGGGGCGGACGAATCTTTACCAGTGGGCCAGTGTATGCAGGGGCATTAATCTGCTTCTTGTTTTTTATTGGGGCCTTTTATTATAAAGGTAAAGAGCGTTGGTGGTTAATTGGTATCACTGTCTTTTCACTCATGTTGGCCTGGGGGAAGAATTTTCCGGCCTTTAACTATTTTATGTTCTACAATTTCCCATTGTATAACAAGTTCCGAACAGTGGAAATGGCATTGGTATTAGCATCCATGGCTATGCCATTACTAGGTTTTCTGGGTTTAAAAACCATATTGGATAAGCCCGAAACGCTAAAGAAGGACAGCAAGTGGTTTGCCATTGCTTTTGCCCTAACAGGTGGTGTTAGTTTGATATTGGCCTTGTTCCCAACATCATTTTATAGCTTTCTATCACCGATGGAAGCTGAGAATTTTGGTGGTATGATCAAACAGGGAGGTGAGAATGCGCAGATGTATGACTTGCTGGTATCAAACCTGATTGCAGCGCGTCAGGTTTTATTAACAGCCGATGCCTGGCGTTCATTTGTGTTTATTTTGCTGGGGTCAGCGTCGATCTGGTTCTTTGTACAAGGGAAATTGCAAAAACGCTACGTCATGTGGGGCTTGGCTTTGATTGTATTTATTGACCTGTGGGGTGTTTCGAAGCGTTACTTGAATAACGATGATTTTGTGAGCAAGTCAAAAGCTCGTCAGGAGTTAGCACAATCAAAAGCTGATAAAGCTATTTTAAAAGATAAGGACGATTATTATCGGGTTTTTCCAATCTATCGCGATCCTTTTAAAGATGGATTTACACCTTACTGGCACAAATCAGTTGGTGGGTTCCACGGAGCTAAGTTACGCCGTTACCAGGATGTGGCTGATCGCTACCTGATGAACGACTGGCAGGAGCTGATGAAGGTGCTTCAAACGGCACAAACACCGGGTGAACTTGAAGAAGCGATGGAAAACATGCCGGCTTTAAACATGATGAATACGAAATATATCATCTACAACCCTGGAGCAGATCCGATTTTTAATCCCTCGTACATGGGCAATGCCTGGTTTGTTAAAAACATCAGGGAAGTGGCTAATCCGGATGAAGAAATTGCTGCCATCGGGACAACAGATTTAAGAACGACAGCTGTTGTGGAGCAACGCTTTGTTGATAAAGTAAAAGGTTATTCCACCGATTCAGTAATGGGGCAGATTCAGTTAACATCTTATTCGCCCGATTATTTAATATTCGAATCCAATGCACCGCAAGAGCAATTTGCTGTATTTAGCGATGTGTATTACGATAAAGGCTGGAAGGCTTATATCGATGGTGATGAGGTGGATATCATACGTGCCAATTATTTATTGCGTGGACTAATGATACCTGAAGGGCGTCATGATATCGAGTTCCGATTTAAGCCGCAATCCTTTGTAATTGGACAAACGTTGGCTGCCATTAGTTCCATTATAATTCTGTTGTTGATTGCAGTAGCTGTTTATATGGCGCGGAAAAACCAAACAAACTAAAGGATGAAATTAACACAAGAGGAAAAGCAATTTCTGCTTGATCAACGTTATCTGGCCATGGCACGCATCTGGGCACAAAATTCCTATTGCGTTAGAAGACAGGTGGGAGCGCTTATCGTTAAAAATAAAATGATCATTAGTGATGGCTACAATGGCACGCCTTCAGGGTTTGAGAATGAGTGCGAAGACTGTGCGAATAAAACCAAACCCTATGTGTTACATGCCGAAGCCAATGCCATTACCAAGGTAGCGCGATCAAATAACAGTTCCGACGAGTCAACTTTATATGTTACGGCATCGCCCTGTATCGAATGTTCAAAGCTGATTATTCAGGCTGGTATTAAGCGTGTGGTTTTTGCCGAAAAATACCATAATACCGATGGATTAGATCTATTATCAAGGGCCAATATAGAAGTTGTTCACATCGAAGATGAACTCATTAAGGTAGAAGACGGTTTAATACTTGGTAATACACAACAATAACTCAATTTGTAAATAACGTTATATGTCAAATACACGCAAGCAAATATTTATGCCTTTCCTATATGCCCTGCTTGTGGCAACAGGAGTATTTATAGGTCGTAATTTTATCAAAGCACCAAGTTCGGGAGGAAGTAACCCTTTAATGATATACCCACAGTCAAGTAAAATAGCTACCCTCATTAATTTAATTGATGAGGAGTATGTCGATACTGTTGACAGGGAAGCCATTGAGGAAAAAGTGATTCCTCAAATTCTTAAAAACCTTGATCCGCATACTGTTTACATTCCGGCCAAGGATTTAAATAAGGTGAATGAGGAGTTACAAGGTAGCTTTGGAGGCATTGGCGTACAGTTTACGATGCAAAATGATACGGTAATGGTCATTCAGGTTATTCAGGGTGGCCCATCAGAGAAGGTTGGCTTGTTACCAGGTGATCGTATTGTAGCGGTTGACGATTCCATTATAGCCGGTAAAAATATTGGAACTGATGCAGTGATGAAGAAGCTGAAAGGTGAGATGGGTACAGAAGTGAAAGTTGGCGTGCTTCGCCGACCAAATAAAGATTTGATTGATTATAAAATTACCCGCGGTAGCATTGCGATTAATAGTGTTGAGGTAAGTTACATGATTAACGAATCAACCGGGTATATTAAAGTGGATAAGTTTGCTCAGAACACCTACCAGGAATTTTTAACAGCTCTGGCCAAGCTGAAAGCCAATAATTGCAAAGAGGTGATTATCGATTTCAGAGGTAATTCAGGCGGTTTGCTTGATGTCGCTATTCGTCTTTGTAATGAGTTTTTACCGGCAAAGGATTTAATTGTTTATACCGAAGGGAAAGCACAAAAGCGATTAGACGTTAAAGCCAACGGTGCAGGTACTTGTCAGGACACCAAAGTCATCGTGTTGATCGATGAATTTTCTGCTTCGGCCAGTGAAATTTTCGCAGGTGCCATACAGGATAATGATCGCGGATTGGTAATTGGTCGCCGCTCATTTGGTAAAGGCTTAGTGCAACAGCAAATCCCTCTACCTGATGGTTCGGCTCTGAGGTTGACTGTGGCTCGTTATCATACGCCAAGCGGTCGTTGCATCCAAAAATCGTATGAAAATGGAAACGATGATTATTACGAAGATATCTATAAGCGCTATGAGCACGGTGAGTTCTTCAATCAGGATAGTATTCAGTTTGATGATGAGTTAAAATACACGACTAAAAATGGACGTACTGTTTATGGAGGTGGTGGCGTAATGCCAGATATTTTTGTACCTCGTGATACAACCATGCTAACCGATTATTTTGCAAAATTACGCATGAATGGAGTGATTTATCGTTATGCTTTGGAGTACACCGATAATAATCGTCAGCAACTAGAGAAATATAACAGTGCAGAAACACTGGAGCAATACCTTAATACACAAAGCTTGTTGAGCGATTTCTTACGTTACGCAAAAGACAAAGGGGTGGAGTATAAGCGAGATGAATATCAAACATCAAAGCAATTAATTGAGGTTGAATTAAAGGCCTATATTGCCCGCAATATGATTGATAACGAAGGATTTTATCCAATTATTCAGCAGCTTGACGACGTGCTTATAAAAGCCATTGAAGAAGCTGGTAAGATTGAGAGCTAATTAATAATTGAAATATTAAAAATGCGCAAAGCGTCAGTTCTTTGCGCATTTTTAATGTCATATTGTCAAGAAATTATATAATTTTTGAAATCTTGACATGTTGCCATCCATACTTTATCTTTTGCACGATAATTGATACCATAGCTGTATATTTGATTAAAACTATTTGATATGCTCGTAGGTCTTTTAAAAACTATATTTTTCCTTATTACCTTCTATTACCTGTTTAAAATTATTGGGCGACTGGTATTACCTTATATCCTTAAAAAAGGGGTTGAGCGTATGCAGCAACAGCAGCAAAATGCCACCACGAATTACCAGCAGAAGGCTCAGCAACAAGAAGGCAAAGTAACCGTTAAAAAGAATACTCAAAAGAAATCGTCAGGTGTTGTAGATGAAAATGAAGGTGAGTATGTCGATTTTGAAGAGGTGAAATAGGTGTATATTTGGATGAATGGGTTAATTGTTTAATTTTAACTTCTTAAACTATAACTCATGAGACGAATTTACTCACTCCTTATTTTAATGATCGTTCTTTTTTCAAGTACAGCACAGGATTTTGTTCACCCGGCAATCCGGCAATTAATGCGTGATCTTGAAAATAAACAGATCGATACCGGCTCTCAGTTTGCCGAATACAAAGGTTCGCCATATTTATTCGAGAGTGGTGCTGCTTCATTAGAAATGACTAATGGTCAAAAAGTTGATGGCTTAACGATAAGGTATAATGTTTACGATGACCAAATGGAAATCAAAAAGGGTGAACATTATTATGCCATTCCAAAAGAAAAAACGTTTATGACCTTCACTTTAAATGGACATCCGTTTGTATTGAAACCCTACCAATATGGCACTAAAAAGAGCTCAGGATATTTCGAACCCTTAGTAGATGATAAAAAGTGTGGATTGTTTTTAAAGCATGATATCATCCTGGTAGAATCTGTAGAATCACAAGGTTACAAAGAAGCTCAACCTGCAAAGTTTGTCAATAATCCTCCAAAAGTATTTGTTAGTTTCGATAATGGTATGCTAGCCTACATTAACAGTAAGAAGGATTTCCTTAACCTGTTACCAAACCATAAAGAAGAGATGGAGAAATTCATCAAGAAAAACAAAATCAAATTTCGAAAGCCAGAAAGTATCAAAGAATTGGTACAGTTTTATAATACTCTTTAACCATTAGATAAAGCCGTTGACCAATGCGTATTTTGCTACTCTTTACAATATTCTTTAGTGTTTGTGGTTTATCGAAGTCTCAGGATTTCTATGGCTCACCTGAATTCAATAATTTTTGGCAGAACCTTGATAATTTAAAGATTCGGAATGGCGAAACGGCCATAAACTATAATGGAAGCCCTTACTTATTTGAAACCGATCAAGGGAAATTGATTTTAGCTGATGAGCAATCTTTCGAAGGTCTCACTATGCGTTATAATGTATATAACGATGAAATGGAAATCAAAAAAGGAGATCAGTATTATTCAATTCCAAAGGAGAAACTGTTTCCATCCATGGTGCTTGATGGACATCATTTTGCCCTAAAGGTATATGTTGATTCTAATAAGAAACAGATTGCTTATTTCGAAGAGTTTGTCAATGACTCACTCTGTGGTTTTTTCATCAAGCACAATATATTTTTATCAGAGCCTGAGGAGTCAAGGCCATATAAGGATGCCAAGCCAGCTGAATTTAAAAGCAAAATGCCCGGTTTTTACATCGCTTTTAATAAAGATGTACTTCACGAGGTAAAAACTAAAAAAGACTTTCTCGAATTAGCACCTGCACACCAGGAAGAACTTGCCGCTTATATTAAAAAGCACAAAACTAAATTCAAAAAAACTGACAGTGTTAAGCGCTTAGTTGAGTATTACAACTCGCTCCAGTAACCATCAGTTTTTTTTAGGGTGATTTATTCACCGCATTAATCTGTTAAAATCGATTGTCTGAATTGTTGGCTTCCACCAATGATAGGTATATCGATTTTTGTTTTATTAAGATCAATTGTCAACTCTGTACCGGGCTGTGGCCAGAGTGTATACTCACGATCACTTGAAAATATCATCAGGCCAATTTGTTGTCCCTTTGGAATAATCTGATCATCGGGCATCAGGTCGAAACTAATTTCGTAGAATTTACCTGGTTTCAAAGGTGAACTTTTTCGTATTGAACGATGATTTTGTGGATCAGCCCACCCCCTGGTGATTATGTTATCGTTGATTTTAGCTCGCCGGCTTTCATTCCAGGGTAATGAAACCAACCAAACAGATAAATTAGCCGCCGGTTTGCTACAAGCCAGTCGCACTGTTATGCTTGGGACGCCTGAAATATGGATGTCTTCATTTAATACGGGGGTACAATAGATTAAACGATGATTGGTTACAGCGGCCATGGCTAAACTTGAACCTGAGAATGAATAATTGTCAATGAGTGTTTCTTCGGCTTGAGTATTCTGTTGTTCAAGAAGTAATTGACCACTGGCAGGTGCACCTGGAGATAAATAAAGACTTACCGTTTCTGCTTCAGGATTAGGATAATCATCGTAAGGTGTTGGTTCCATCTCATGATCGTGCTCACGCACAATCCATGCTTTGGGGTCATTCTCCACCTCATTTTCGACACCATGTAAATAACGGGTAAACCAACGGTTCATCAGACGCATTGGTGGTGGACCTCCATGACCTTTCTGATGATAGTATATCTGGCAGGGTAATCCCATTTCTTTTGCTGCTTTGTAAATGCGATAACTGTGCTCAGGCATTACATTCCAGTCATTAAAACCGTGTGACATCAGCATGGCTGCTTTCATTGATTCCATATCATTCAAATAATCGCGGCCAGCCCAAAAGTCATTGTAGTCACCACTTCGGCGATCCATGCCTTCTTTCATTTCTTTATCACGAACAGTTGCATTGTTATAGGCACGTTTTGCTTCATCGCCGCTGTGTATAAAATCGTATAAGACATCAATATCTTCGCCTAAATAACCACCTGGCGAACGTACAAGACCGTTTGAACGATAGTAATGATAATAAGAAGTGTTGGGCGCAATAGGAATAATGGCTTTAAGCCCCTCAACACCGGTTGTTGCTGCAGCTAATGGGATAGTGCCATTATACGAGGTTCCGGTCATGCCAATGTTGCCGGTAGACCAATAAGCCTCAACCGTTTCATCACCATCAGGAGTGGTATAACCGGGTATGCGCTTACATAGCCAATCTATCACTGCTTTAGGCGCGAGTGACTCATTATCGCCGCCAATGGTTGGTGCTCCTTGTGATAATCCTGTTCCAGGCGATGAAGAGTGCACCACAATATAACCCCGCGGTACCCATTTGTTAATATGTGAATTGGAGATAATGGGTCGCTCGCCGGTTCGTGTAACTTGCGGGTGTTGCCGTTCAACAGAAGGTAGTTCGCCTAATTCATGCTTAACATCCCACATGCCGCCACCATCATTAGCCACACCTGCAAAATAGGGACTGGAAACATAAATAACAGGTAATTTTAATTTTTCAGTGTCAGTTTGTGCAGGTCGTGTTACGGCTACATGCATGCGATCAGCATTACCATCTCCATCTGTATCAAATTCTGTTTCGACCCATAAATCATGCCTTATCCATTGGTTTGACTTGCTAAATGCTTCAACAATTTGAGCTTCGCCATCTTTAAATACAGGAATGGCTTTATCAGTTTCTTGAGCAATATTGGTCTGAATGGCAAGAAGACTGGCCATTACAAAGGCAAAAACACAGCTGTTTTTCATGATTTAAGAGGGTGTTGATTTCTATTAACTGACGAATTGTTTTGTTATTAAGTCAGTTAAAAATAGGTATTATAAAACAAAGTGGAGTAGAAAACTTACTTCTTCTTTTTATTCTTCTTCTTAGTTTTTTTCTTCTTGATAACCTGGTACTCTTCCTCTTCTACTTCAGCCTGTCGCATCAGTGTTTTCCAATCGGCATGTGTTTCGGTTGAGAAGTCGATCGTATCCGAATATTCATCATGGCCAACATCTGTGATGTCAATCGGATAGCCGGTGTAATCTTCAATAGTGGTGAGCATCTCTTTTTCCTCCTCACTACAAAAAGCAATGGCCGTACCTTTTAATTTACCACGTCCTGTTCGTCCTACCCGGTGAACATAGTTTTCAGGTTGCTCAGGCATGTCATAGTTAACCACAATATCCACATTCGGAATATCTATTCCACGTGCGCTCACATCGGTGGCAATAAGCATTTTTACCTCGCCCGCTTTAAACTGTTTCATAACGCTGTCGCGAGCATCCTGGCTTTTATCGCTATGAATGGAAACAGCAGCAACCTTTACACGTTCCATAGCTTTAAGTACACGTTCGCAACGTACTTTGGTTCGAACAAAAACCAATATTTTCTTTTCGGGATGTGAGCGAACCACACGTTCCAAAAAGAAACGTTTATCATCCATTTTGATAAAGGCCACTGAATGGTCAATGTTTTTGGCAACAGGATTCTTAGGAGATATCTGAATGCGAATGGGGCGACTAACCAGTGAATAGGCCAGCTTCTTAATTTTCTGATCGATGGTGGCCGAGAAGAATAAGGTCTGGCGCTTTTTGGGCAAATATTTAATCAGGTCTTCAATGTCTTTATAAAAACCCAGATCAAGCATGTGATCAGCTTCATCCAACACTAAAATCTCTGCATTGTAGACTTTAACAACACCCTGATTAATGTAGTCAAACAAACGACCAGGGGTAGCGATAAGCACATCGGTTCCTTTTTTTAATCGTTCTATTTGTTCTGTTTGGTCAACCCCACCATAAATGGCTGTAAATTTCAACGAAGTGTTTTTACCTATTTGCTTAAATACATCCGTAATTTGTTTCGCTAATTCGTGTGTAGGAACCATCACAATGCAGCGTACACCATTGTCTTTATTTTTGCGTTTTTTCTGTAGCAATTGTAAGATAGGAATCACAAATGCAGCTGACTTACCAGTACCGGTTTGTGCAATGGCCAGAACATCTTCTCTTTCGAGAATAGCTGGTATCGCCTTAAACTGAATGTCAGTTGGGCGCTTATAGCCAAGCTGGTCGATGCTTTTGGTAATTTTTTCGTGTAAGCCGAACTCTGAAAACTTCATGGTGTATCAATTTTCGGCAAAGATACGATTAAAAGTAAGAAAGTGATGAAGCCAGTAAGTTTGATATTCGCAACTGATGTAATCGCCGTGAGCGATAACATCAGTTAACTTTTAATGCATAAGATATCTGCTAGCTATTGGTTTTCAGACGCAATAAGAACCAACAAACATAGGCGATAAAAAATAGCGATAGGCCATAAATAGTACTGATGCTTGCTGCTTTTAACCCACCTGCTAAAGCCGATTGAGAAACGCTTCCCATTCGTTGTATCACATCCAGAATCTCATACATACCTAAGGCATTCCAGACTAAGCCGGCACAAAAGGCCAGACTGCCCAGGTAAAGTACACTGTTGAGCGTTTTGGGTGTAATTCCTCGACCTGAAAACTGATTATAGGTATTTAAAGCAGCCATAACAATAGCAGCCATACCAAAAAATGTAATAATGAGCATGCCAATTATGCCGCCTTGCACTAGAAAATCAATCATAATAAATTAATTTGGTTTAACAATATATGCCAAACTTATGAGGCAGCGTTGTGTAATCATAAAAAATGCGATGAACGTGATTAAAAATGCGATGAACAGATATGGCGAAGCGTTTAAGGAATAAATGGTTGTTTATCGTACCAAATAGGCTGTTGAGCGCAAATCCAATTATTAAAGACAAATGGCTGGCATTTTTTACTAATTTGGTGCAATGCTAGCAATAACAGATAAACGAAAGTGGATAGTTTATGGTGTGTTTACACTATACTGGCTGTTTGCCTTTTATTTTTTCAGGCTGTTTTATGGTAGTTCCCAAACACCCAAAAATGTAACCTTAACTTTTTCAATAATCTTTCTTTTTATTTCTTTTGCCTGTGTTGATATTCATCATCGCTTTGTGACAAAACCTAACCTGCCTGCCCGACGATATTTTCGCTTTGTTATATTTTCCCTTTATGTGTTTGTGACGGCTTTTTGGCTCGAAAGCATTTTAACTTTTATTCTACACATATTGTTTTGGAGTTTTGATAATGCCAGAATTGTCGAAGAATCTAATGATATCCGCTTTCAGGTGGGTGGTGTTAACATGATTGTGTTTGGTGGTGTGGCTTTTCGTTTTGTCGTGGAAACATTGAACCTTCAGCGTCAAAAGGAAAAGACCGATAAACTGGCAATGGAGGCTCATTTAAAGCTTAAGGAAGTGGAGCTGGAGTTGCTCAAAAGTCAGGTGAATCCCCATTTTTTATTTAATGCTCTCAATTGTATCTATGGTCTGAGTCTTGAAAAATCGGAGCAAACCCCCAAAGTGATTATGCAACTTTCAGAGATGCTCGACTACATGTTGTATAAAAGTAATGGTGAAGTGCTATTATGTGATGAAATAAAACAAATAGAAAACTACACGGCTATTCAGAAGGTGCGCTTTGGTGAAAGCCTGCACCTGACCTTTAGAAAAGAATTTAGGCAAGAATTTAGTATTGCGCCTTTGCTATTACTCACCTTAGTTGAAAATGCTTTTAAGCATGGAAAGCCATCAAAAGAGGGAATTTTGAAAGTTGATATTGAGATTAAAACTGACGCGATTATTGATTTCAAGCTTATCAACTCCTGTTCATGTGACGATATCGAAGTGAGTACAAGCGGTGGCCTTGGTTTGGATAACTTAAATCGACGTTTGGTATTACAATATGGTAATAGGGCTGATTTACAAACGAACTGTAGTGACAATTTCTTTGAGGCCAGATTAATTATTAAAACAATTGATAATGAAGAAGAGTAAATGTTTAATCATTGATGATGAGCCAATCGCCATTCGAATTTTAGAAAGGCATCTCGAAGCATTCCCAGAGGTAGAAGTGCTCGAAACATTTACTTCTGCTCCAAAAGCACTTATTTTTTTACGCAGTCACCAGGTTGATATCATCTTTTCTGATATTGAGATGCCATTGATGAACGGTATTGAATTTCTGAAGTCCTTTCGTCATCAGCCTGCTATTGTTTTCACTACAGCCTATCGCAATTTTGCTGTTGAGGCCTATGATTTAGATGTGATCGATTACCTGTTAAAACCCATTTCGATAGAACGACTGGGGCGTGCGATTGACCGTTATTACGAGCGAATGGGTAATGTGAAATCGAATGAAAATGAATCTGATAATGGGATTATTAATTTTAAAGTAAGTACTGGTATTATCCGAATGCCAATAAGCAATATACGATACATTGAAAGCTTTGGTGATTATGTAATTATTCATCATAAAGATGGTCGTTTGACATCGCGTGAGCGTTTAAGCCATATGGAAACTAAATTAGATAAAAGGGGTTTTATTCGTATACATCGCCAGTTTATTGTGGCCAATCAATTTGTGACTGCGATTAATGGCAATATGTTGCAGGTTGGCGATAATCAGTTACCTGTTGGGCGTACCTATCGAAGTACAGTACAAAGGCTTCTTCAAAGCCCTTTAGAAAATCGGCTGTCAGAAATATAATATAGCCTTAATACTGCATTTTAGCGTCATCAGAAAACTGATGCAGGCTAATGTTTAACATTGCAATAGTTTTCAGTATTATTGTTGCCGTTTTCTAACCTAAAACACAACGATGATTTACAACAGTCACATCCACACTTTTAAGGATGCCGATATTCCGCGAGGTTTTTTGCCTCTGGGACTTGTTCGATTACTATCAACAAAACCGGGTTTTAAAGTTATTTCCCGCATTTTAAATAACATCAATCCATTTTCAGACAACGATGCGTTTGACCGATATGTGAAGTTTGTGGAGTTGGGGCGTCTTGGTTCTCAGGAAGCTATCTTCAAAGAGTGTCAGCGTTTTTATCCTCGAAACAGTAAGTTTGGTGTTTTGGCCATGGATATGGCATTTATGGGAGCCGGTAAAGTGCCGCGAGCCTATATTGAGCAGCTACGCGAGTTGGGTGAGTTAAAACAGAAGCACCCTCTAGTGATTCCATTTGTTCACATCGATCCCAGACGCGAAGCATACATGGATATACTGAAGCAATGTGTTGAAGAATGGGGCTTTCGTGGCGTAAAAATATATCCACCCTTGGGTTATTTTCCTTACGATGAGCGCATGTATCCGGTGTATGAATATTGTCAACATCATGCCTTGCCAATTATTACACATTGTAGTCCGTTTAATCCCGTGCATTTTAAAGGTAAAAAGAAAGAGTTGAAGAAATTGTTGGAAAAGTCTCGTGATAGCATTGATACACGTGGTATGAGTCGAAAAGTAATGTGTTCGCAGTTTACTAATCCATTAAACTGGGAGCATGTGATGGCCGATTTTCCCGAATTGAAGATTTGCCTTGGACACTTCGGCTCATCACATTATTGGGATGAATTTCTGGATAACCCGGGTGATAAGGATAATTGGTTTTTAATCATTAAAGAGATGATTGAGAAATACCCGAACCTGTATTCTGATATCTCATTTACATTGAATGAGCAAGCGTTTTTTCCATTGCTAAAGATTTTATTGCAGGATAAGGCAATTCGTTCAAAAGTATTGTTTGGCTCCGATTATTATATGGTCGAAACCGAAGCCAGTGAGCGTCGTTTCAGTATTGATTTACGAGCATATCTGGGCGAAGAGGACTTTATGACCATTGCAAAAGATAATCCTGAGGTTTTTTTTCAAACTAAATTGGATGATTAAACGGTAGTGTTAGGTGACATTGCTTTATACTATGGCACCTGATTGATTATAAATTGCTTTGCTCGCCAACAATTAGTAAGTTGCTATATGAAACAGTCATATGATAAGCAAGCAAGTGTTGAAGTCTTCTCTGGTACACTTTGGGAGGCAGAAATGGTTCGATCGCTGCTGGAAGCGGCGCATATTGCAAACTTTATGAAGAACTCATTGTTGAATGTTCATATGTATGAACCAATTCAATCAGAAGGAGCCAAAGTAATTGTATTGGAAAAGGATAAAGACGAAGCACTTCAAATAGTAGCAGATTATATCAGTAACCTAAAAAAATAAATGTATGAACACAATGGTATTGATGGCCGGTATTTTGGCCGGATTAGCAACGCTGGGGCATTTCACTGCCGGAAGCAAATTGTATTTGAAACCCTTTTTGGCCTGTGATTTAGAGCCTATACCTAAGAATGTTATTCTTTCTGTTTTTCATTATATCTCGGTATACCAAATCTTATCATCGCTGGTTTTAGTAATGGTTGGGATTAACTTTGAAAACTGTATGCATGATCCTACTATGGTACTTAATTTTATTGGGATGAATTATGCCTTTTTTGCAGTGGTTCAAATTGTTATTGCACTTACATCATCAGTTAAAGGTGGGTTATTCAAAATGTTCCAGTGGATTTTCTGGATACTAATTTCAGTTTTAGTTTTCTTAGGATAAGAGAATAAAAAAAACAGGCTGCCCAAGGGTTTAGGGCAACCTGTTTAAAATCAAGCTGACTGATTTAAAAGGTATCTTAAGAAACTACTTTATTAGCAGTTACCCATTCGTTATAGGCACCATCGTAAACTTTTACGTTGGTATAACCTAATTTTGTGGTCATAATAGTATAAAGCAAACCTGCACGTGTACTTGTCTGGCAATATAAAATTACTTCTTTGTCTTTTGTTACCCCTTTTGAGGCAAATAATTTCTTAAGCTCTTCATCTGTTTTAATCAGGCCTTTATCATCGCGCATTAAATCGGAGTTAATGCTGATGGCACCTTCAATATGACCTTTACTTTTTGGGTCTGTACCATTGAAATAATTATCGGCACGAGCATCTACCAATACGGCGTTACCTTTTTTGGCTTTTACATCGGCCATTGTCAGGTAAGTCGAACGATCAAGTTTAGCGGTAACAGTTGTTTTCTTAGGCATTTTTGGCATGCGCGTCACTGGCTTGCGACCAGCTTTCCATGCATCAAGGTTTCCATCTAATAACTTCACATTTGACGCACCCATCATTTTCATGATCCAATACATGCGACCTGCATTACTGCCTTTGTTACAGTACAACACAATCTCTTTGTTGAAATCAACACCGTGTGCACCCATTACTTTACACACATCTGCATCACTTTTTAAAATGCCTTCAATGGGAGTTTTTGTAGATAACTCTTCCACTGGAAAATTAATGGCATTGCGAATATGTACCTTTTTATATTCGGCTTCTTTACGTGCATCAATAATAATAACATCTTTGCTATTGATTTTACCAGCCAGTTCTTTAACCGAAATAAAATCACCCTGCGCAGCTGCTCCTAGTGTATAAATAACAAGGGCTGCTATTATACTTAATCTCTTCATGCTTTTTTGTTTTGTCGATTAAAATTTCACTTGTAATTGCATTAATAGGGCATCATTTTCTACCTCTCCTGCTTTTTCGGCTTTGTATTGATAGTTAACCTGTAAGCGTGTCCAATCATTGAAGAAATAGTTAAGACCAAAAGTGGTAATGTACTCTTCATTTTCATCGATATCACTATCAAGGTCAAACATCTCAAATTTCATTACAGGCTGAAGCATCCACTTCGTCATGTACATACCTTGTACCCAATATCCGCCTCTTTTTTCACCAAGAATAACAGGATCAGAACCACAACCACCACCAGCGGCAGGGTTTTGGTCACCCTCATCATAAATATATTCACCTTGTACTAACAGGTTGTTTAGGTTAACTTCAAATTCTGCAGCGAATGAAGTACGTGTTTCTTCATTGTTTATTGGATAACCGTAGCGGAAACTACCACCAATACTTAGGAAGTCAAGTGGGTTAACTTTTAAACGGCCAATCATATCTTTTTTAGAGTTGTTGTCCTTCACTCCAAGACCTGTTCCATTCATTATGGCAAATTGATATTGCAATAAGTTTTCATTCGTGCCGCCAAATACCATAAAACCCATATCGCGTTGTGGGCTAATTAATTGGTCAGATACTTTTGAGCGCATAATGGTGTGAAGACCAGAGCATGATGTGTTTACTTCTAATCCGAATGGTTGCTTAAAAGAACCAACAGACATTTTAGCCCATTCAAATCGGCGATAAGAGATAAAGGCATCTAACAAGAAAGGATTACCACCAGAGCTCACAAATGAACTAAATTCAGCCATCACATAATAAGTGAAGTCATAAGGGATTTGACCTGTAACACCCAGGCGTGCACGCATAAATTTAAAAGTACTTGTACCCGGATCGGTAAAGTGACTTTCATATTGTGGTTGGATAAATCCTATTACTTTCGGTGATCCATCGTCAGTATCGCCACTTGGTTCTTCGCAACCTTGTGATAATCCTGCAAATGGAACTGCGAGCATGAGTAATAGAAAAAATAGGATATTGATATTCTTCATAATGTTCGAATTAAAGTAAAAAGCCCGGGTATTACACCCGGGATTTATATTGTTAGATATTAGTTACCAAAAGGATAATCTTTAGGTTTCGAGTCTTTCCACTGATTTTTAGAGTTATTACCAGCATTTGTTCCTGATGTCCAAACATCACTGTGGTTGTTGATACCATTCATACCAGCTTTCATACTTTTAGCTGAATAACCTAATACATTTAAGTAGGCCGAAATAACAGCTGAGGTTTGACCAGTATAGCAATATGTAACTACAGTACTTTCAGGATCAAGGTGCTTAATTTCATCATTACCAACTGTTAATGGCTGAATTCGATAAGCTCCTGAGAAATGTCCAAATTCGGTATGGTCTGCTTCATTGTAATAATTGTTAATGCAGAAGGCTGATGGATCATCAAGAACAGCCGAACCAGAAACAGCAGCAGCACCAAAACCAGCACCAAATACAGCATTAATACGTTCTAATAATATCGATGCACCATCAGAAGAAGAAGCTGTGAACTTAGGGTAGTTAAAGAATGTGCTTTGTGTTAATTCATTAGTCCAGTTCGCATGACCACTAACCAAGTCACCAGTAGCATTATTCCATCCACTATTATGATTTGCGCATGAAGAAGCCCATCCGCTCATACCCCATTTAAGAGCCTGAGCATTATCAAAACCAGCTAAGCGTAATAAAGAAGTTGCATAACAAGCTGACTGGCCTGAGTAGCAAACCATTAAAATTTTGGCATTTTGTCCTACTGTATTTGCCTCTGTCATAACATTAGCCCAAGCGACATTTTGAGCACCTACAATATGTCCGGCAGCGTAGTCTGAACCGCCTCTAATATCCATTATAATATCAAAACCAGCTGCCCAGGTTGGAACACTTGCTTCATCAGCAGGCCCAGGGTTTACAAATTTAAGGTCTCCTTCACTACCTGATATGATGGCAGGTAAATCCAAATTATTGGCTACCATGTAGTCAGTCATAATTTCAAAGTGACTAACGTCGGCGTCATCGCCATCATCTTTACAACCAGTAAATAACATTGCACTTACGGCAAGCATTAAAATTGAATAACGAAATAGATTTTTCATAACTAAAAAGGATTTAATAATTAAAGAATAGTTTGTAATTATTTGATATGTATTGTCGTGTCTTTTATTTAGCATCCGCCACCATCATCGTGCTTGGCAGGACCACCAGCTAGCATCTCTAAATTTTTGTCGCAGTAGTCAGGGTACGTCATTTCCCAATTCTTCCAACCGCCCTCGAGTACCAATACTTTTTTGTAGCCCATCGACATTAAAGTCTCAGCGGTTAATGTGGAGCGTTTTCCCTTTTTACAATAAAGAATGAGTGTTTCTTTCTTTTCGGGCATGTATAAGCCTTCAGTTTCCCAGAAGGTTTCTGTAGCAATGTTGAATTCAATGCTACCTCTTGGAATATTTACCGAACCAGGTATAAAACCATAGTAATGTTCATTGTTCTGACGAACGTCGATCACATTGAATATTTCTTCGGTCTCCATAATATTCATCAATTCGGCTGGAGTAACTGTGGTGACAACTTCATTGGCCAGATCCACCATCATGTCAACCGTTAGGTTTGTTGGCCTTGTTTGGCAACTTATCATTGCCATCAAGCATGCTGTATATATCAAAAGCTTTTTCATATGATTATTATTATTTAGTTGTTTCTACTTAAACTTCTTTCTCTTCTTCCTCCAATTCTTCATAGCCGGTTATCATTGCCTGTAGATTGGATGTAACCGTATGTCCGGTGGTTATTAAGTACAGGTGAGCAATCACAAAGGCTACCAAAAGGAATGCTCCTAGGGTGTGAAGCACCGCTACTGCCTCCAAGCCTTCTAATGCAAATGGTTTATCTGGATAATGAAAAAATAAATACAGAAAGCCTGTAATTAATTGAACAGGAAAAACCAGGATGATAAGCCCAAAGTAGATGATGCGCTGCAATGGGTTTAATTTACTGTCTACTGTCTTTTTTACCGGATGAGGAGCCTTTTTGAAAATACCAACCATGTAATACATGGCTTGTTGTTTTACATTATTACGTACAGGTACAAACTGCTTGCTTTGACCTGTTACCAGCATCCAGAAAATTGCAAATATGGTAAGGATGAGAAAGGCCCATCCCGCGGCAGAATGTAAGCGTACCGATGTTTCAAAACCAAAAGCTTCAAAGGTGCTGTGAATCTCAAAACCAGTTATCATTAATAATAAGATGAGGGCCATCTGTGTCCAGTGCCAAAAGCGTTCAAATCGGCTATATATTTTTACTTTTTCCATAGTTATCTGTTTTTAAAGAAGGCAACAATGCGTCCAAGGAAATGGGCCACTATACCAATAAGTGTTAAAAAGATGAGGCCAAATCCGGCGTAATCAACTGATTTGTTGTAATCGCGCCCAGGCAGATAGAAATCATTTAAGCCAGTTAAACGACCATCTCTTTGATGACACTCAATACATGTTAAAGTTTGCTCTTTTGGTGATACCATGTGATTGATTGGCCAGTATACTTCCGAAGCAATAAAGTCGTAGTTACCACTATACGGTCTGTCATTGTATTCCATGCCTAATCGTGCTGCTGTATCCCAATCAAAGTCTTTCCAGAAAGCACCTTGTCCAACTTCAGGAGCCCATAACTTTAGACTAATTAAAGTGTTGTTATCGACATCGTAAATCTGTTTTCCACGATGTACTTTAACAGGCCATATTTTAGCTGTTGAATCGCGATATTCACCAAAAAGGCTATTGATTTTTACGGGTGCTTCCGAGATTGTATCGGTTGATAGGTAATGGTCTACTGTTCCGTTAAACCAGTAGTATTCTGGCTTTACATGGTCATCCCATACAAAATTACCTTTAATAGACAGGTAATTGTGGTTGCCATCAGCATCATCCTCAGAATAGCCATGACCGCTTTCATCGGTTTGCCCAGCTGATGACCAGTCCCAATACATTTTAGTGGCATTGGCTTTGGCGTATTCAGGAATATGACAAGTTTGGCAGGCTACTTTTTCAAAGTGGTTATCTAGTACTTTATCGTTATGTGGCGTTGTTGTATGACATTGTTCACAATGAATACGATTGGTATTGGCTGATGAAACAGAATACAACTTACCCATTATGTTGTGACGTTCTGTTGTATGACAATCGATACAGGCCATATCAGGTCCATCCATGGCCATGTGCACATCTACATCTTTACTACATGTTAGTAGAGCCTCTTCTAAATCGCCATGTTTCACATTGTTTCCACCTCCACCGTAGAAGTGACAAATACCACAATTGTTTTTCTTTGGCAGTCCTACATTTTGCGCCACATAAGGATAGTCAGGCACTTGGTAAGCAGCATTGGCTGTTTCGGTAGTTGCAGGCATTCCTCCTTGCCCTTTTTGCTTAAAGTAGGTATCCGTTTGATCATGACAAACTAAGCAGTCGATGTTTAGGTTATCGGCAAAGTCAAAGGATTTATCTTTCCATCCCAAACCAATGTGGCAACGCATGCACGAGCCATTATTGCCGTTGGCGCCAGTACAAAAGTTATTTAGCAAGTTCTTTTTACCAACCGATACCATACCACGGCCAGGAATCTCCTCTTCGCGCTCCCACTTCCAGTGGGCGGTAGCCATTACTTCTTCGTCTCGGCCAGTGTGACATGATAAGCATGCCGCTGTAACATCGCGTGGATGTTCAAAGTCCTGTTGAAGAATTTCAAATTGAGAGTGGTCAACTGAAGGTATGTGCTCCGACTTTAATTTTACATCTACTTGGTCAGGATCGCCCCGATAAGCCGCAACCTTTACAGTTATGAACAATACTGCAATTGGGAGCAATAAACTTACCAGTATCGCGACAACTGATTTAGAGAACTGATTTTTCATGCGCTGTTTCGTTTTTCATAAATGGCAATGATGCCATATTAAATTGGCTCATTGTTTACTAATTGGATTCGTTACAAAATTAGCTTTGAAGAATTTTTTCTCTATATAAATGGATGCGCAACAAAACGGACTTCAATAGGTAACTTAAATGATGAATGCTTGATGGAGATCAATGAAATGTATGACGCATTACGGTTAAAAATATGGAGGCAAGCAGAGTTTTATATGTAACCTTGCATATAAAAATACTGTATGTGATCAGGTGTTTGGTCTTGTATGTTGATATATAGTTGTTTAATGTGAGTTAAATCATACCTGAAAAGCAAATAAAATTAAAAGACAATACTTATATTTGCTTAACCCTTTAAAGTTTATGCTATGCCAAAGTCGGTGGTTTATAATGGATGTTCAGTGGGAGAGAATCCACTTTGTTGTTTTGATGACTTAACACAAGAAGAATGTGATTTTGTAGAAGAGAATAGTGTTGAGGTGGAGTATAAACGTGGAGAAAACATCTGCAAACAGGGCTCTTTCGCATCACATATAATGGTTATGAAGGAAGGATTGGCAAAAATATATCTGGAGAATGGTAATGATGCCCTTATCTTAAAAATACTTCCTGCTATAAATATGATCGGTCTTCCGGCTTTGTTTGAGGGTAACAATACCTTTCCATACAGTGTACAAACTTATATGGATTCAACCGTAAAGCAAATAGAGATTGGTGCTTTTAAAAAGTTGATTGAAAGTAATGCCAAGTTTGCTGGTCAGGTGATTAGTATGTTAGCTGAGAATACGGTTATTATTAATGGTCGTTTTTTCTGCCTCACTAAAAAACAAACGTATGGTCGCCTGGCCGATGTTTTATTGTGCCTGTCGAATCGAATTTATAAGACCGATAAATTCCCATTGCAATTAACCCGAAAAGATTTGGCTGAGCTGTCCAGTATGTCGGTTGAAAGTACCACTCGTATTCTTACGAAGTTTAAAGATGAAGGACTGATAGCTGTTCATTGTAATGAGATTGAGATACTGAATGCTGATAAGTTGCTTGAAATTAGTGCTATTGGTTAAGCTTTAATTCAATTAAAGAGTTAACTATTGCATATATATATACAGCAACAAGCTTTGCAGTCCGATTATCTGAATCAAAACGTGGAGATACCTCAGCAATATCAATGCTACAGACTTTGCCACTTTGAATAATCTGTTTGATTAATTGCAGTACAATGTCCGGGTCCAGTCCAAATGGCTGAACAGCAGATACGCCAGGTGCGTGAGCTGCAGATAGTACATCGGAGCATAAAGTCAGGTAGATAGATGTCTTCGTTGTTATAAAGTCATTAATTATTCTTGCTACATTTTCGAGTGAGGAAGTGCTTATGTCTTTTGCCAATATGTATTGAGCATTAATGCTATCTGCCTTATCAAATAGGCTTTGGGTATTGGCATAGGTTTGCGGACCAATGCATAAATAATTAAATTCCTCATTTTTCGAAGAGCATATTTCATGAATCTGACTAAACATGGTGCCCGATGAGCCCCGGTCAATTACAGGACGTAAATCAAGGTGCGCATCAAAATTTACTATAGCAGGTGTATCACATCCGGCTGCTTGAATGCCATTAAAATGACCTAAGGCAATTTCATGACCGCCGCCAAGTAAAATAGGGAATAGCTTGTTTCGAAGAATAATGGCCACTGCATCTGATAATGCTTCCTGTGCTTCTTCCAGATTGCCGTCTTCACAAGTAATATCTCCTGCATCAAATAATTGCGCATGTGGTAAGCAGTTCGCTGGCCAACTGGCCATTTCCTTTCGAATGCTTGCTGGGCCATTGGCGGCACCAGGTCGGCCTAGGTTACGTTTAACCCCTTCATCACAACAAAAGCCTAAAAAGCAAATATTAATAGGTGCTTCTTTAATATCGATTTCCTTATTAAGGTCGATAGCTTCGATAATTTGATGCCACCTAAAGGCATTGGGATCTGTCGTACTATCAACACGGCCATTAAGAGAGGTAGGAGACTGATATCTTTTAAGCATATTTCCTTTTTTTTACAAAGGTGAGAGTTATCTTCCCGGCAGATACTGATCTACATCATTTGCATCAAAAAAAAGGCCCAAAGGGCCTCTTCTCTCTCTCTAAAGGAAATCGTTTATACATGCTACCAATTCATGATGTTATAAACGATATCAATTTCATGATTGTAAAACGGAGCTGGTTTTAACGAATAACTATTGTAAATGGTATCCGAATCGTGGTTGTGAGTACACGAACAGTTTGGGTATTTAAAACCCGGCCATCCGTTTTGTGGGCTTAATATAAAGGTGTGTGACTCGTATGAGTTCCAGTATATTGTTATTTTAAATATTTGCTCATCGTAATGAGGAGTATAGATATAACCTCTTGTGCCTGCGGCATTCACTTGAGCTCTTTCAAATGGAAGGGTATGCTCATTAATGATAACACGGCCGCTTAGCAAGTCAACCGGCTTATTGTTTTTATCCCGGATGAATACGTGAACCTCCTTTTCGTCATGGATATTCTGCTCAATCTTAACCTTCACTTTTAATAAGTGCGGATCGCTTATTTCCATGTCGCTCAAAACCGATTTAGAGCAACTGGTTGAGAAGATGGCTACCAGTATTAGTAAATATTTCGCTTTCATAACTTGTGGATTAATAGTTAAACAAGTCAGCGTATGTTTTTGGGCCCTGATAACATTCTCACTGTATTAGTAAGACATCTATTGTATTGTGCACACGTAAATAAAACTGAATTTTTATTTGAGAGGATTCTGCAACTATTAGAATATAAGTGTATTAATGCCCGTTGCTGGGAACGAATCGATTGATGGTTGATAATAAATCATCGTAGCCAATTGGTTTGGCAATGTAATCGTCGCAACCCGCTTCGCGCGACTTTTCTTTTTCTTCTGACATGGCATAAGCCGTTTGCGCAATAACAGGCACTTTGTTGCTGAGGTTCTTTATTTCACGTGTAGCTGTATAGCCATCCATCAGTGGCATTTTAATATCCATCAGTACCAGGTCAATGCCACCCACGCGTTTGAAAACATCAACGGCCTCTTGTCCGTCGCGCGCCCATATTAAACTGGCATTTGATAAAGCTAAAGCAACTTCAATGTACCTGAAGTTGTCTTCTTCATCTTCAGCCACCAAAAAGGTTTTTCCTTCCCAGTTGAATTCGCGTACTTGTTCTCTCTTATCTTCGATAGCCCCAACAGGTGCAGCTAATCGATGATAAGGCAAGGTAAAGTAGAAAGTAGTACCAACAAGTGGTTCTGATTCAACCCAAATTTCGCCACCCATTAAGGTAACCAGATGTTTGGCAATGGATAAGCCAATGCCAGTGCCTCCATACAAGCGTTCTTTGTCGCTATTAAACTTTGAGAAGCGCTCAAATATTTCACTTTCCTTACCTTTGGGTAAGCCAATGCCTGTGTCTTTTACATAGAATCGTAAGAATTGGTCATCTTCTTGTGTGTAACCAAATTCAACAAAGCCTCTTTCTGTAAACTTAACAGCATTCCCAACCAGGTTGATCAGTATTTGTTGTAAACGATGCTCATCTGTTAGGATGCGAATATTCTCATCGCTCACTCCTTCTTTTAGGTAAAGCTTAAGGTTGAATAAGCCACGTCGCTTAATATCATCCTGAAATGAACTATACACTTGTGTCATTACCTCGTGTAACTTACAAGGCGCATTTTTTATCTGAAGCTGACCGCTATCAATTTTTGAGATGTCGATAATGTCCTCGACCAGTGTTAAAAGGTTTTTACCATTTATGCGAATCAAATTGATGAATTCCTCCTTTTCAACAAGGCTAATGTCGGGGTGTGACAATAGGTTGGAGAAGCCAAGGATAGCATTCATTGGCGTTCTGATTTCGTGCGACATATTTGATAGAAAGGCTGTTTTTAAATGATCACTTTCTTCGGCTTTGCGCTTGGCCAATGCAAGATCTTCATGCTCTCTTCTTAATAATCGACGGAATCGTGTTTCTTTTTCGAGGTTAAATATCAAGCCGTTTATCAGGCTTACTAATGGGAATAGTGTTACAAGTGTTATAACCAGAAATACAATGGATGATTGGATGTATTCGTTAATTGGAATGCTGGCCTTAAATGGCAGTGAAATAACGGGGTTATACAAAATAAGCCCAATAACAACCAGCGTAGTTGATATGGTAGCTATTGACATCCAGGCTCGCTTTTGACCAACTAATATGCCCGATAGTAATGCATAGGAAATGAAAAAGGCATATCCCAAAGAAGAGTTATTTGTTTCGAGCAAAGAATACAGGCCAATGAGGTATATCAGAAACAGTAACCAGGAAACTCTGAATTTAAGTGGCAGGCTTCGCACTGTAGTGACAAATACGGCTGAGAAAAATATAAATGAGGCAAAAATGGCATAGGTAAATTCACCACTTTTGATAAATGAGAGACCTAGATACAGATAAACAATCAGGCCAATAAATAATACACCAATGGAGAAAAAATGAAAGATACGCTCGCGCCAATAATGCAGTCCATCTCCTGATCGTAAGCTGGTTGGTCCTAACTTCCTACGAATAAAGATATCGATCTTCCTGTATAGTCTAGCCTTAGTAACTTTTCCCATAGTTTTTTTAAGGCATTATTTCGTGCGCAATTTCAATGGTTTGTTATTAGAATTCTTGCTAAAGTTAAATAATTATAACACTTAATCTAGCTATTTGGGTGAATTTTTACCAGCCTTTTATTAACAAGCAAAAAGCTTTGATAAATCCCCTGTATAGTCGAGTGAAAGGGAATTACAGGTCAGCTGACTAGAACAGATTAGCACCTTCGGGGCAATTGTTACAGATGTCGTGCTGAGAACGATCGGTAAATATTTGATGTTTAAAATTTAAGCTGCTCTTTCCATGCCATAATTCGGTCAGGGGTTGTGTCAAAAAATTTCCAAACGAAAATTTAGCATCTTTATCATAACAACATGGCGCAAATCGTCCATCCCATGTAACAGTTCCTGAATGCCACTGACGCCAGCAACGATTGTGTGTTTGTGTTTTTAGTATTTGGCCCAGACTATCGGCGTATCTGCTAAATCGTGCATTAAGCGGAGGGCGCATTTTGCCAAAATTATTGAGTTGAGCTGTTTTAATTTCAAGCTTATCTACTTTTAAGGAGCGAGCTAACTTTTTAATCTTAGGTATCTCATGTTCATTGTGATGAAACACGATAAATTGCATAACAATAATCGGGTAGAGTGAGCGAGCCCGTTGCTTGGCCCTCACTACGTCAATAATGCTTTGTTTAACACGATTGAAATTGCCACCAACACGATATAGTCCGTAACTCTCCTGGCTTGTACCATCAACTGAAAAAATGAGCCTGGTTAATTTGCCCTGTACCAATTCATCGGCAATAGATGAATTCATATAATGCCCATTCGTTGATGTTGAGGTGTATAAACGAAATTTAGAAGCTTGCCTCACCATTAGGCCAAAATTAGGGTGCATGAGTGGTTCGCCTTGTACGTATAAATTCAAATAAAGAAGCTTAGGCCCAATTTGTTGAAGGATTTGAGAGAAGTGCTTCATATCCATCATTCCGCGAGGTCTCTTAAGCAAGTTGGAACCTGTTGGGCATTCAGGACATTTAAGATTACAAACATTGGTTGGTTCAATGGCAAATGCCATTGGTAATCCTTTGAGTTTTGTATTTGAGCTGTAGTAGCTTAATAAGTACGATGCAACTAGCTTAAAAGCATTGGTCAGTCGTCTAAAATTAAGAGCTCGAATGGTGGCCAATGCTTCAAGTATAGTTGGGTGTATCCTCATGATTTATTCTTCTTCCATTTCCAGTAGCTGGAATACCTCTCGCCAGCGTGGGGTGATGATTATTTCAGTACGTCGATTTTTTCGCAACGATTCGGTACTGTTATTCTCGGTAACTGGTGCAAATTCACTTCGTCCGGCAGCCGTAATTCTATAAGGGTCAATGGAACTGTTTGCCATTATGATACGAACTACTGAAGTGGCGCGTTTTACACTTAAATCCCAGTTGTCATTTAATTCGCCTCTTCCTTTGTATGGTACATTGTCAGTATGTCCTTCTACAACAATGGCGATGTCGGTTTGTTTTTCAAGAACGGCAGCAATTTTCTTCAGGACGGTCACTCCTTGCTCATTTACATCGTACTTTCCGGATTGGTACAATAGTTTTTCTTCCAGCGAAACATAGACCATTCCATTACGCATGTGTACTTGAAGTTCATCATCGGAGAAGCCTTTTAGTGCATTAGAAATGCTTTGTTTTAATGAACGCATGGCTTCTTCTTTTTTAAAGAGCATATCTTCCAACTCCACCAGGCGCTTATTCTGTTCTTCTAGTTTTTGCTGTGCAGCCTGTAATTCTGCCTCTGCTTTTCCTAAACGACGTTTTTTGTCATTCAGTTCTTGCTCGGCTGCTATCAGTGCATCCTCACGTTGCTGCAAATCGTCTTGCAATTGCTGAAGGAAGGTGAGTAATTTTTTATTGTCAACATCTTTGGTCGATGTCGCTTTTAGTCCACCTAATACGTCGGCATAGTTTTTATTCAAATCATCGTAACGATGTTGCAGGCGCCTGTTTTGGCGACCAAGTCGAGCTGTATCTTGTGCTAAGAGCTCAACTTTCTTTTTGTATCGAGACAAGTCAGATGAAAGTTCGCGATTTTCAACCTTGAGGGCGTCATTATCTTTCTCCATTTCATCGGCAATGGACTGAAGTTCTTTGTTTTCATCTACAGTGTCCTCAAATTGTTTTAGAGGAATACAGGATGAAAAAAACACGATTGATAGTGATATGTAGATAAAGTTCTTCATGTTATGTTGATTGTTTTCAATTCAAAGATTACAAAAAAACCTGAAAGGTCAATATTCAAAGATTTAGTATTCGGTTTTAGGATTTATCAAAAACAACGCCAAAAATTATTCACACTCAATGTAAATTAGCAGAAGTGTACGCTCATAATACCTTTCTTATTATCTTTGCGCAGTTAAAAGCACATTGGAACACACAAATTAAATCAGCTCACGGAGTTAAGCATATGAAGGAAGGCTCAAGCCGCTTGTTGGATACAATTAATTCGCCCCACGATTTAAAGAAGATTGGGGAAGAAGACTTGCCGCAAGTATGTGATGAATTAAGAGAATTTATAATCGATGCCTTGTCGTGTAATCCTGGACACTTTGGCGCCAGCCTTGGTGTTGTTGAATTATCAGTGGCACTTCACTATGTATTTAACACCCCTGAAGATAAAATCATATGGGATGTTGGTCATCAGGCCTATGGACATAAGATTTTAACGGGGCGCAGAGATAATTTTCATACCAACCGTAAGTTTAAGGGCATTAGTGGATTTCCAAATGTTTTTGAGAGCGAATACGATGCCTTTGGTGTTGGGCACTCATCTACTTCAATTTCGGCAGGTTTGGGCATGGCTGCAGCTGCTGCCATGGATAATGATCCGGATAAGCACGTGGTGGCCGTGATTGGAGATGGTGCTATGACTGCAGGTATGGCTTTTGAGGGCTTGAACAATATGTCTACGCTTAAGGCTAACATGTTGGTTATCTTGAATGATAACAATATGGCTATTGACCCTGCAGTTGGTGGTTTTAGCGAATACCTTGTTGATATTGCCACATCACAAACCTATAATAAGCTCCGCTCCGAAGCTTTTAAGATGCTGGAGAAGATGAAGCTGACAGGCCCTCGTTCCAAAGAGATGATTACAAAGCTTAACAACTCTTTGAAAAACCTGCTGACTAAGCAAACCAATATATTCGAGGGGCTTAATATCCGTTATTTTGGCCCGGTGGATGGGCACGATGTTGACCACCTTCGCAAAGTAATGGCCGACCTAAAAGATATTCCAGGGCCTAAAGTACTACATGTCATAACTAAAAAAGGTAAAGGCTTTAAGCTGGCCGAAGAAAACCAAACAGCCTGGCATGCGGTAGGTGACAAGTTTGACAAAGCTACAGGTCAAAAGCTGGAAGCAAAACCGGCAGCTCCCCGGCCACCAAAGTTCCAGGATGTATTTGGAAATACCATTGTTGAGCTGGCCGAGGAAAATGAAAAGATTGTAGGTGTAACGCCTGCCATGCCAACAGGTTGTAGCTTAAATATAATGATGGAGAAAATGCCCGATCGTGCCTTTGATGTTGGTATTGCCGAGCAGCATGCAGTGACTTTCTCTGCAGGAATGGCCATTGCCGGTTATACACCATTCTGTAATATTTACTCGTCGTTTATGCAGCGTGCTTACGATCAGGTGATACACGATGTGGCGCTTCAAAACTTAAATGTGGTGTTCTGCCTCGACCGTGGTGGTTTAGTTGGTGCTGATGGTGCCACACACCATGGAGCTTATGATTTATCATATATGCGAGGTATCCCAAATTTGGTGGTGTCATCACCTATGGATGAAGAAGAATTACGCAACTTGATGTACACTGCTCAATTGCCAAATACAGGACCATTTTCGATTCGTTATCCGAGAGGTAATGGATCGCTCCTGGATTGGCAACGTTCAATGAAGGAAATTAAAGTAGGTACAGGGCGAAGACTTAAAGATGGCGATGAGCTGGCAGTGTTAACGATTGGCCCCATTGGAGTTAAAACAAGTCAGGTTATTAGTAAGCTTGAAAAAAGTGGATCATCTATTGCCCATTACGATATTCGCTTTGTTAAGCCGCTGGATGAAGGTTTGTTGCATGAAGTGTTTAAAAAGCACAAAAAGGTCATTACTATTGAAGACGGAACTGTTATTGGTGGTATGGGTAGTGCCGTGTTGGAGTTTATGGCTGATAATGGCTATTGCTCTAAAGTAAAACGTTTGGGTATTCCGGATGCCTACATTGAGCATGGTACACAAACCGAATTGTATGGTGTGTGTGGTTTTGATAAGGAAGGTATTGAAAATGCCATGAAACAGATGATAGAAGAGTAGGGAAAACTTGATTATATACCGTAAAAACCCGTCAGACTTTCATTGTCTAACGGGTTTTTGCATTTTTTAACTAAATGAAATAAAGCGCAGGTTTCATAATGTTATCATGCGCAATCGTATGCTGTCATTGACTCCGAACTATTTGAATAAAACAAGCGAATAGTAAAAACGCCATATAGAACGAGGGAAACAATCTTTATGAATAACCTTAAAGTGTTATTTTTCTAATTTTGTCGCCGCTTTTATCAATTCTATACTAATGCCAGATAGAAATGAAACTTGTTTAATAGGGATAACTAATTGGGGAGAAAAATGACTATTGATAAGCCGACGATTTTGGTTTATGATGATTCTAAGCTTGAACTTTTGGAGATAAAATCTCACATTATTGAAGCAGGATACATTCCGTTAATTGCTAATAATGAAGATGAGTTTAATCGGTATTTATATCATTATAAAGTAAGCCTGATTATTTTGGATGTGGTTTTGCAGGCCACCAACGGGTTTGAAATTTGTCGCCGGTTGAAGCTCGATGCCAAAACAAAAGAAATTCCACTCATTTTTTTAACTGCTCTATCCAACCAAAGTGAGATAATGCAAGGTCTGCAATTAGGGGCAGAAGAGTTTATCATTAAGCCCATTAACAAGGATATTTTCAAATTGAGGCTTAGTCGTATTTTAAAAAGATACAAGGAGCTTGATGAATACAATGCCCTTTTTCAGGAAATGAATAGCTGTTCATTTGTTCTTGAGCCTTTATATGATATGAAAGGAATATTGGTGGATGCCATTATTTCAACAGCAAACCCCTCGTTTCTGTTACACACAAATAAAGAATTGGAGGAGGTGTTAAGCACAAGCTTTAAGGATTATCCTGAACTAGAGGGTGTTGTTGGCCTTGAAGCTTTGACAAATTTATTACAAACTAGGGAAGCCATTAACGCTGAATATTACAACAAGACTTTAAACAGATGGTATAAGCTCAAAGCTTATTTGATTTCGTTTAGTAAAATTGTTTTAATACTGGCTGATATTACTGATGATAAACGGTATGAATTGGAGCAAACTTTAATCGGATCCATATCTAAAAGTTTAATATCAAATAATGACTTTGAAACAAAGATTAAAAATGCGCTCGAGCTTCTTGGTAATTATTTAGAAGTCAGCAGGGTCTATATTTATGAAGATATTTCTTCTGGTAGTTTTTTTAACAATACCTATGAATGGTGCGCCATTGATGTACAACCATACCGAGACTACTTGCAGCATGTCGATTATCACATCATTCCATCGTGGAAAGAATTGATTGAACAAAGAGGAGAAATTATCACGACTAATATCAGTGAATTACCGGGTGATATTAAAGCACTGTTTGAACCCCAAGGTGTCAAGGCTGTATATGCTTGTTCTCTACGTATTGGCAATGAGCAGTTAGGTTATTTAGGTGTGAATAACACCGATGAGAGATTTCATTGGGATTCCTCAACATTAAAACTGATTCGCACAGTTTCTAATATAATCTCAACAGCTATTCAGCGAGAGCATGCAAGTCAGCAACTTGAAGCATCGAAACGTCAGCTGGATTTAATATTCGAGAACAGTCCGGTTACACAAGTATTACTCAATGACCAGCTTCAGGTATTAAGAGTGAATCATTCAAAGGTTTTTGATTATCGAATTGGTTTTGAAAAAGATTCGTTCCTGCCATTTGGGGAGGTCTTTAAATGCATTAATCATACAAAAGAGAAAGAGTGTGGAGAATCCAAGTTCTGTTCAAACTGCACCATACGCACTACCATCATTAAAAACCTTGATTTGGGTCAAGGCGAAAATAAAGTTGAAGGCTTGATGAGGGTGAATACAAGTAATGGTGTTCGTGCTGTATCTGTACTTGTTTCCACTGCCGTTATCAAGCACAAGAATGGTGAAAATGTGCTTGTTAGTATTGATGATATCACCGAACGTAAAAGGGCTGAAAACCTGATTAAATCCAATGAGAAACGCCTGAAGCAGATATTCTCTGTCGCGCAGGTTGGGATTTGTTTGGCTAAACAGGGTGAGTTTGTTTTTGTTAATCGATACCTGGCTGACTTACTAGGGTATACGGATGAAGAGGTATTGCGAATGCCTACTTCAGGCTTGTTTTGCAGTATTG
Source organism: Carboxylicivirga marina (assembly GCF_016612505.1). Classification (GTDB taxonomy): domain Bacteria; phylum Bacteroidota; class Bacteroidia; order Bacteroidales; family Marinilabiliaceae; genus Carboxylicivirga; species Carboxylicivirga marina. Next base: position 145,310 of record NZ_JAENRR010000002.1, read on the forward strand.
AAGACTATAATACTGTTAGAGAAAAAGCTTATAGTCAGTTGGAAGTACGCAAGCATGCGAGTGTTGAGGTAACCCTTAAAGCTAAGAACGGAGAGTTAATATATGCCATTCTGATGGCTGCTTTTTATAATAACAAAGATGAAAGTGAAGGACTTATTTCAGTGATTACTAATATAACGCCAAGAAAATTGGCTGAAGAGGCACTTTTGCAAAATCAAAAAAGCTTACGCAAAGCGAATAATGATAAAGATACTTTTATCTCTATTTTGGGGCACGATTTAAACAATGCAATAGGTGGCAGTGTGCAAATAGTCAATCTATTAAATAAAGTAGAATGCTCAGAGGAAGAACGTCAAATGTTTATCAAACAAATATTTGATAATACGCTTTCTGCACATGGTTTGCTAACGAATCTTGTGATCTGGGGTAAAAACACATCGGGCCAAATCGGATTTAAACCAGAAAATGTGAAAGTGCAAGACTTATATGTAGCAAGTAGCCAAATTTACCAATTACAACTGAATCAAAAGCAATTGTCATTTACATTTGCTGATGAGCAGAATGCCTTTGTACATGGTGATCCATTTATGCTCGATGCAATTATTCGTAACCTGGTCAACAATGCCATTAAATTTACACCTGAAGGTGGTCAAATATCATTAGGTGTAAAGCAAGAAAATGATTCAATCATACTTTCGCTTACTGATACAGGAATTGGTATCGTTAAAGAAAAGGCTCAATGTTTATTCTCCGATGAGTATATGCAATCGGGGATAGGCACTGATGGAGAGCAAGGCACCGGTATTGGCTTGAAAATTATTAAGGGTTTTGTTGATCGTCACGAGGGTCAGATTTGGATTGATAGTGAACCGGGAAAAGGGACTTGTGTATCGGTAGCCTTACCTCAGGAATAATAATCATTATTACAATGGGAATAACGCTCTTCATTTTTACTTAAGGCTGTAACATGAAATTTAAGGTGTAGTTTATTTATCCCAACTAATATATCAATGGTATTAATAATGCATGTGTAGAAGATATCTCATGCTCCCACATATAAACGACGCTCGCTCCCGGCATCTGGGAGCGAGCGTAATAGCTATCAGGGAGCATAGGCTCCCAGCTTTATGAATCGTTATTCAACTACAAGAATATGCTCAAAAGTTATTGTGCGAGCTTCTTTTAGCAATGTGCCTCCTCCTGAACCTTGGGTGCTTAATTCAAGTTCGTATTCTCCTTTATTCAAGCCAGGGACCATTACCAGTAATTCACTTCGCTCATTTGTAATGATCTGTTCAGCTTTTGTTTTAACACCATCAGTCACACTTTTGAAAAAGAGCCCGATGTTGGTATTATCTCCTTCCAGCTTAATCCTACTCCCCGCGATTTTTATCACATTGTTAGGTGTAATTACTGAATCGAATAGGCCAGTATAGCTATCTTCTACTTTTCCTATCACCGGACCTGTACTTGCAACGCCTAATACATCCACTGCAATGGTTTCGAGTGTGGCACGTAATTCGGCCCCTTGTGTGAAATTAGCAGTTAGTTTGTGTTTTTCTTTTTCAAATTTGGCAGCACTGCCCTCGAATACGCCTGTAACACCAATTCGACCATAACAAAGTGGTGTGTTAAGTGAGTAGCCTTGAGCAAGCAGTTTAGCCTTCAACCTGTCACTCACAGTGATAATATTGTAGATGGTTTCTTCCTTATGCTCCGAGCCATCTTCCACAATTAAACGGGCAACATCGGCATTGGAGATATGGCCATTGGATTTGACTTTCCCAAAATAATCATTGGGGTCTTCTGTTAGTTGATTGTCATACAACCATAAATTTAAGTTTTGCATTTGTAAAGGTTTTATTAGTTAAATAAGATGCACTTCAAGTATTGGTCTTCATTTAATACCTTGAGTGCTAATTATGGTGAATGAATATAGGACTAATTGAAGTATGAAATTCAAAGTGGTAAGAAAAGCTGAATAAGCGTTAGGAAATAAGGAATAAGTGGTAGGAATTTCCAAATAAGCGGTTAAGAATTACTTCGTAATTAGCATGTTTTATTGACCATAAATAGCAAAATTCTGCTTATTTAGCGATGGGTATCAAAAAAAACACCAGTGAAACGCCATCCAACTATATTGCATGTGGCGCTTATTATTTCGATATGCTACTGACTCTATGAAACAAAAAAAAGCCCGCAAAAGGCGAGCTTATCTCAAACTGTAACTATTAATTTATTAGTTGTCCTTAGCTATAAACGGGATGCTCTCTTGTAAGTGAAAACGTACGACTGTTAAGATGTATGATTCAACCTGAAAGAACTGGGCGCCAACGCTTGGTGTCGTAGCCTTTTTCATTTTTTTATAATAAGATGCCAGTAATTTGTCGGTTGACGATTTTAACTTTAACAGGTCTTTCATAAAGTCATCGGCCTGTTCATCGTTCATATTCTCCCAGGTATTGGCATATTTCATGAGTACATCCAATCGTTGCTTGCCTAGTTCTTTGCGTTTAACTTCATATTCGTCATACACTTTCCAGAAGGCTTCTTTGTGGGAATCATCAGGATTAACAAAGTACTCTACAATGGCTTTTTTTTCCATCCCAAACGCAGCCTGGTATAAATCTACTTCTTCGGTAAAGCTTTGTGCATACGATACGCTGGCAACGATGAGGCCAGTCAATAATAATGTAAATCTTCTCATATTGGTTATTTTTAATAATGTTGGTAGTTTAACAGATAATCAGGTGATTAGTTTAAAGCAAGCTGAAATAATGAAACTCACTTCTGATGAAATGTACTCACAATTAATTGACAATCGCCCATTTCATTCATCCCCGTTTTTTCGTCTTTTTCTACCAGTGTAACGCGTCCTGAACTGATACCAACGCGGGCATCTTGTCTTAGAAAGTAATGTTCACCTGCTTTTAAGTTTAACTCAACCACTTTTGAGCTTTCTGCCGTTGAACTCATAAATGAATAGGTGCCGGGTTTTAGTTCCCACCTGAAGAAAGTACCGGGTCCTGTTCCTCCGGCTTCAATGCCATCGATCTTCACCTGTATTTGTCCGGCTGCACCAACCACTCTGCCGGTTCGGTAAACATATACAACTGCTTTCTCTGGGTTCTTTTCAAACTTTTTAGCTGTCTCGCTACTTTCAACAGGAGCTTTGCTCGTTGAAGCACATCCTATTAATAATGGTAATGCCAATAATGCAAATAATAACTTCTTCATGACTCAATGATTTATTGTTTGGTACAAAGATGATGCTTTGAATGGGGCGTTTCTACTCGCTTTGGTTCAGGTAATACTCCCAATAGGTCAATCTGTAGAGAAGTAACAGTTAGGTGGTTAAAGTTGTTTACTGGGGTGAGGAAACGAAAAAAGCCCGCCATTGGGCGAGCTTTTGAGTCTATTTAAGAAGTCGTTTAATTATCAAGCTGGCTTTTGATGATGGCAACAGCTTCATCAATGGCCACATCCAGTCCATCAAGGTTTTTACCACCTGCAGTAGCGAAGAAAGGCTGACCACCTCCACCACCTTGCATCTTTTTAGCGGCCTCACGAACAATGCCGCCGGCATTTAAGCCTTTTTCTTTCACCAAATTATCGGCAATAAGAATTGCTAATTGCGGTTTGCCTTTTACTTCGGCACCCAAAACAGCTACCACATCGTCCAGCTCTTGTTTGATTTGGAATGCCAAATCTTTTAATGAGTCGGCTAATATCGGTTTTACGCGCTGAGCAATGACTTTCACGCCTGCTACATCCTTTGCAGAATCAACCAGGTTGCGTTTTTCAATCGACATTACATTTTTGCGCATGCCATCTACCTGAGCACTCATGTTGCTATTCTCATCCATCAGGTTTTCGATGTTCTTCTTAAGGTTAGCAGGGTTTTTAAACATCTCGCCCAGCTCCTTAATTAAAGCAAACTGCTGGTTAATGAACTCTTCAGCTTTTGTTCCTGTAACAGCTTCAATACGACGAATGCCAGCTGCAATAGATGATTCACTGATGATTTTGAAGAAGCCCATCTGACCGGTTGCTTCAACGTGCGTACCACCACATAATTCAACCGATGTGCCAAACTTTATGGCGCGAACCAAATCGCCGTATTTCTCACCGAACAAGGCCATTGCACCCATTTTGGTGGCTTCGGCATGCGGTATCTCGCGCATTTCTTCCAGTTGCATATTACTACGGATACGCTGGTTAACCAATGCTTCTACTTTAGCAATTTCTTCGTCACCTACCTTTTGGAAGTGAGAGAAGTCAAATCGCAAATAATCAGGATGTACCAATGAACCTTTTTGCTCAACATGCTCACCTAATACTTCACGCAATGCTTCGTGCATCAGGTGAGTAGCGGTGTGATTATTGGCAATGTTTTGTCGGGCCTGCTTGTTTACAACAGCTTTGAATGTAGCATTCAATTCAGTTGGTAATTTCTTAGCCAGGTGCACAATCAGGTTGTTTTCTTTCTTTGTATCGATGATGGAAACTTTTTCATCACCATGTTGTATGTAACCAGTATCACCAACCTGACCACCACTTTCGGCATAGAAAGGCGTGATATTGAATACAATCTGATATAACTCTTTATTCTTCTGTTTTATCTTACGGTAGCGGGTAATGAATACATCCGATTCCAGGTAATCGTAGCCGATAAATTCTTCGCGATCATCTTGCTGAAGAACTACCCAGTCGTCTGTTTCAATAGCAGAGGCATTACGTGCTCGGTCTTTTTGCTTCTGCATTTCGCCTTCAAACTCCTCGCGGTTCACCACCAGATCATTTTCTTTAAGGATGAGCTCGGTTAAGTCCAATGGGAAACCAAAGGTATCATACAATTCAAAAGCAACAGCTCCGTTCACTACATTGTAGTTTTTGGCTTTGGTTTCAGTCATGATCTTATCCAACATGCTGATGCCTGTTGCTAAAGTGCGAAGGAATGATTCTTCCTCTTCCTTAATAACCTTCTCAATAAGTGTTTTTTGCGCCACTAATTCAGGGAAGGCATCACCCATGGTTGCAATAAGTGTGTCAACCAATTTATATACGAATGCCTGTTTGCTGTTTAAGAAGGTGTAGCTGTAACGTACAGCTCGGCGAAGAATACGACGAATCACATAACCTGCTTTATTATTTGATGGTAATTGACCGTCGGTAATAGAGAATGAAATTGTACGCACATGGTCGGCTACTACGCGCATGGCGATGTCTATCTCCTCGCTTTTACCATATTCAAAACCACTAAGCTCAGCAATTTTGTTGATGATAGGGGTGAAGACATCACTGTCGTAGTTCGATGATTTGTTTTGAATAACACGTACTAAACGTTCAAATCCCATTCCGGTATCTACATGCTTATTCGGAAGTGGCTTAAGTTCACCATTCGACATGCGGTTGTATTGAATAAATACCAGGTTCCAGATTTCAATTACCTGGTCATGGTCCATGTTCACCAATGACTTGCCATCAACCTTGGCACGCTCATCATCGGGGCGCATATCAATATGTATCTCGGAGCAAGGACCACACGGACCTGTTTCGCCCATTTCCCAGAAGTTATCTTTTTTGTTTCCGTTGATGATGCGGTCTTTATCAATCCATTCTTCCCAGGCAGCAGCAGCTTCGTCATCACGACTCACGTTATCTTCTTTGCTACCTTCAAAAACAGTCACGTACAAGCGATCTTTTTCAACCTTTAGCACATCCGTCAAGTACTCCCAGCCCCAGGCAATGGCTTCCTTTTTAAAGTAATCGCCAAATGACCAGTTACCTAGCATCTCAAACATCGTATGGTGATAGGTATCGTGACCTACCTCTTCAAGGTCATTGTGTTTTCCCGAAACGCGTAAACACTTCTGAGAGTTCGTCACTCGCGAACTTTCGGCTGGATTATTACCCAAAAAGATATCTTTAAACTGATTCATACCAGCATTGGTAAACATCAGTGTTGGGTCATTTTTCACCACCATTGGTGCCGAAGACACCACCTTATGTTGCTTAGAATTAAAGAAATCAAGAAAACTCTTCCTTACTTCAGAGGCCGTCATCATATCTCGTAAATTTTATATCAAGGTGTTATGTACAATAAAAAACCTTGCAAAGTTAGATTATTTAAGTAATTTTGGACCGATTAGTGCCCAATTTTTCTAATTAAAAAGTAAAACACCCGTACTATGTCAAAAGTTAAGTATCGTTATAATCCAGAAACGCTTAGCTACGATAAAATTGATAAAGGTTATAAGTATTATATATCCAGAGCATCCATCTATTCATTATTTGTATTATTGGTAGGTGTGCTTAGTTTCTTTATTTACCCGCATGTTATTAAAAGCCCGGTAGAGAAACGATTAGAGAGAGAAAACCATCAGTTATTGGCGCAATACGATGTCATGAATAAAAAGCTGGATCAGCTTGAATTGGTTTTGGATGATATAGAATTACGTGACGAAAATATTTATCGTACTATTTTTCAGGCCGACAGTATTCCTAATAGCATTCGAAGAGCAGGTTTTGGTGGTGTGAATCGCTATCAACATCTGGAAAGTATGAATAATGCAGATATGGTTGTTTCAACAGCCCGACGTCTGGATATTGTAATGAAGCAGTTGTATGTACAGTCGACTTCATTTGATGAAGTTATTTCGCTGGCCATGCGCAAAGAAGAGATGTTGAGATGTACGCCGGCTATTATGCCTATCTCCAATCGAGACTTGCGTCGCACCGCATCAGGTTGGGGACCCCGGATTCATCCTATCTACAAAGATAAGCGAATGCATTGGGGAATGGATTTTACTGCACCAACAGGTACTGATATATACGCAGCAGCAGATGGTGTAGTTTCTCGCATAACTGTTGGGAAGATTAGTTCGGGATATGGTAAGCGTATTGAGATTGATCATGGGTTTGGATACAAAACACTTTATGCTCATTTGCATGATTTCAATGTAAAGAAAGGGCAAAAAGTGAAGCGCGGTGATGTTATCGGTTATGTGGGGAGTACAGGAGGTAGTACAGCGCCTCACCTACACTACGAGGTGCATGTTAAGGGTAAAAAAGTAAACCCGCATCACTACTATTTTAAAGAAGATTTTACTGCTGAGCAGTATGATAAAATGATTCAAATATCGACTAATTCGAATCAGACATTTGATTAGGGAAGAGTTAATTCGAAAATACGAAATTGAGAAAAGAGGTGACTGTTGAGTTGCCTCTTTTTTGTTTTGTGTAATCGAGAATCTCCATCCGAGCCTTAGGCACGGTACTTCCCCTTTTGCTCAGGATATGAGGGAAGATGTGCTTAAATGATGTTAGTACAGTCATTTATTTTTTTACTCACAGCAATTTTTTTGGTTCTGTATGGATTAGAGTGAGCAAGCCCAAGAATTACCCTATGGCCTTGGCTGGTGAGCCATAAAACAAGGTTGTATATGACGTTTAAGAATCGTTTTCTGTTCGAGCGAAGTGAGTTTAAACGATTCCAGTCAATCAACCGTAGTTTTATGAGCTTAAGCAGGCGTAGCCAAAGATTTTTTTGCTTGCGTTTTTTCATCTTTGAAAAAATGAAGTCGGGGTTTGGGGTTGAAAACCCCAGAATGATAGTAAGAGTATTACCCACTAAATATCATATTGAGCCATTTTTTTTCGCATTCAAGGGAAGTGAGAAAGCGAAAGTGGTATTAGAAATAAGCAATAGACAAAAATATTCATGTTTTAGGGAAATGCCATAAGCAACGAAATACCCGTTAAGCACATCTAAAGCACGAATCGTATGAAGCCTTTCACAAAAAAAAGGTGACCGCATGGCCACCTTTTAGATATGAATGAATAGGAATTTCGTTTTAAAAGGAATTTCAACTACTCATGTTCTATTTCTCTAATTTCTCCAATTCAAGCGCTAATTGATCAACCAATACGTCCAACTGATTAATAACTGCCATAATGGTTTCTTTCTGCGTTAAATCAACACCAGCTTTTTTCAACTGTTCCATCGGATGATCGTTGCCACCAGATTGAAGCAGAGTGATATAACGATCTAACGCCGCTTTGCGGTCTTTCTTTTTACCTTCGGTTACATCTTTATATAACTTGGCCGATGATGCAAAACACGTTGCATACTGGTATACATAGAATGGAGAATTGTAAAAATGAGGAATGCGAGTCCATGCATAACCTGAATACATGGTTTCTTCTGAGATATCACCATAATACGTATTGGCCAATTCTTTCCAAACGTTGGTTAGGATGTCAGCATTAATAGGCCGACCTTGCTCGGCCATTGTGTGAACCTGATATTCGTAATCGGCAAACATCGTTTGTGCATAGAAGGTTCCAATAATTCCCTTGATGGTTTGATTCAATAAAGCAATGCGCTCTAATGGATCTTTTGTATTTTCCATCATGTATTCAAGCAACAGGTGCTCATTGAAAGTCGACGCTACCTCAGCCACAAAAATCGTATAGTTATGAGTAGCAAATGGCTGTGTTTCATTAGAAAGTGTGGTGTGCATTGTATGACCTAATTCATGGGCCAGGGTGAACACATAATTCAAGGTTTCATCGTAGTTTAATAACATGTAAGGATGAACACCATATACACCCGATGAGAAGGCCCCAGAGCGTTTCCCCGGATTTTCATATACATCTAACCAGCCGCTTGAGGTAGCTGTTTTTAGCTTGGCCTGGTAATCCTTACCTAGAGGCAATACTGATGCTGTTACGATGTCAACGGCTTCATCATAAGGGTATTTCTTATTAAAATCAACCAGACTTATTGAGCCATCATATCCATAATACTTCTCAAGTCCTAATACTTGCTTACGTAGCTTAGTGTATTTCTGAACAGGAGCTGTGTGTTCTTTAACGGTGTTAATAAGGTTTAGGTAAACGTCGGTAGGAATGGCATTACCTTCTAAAGCAGCATCGAGGCAAGTTGGATATTTGCGCGCACGAGCCGAAGCCCAATCCGACTGAACGATTCCATTATAAATGGCTGCATAGGTATTCTTATTCTTATAATATACATCGTAAAAGGCTTCATAAGCGATACGACGATCATCCTGATTTTGGTTATTCGTTACTACATTAGAATAGCCACCAGGCGTCACTTTTACTTTTTCACCACTTGATAATTCCACTTCTGGAAATTCTATATCGGCAGTAGATAATGCTTTAAATACATTGCCAGCTGTTCCTGTCACATTAGAATAATACGACATCAACTGTTCCATTTTTTCACTTAATACATGCTTCTGTAAGCGGTACATGTCCAATAGATCGAACTGATAAACTTTTAAGGCATCATTATCAGCAATCCACTGCTTCATCGTTTCTTCAGGAATCTGAAGCATTTCGGGTGACATCCAGGCTGTTTCAACGCCAAACTGTGCAAACATCAATTGTACTTTCTGAAGTTTAGCCTGAAGCTCCATATTGCGGTTATCAACAGTGCTTTGAAGCGAAACAAATTGATAGGCTTTGTAGGCCTTCTTCATCAAGTCTTCCTGCACTTGCATTAAGGCCAGTAAATTATCAGCGCTTTCACCTAACTTACCTTTGTGGGTTTGTATGGTTTCCATATCCTGGGTAATCGCTTTTAGATCAGCTTCCCAGGCGTCCCAACTTGTATAGATATCATCAAAGTTCCATTTGTACTTCTCCGGAACTTCTTCTCGTGTTTTGTAATTGACCTGTGCTACAGCCGATAAGCCTGTAACAGCTAACATACACATTAGTACTAAGTGTTTCATTTGGATTAATTTTTAAGTGATTGATTTAAGAATAAATGGGACAATTCTTAAACTCTTTTTTCAATAAACACAGAGGCGCTGCGGCTGGTTCACTATATATTAACCCTTTGCCACAACGCCTTTTTTTATGCTTTGGGCATTATTAAATGCCTAAATTTTTTCTAATAGCTTTTGGTATAGCGTCTTTGTGTACCATTATGGCAACAGTGTGCTGACGCATATAACTTTCTGACATATATAGATAACCATCATAACCGCCACGGTTGGTTCCCCAGCTGTTTTTTGTTTTGTAATACGCGGTACCGTTTTGATCTTTTGATAAACCAGTGATATGCATCAAGTGATCATCGGTCGATTGCCAGGATAAGAAAGCTTCCTGGCGAAGCTCTGGCGTAATTTCTTTTTCTTCTTGTGGAGCAAAGCCTTTTTCCTCATCAACAGGAATAATAGCAGCACCCAATTTATGTGAGAAAAACTTTTCACTAACATCACCATCCCAAACAAACGAGTAGTTGTTGGCCAAAGCATTGTCCATCACAACCATTAATTCTTTTAATGGTAGGTTGTAATAAAAGTCATCGCTCCAGTTATCCGGTACTTCAAGGTTGAAGGCTGTGTAATAAGGGTGATGTGTATACGATGTTAATTCGATGTAATTATCAGCATCAATTTTCACCTCTTTAGCATAGTCCTGTGGTGTTTTGCCGTCCACCTGAGCAGGCACCTCGCCTAAATAGATATCTAAGATAGCGTCTTGTACTTTGTACCATACTGATGATGGTGAAGCTTTGCGGCCTTTAATGTAGTTGTCAAGTAGAACTTTTTGTGATGAGGCCAATTCGGAGTGATTATGCGGCTTGCTAACATCACGACGTCCCGGATAAGCTTCCTCTGTAGCAATGCCATGTTCTGCCACAACCTTCATGACATCATGGGCTTGCCCTCCTTCGCTAAAATTACCTTTGCCATGAGCCATCACATATAAACGAGCTTTTTCGGGGTAAGCATAACGTACAAAGTACATTTCCGAAAGGTTTAATTCAGGACCATTCTGACGAATGATTTCTGTTTCAAGAAAAGAAGTAGTGGCGTATGACCAACAAGTTCCTGTTCTGTCCTGGCTTTTAACAGGTGTGGTTTTAATGTCGTGCACCGGCGTAAACTCAATGGTGCTTTTTTGCTCTTCCTGTGCCGTTGCACCAAATGCAATGGCGCCAGCAAGCATTAATAATTGTAGTTTCTTCATGATTTACTTTTATGATATAGCCGCCAGAGGCTAGAAACTAGACACTAGCGGCAGTATTTTAAAAATTATCAAAAAGCCTCCATATGTGCTAAATAGCTCAAGGCCGGACTTTCTTCGTGAAAAAATAAAAGCTAATTTCTAGTTTCTAACTTCTAGCCGCTATTATTTTTTTCCTTCACTAACAGTGGCTTCCACTTCGTCAACAGTAATTGGAATACGCTCACCAAGAATGCGACAACCATCTTCAGTTACCAAAATATCGTCTTCTAAACGAACACCTCCAAAATCTTTATATCCTTCTACTTTATCGTAGTTGATAAAGTCGGTGTGTTTTTTCTCAGCCTTCCATGTATCGATTAAGGCAGGAATAAAATAGATGCCAGGCTCGTTGGTCACCACCCAGTTAGGCTGTAAAGTGCGACCTAGGCGTAGCGCTGATAAGCCAAATTGTGTACTGCGCTCCATCTCATCCATGTAACCAACCAAGGTGTCGTTGTAATCTTCCATGTCATGAACATCTAAACCAATCATATGACCTAATCCATGTGGGAAGAACATCGCATGCGCACCAGCTGCAACAGCTTCATCAACATCACCTTTCATCAAACCTAAGTCTTTAAGACCGGATGCAATGACACGTGCCGCTACCAGGTGAGCTTCTTTGTATGTTACCCCTGGTTTAGTTGCTTCGCGGCTAACGTTATTAGCATCTACTACAATTTGGTAAATTTCTTTCTGACGCTGACTGAATTTTCCACCTACAGGTGATGTACGCGTATGGTCGGTTGCATAATGTAAAGGTGATTCGCTACCGCCATCAACCAATAATAAATCGCCAGCACGCAATGTATTACTGTGATCGTGGTTATGCAACGTTTCACCACGCTTGCTACAAATAATTGGGAATGAAACCATTCCGCCGCCACTCATAGAAATGCCTTCCATGGCACCTGTAATTTGTTGCTCGGTAGCACCATCCTGAGCCATACGCATAGCTGTTGTGTGCATTTGGTAGGCGGTGGCCATGTGGCGCTCCATTTCTTCAATTTCACACAGTTCCTTAACCGAGCGAATTTCAATACAAGCTTTTGTTAATTCAAGAGATGTCTTGTTCTGAACCTCATTGTGATGACAAGCCAATAGATCGGCCAACCACATAATATTTTCACCACGATATGGAGGATTGAAATGTATTTTCTGACCTGTTTTAAGAGCATTACTAATCATCTTAGCTAAATCGGCCATTGGTCTTGTATTCTCAACACCTACCGATGCTGCTTTTTCAGACATGGTAGGTTGCGGCCCCATCCAAATGATATGCCCTAATGAGATATCATCACCAAATAAGTATTCTTTGTTGTTATCAATATCAATGATGGCTGCATGGTCTTGTAAGTCAATCCCAAAGAAATATAAGAAGGTACTATCCTGGCGGAAGTGGTACACATTATCCTTGTAATTCATTGGTACATCGCTGTTCCCTAGCATTAGTATTAGCCCCGACTCAACCTTCTCAGCAAGTCGCTTACGTCTATTTATATACGTCTCTTTTGAAAACATGATTAATGATTTTTAAAAATTGGATTTCAATATACAGTTTTTAACAACAAAGAGAAACGACTTTTATCACCTTGTTATACAGGCTAGAAACTTGATCTTAGAATTTAGCTGTCTTTTTATGTTTAGGATTCTCATTATTCTAAAATACAATGAGGCTTTAGAATGTTGTAATCGTTGATTTAGCTAGCGACTTGGCTTTAGCTTCTGGCGGCTATTTTAAAAACCTGATTTTGCTCAATTTGCCTTTTGTCATGTATATGAAATAAATAAGCTTGTAATTTCGCTCAAAATCGAAAAGACAAAAACTTTATATATGGATACTAAATCATTTCAGGCAGCAATACTCGAAGGAATTCCTGAGGTGTTGCCGGCACCTAAGGCTTACGAAGCAAGCATTAATCATGCGCCAAAGCGTAAGGAAATACTAAGTGAAGGTGAGAAGAAGCTGGCATTACGTAATGCTCTACGCTACTTTCCTGAGAAAGAACACGGAGAATTAGCTCCTGAATTTTTAGAAGAGTTAAATACTTACGGACGTATATATATGTACCGTTTGCGTCCGGATTATGAGATGAAAGCTCGTCACCTGGAGCAGTTTCCTCATCAATCAAAGCAGGCAGCAGCTATTATGCTGATGATTCAGAATAATTTGGATTATGCTGTGGCGCAGCATCCTCATGAGTTAATCACTTATGGAGGTAATGGTGCTGTTTTCCAAAACTGGGCACAATATCGTCTTTGTATGAAATATCTGGCTGAGATGACAGATGAGCAGACTTTAGTAATGTATTCGGGTCATCCAATGGGCTTGTATCCTTCACATAAAGATGCACCTCGCGTTGTTGTAACCAATGGTATGATGATTCCGAATTACTCTAAGCCTGATGATTGGGAGAAATTCAATGCCTTGGGTGTGACACAGTATGGTCAAATGACAGCCGGTTCATTTATGTATATTGGCCCTCAGGGAATTGTGCATGGTACAACCATTACCGTTTTAAACGCAGGGCGTAAAATTTCAGGTGGTAAAACTGACTTAGCCGGTAAGCTGTTTATTACAGCAGGATTAGGTGGTATGTCTGGTGCTCAGCCTAAAGCAGGTAACATTGCAGGTGTGATTAGTATAACTGCTGAAGTGAATGAAAAGGCAACGTATACGCGTCATTCGCAAGGATGGGTTGACGAAGTGATTTCGGATTTAGATGAGTTGGTTGCCCGTGTTGAGAAAGCGAAAGCTGCTAAAGAAGTCGTGTCAATAGCTTATCAGGGTAACGTGGTTGATGTGTGGGAGAAATTTGCTGAAGAAGGCATCAAGGTAGATATGGGGTCTGACCAAACGTCGTTACACAATCCGTGGGCAGGAGGTTACTACCCGGTAGGATTATCGTTTGAGGAGTCAAACCAGATGATGGCCGAAAATCCTGACTTATTTAAAGAAAAAGTACAGGAAAGCTTACGTCGTCATGTGGCAGCGGTTAACAAATGTACCGATAATGGTATGTATTTCTTTGATTACGGAAATGCTTTCTTGTTAGAATCAAGCCGTGCCGGTGCCGACATTATGAATGATAAGGGCGACTTCAGGTATCCATCGTATGTACAGGATATTATGGGGCCTATGTGTTTCGACTTTGGATTTGGTCCGTTCCGATGGGTATGTGCCAGCAACGATCCAAAAGATCTTGAAGTAAGCGATAAGATTGCTACCGATGTATTGGAAGAGTTGATGCAGGAGTCGCCAATTGAGATTCAGCAACAGATGGCTGATAATATTCTTTGGATTAAAGAAGCAGGTAAAAATAAGATGGTTGTTGGTTCGCAGGCACGCATTCTATATGCCGATGCCGAAGGACGTACACGCATTGCTGCCGAATTTAATAAAGCCATTGCTGATGGTCGTATTTCGGCACCCGTTGTACTTGGTCGCGATCATCACGATGTATCGGGTACTGATAGCCCATATCGTGAGACATCAAATATTTATGATGGTTCGCAATTTACAGCTGATATGGCTGTTCAAAATGTGATTGGTGATTCGTTCCGCGGAGCCACATGGGTATCTATCCACAATGGTGGTGGCGTAGGCTGGGGTGAAGTAATGAATGGTGGTTTTGGAATGGTGTTAGATGGTTCTGACGATGCTCATCGCCGCTTAACCAACATGTTGTTCTGGGATGTGAATAATGGTATTTCACGCCGTAGCTGGGCTCGTAACGAAGGTGCCGTTTTTGCTATCAAACGTGCCATGAAAGCTAATCCGAATTTAAAAGTAACCATCCCAAATATGGCGGATGATAACTTGATAGATGGCTTATTTTAATATATTACCCAATCAATCGAAAAAACGGAAGGGCTTGTCATTTGACAAGCCTTTTCTTTTACTAAAAAAGCTGCCATCCTTATATAAGATGACAGCCATGAAATATTAGGGAGGAAAGTTTTACTTTTTGATCACTTTTTGAGTTGTCGTATTACCATCAAAAAAATCAACTTGTAATATGTATAGGCCAGCTTTAAGACCAGTAGTCTCGATATATCCATCGATTGAATTGTTGTTTTTAAGAATCTGGTTGCACGCAGCATTAAATAAATGAATAGCTTTTATTTTACGGCTTGATTCGATTCTTATATCATTATAAAATGGATTAGGGATAACTTTAATTTTCTCTGTTTTTGGAGTATAACTATTTGTTGCTGTACTGTTCGATGCTCCGGGCGTTGGAGTTCTTGAAACAAAAGCGGATGTATTTCTGGCACCTCCTGCGCCATCAGTATCTCGTTGCAGGGAGGTTTCTGTATCATCAATTAATTGTACTTCATCCGCATTAAGGAGCGTCAATAATACCTCATTTGGGGAATTTCCATAGACAACAGCATCAACTAAATTATCTAATGTCAAAGGCGTATCGTTTGTGAAACTGTTTGGGTGATCTTTATAAAGGGCAATTGCATCAGTGCCATTTTGTAAGCTGCTTAATGAAATATCAGCCCCGGCTACATTTCCAATGACAAAATAGCCATTGGCTTCAATACTGTAGATATCCAAGGGATAATTGGCATAAGAAGCATTGTCGCTTCCATTGTACAAGACCAGTTCGTATCCATCTAATGAAATACTTGAAGCAGAAGAATTGTAAAGTTCAATAAACTCTGCGACATCTGAACCTGTTTGATCAGGATCAATCTCATTAATTAAGATTTGTGCGTTGCTGTGGTTTACAATCAAAAGACATAGGGGAAGGAGTAATAGTTTTTTCATATGACGATTATTTGTTCATTAAAAGATTGATACAATAATAAACCATACCAGTCTCAAATTTTGAGACTGGTAAAAGTATTTGGTAAATATTTTAATGAATGATAGCCTCTATGGTGCTGATGTAACATGCGTGTCTCTAAGAGAATAGAGTTTTATTAGCTCAGTTCTTTCAGAATTACATTTGAAATGTCAAATTAACGATGTTCAAATTTTTCTTGCCTACTGAGCAGAGTCAATCTTAGAGTTGAATGCAGTGATTTTACGTTTGATATCAATGGCGTATTCTCCTGTGTTGAGTTGACTGGCTTGCTCAAGATAGAACCGACATCTGTGCATGTTGTTTTGTGAGAGCATGATTTTTGCCGCTTCAATGGCTGCATAAGGCCCAATGTATCGCGTGTCATTTTGAGTCACTTCTATAACTTTGTCAAAGGATTGTATAGCTTCAAGATGCTTATTCAGTTCCACATCTATTTTAGCTAAACGATAGAAGAATTCGGCCAGATAAAACGACTCAAGTTCGTTAGGGTCAATCGTCGAAAGTAGTTGATGAGCACCATTGTAGAAACCTCCATCGTACAACAAACGTGCTTTGAGCAGATCGACAGGTACCGACTTCAGTTGAGCAACTTCTTTCGCAGCTTGTCTGTCATTTGTGGTGGGAAGTTTTGTTTGTTGATGAATAATTTGAATGAGACTATCGCGCTTTTGATTATCATGTTGTATGTGGAAATACCAGGCTTGACGCATCATAGCGTCTGTTTTAAATGAATTCCCTGAATAATTTGAAAGAAAGCTTTGTAATGCATTGTAACTATTAGTGTCGAGTTGATTGAGTTTGACTCGGGCATGTTGGTATTGTAGTAAGGGGAAAGAATCAAACTGCTTGGCTTCTATTGATTCCATGAAATCCAACCCATCTTGTCCCATTCTATTTTTAACTGCAAGTGAAGCAAGTACAAAATTTAAAATGGGAGAAGCGTTGTTCTGTGATTGTTGAATCAGAAGAATTGTTTCTTTTTTCCTGGCATTGCCAAACTTCAGCAGGCAATAGGAGTAGAGAACCTGTGCTTCCTGGTTATTAATATTCGTTTGAGCGTATTGTTTCATTTCACTGAGCCCTTTATTTAAATCACCCTCCAGTCCAAAAAGAGAAGCCCAAAACTGGTAATTTACTGGAATCTGACTAAGAAATACATTGAATATAGCCTGTAGCTTTTGATATTCATTGGGGTAGCTTTCTGCATTAATTCTGCGAAATAGCCGATGTGCTTTGTAAAATGAACGGGCACCATCAGTATTTGAACCTGAATTCCAGTGCAACAGGCTTTGTTGAATAAGTAAGGTCACCAGCATCAACTGCTGACGGTCAGATACATCAAACTGGACTTCAAATTGGTCAATGTCTTTATGAAAAGTATTTGCAAAAAGTTCTCTCTCATTCACCTGATAAGCGATAAACAAACCGTATAAACGAAGATATTCATCCTGCAGGCTGGCCTCTGATCTTGCTGATATTAATGATAGAATATCAGCTTCAGGCGTATGGTAGGTTTGTTGTAATTCATTCTGACCTTCAATTGATAAAAAATGCTCTTGCTGTGCAAATGTTGAGACTGCAAAGAGCGAAGTGAAAAGTATGGTCAGGATGTGCTTCATTGGCTTAAAAATACTAAAAGCTATAAACAAAAACAGCCGGAACAAGTCCGGCTGCAAATATATTATTTAAGATATAGCTTATTCAGCTTCTCCACCAATGGCATTGTCAACCAAGATACGACCACAGTACTCACAAACGATAATTTTTTTGCGAGATGCAATGTCCATTTGGCGCTGAGGTGGAATTTTGTTAAAGCAACCGCCACAAGCATCACGTTCAACAGTTACAACTGCTAAGCCGTTGCGTGCATTCTTGCGAATACGTTTAAAGGCAATTTGTAAACGCTCAGGAATGATGTTCAGAATCTTATCAGATTTCTCCATCATGCGCTCTTCCTCAACTTGAGTTTCGCCAACAATCTCTTCAAGCTCTTTTTGTTTAGCCGATAAATCAGCTTTACGCTCTTCAACCAATGTTTTTGACGACTCGCCAAGTTCTTTCTTATTTTTAAGCTCAACAGTAAACTCTTTGATACGCTTTTCGCATAACTCAATCTCTAATTTCTGGAATTCTATTTCCTTAGACAATGAGTCGAATTCACGATTGTTACGTACGTTACCTTGCTGGGCTTCGTATTTCTTAATAAGTAAATCAGCTTCTTTAATCTCGTTCTTTTTACTCAGGATGGCGTCATTTAAATTTTTAACCTCTCCATCAAGGTTACCCATACGAGTTTCAAGCCCCTCTACTTCATCTTCCAAATCCTGAACCTCCAATGGAAGCTCACCACGAAGGGTGCGAATTTTATCAATTGATGACTCTACGCTTTGTAGGTCGTAAAGAGCCTTTAAGCGCTCCTCTACTGTCATCTCTTGTGCATTTGCTTTCGAATTTGCTTTTGCCATGCTGTTATAAATAATTTACGGGATTCGTATTCACGTTCGATAAATGGATTGCAAAATTAGAGAATTTTTTTGTAAGTATCTCAAAAAAAACTTCTTTAGTGTATTGTTCGCTCTCAAAATGTCCAATATCAGCAATTAAAATCAGGTCTTCAGCATCGGCAAATTGATGATATTTAATATCTCCGGTCACAAAAACATCGGCTTTTGCACCTATTGCCTTGCCTAACAGAAAGCTACCTGAACCGCCACAAAGTGCCACACGTTTAATGGGTTTATTCAAAAGATTCGTGTAACGAACACATCCTGTTTGAAAAGTATTTTTTAATCGGTTTAAAAAAGTGGCTTCATCCACCTCATGAGGTAATTCGCCAACCATACCTATGCCAGTTGTTGTCCATTCATTGGCCAAAGGGTATAAATCATAGGCTACTTCTTCATATGGATGTGCATTTAATAGTGCGCCAATAATACGCCCTTTCAGGTAGGCAGGTAAAATTGTTTCAATTCGTACTTCTTCTTCCTGATGTATTTTTCCTACTTCACCAACAAAAGGATTGGCACCATGGCCAGCTCTGAAAGTTCCTTCGCCACTCGTGTTGTAGCTACAAGCATCGTAGTTGCCAATTTGACCGGCACCTGCCTTAAAAATGGCTTCACGCACTTTCCCGGCATGTTCAGTAGGTACGAACGTTACCAACTTTAGTAAGTTTTCTTTTTTAGGGGACAGAATTTTGCAATTTTCGAGCCCTAACTTTTCGCACATTTTACCACTTACGCCATTTATCACCGAATCGGCATTGGTGTGCGAGGCATATAAAGCAATGTTATTCTGGATGGCTTTAATGACCATTCGCTCGGTGGCATTGCGTCCATTTATTTTTTTTAGGCCTGATAACATAATAGGATGGTGAGAAACAATCAGATTGCATCCTATTTTAATGGCTTCATCAATTACCTGTTCAGTAATATCTAAAGTAATAAGTACGCCAGTGGCCTGATGACTGGCATCGCCAACCAATAGTCCTACATTATCAAAATCTTCTTTGAGGGCCGATGGAGCGAATTGCTCCAATTCGTTAATTATTTCCTGAATCTGCACTTTGTCTTAATCTATGTTATCACGAATTTCAACCAATAATTCACGGATGTCTTTTAGTTTAGACACCACTTCAAAATTATTGACAGTATCATCATGATTCTCTTTCAATTTTTTTTGAGCGCCTTTAAGCGTCATGCCTTTTTCCTTAACCAAATGAAAAATGAGGTGAAAATTCTCCACATCCTTAGGCGTAAACATCCGGTTGCCTTTTTTGTTTTTGTGCGGTTTAATAATATCAAATTCCTTCTCCCAAAAACGTATCAACGATGTATTTACATTGAACATCTCAGCAACTTCCCCAATGGGGTAGAACAATTTCTCTATTTTTTGCTCTTTGTAAGGCATGATTTCGAATTTTACGACCGCTGTTATTGATTGCTATAACACAATATTAACGGTATTTTGGCGAAAAGCCAAATGCAGCTGTTTGGGCTCAATAGCAAAATTGTATCTTTATAAGCAAAATGGCAAAAAGCATGTTGAAATTTTCTTTATCAGTCTGTGTTTTTATGTGGTCGCTTACAATGCTGTCACAAAGCAATAATGGATTGTCGTTTGTAGGAGTAGGCGATATGATGTTAGGGACGCATTTCCCTTCAGAAGACTATTTGCCGCCTAAGGATGATCCGTGGCCAATATTGCAAGAAGTTGCTCCTGTTTTTGCCGATGCCGATTTGGTTTTTGGTAATCTGGAAGGTGCTTTTCTGGATGAAGGTGATGTGTTTAAACGCTGTAAAGACTTAAGTAAATGCTATGCTTTTAAAACGCCTACGCGTTATGCACCAGTGTTAAAAAAGGTAGGTTTTGATTTGTTGAGTATTGCCAATAATCATATTCGCGATTTTGGTCCTGAAGGATTAAAAACTACCCGCCATTTACTGGATAACCTTGAAATTGCGTATGCTGGATTAATGAATAAACCTTCAGTAATTACGGAGGTTAATGGAAAGATAATTGGTATGTGTGCTTTTGCACCCAATACAGGTACCGCTCAAATAGGCGACATTGAAGGTGCTGCCAAAATTGTAAAATCATTATCAGAAAGTTGTGATTATGTCATCGTTTCATTTCATGGTGGGGCAGAAGGAAAAAAACATATGCATGTGACCCGGGAAACAGAGATTTTCTATGGCGAAAATCGGGGGAATGTATATAAATTCTCACATGCGATGATTGATGCTGGTGCTGATGTCGTTTTTGGTCATGGACCACATGTGCCGCGTTCCATCGAGATCTACAAGGATCGTTTTATCGCTTATAGTTTAGGTAATTTTTGTACTTATAGTCGTTTTAATTTAACAGGTGCCAATGGTTTATCGCCTGTGGTTCAAATATGGACCAATGATGATGGTTCTTTTGTACGTGGAAAGATTCATTCGTACCATCAGATAAAAGGCAAAGGTACTTTACGTGATCGTAGTAATGCCGTAGTATTTAAAATGCGTGATTTAACTAAGATAGACTTTCCTGAGTTAAATCATCGCCTTGTTATTGATGATGATGGTGACTTCTATATGCCTTATGAAAAACCACTTGAAAGTTTTGGATTTACTATGGAAAACAATCAGGTACAGTCACCAAAACAACTCTAATTATTATTCCACTTACTGATTAGGAGTAGGCCGATAAATGCAAATGCACCATTGTAAATTAGCTTTTCGAAACCCATAGAATAGTTGTAATCCAATAGGCCAATAACTACTGGTGATAAAATGGCAATAAGCGGTACATAGCGATCGTGAACTTTGAGTTTTGTAAATAATCCAAAGGCATACAGGCCTAATAATGGTCCGTAAGTGTAACCTGCTAGATTAAAAACCGTGCTGATAACGCTGTCATTATTAAATATTCGGAACAAGAGGATAACTACAGCCAATAGTACGCTAAATGCAATATGTACCTTAAAACGTATCTTTTTGGCATGTGCATCACTTTTCTTTTCAACATTCAAAATATCAACGGAGAATGAAGTGGTAAGTGAAGTTAGCGCTGAATCGGCACTTGAATAGGCAGCAGCCACTAAGCCAAGCATAAAAAATACACCAACAACTTTTGGAAGGTAGTCGCCTGTAGCAATAATTGGAAACAGGTCGTCAGAGCGTTCAGGAATAGCAATGCCCTGGTTGGCGGCGAATAAAAACAATAACACACCTAAGCTCAGGAATAGCAGGTTAACCGGAACAAATGAAAACCCGTACCAGTACATATTTTTCTGAGCATCTTTCAAATTACGACAAGTAAGGTTCTTCTGCATCATGTCCTGATCAAGCCCGGTCATCACAATGGTGATAAACGCACCTGAGAAGAACTGTTTGATAAAGTGCTGTTTCGAGTTCCAATCACTGAATTCAAATATCTTAGAGAATTCGCTATCGGCAATGGTATTGATCATTCCAGAAAAAGACAAGTTCATTGATTTGGAAATAACTACAACCGTAATGCCGACACTTAGCAGCATAAAAAGTGTTTGTAGTGTATCGGTCCATATAATGGTTTTAATACCACCCCGGAATGTGTAGAGCCAAATCAATAAAATGGTGACTAACACCGTAATTTCAAATGGAATATTGAAGGCATCAAAAACGGCTATTTGTAATACATTAGCCATCAGGTAAAGTCTGGCTGAAGCACCAATGGTTCGTGACAATAAAAACAGGACAGCACCTGATTTATAGGACCAGAATCCAAATCGTTCATCTAAATAAGTGTAGATGGAAGTTAGGTTTAGTTTGTAGTATAATGGCAAAAGTATGTGTGCGATAACTAAGTAACCTAAGAAATAACCAAACACCATTTGCATATAAGTCAGGCCAGTAGAAGCAACCCAGCCAGGAACAGAAATAAAAGTAACCCCTGACAATGAAGCACCAATCATTCCAATGGATACGATGTACCAGGGCGATTGCTTATTACCTCTGAAAAAGGTGTCGTTATCCGACTTTTTACTGGTAAGAAATGAAATGAGGATTAATACGCCAAAATATCCGGCGATGATGCTTGCTGTTAATGCTGGATTCATTTGATTTTGAATTTTTCAGCACTAAGATAGGATTATTAGTCAGAAGCTCGAAGCGTATATATCGAAGCTATTAATCTATATAGTATGTTGAACAGGTTCAGAGTAGAATAGCGAATCTAACATCCGATTTACACTCCACGACGTTCGGCAACGATCATTAGTGCTTCTTCTCTAATGATGTCCGGTGGATTAATCTGTCGAATCTGAAGACTTTTGAGCCAGCCTGCTACTTCTCTTTCTTTAAGGGTGATAAGGACTTCGCGAAACTGTTCTATTTGATCATCATTGTAACTGTTTGCGGCCATTTCTTTGTAGTTATCAAGCTCTTCATCTTCGTAATATTCGGCCTTATCGTTACTGCTTAATAAACTATCGGATTCGCATACTTCATGGGCCCCACAGCAATCATCAGCAACCTCAGTCGGCGCTTCATTATCTCCCTCACCATTTGACTTACGTGAGAAAAAGTAAGCCAATATCAATGCTACTACTATGCCTGCCAATAAATAAATCATGCTGCAAAATTAAAAAATAGTTAGAAGTATTAAGGCAGAAGGCAGAAGTTTGTTCATTCCTTCCTTCTGCCTTCTGCCTTAATTTTTATACTATAATTAGTACTTCCACTTGTTGGCTAATGCTACTAGCGAAAGCATAACCGGTACTTCTACTAAAACGCCTACTACAGTCACTAATGCGGCTGGAGATTGCAGTCCAAACAACGCGATTGCTACAGCTACTGCTAATTCAAAAAAGTTACTGGCACCAATCATGGCAGCCGGTGAACAAACAGCATGAGGCAGTTTGAGCTTTTGTCCGCCAAACCATGCGATAAAGAAAATCAGATAGGTTTGAATGATAAGTGGTACTGCCACTAAAACAATAATCAATGGATTTTCAGTGATGTTGTGTCCCTGAAATGCGAATAGTAGTACTAATGTCGCTAATAAGGCAAAAATACTGACTGGCTTAAATTTCGGTAAGAAAGTTTCAGTAAACCATTTGGCACCATGCTTTTTTACCAAAAAGTGGTTGGTTAATGTGCCTGCTAAAAGCGGAACAACTACAAACACCACAACACTGGTTACGAGTGTGTCATAAGGTATTATTATATTGGTTACGCCTAATAAAAAGCCAACAATAGGTACAAATGCTACTAATATAATTAAATCATTGACCGACACCTGCACTAAGGTGTAGTTTGGATCGCCATCGGTTAGGTAAGACCAAACAAACACCATGGCTGTACATGGTGCTGCACCTAATAATATAGCTCCAGCAATGTATTCTCCGGCTAATTCAGGTTCAATAAATGCTCCATAAAGTTTAGTGAAGAATATCCAGGCAAAAAAGGCCATTGTAAATGGCTTTATCAACCAGTTGATGACTAATGTTAGAATTAATCCTTTAGGACGTTTACCCACATTTTTGATGCTCGAAAAATCAACCTGAAGCATCATTGGGTAAATCATTAACCATACTAAAACGGCTACGAGAATATTTACGCCTGATATTTCGAGGCTGCTCAAGATGGTTACTGTTTCACCAAAGAAGTGACCAATTAAAATACCACCTCCAATGCATAAGGCTACCCATAGAGTTAGGTATTTCTCAAAAAAGCCAATTTGTTTTTTATTTTGAGTCATGATAAAGAACTATAAGCTACCAGCAACTAGTCGATAGCTATTTGTATTACTTAATATTTTTTGTATAAAACTTGTAAAAACCTTCTTTAATCTCATCGCGCACACGGTGGAATTCACTCATGATAAATTCATCTGTTCCTTCAACGTGTGATGGGTCATCAAAGCCAATGTGAAGGCGATGCTTAACGTCTCCCATAAAAGCCGGACATGCTTCATTGGCGCCACCGCAAACAGTTATTACATAATCCCATTTTTCACCAAGGTATTTTTCAACCGAATCAGATGTGTGGCCACTAATATCGATACCAATTTCATTCATTACCTGAGCGGCCTTTGTATTTAGTTTACCTGAAGCTTCGGTGCCTGCTGAGTATACTTCAATGTTTTTGTCGAATGATTGTAAAAAACCATGTGCCATTTGGCTTCGGCAACTGTTACCAGTGCATAAAATCAAAATTCTCATTGTATTCTTATTTAGATTATTAACATTCTTTTGATTGAAAATTATTAATGTTTTCAAGCTCAGTGCAAAAGTCAATGCCAAGCTTTGTTAGTTTTTCTATTCCACACGGGTTAAGGCAATAATTTGTTTTACTTCCCTGAATAGTTCCTTTGATTAGTCCTGCTTTCTTTAACTCGGCAATGTGCTGATTAACCGTTGTTCGTCCTAAAGGAACAATTTCAGTAATGTCGCCTGAGAAACAAGCATCTCGATTGCCAAGAAACTTTAAGATTTGCAATCGTGCCGGATGACCGAGTGCTTTAAATATAAGCGCTAGTTCCTGAAGATCATTGTCAAATAAATCGGTTTTTGCTTGAGGCATATTTTAAGGGTAAATTGATAATTTCTATAATAAGTGGAAATCTTTAAAAATCATTCCGACGTAAAATTACGTCAAATAAATGACGTAAAAATACGTCGAAACATGTTTTAATAATTATTTAACATTCAGGCACAAAAAAAGGGAAGCACAAGCTCCCCTTTAAAATCTTATTTTCAGAATGATTGTTTAGATTTCCATGTTCATTGCAGCACGAACTTCTTCTAAAGTTTTTTGAGCCACACTACGTGATTCAGCAATGCCTTCTCGCAAGATGCTTCTCACAAAGTCTAAATCATTTTCTAATTGAGAACGACGATCACGAATTTCGCGGAAGTGCTCATTAATTGCTTCTGTTACAACCTGCTTTAACTTACCGGCTCCTTGTTCACCAATTTCTTCAGCAATTTTTTCAGGAGATCCACCCGTTGATAAAGCCGCTAATCGTAATAGATTCGCAACCTCAGGACGATTCGTTGGATCGTATGTAATCATTCGCTCTGAATCTGTTTTGGCCGACTTGACCGCTTTTAAAGTTTCATCAGCAGTGGCCTTAATCATGATGGTATTATTACGGCTCTTACTCATTTTCTGTCCGCCATCAAGACCAAGTATCATTGGCGTTTCGCTTAATAAACCAACTGGTTCACGGAAAACGCGAGCTTTAAATTTCTTATTAAAGCGCTTGGCAATGTTGCGCGTTAATTCGATATGAGGTAATTGGTCTTTTCCAACAGGTACCACATCACTTTTACAAAACAAAATATCGGCCGCCTGGTGAACAGGATAAGTGTACATGCCCGCATTAATCACATTCTGTCCTGATGCCTGAATCTCTTCCTTAATAGTCGGATTCTTACTTAATTCTGAGTTTGAAACCAAGGATAAGAAAGGCACCAATAATTGGTTCAATTCAGGAATGTGGCTATGTGGGAATATATGCGTCTTAAACTTATGAGGGTCTAATCCACAAGCTAAATAATCGATGGTTAATTCCTGCACATACTTTGAAATATCCTTAAATACATCACGATCGGTCAACACCTGGTAATCGGCAATCACAATAAAGGTTTCAACACCTAGGTTTTGCAGACGTACTCGATTCTGTAATGAACCAAAATAATGGCCAATATGCAGGTTGCCCGTTGGTCTGTCGCCTGTTAAGACTCTGTGTTTTTCAGGATTTATTTGTAAATCAGCCTCTAATGCATTACTCTTTTGCACGGCTCTGTCAAACGATGCATTGATTGATTCAACTATATTTTCTTCTGCCATCTGGAACTTATTTAAACAACGAATATAAGTTTTCGTCTAATGTGTTAATAAAGAGCTGCAAAAATGGGTAAAATTGTGATGATTTGAAAATATGAGATAAGGTAAATTACGAAATAGATAGTAGGTAGATGAATAGTCGCTTGGTACAAGTATGAAGGCGAAAGTTAAGATGCCAGAATAGAGAGAAGTGCGAACCTTTTTATTCATCAAAGAGGCTGTATTGAGTGCTATTCAGCTGATTGCTTATATGGCTTATCCCATCCGCATTACTGAAACCAATTAATGGCTTCTAAGGTAATTAATGCCCATACGATGTATCGAAGTAATTTACCAATAAACATACCTATGCTTACCCATACAATATTTACTTTGAGCAAACCCAAAATAACAGCAATGACATCTCCAACTCCAGGTAGCCAGCAAAAGAATGCTACCCACAATTCTTTGCCTTTAATTCGTTTCTGAGTTTTATTGATTTGACTGTGCTTGATTTTTAAATATTTCTCAATCCATTGGATTTTGCCTAGCCAGCCAAGTCCATACGAACTCATGCCACCTAACCAGTTGCCTAATGTGGCAAGTCCTAAGCACCAATATAAATTGTAGTTTGTTGCTAACATGCCCGATAGGAGTGCCTCAGAACTAAAAGGTATCACAGTAGCTGCCAAAAATGAGGCTAAAAACAGCGCAAAATATCCTGAATCAAATAGCATTTTCATTGAATTGTGTCACAAATGTAAGAAAATAAGGGCTTTGTATTGAATTTTTTTTTCTTCCGAAAGTCATTGTTGGTAAGACTTTCAGCGATTTTGTAAAAAATAATATAAAAAAATATGGTACTATGCATTGCAAAGTACCATCCTATAGCCGTATATTTGTAATGCATAATTCATTGTTTAAGATAGTATTTTAATCATGTTATTATTTAATTCAATATCAAATCGTCGGGTAACAGCAGTTACAGTTCTAATGTTACTTGCTGTGGCAGGTCTTAATGCTCAAGCTGAAAAAACGGATACTTGTAAAATCATCAGTCATAAAAAGACAGTTGAGGTAGTTGAAAAAGAAGTGTCAGTAAAAAGGAGTCAACCGAAAGAGAAGAAGAATACTAAGAAAAAGAAAAACAATCAGAACATGGAAAGTGCCTTCTTATTTAAACAGCATTCTATACACCAGTTATAAGATAGCTAATTAAAAAGACTGCTTAGTAAAAGGGAATAATAATTTTAACTCTATAAAACCGGGAGAATGAATGTAGAAAATGCAAAAGCGCAAATGCGGAAGGGAGTTTTAGAGTATTGCATATTGCTCATCCTGTCAAATGACGATGCTTATGCTTCTGATATAATTAATCAACTGAAAGAAGCTAAGATGATTGTTGTTGAAGGAACACTATATCCGCTATTGACGCGATTAAAAAATGCGAAACTCCTTAGCTACCGCTGGGAGGAGTCAACTCAGGGACCACCGCGTAAATATTACGCGCTTACCGATGAAGGTCGAACATTTTTAGGTGAAATGGATGCTTCATGGAATGCACTTGTGAATGCTGTTGATTTAATACACCAAACCAAAAACGTAACAGAACAATGAAACGAACAGTAACCATAAATATAAGCGGGCACATGTTCTACATCGACGATGATGCCTATACTCGCCTGCAAGCATATCTTGATAAAATTGAATCGACTTTCAGAGATCAGGAGAGCGGTGATGAGATTATTACAGATATTGAAAACCGGGTAGCTGAAATATTTAATGAGCGCATTAATAGGGAAACTGGTGTTGTAACCATCGACATGGTTGAAGATGTAATAACTACCATGGGTGAGCCAGAGCAATTTGAAGATGACGAGCCTGAGCAAAAGAAAAGTTATACCCCTCCAACAACCATGGTATTTCGAAAGGCCAATCGTCGTTTTTACCGCGATATTGACAACCGTGTATTGGGCGGTGTATGTGCCGGTATAGCTGCTTACTTTGGTATTGATGTGGTTTTGGTGCGTGTATTAACTGTTATTCTTACTTTTTTAACATCAGGTACACTGGCATTAATCTATGCAATTCTTTGGATTGCTTTACCAGCTGCACGTACAACGGCTCAAAAGTTACAAATGCGGGGCGAACGTATCACCATTGAGAATA
This sequence comes from Carboxylicivirga marina, assembly GCF_016612505.1. GTDB lineage: Bacteria > Bacteroidota > Bacteroidia > Bacteroidales > Marinilabiliaceae > Carboxylicivirga > Carboxylicivirga marina. The sequence goes on from NZ_JAENRR010000002.1 coordinate 173,646, forward strand.
TAGAACGCAGTATTCGTGATGAATATGATGAGGTGAAACGAAAGTTTGGCAATTTTAAGGAGTCAAAAACGTATAAAAAAGGAGAGAGTTTTTTTAGTCGTTTTTCAAAAGGAGAGAAATCTACTGTTCTAATCATTATTGCAGTAGTTGGTGCCGCTATGTTGTTCAGTATGCAGCCATTTCATTCAGTTTTTAATGGAGCCTTTCATGGCATCTCAGCTGGGTTTGCAGGTTTGGGTTTTCATATAGCGCCAACATTTAATCATATTTTCTTTCCGGGTGCTTTAACCATTGTATTGGTACTGTTAGTTATCGGTTTGATTTTTAAAACAGTCCTAAAGATTATATTGTATTTAATCGCCTTTGTTTTGCTGGGATCGCTGGCACTTAAGGTTCTGTTCTGGCTATTTGGCGGCTTTATGCTAATGTGCTAACTCGAAATTAGTTTTACGATTAACCTTTCATTACGAATAAAATGAATAAAACAATAAATATAAATCTAGATGGATTAGCCTTTAAAATAGAAGAGGAGGCTTATGAACGACTGAATAGTTATCTGGATACCATTAAACAGCGATTAGGCAATAATGAGGAAGCGCAAGAAGTGATTGCGGATATTGAATCGCGAATTGCTGAGTTGTTTCAATATAAATGCCAGGGATGTACCATTCAGTTAAGCGATGTCGAAGAGATTATTCATACCATTGGAGAGCCTACCGAAATTATTGATGAAGAAGAAGTAGGAGAGGAGACTTCTGATAGTAAATCATCGGGTAGTTCAACGTCATCAACAACTTATGTAGGTAAGCGAGCGTTGTATCGCGATCCGGATGATCGTTTTCTTGGAGGCGTATGTGCTGGCCTGGGAGCTTACTTCGATGTCGATCCTTTAGTGTTTCGGATTATAGCTGCAGTATCGGCTTTTGCTTCGTTGGGAATAACAGTTGTAATTTACATTATCCTATGGGTTGCCATGCCTAAAGCAAAATCATTAGGTCAGCGTATTGAAATGCGAGGCGGAATCACATTTAAAAAAATGGGCGATAACATCAAGGAAGAATATGAAGCAGTATCGTCGAAGTTTAAAGAATATAAAAACAAACCAAATTATAAACGTATGCAAAATAGAGCTAACAAAACCGGAGATGTCATGGCCAATGGTCTTTATCAACTCTTAAATATCTTTGGAATTATTTTAGGAGTAGGCATCGTTATTTGGAGTGTGTTATCCATTATGGGATTAGTCGGGTTTTTTGCCTTTAAGGACACGTTGCTAGGCTTGGCTTTTACAGATGGTGAACATCTTCTGGCATCAGTCCCCGATCGTTTTCTGTCATACATGGATCAAAGCTTATTAACGGCAGCATCGTTGCTGGTTATCGGCATTCCATTTTTAGTGGTACTGTATTTAGGCTTAAAACTTATATTCCGCTTTAAAAGCCATGGTAAATTTGTTGGGATGACTGCCTTAATATTATGGATATCAGGTATTGTTTTGGTTTTCTTCACAGGTATTCGCATTGCCAAGAGCTTTGAGGAATCCGGGTCAGTGTCAAAGGTTCATGCATTTCAGCCGACAAGTTCTGAAACCATATACCTGAGAGCTTCAGAATATGAGATTTCCAGCAGCGATCGCGAATATCTGATGGATATTGATCATCTGGAGTTATTCTCTGAAGATGGTGATTTAATAGTTGAGGGGGCACCCATTATTAATATTTCCCAGGGTGAAAAGTTTCAGATGATAATTGATAAAAAAGCACGTGGACTTAATGATGATGATGCCGCATTTAATGCTGAAACCACCGAGTATAGTTGGTCGCAAAATGATTCTGTTATCTATCTTGATAAGAAATTTGTAATTGCAGAAGAAGCTTTGGTACGTAATCAAAAGGTGATTATTAATATCCAAATTCCTTATGGAAAGAGTATTGAGGTCAGCCCTTATTTGGATCGATTTATTGATGAATATTAGAATAAGTTAATGGCTGTTGGCGCATTGCCGACAGCTCCTTAAAACAATAATTATGAAACAAGTATTTGCAATAGTTATAGTAGTGGCGTTTTCATTGAATTTGAGCGCACAAAATCGTCCATCAGATAGGTTATTCGAAAAGATGGCTTTAAAGCCTGGCATCACCATGATGTCCTTTTCCAAATCAATGCTCGATGCTGTTAATCTTAATTTCGACGATGACGAAGGAGAAGACAGTAATGTAACCGGGGATTTAACTGAGGTTAAGTTGATGATTTATAAAGCGCCGGAAGATGAAGAAATCATTGATTTTAGAGAAACTACATTGAATTATCTGCCGCTTAGTCGTTACGATAAGGTAGAAGATGACGATCCGGATGAAGATGTGGAAATACGTATTTATCGCAAAGGGAAGAAGGTTTCAGAATGTCACATACTGTTTCAAGGAGAGACGAATGGTGTTCTGCTTTCTTTCTTCGGTGATTTTAAGATTGATGATGTAGATGAACTAGCCGAAAAGATGGATAGCTACAAGTGATTTCTTAAAAAGGAATCAATTAGTATAAATACAAAACGGAGCGCTTATTGAGGCGCTCCGTTTCTTATATAGCTAATAGCTTATTTTTTATTTAGCGTACTTATCGCCATCATAACCCCACTTAAGGTAGATTGAACCCCAGGTAAAGCCAGCTCCAAATGCTGCGAGGATAAGGTTGTCACCTTTTTTAAGGCTTTTTTCCCATTCCCAAAGGCACAATGGAATAGTGGCAGATGTGGTGTTACCATATCGCTCAATATTAATCATTACCTTTTCTTTAGGTAAATTCATTCTGTCACCAGTAGCACCAATAATACGCAGGTTAGCCTGGTGAGGAATTAACCACGAAACATCATCGGCCGTAAGATTATTACGCTCCATTATCTCAACAGATACGTCAGCCATTTTTGACACCGCATTTTTAAATACAGGCTGTCCCTCCTGATAAACCGAGTGTAATTTCTGGTCTACAGTTTCGTGTGAAGCAGGCATTACCGAACCACCAGCTTTCATATGTAAATGATGACGGCCAAAACCATCACTTCTTAAAATACTGTCGCGAATTCCAATTTCTTCTTCAGTAGGCTCAAGAAGTATAGCAGCAGCGGCATCGCCAAATAACACACAAGTTGTACGATCGGTATAGTCTGTAATGGCCGACATTTTTTCAGCACAAACCAAAAGCACTTTCTTTTTGGAACCTGAAACGATAAATTGTGATGCTGTGTCTAATCCATATAAGAAACCTGAACAGGCGCCATTTAAATCAAAACCGTGTCCGTTTTTAATGCCACATTTATCAGCAATAATATTTGCAGTAGCAGGGAATGGATGGTCAGGAGTAACAGTGGTGCAAATTACCAAATCAATTTCCTCAGGCTTAACACCTGTTTTCTTAAAAATTTCATTTACAGCTTCAACGCCCATGTCTGATGCTCCAAGGCCTTCGCCTTTTTGGATGTGACGTTCTTTAATACCTACCCGAGTCATGATCCACTCGTCGGTGGTATCTACCATTTTGCTCAACTCGTGATTATCAAGGATATAATCTGGTGCATATCCTCCAACGGCTGTAATTACTGCACTGGTTTTTTTCATTTCACTTTCTTTTTTCGCTTATGCACATATAATCAATGTGATAAACCGATTGGAAACATTCAAAAATTAATTCTAAAACTCCATTTATGAACTATTTTTTTGCTTCCGGTATTTTCAATGACTTTATAAATGGCACCACACCTGCCACTTATTTATATTATAACCTATCAACATACAAAAATCCCATATGTTTGATAAGACAATTAGTAAACATCTTATTTAGGGCGAGTACAAATGTAAGAAATCAGCTATAGTATACAAATGATTTGCTTTTATTGCCCTAAAACAAAATTTGCCCTCAAATTTCTTTGAGGGCAAATTTTATTGAATGCGGATTCAATAAACTATGCTGTTACTTCTTTTTCTACAGCTAATTTTCCACGGTAATAACCGCACTCACCACACACTGTATGCAACTTAACTGAAGCACCACAGTTTGAACATACTCCCAATGCAGGTGCTACTGCTTTGTAGTGTGTTCTTCTCTTGTCTCTTCTCGTTTTCGAGATCTTTCGCTTAGGATGTGCCATTTTTCAACCTATTTATTTGATTTATCAACTAAATTTTTCAGAGCCGCCCATCGCGGATCTATATCATCGTCCTGCTCCTCATCCGTTTTTTCTTCAACCAAATAATTATCCAGTTGATTCACCATTTCAGCATCGCAGGTTACGTTGCCATCTTCATCTTCAGGGTGAACGTGCCTTATTGGCAAGGCTACACAAATAAATTCATAAATCAATTGTGCTACATTGATTTCATTTTCTTCGTGCGGCAAAACAATAATCTCCTCGGTTGGTTCATCATACTCCTCGCCAAACTTAATGTACATCAGCGATTCGTTTTCAACCGGAAGCGTTAAAGTTTCCAGGCAATTGTCACAAACAGTTTCCACATCACCATCAATTTTAAATGATAAAGTCAAAAGTGCTGAGCTTTTATTTAACTCAACATCTGCTCTTAACCCTCCTTTTTCAACCAATGGTTGTTCAAATAATTTAAAGAATTCTTCACCTATTTCGTAGTTAAACAGGTGTTTACCTTCTTTTAATCCTTTGAATGGAATGCCGTAGTTTCTCAATCTGTCCACTTTTCCCTTTCTAAAAACTGTGCAAAAGTATAAAATAAACCAACGTGAGAAAAGAAAAGTACTTTTTTTTACTTTTCTATTTTTAATAAGTAATGTTGTTTCAGGCTTTTGGAAGTGTTATTCTAAACGTGGTACCTTTACCTAATTCTGACTCCTTCACGAATAATTTACCGCCATGATATCCTTCAACAATTCGTTTTGCCAATGAAAGGCCAAGTCCCCAGCCACGTAACTTAGTAGTAAAGCCGGGTTTGAAAATCGTTTTAAATTGCTGACGTTGTAGACCCTTGCCAGTGTCTTTTATGTCAATATGTATATGGCCGTTGATGTTTTTTATACTAAGGTTTATTTCTCCTTGTTCCTTAATGGCATCAACCGCGTTTTTACAGATGTTTTCAATCACCCACTGAAATAAGACCTTATTGATATTGACCATTAAATAAGGTATGTCGCCAGCATTAATCGAAAACTGAATGTTTGATGCCGTACGCCGCTTCAGGTAATTTATGATTTCTTCGATGGCCAGTATGAGAGGTTGCTCTGTTAATTCGGGCTTTGAACCAATTTTTGAGAAGCGATCGGTTATGACCTGTAGTCGTTCAACATCTTTTTCAAGCTCCAGGGCAATATCCTCATTTTCTTCTTTAAGTTTTAACAAATCAACCCAGCCTAATAACGATGAAGTTGGTGTTCCTAATTGATGGGCAGTTTCTTTTGACATGCCAACCCATACCTGATCCTGTTCCGCTTTACGGGCTCCATTAAATGCGATGTAGGCAATGAATATAAATAAGGCAACGATGGATAATTGTATGATTGGAAACCATTCCAGTTTTTTAATTAATACAGAATCGTCATAGTACAGATATTGCAATTCGTCTCCTCCTAAATCAATAATTAGAGGTTCGCCATTACTCATCAGCTTCCCGAGTGCTTTTTTTAGAGCAAGGTCCTCGTTTTCTTTTGGTAGTTTAATATTTCGGTGTGAGTTAATGGTAGAATCGTCTTCTACAATAATGATGGGAATAGTTGTATTCTGACTAATCACTTCTAGTGTTAAACCAAGTTCGTCTTCACCGGCTCCACTTTGAGTAATCTGCTTAATAGCCTGAATCCATATTTCAACACTTTTACGTTCTTCTTCTTTAAGTTCTTTTGTAAGATTGTCAGTATACACCAAAGTAAAGAAACCGATAGTGATGGCTCCAATAAGAAGAAATAGTTTCCAAATGCGCTTATGTGTATAAAAACTCATGCCTAATTAATTAAAAGTCTATCAACACAAACGAGGAACTATTGGTTTTATTTTAAGTTGGAAACTAAACATTACACCACTTGGCAATCATGCGCGATAGATCTTCTACTTTGGTTGGTTTGGTAATGAAGTCATCCATACCAGCATTAAGTACTCGTTCTCGCTCCGACTCATCAACACTGGCTGTCATGGCTATTACAGGGCAATTTTCGCCAGTTGTACGCATTTGTTGTAGTGCTTCTATGCCATCCATTTCAGGCATTAGTACATCCATAAAAACAATGTCGTATTTGTTTTTTCGCATCTTAATAACAGCTTCGAGCCCATTGGATGCAATATCAATTTTGTGTCCTATTTTGCCAAACAGGTTTTTAGCTACACGTTGGTTAAGAATGTTATCTTCAGCTACAAGTACTTTTAAAGACTGGGTGTTTTGTAATTGGGCAATGGATAATCTATTGCTCTGAATATTTGGGAAGAAACGGATGACAAATTCTTCCAAGGTTTTTAATTCAACGGGTTTTCGTAAATACACATCGGCACCAATTCGCTTGGCTAAAGAGGTGTTAGATGGTTCAAAATCGGAACTTTGCATGATAATAGGCATCCGCTTGTGTAAGCGGTGATTGTAAATGGTTTGTAAGAACTCCAGACCATTAAAATCGGGGCGATGATCAATGATAAGCAGATGGTGTTTATTATCGGTTCTGATAATATCAATAGACTCTGTAGATGGTGGAAGTACCTTGTAGTCGATGTGTAAGGATGCAAGGTTTTTTATCAGAATTCGAACCTGAAGTGGCTCGTCGGAAATAACAAAGGCTCTTACTTTACGAAGATTGGAAATATGATTGTAGTTGAAATGCTTATTGTGCGTTTTTGATTTATAAGGAATGGTGAATGCAAACTCCGCACCAGGCGAATCAGGCTCATCGGAAATACCTGAAGGACTATTAACCCATATTTCACCACCCATCATATTCACCAATTGTTTTGAAATAGTTATTCCCAACCCGCTGCCTCCATATTTACGCGTTGTACTTTCATCTTCTTGAGAGAATGAGTTGAAAATGGTATTGATTTTATCTTGTTTGATACCAATGCCGGTGTCTTTTAGAGAAAATAGAATGACAGGCGATCCATTAACCCCTCGGGCTTGTTTAACACTTAAATGAATGCGTCCTTTATCGGTGAACTTAATGGCGTTGCTTAATAAGTTATTTAAAACCTGACGTATTCTGATTTGATCACCTAGATAGTTGTCGGGTAATTTCATCAAAGAGGTCCAGGTTAGTTTGATGCCTTTGTCCTTCGCTCTTGGCGAAAACGATTTTATAGTGTCTTCAATTTCCTCACGCAAATCAAAAGGGATAGATTCAATCTCAAATCGACCGGCTTCCATTTTTGAAAAGTCGAGTATGTCGTTTATTAGTGCCAATAATGTATCTGCTGAACGCTTTACAACAGATAATAAATTTCTTTCGTTATCATCTTTTTCAGATGATATTAGAATGTCAGTCATGCCAATAATGCCGTTTAATGGCGTTCGTAATTCATGACTGATGTTAGCGATAAATGTCGATTTGGCTTTGTGCGCCATCTCTTCATCTTTTCGTTCCTTCTCAAGCGAAGATACTTCTACAAATACCTGAATTGAGTACTTCTCACGTAGCAGGTAAAAGGGTATTTGTTCGTGCAGTATGACGGTCTCCTCATTGTTTTTGCTTTTGAGAATGTACTTATTTGACTTTGCTGAATAAGTGGTTTTGTCTAATCGTATTTTATTCTCAAATAGAATCTCGTCACTTGCCAGTCGACCTACTAACTGGTCTTCATCGTCAAAGGCAAATAGTTTTAATGCGGCTTTGTTAACCTGTCTGATTCGATTGCGATTATCCATCAGTACAACGCCTACAGGCATGTAATACACCATTTTACGTAGCGCCTGTTCTGATTTCATAAGCGTTTGTTCATCATTGGCATGCCTTCGTTGATAGATGCTAAAAACCAGCACTATTAGGCAGATGATAAACAAAGATATTCCTCCAACTAAAAAGGAATATCGTGCGATGGATTCCGTGATTATTTTCTTCGGCATTGAAAAGGCCAAATAGTAACTTACTTCGTTAAGGTATAGTTGGCTAAACATGGTAAGTACTTTGGTTTTTTCGCCATTAACCTCAATGTTATGCACACTCGAAAACCAATCTTCATTTCCGATTTTATCATCAATACCATTAAGAATCGGAATAAATCTATTTTGAAGTAAGGTGTTATAAACAACTTCTCCGTTGGGCTTCATTACCCATTGAAAGTTTACATTCTCAACATGGAAGTTATGAAATATTGACTCGAAGAAATCGTTCAGATCCATATCGAATTTTACAAAGCCGATTATTTCACTTTCCTTATGTAGGGGTTGAATGTATAAAATACGTGTTCCTTGCGGATTGATTAGCACTTTGGCTTTTCTTACACTAACGTTTTCGGTATGACTGAAAGCTGAAATGAAGGTGCCTTGTTTGCTTCGTCGTAATTCAAATTCGTTGCCCTTGGTGTCGTAAATCGATAATTCATTCAAATGCTCACTAAAGCCGCTGTATAAAAGCTCAAGTCTTTTTTGAACTTCAATGGAATGACCGCGTGATATGAAAAGGCTGTCCAGTTCTTTTTGAGAGATTAATATGGATATGCCAGTGTTGGTTTTATTGGCAAATTGACTGAGTTTGTCTCGTACCATCAGCGATTGCTTCAGTAGGATGTCTTCCTGAGTCTCTATCTGCCATTTGTACGTGTCGATGTAATAATAGACGTTGGAGACTATCAAAAATGCAATACTGATAAACGCTATGGTAAAAGCTCTTCTCATTAATTGACTTGGCGCAGGCCTTTATTTATCTGTATTTTTCGTTGCGGTTAAGTAATATGCTTAGATAACTCTCGTACCTCGAAAGTGCTATGTTACCACTTTCAACGGCTTCTTTAACACTGCAACCAGGTTCGCTGTAATGCGAGCAGTTGTTAAAACGGCAATTTTCAGCAAATTCAAATATCTCTTTAAAGTAATGATACAACTCTTCTTTCTCTATATGAATCAATCCAAAGCCTCTGATGCCAGGAGTGTCAATTATGTAACCGCCAAAACTAAGTGCATGCATCTCGGCAAATGTTGTTGTGTGCTTGCCCGATTGATGAATGGCAGAAATTTCGGCTGTTTTAAGGTTCAGTTCAGGTTCAACGCGGTTAATTAAAGTTGATTTGCCTACACCGGAGTGTCCGCTTAGCACTGATATTTTATTTTTCAGTAAGGCTTCCACTTCACTTAAGTCAGCTTGCTTTTTTGCCGACACCGCTAATGTTTTATAGCCAATTCCTTCGTAAAGGTTACGCCAATCGTCTAAAATTTGCATGTGTTTCGCATCGTACCTGTCGGTTTTATTGAATATTATCGTAACAGGTATGCCATAAGCTTCAGATGCAGCAATAAAGCGGTCTACAAAAACTCGCGATGTCATTGGGTAATTGATGGTCACAATTAATACCGCCTGATCAACATTGGCAGCAATAATATGTGATTCCTTTGATAAATTGGTGGCTTTACGGATAATGTAGTTTTTACGTTCTTCTATTTTAGAAATAACGCCTTCGTTCGAACCATCATCGTCATAAACAACGCGATCGCCAACAGATACCGGATTAGTGCTTTTAATGCCTTTTAGCCTGATTTTTCCTCTTATTTGACAGACTACTATTTCGCCATTATCAGACAAAACGGTGTAGCGACTGCCGGTCGACTTAATTACTAATCCATTTTTTTGCTCCATCCAAAAACATTTTTCTCAAAAATAAACGAATGATTCAAAAATACCCATTATGTTTTAATTCTTTTTAGCTCAAAGCATATCTTTTGGCGAAATAGAATGTTAATTTGGAATATGAAGCTTAAAAATGTTGCTTTTTTTACACGAACAGGTCATTTTCATTTAGCAACGAAGGTAATTATGCCTGTTAATTATCTATTTTTGTATAGGTCAACGTGGTTTGACGATTAAATACACATTCAATAAAGTGGACGATAAGAAGGTAAAAGTATTAGAAGCAGAGAATGCACGATTGAAGCGCATGATGAAACGTATTTATCATGGAGCCTGGGGGATGCCTTTTAAGCCAGAAGGTGATAGGCAGGCTGTTTCATCGGGATACCTACCTTTGTATTTATCTACACTATTAGCTGCTGATGACTCCTTTCAGAAGCGTATGAGCCAGGTGCTTGAAGTGCTTGGACAATTTGCCGATGTCAGCCGTATTTATATTTTTGAAAATCATGCTAATGGTATCGATTTCTCAAATACCTACGAATGGTGCAACAATGAAGTGACATCTGAAAAAGAAAATCTCCAAAATTTATCCTATAGCGATTTTAAAGAATGGCAACGCCTGCTTGTTGAAGATGGAATTATACAAGCGAGTGATGTCACTTCTTTACCTCAGGAAGTTCACAATACTTTATCTCAACAGGGTATTCAGTCTGTGCTCGTTTATCCTTTATGGGTTAAGGAAAAGTATTATGGTTTTATTGGGTTTGATGAGTGTAGCTTTAACAGACAATGGCTGCCGCACGAAACCGATTTATTGCAAATGGCAGCGCGTTTAATAGCCAATGCTTTCGAACAAGAAGCGATATCTGTTGAAATACGAGAAAGTCATGCCGAGGTACTTAAAGTGAATAAGGAGTTGGCCGACAAAGAGCGATTTCTGCAAAATATTCTCAGCTCGGCACCTGTTGGTATTATGCTCGTGCAAAACAGAGTTATTAAATACATTAATGAAGCTACCCTTGCCCAATCAGGTTATACCAAAGAAGAGTTACTGGGGGCTTCGGTTGCCGATTTGTATTTCGATGGAGAGCATAATGAAGAGTTGGTTCGTCAGTTCTATACCGATATAAAGACGAATGGCATTGGCAGTATGGAAGCGCATATGAAGAGTAAGTATGGTGATGAAATTATCATAAAAGTACTCGGAACACCTGCTCCTCAACATGCTGGTGAAGATAGTTACCTCATAATAGGTGAGGATATTACCCACGTTAAGAAAACAGAAGTTCACCTGAGAGAAAGTGAAGAACGCAACCGAAAATTAATAGAGGCCACCATTGATGGTATTTTTATCATTAACGACAAGCTTCAGTTGGTTTATGCTAATACTTCTGCGTGTGATATGCTTCATTACAGCAATGAGGAAATATTCGAACTGAGCGTAAATGATATCTTTCCAACAGATGAATTTGTTAAGCGTTTTGAAGAAATAATCGGGGACGTCAAAGGAGGCGTTGATTTTAAGGGAGATACTCAATTAATCAATAAAAACAAGAAGCTGGTTCATGCCGAAATTTATGTAACCACACTTAATTTACATGGCGATTTACATTATTATGTGTCGATACATAACATTACTAAGCGTAAGAATAATGAAGCATCGTTAAAGACCAGTGAACAAAAGTTCAGAGCTTTAACTGAGAATTCACCTGACCATATACTGCGAATAGACAGCAAGGGTGTCATTTCTTATTGCAACACAGCCTTCTTAAGTGATTTTGAATTACATGAGCAGTTTTGTTTAGGTAATAACCTTGGTGCAATTAAGGAGTTGCCCAAAGAATTGGTGGAAGGCTTAATGGTAAATGTTGATAAGGTGATTACCTCAGCCGAATCAACCAATATTGAGCTTGAATACCGTTTTAAAGATGTTATTCGTGCTTTTGACTGGACTATTACACCGGAAACTAAAAATGCACGCTTGTCATCGGTGTTGCTTGTAGGTCGCGATTATACCCAGAAGAAAAAGGCCGAGCAGGAGTTGTTGGTAGCAAAAGAAAAAGCAGTAGGTGCCGATAAGCTTAAGTCAGCTTTTTTGGCCAATATGAGTCATGAGATAAGAACTCCCCTAAATGCCATTGTAGGTTTTACCAATTTGCTTAAGGAGGATAATATCTCAGAAACAGAGAAGATTGAATACGTTGATATTGTTAATAAAAGCTCAGAGAATCTGATGGAGCTGATTAACGATATTGTGGATTTGGCCAAGATTGAAAGTGGTGAACTAACCTTAGTTAAAGAGTCGTATAATGTAATTAAGTTATTAACTGAATTGCACCTGCTCTTTGAAAAACGCATGGCCATTGACCAAAAAACACACTTAAAGTTCTACCTTAACCTACCAGATGATAAAACCACTTTGAATGCGGTATGTGATCATCGTCGAGTACGCCAGGTGTTGATCAACCTCTTGGGCAATGCCTTTAAGTTTACACAAAAAGGATTTATCGAATTTGGCTATAGCACTGAAGGTGATAATGTTCGTTTCTATGTACGTGATACCGGCATCGGTGTTGCTGCAGATATGCAATCGTTTATTTTCGAACCTTTCAGACAAGCCGATGAGAGTACCTCAAAGAATTATGGCGGTACAGGATTAGGTTTATCCATTTGTAAAAGGCTGGTAGCAGCTCATGGTGGCGATATTGGTTTAAACTCAGAACCCGAAACCGGATCGGAATTCTACTTTACTCTTCCGCTTGCTAACCAGGAAAAAGTAAATGGTGTAGCGAAGGAAGTTAAAAAGGAAGAGCCTAAAGTGGTGATGCCGGCCAACTACACATGGGCTAATAAGATGATGCTGCTAATTGATGCAACCAGTACGGCACAGTTACAGATGCGCAAGGTGCTTGATCGAACGAAAATAACACTAATGTCAGCTCGGACTCAAAAATCAGCCCGTGAATTGCTGCTCAAGCGTAATGACATTCATATTGTTCTAATGGATTTAGAAATGCCCGGACTTGAATTAGATGGCTTTATCGATAGTATCAGACAGATGGGGATATATGTACCATTTATCGGGCAAACCACTCAGAAGTTAAATGCTGAAGACAAATTGAAATATCAGGAGATGGGTTTTGCGCATGTATTTGAAAAGCCCGTTAACAGCGATGAACTGTTGCATGCCTTCAATGATTCTTTAAATGGTGTTGAAGTAAAATAGAACCTAAACGTTAATCCCTTTCTTAGCTGAGTCAAATTGCTCACGAACATCATCAAACTGTAAATAAGGAAATACCGATGGCGCTATCGAACGCAATGGTTCGAATAGGTGAGATGATTCCTTTTGTTCTTCTGGAATAATACTGTAAGTACGTTCAAAACTTCCCAGGATGGCCATTATTACACTAATAATAAAGGCATATTTAAGGAGGCTAAAAATGGCGCCCAACACCCTGTTAATCATCCCTAATGCTATTGCCGACACCAGCTTATCAACAGCTTTGGCGATTAAGTGTACTCCAACAACAATAAGTATAAATGTGATAATGAAGGCGGCGATGCCGATGTAAGATGAGTCGATGTATTCGATTAAATACGATTCGGTAATGCTGCTAAATTGTATGGCACCGAATAGGCCTAAAACTAAAGCTGCTAAAGAGGCCAGTTCAATGATTAATCCATTTTTAAAGCCCTTGATTATGGCCAATATCAAGATGATACCTGTGACGATGTCAAAATAATTCATGTTGTTTAGCTTAGCAGATGTTGTCCCGAAATTCTGCATTTTGATGTGCTAAAATTAGAAAAAGAATTGGGGATACCGAAAGTGATACGATGTTTTACTCTTTTTCTTAATGAATCTAAATATGGCGCGCTAAGTAATCGTATTATAAAAACTCTTATTTTTCAAACGGCATCGTTAATAAAAGACAAATTAGTATTTTATAACACAAAATCCCTTTTCAAAATTTCTATACGGCCTTAAATTGTCGGTTTAAATTAAAAATCGCAGCCATGAAAAATGTAGATGGGATTGATTTATCTATTATTGAGGAATTCAGTAGTGCAATCAGAGGAGAAGTGCTGACGTCAAAAAGTTCGGATTACGATAATTGCAGGAAAGTATATAACGGGATGATTGATAAACGTCCGGGTATGATTGTGATGTGCCAGGATGTAGCCGATGTGATACAGTGTGTTAAGTTTGCACGGCAACAGGATTTGCTGGTCAGCATCAGAGGTGGTGGACACAATGCGGGCGGATTAGGAATTTGTGATGATGGACTGGTGATCGATCTATCGGGCATTAAGTTTGTGAAAGTTAATCCTGCTGATAAAACAGTTTGGGTTGGTGGTGGAAATGTGTGGGGCGAAGTAGACCATGCTACCCATGCTTTTGGATTAGCCGTGCCAGCAGGTATTATTTCCACAACCGGCGTAGGCGGATTAACGCTCGGAGGTGGTGTGGGACACCTCACCCGACGTTTCGGGCTGACCATTGATAATCTGCTGGAAGCCGATATGGTGTTGAGTGATGGCAGCTTTGTAACAGTTAATGAGAATCAACACCCCGATTTATTCTGGGCCATTCGTGGAGGCGGCGGAAACTTTGGTGTAGTAACAGCCTTTAAGTTTCAGGCACATTCGTTATCATCGGTTGTGGCAGGTCCAACGCTGTGGCCAATCGAAAAAACTGAAGAGATTATGGATTGGTATCATCAGTTTATACATATTGCACCTGATGAGCTCAATGGGTTTATCGCCACCATGGTGATACCCGGCGATCCGTTCCCCGCTCATTTGCATAACAAGCCTTTCTGTGGTATTGTGTGGTGTTATAGTGGTGATGCTAAAAATGCCGATAAAGTTTTTGAACCTGTTAGGGCCAAACAGCCATTGTTTGAGATGGTGGGCGAAATGCCTTATCCATCAGTACAAACTTTGTTTGATGCGATGATGCCACGTGGTATGCAGTGGTATTGGCGGGCCGATTTCTTTAACGAACTAGGGCCTGAAGTGCTTGCAGCTCATCGAAAGTTTGGGGCAGACATACCAACGCCGTTGTCGCAAATGCATTTATATCCACTGAGCGGAGCAGGAAGTCGACCGGCAGCTGATGATACGCCCTGGGCTTATCGCGATGCGAAGTATGCTGGTGTTATTGTAGGTGTTGACCCTGATCCGGCTAAGGCCGATAAAATAACACAATGGTGTAAATCGTATTGGGATGCCTTACATCCCTATTCGGCCGGTGGTGCCTATAGTAACTTTATGATGGAAGAGGGGCACGAAAGGGTAAAGGCCAGTTTTAAGTATAACTACCAACGACTGACAAAGGTTAAAAAGAAATATGATCCGGATAATTTCTTTAGAGTCAATCAGAATATTAAACCGGAATAATAAGGCTTAAACCCATAAGGCATTTGCACCTTATGGGTTTTTAAAATTTAAGCGTACTTAAAAAAACATTTGGTATTATTGATTGATCGGCAGTGTCAAATGCTCGAATACCTTAGTCTAAATGCTAAGTAAGTGAAAACGGCATATGCCTGTTTCGCGTCTATCCAATACGATTAACTTCTTTCAGGGCATCCGTATTTTTGATGATAATTTTTTTATTCTCAATACTTAGCATGCCTTCTTTTTCAAACTCTTTGATAAATTTAATGGCACTTTCGATGGTGATGGATGCAAAGTCGGCAATTTCTTGTCGGGTAAGGTAATCAAATACATTTTCATCTTTGAACTGGTCTGATGACAAATACAGCAGGGTAGAGGCCAGCTTTCCACGCATTTGCTTATAGGTCAGGTCATAAATGATATCCAGGTACCTGTGCTCCCTTTTGTAATTGCGCGATGTCATCTCCAGTGCAAACAATGGATTTTTAACAAGCAGCGATTTGAAAGTGTCCTTGTCTATCATGCACACTGTTGTTTCTTTCATGGCGACAACTGAATAAGGATAGATTGTTTCGCCGAAGATGGTGAAATAGGCGAGGAAGTCACCTTTTTTTATCAATCGTAAGTTAATTTGCTTTTGTAAGCCCTTCTGGTTGAATTTTCGGGCAAGCCCGTTGTTGACAAAAATGACATAATCAGCAAAGGCGCCTTGTTTAATAATGGTTTCGCCCTTATAGTATGTGACCTGAGTTTTTTGATCATTAAATAGCTTAATGTCTTCTTCTGACAGGTTTTTAAAACACTCGTACGATGTAAAAAAGTCTTCCATTAGATGTTTGCTGTGTGTACAAAAATAACCATTTCAATGGATATAGCCCGATGCAGTTGTTGCTCTCTTTTACATCTATAGTTGCATATATACGAAGGGCGTTATTATATTTTGTATGAAAATTCATATAATATTACATACGTCATCCGGATTTATCACAACTGCTTTTGTTTTCGGTGAATAACAGTACAATCTACTTTTGTGCTCATATAAAACAGACAACATGAACAAAAAAATTCTGGTAGTTGTACTGCTCTTAAGCAGTCTGATGACAATAAGCACAGCACAGGTAAATATTAGTGGTGAATTACGAAGCAGAGGTATTGTTGACCACGGCTTTAAAGTGCCCGTTTTGGATGGTACTGATGCTAAAGCTTACTTTGATCAACGAACACGTGTGCAATTTGATTACTCAAAAGACAAGTATTCAACACGTATTACCTTGCAAGATGCCCGCATGTGGGGTGGTGATGACATCGTCAATAAAGTAGGTGCTTTTGGTAACTCCAATTCATTTGGTTTGTACGAAGCCTGGGTGAAATTAAATGTAAATGAAAATTCATCGCTTAAAATTGGGCGTCAGGAGTGGAATTATGATGATATGCGCATTTTAAGTTTTCGTGATTGGCTAACGGCAGGTCAGAGTTACGATGGATTACTATATGAATTGAAGAGCGGTAAAAGCAAGCTGGATATTGGCTTGTCATACAACAACGATGGTAGCCGACAAGGTATACCCGATAATTCGGACTGGAATCCCCTGAAGTTAAAAACCATGAATTTCATTCGCTTGCATCGTCAGCTGGGCTCTAAGACAAGTATTGCGGCTATGGCCACCTTATCCGGCAGAATGGACACCACCAAAAATAACCTCTTGGCAACGGGTACACACGGCATCAACCTCTTGCATAACTACGGTAAAAAAGGCAACGATGGCTTTTTATTGCGTTTCTCGGCCTATTACCAGCACGGAACGGATGTGAACAAAGGTTCAGATAATGCCTATAAAGGTATTTCGGCCTACCTGTTATCGTTTGAAGCCGGGGTGCGTACGTTAAATAAAAAGTTGGAGCTAAAAGCCGGAGCTGAGTTGATATCGGGCCACGATTATAAAGATACTGATGCGGATTACCAAAATACGCGTCACACCTTTGATATGCAGTACAGTGCTATTCTGCCTTATTATGGCGGTAACATGAATCATTTTGTTTTTCAGGAGAGCTATAAGTTAGGGACTAAAAGCGGTGGTTATTTCGATCCGTTTATTAAAGCTAAATACCGATACAGTAAAAAAGGCTTTGTGGAAGCAGCTTTCTTTTTTCCGTACCTGACAACCGATGTGAGGGCGCATGCCACAATCGATCCGATAACTCAAAAACCTAAGGGTGGCGAAGTTGATGAAAACGGCAACCCTGTATATTGGAAAGGCAATCTGGGGCGGTATTTCGATGTGAAAACAGTTTATCAATTATCACCAGACATTAACCTGAAAGCCGGTTTTAGCTATGGTATTGTTTCTGATATTAAAAACCAAATGGTTT
Organism: Carboxylicivirga marina; assembly: GCF_016612505.1. Lineage (GTDB taxonomy): Bacteria > Bacteroidota > Bacteroidia > Bacteroidales > Marinilabiliaceae > Carboxylicivirga > Carboxylicivirga marina. The sequence continues at coordinate 191,196 of NZ_JAENRR010000002.1, forward strand.
ATGGTTATAAAGATGCGGCTAGCAAGGAGCTGCACGATATGGGTAACAACTATTTTGGCTGGATTATGCTAACCGTAAAACCTAAGTTCCTTTAAAGATATTCTCAAAAACAATACCCGATTAAGTCTGAAAAAAATCGCAACTATCCTGCTCTTTTAAAATTATTAATCCTTTTAAGAACATTGATACATCATGTCACAAGTCATTAATTATTCAAGCTTAAAGCCGGCCTATAATATAAAGGCCAAAAGGACTTTTACTGTTGTAAGAAAATATGCGTTTCTTTTCACACTTATGGTGGCCATTGCAGGTCAGTTTGAGCCTAAATTGGGACTTCTGGTTATCCCCATTATGATTGGTCTTTTGATTGCATCCTTTTTTAAGGGACGCTACTGGTGTGGTAATATTTGCTCGCATGGCTCTTATTACGATTCTCTACTGTTACCATTTAGTCGAAACACAAAGATTCCGAAGTTTATGCAATGGACAGCGCTTTCGCTGATTGTGATGGCATGGTTTGGTTTTCGCATGGGAACTGGTTTTATGCGTGCGGCAGAATCATATGGAACGGCTGATTTTTGGGATAAGACAGGTGTTGTGTTTGTCAATGCTTACATGATGGTGGTGATGGTGGGAACCACCTTTAGTCTATTGGTGAGTCCGCGCATGTGGTGTAATGTGTGCCCAATGGGTTTTATGCAAAAGCTGTCGCACTTTATGGGTCGAAAGGCAAAGGTGACAAAGGCTACCGAAGAGATGGTAACCATTTCGGATGAGCAGCAATGTCATAAATGTGCCAAATGCGCACGGGTGTGTCCAATGCAGCTATCACCATATAATAGCTTTAATAAAAAGAACCAGTTCGATAGCAATAATTGTATTAAGTGTTCGACCTGTGTGGGGAATTGTCCGGCGGGTATATTGACCTTTTCAAATGAAAACACAGCAAGGTTCATTACCAAAAATGTAAAAAAAGAAGCTGGTGAAAACAGGGGTCGATTTACAACTACTATCCATCGTATTACAGCCCTTAAGGGTGATGTGAAAGAATTTGTTTTTCAACTGTCTGATGAATCGATAAAATTTAAAGCTGGTCAGTTTATTTTGGTTAAGATTCAGGATAAACCAGAAATGTTCAGAGCTTTCTCAGTGTCTTATTTCGATGAAGAGAACAATCGCATTGGCGTTACCGTCAAGAAAGCCCCAAATGGCTATGGTTCCGAAATTCTGTTTAACGACTTCGAGGAAGGAATGACCGTCGTGCTTGAGGGGCCTCTGGGTGATGAGATTGTGATAGATGAGAAGACTAAAAAAGCCGTTTTTGTTGGTGGGGGTATTGGTATTACGCCTTTTGTTCCGTTGGTTCAAGATGCCATTGAGCGCGATCAGATTGAAGAAGTGAAATTGATTTACGGAGTGAATAAAGAAAGTGAACTTATTTACATCGATAAGTTTAAAGCGATGGAAAAGGAGAATAACAAGTTTGAATTTATACCGGTTATTGCCTTTGATGACAAGTGGCCAGGTCAAAAAGGTTTTGTAACCAATGTTTTGGAGCAGCTCGATTTGACAGATAATGTTATTTATATGTGCGGTCCTAAACCGATGATTGATGCATCGTTAAAAACATTAAGCCAACTGGGAGTTAAGAAGGAGAAGATACGTTACGAAAGTGCGTAAGGTATCGATTTTATATAAATGCTTTTGCCTTGACATAGGCGTTGTTTGTTTACACATTCAAATTAAACCTGAGTAGCCAGAGCTCAGGTTTTTTTTAAAATCAAAGCCCATATGGCAATTGTTACCTTATGAGCTTTGATTTAAATAGACACTACTATTTTGCATTTTTCATTCTGTCAAACGCATTAAATCATCCGACTGTCATTCATCTTAAATTGATGACTATCCACGTTAAAAAACTGTGTTACTTCGTTCGAGTCAATCGAATATTAAATCAGAATAGAGAGATAGCAATTATTTTTGTTGTGTTACACAATAAAAAAGTCTTGATTTACTCATGTATTTTCGTCAAGACTTTTCTCAAATATATGTAAACTGATTAGTTACGTAATATTGCTTCAAAAATCCTGCGAATGTATGATGTAAAACTTTTGATAGCGTTATGTGCAAATGAGGTAATAGTCAGAAAGACAGTTTGAGGAGTGTGTTTTGTTGCATAACAGTTGATGTATGTGATTTATTTTGTTCAGCTGTGTCTATCTACTAAAAATAACTAGCTTGAGAATTCTAATATTACCTGTTAGCCTTGTCTAGATGAAGACATGGCTGTTGCCCTGTCTCTTTCCAAAGTTGAGAAATACATGTAACCCTATATACATCGATACGTACTCTAGGTGTTATAAATTACCTAAACATCGTAACATGTTAAAAGTATCTTTTTTTATTATTGCATTTATCATGATGCATAACCTGGGCTTTGCTCAAACGGTTGTACGACAATCTATTGGTACAGTTGGCAAGTCGATAAGTACGGATGAGATCAGTGTGCAACAATCCATCGGTTTGCCATACAGTACGCCCAGAACATCAGGCGTCAAGCCAGGCTTTATTCAATCGACACATTTCGAAGTTGAAAAGTTGTCATCAACGTTTAAAATGGAGCTTCAGGTATATCCGAATCCGGTTGGTCAGGAGTTAAATATCAAAGCGGGTGCATCATTAAAAGATGCGCATATTAAGGTGATTGACATGAGTGGTTCGCTGATTTACAGTAACACTCAATCGTTATTGAATAAATACCAGGTAAACTGCAGTAATTGGCCTGCGGGGATTTATTTTGTCATCGTTTCCGATGGTAAGCACACACATAAATCAAAAGTTGTAAAGAAGTAAGCACAGAGGGGTAGGGCCATCCGTTAATGTTATTGCAATGGATACAACCCTGATGTGGTATAGCTCAATAAGCAGAAGTCACCAGTCTGAATATTCAGTTGTGCTTTGACAAATCTGGTTATTAGCTTGACTCATTTATTTATCTAATAATTAAATTGACAATGAAATTAATTAATAAACTACTTGTTGGCATTTGTTTACTGGCAGGTGTATCAACAGCATCGTTGGCACAGCATAGTGTGACAGTCGATGTTTCTCAAAACATTACCAACTTCAGCTTTACGAATAGTGCAGGTGAAGCCATTAAGGATTATAATCCTGCCTATTCAGGTAGTTATGCCTTGGGGTATCGTTACTCAATGGAAAACGGATTGTTTTTCCCCGCAAAACTAGGTATGCGTAAGGCAGGTGCTTCTTATATTTATGATACATCTAATTATATATGGGATTTACGATATGCTGATGCCCGTTTGGGAGTAGGATACAATTATTCGTTTGGTGAGTTTGCAGTTCATGCATCTGTTAGTGGGTATTATGCCTTTCTGTTAAAAGCTAATCAGGTAATTAACAATGAACATTACGACATCAAAGAAGCCGGACAGATTAGTAATAATGACTTTGGTGTATTTATCAGCCCAGGTGTCAACTATTCGGTGAGCGAGCACATCTCGCTATTCCTCGATTTAAATTACATGATGGGTTTGCAAAATCTGGAGACCAGTGGTGAGCAAGAGTCTGCCAATAAATTATTTGGTGCTTCTGTTGGAGTGGCCTTTACATTGTAATTGACGAGCTTAAAAACAGGTAAGACACCAATGCGTTTTTTTGTACTTCTGCACAAACAAGAGCAACTAAAAACCATTGCGTGTTACACGAAACAAACGAAAATAAATTTGAACAGATGAATAAATATATAGTTTTAATAGCAGTTTTCTTGTTAGCCGGATTAGCTGTAAAGGCTCAGGATAAAGTGGCTAACCTGGAGGGGATTAATTATCAGGCGGTTGCCTTTGATGATGAAAACCATGAAATAGTTGGTGCTGATGTGGTTAATAAACCATTATTCGAGCGTGAGATTGGTATTCGTTTTACAATTACCGATGGTCCTTCGGGGACGGTGACCTACTACGAAGAGGAGCATATAACCACCACTGATAAATATGGAATGTTTGGAGCGACGATAGGTCTTGGAACAGCAGTGGGTGGCGACTATGCCAAGTTGTTAGATATTCCATGGATTAACGGCGATCAGTGGTTAATGGTTGAGATATCTAAAAATAACGATGGTTCGTATAAACAGGTTAACTACGACAAATTAATGGCTGTTCCGTTTGCTTTTTATACCGATGATATTGCAGATAACTCCATTACTACTCATAAGATTGTGGATGAGGCAATTTTAGCAGAGGATATCAATACGGGTGCCGTTGAAACGTCAGAAATACTTGACGAAACAATTCAAGCTCAAGATATTGCGACCGGTGCTGTTGAGTCATCAGAGATTTTAGATGAGACGATTGTGGCTGGTGATATTGCAACAGGAGCTGTCGAAAGTGCAGAGATATTAGATGGAACGATTCTAAATGAAGACATCGCAGATGCTACTGTTGATTTAACATCAAAGGTGACTAATATTTTACCAGTGGCAAATGGTGGTACTGGTTCTGATGGTTCCAATCTAGTGGATGGTCAGATATTAATTGGGGATGCAGCCAGCGGTCGATTTGTGCCTACCAAGATTACACCGGGTGATGGTATTCTAATTACTGAAACGGCAGGGCAAATAACCATTGCATCGCCACCTATTTCTGCCAGTGTGGATTCAGATGGTACTTTTACAATTCCTGTCGGAAGTAATGGTGATATATCGGCGGGTCAATCGTGGGAATCACCGGCGAGTCTTCAGATTCCTCCTATTGAAGGAAAACCATTCGAGATGGGCGACCTTTTTCTGGCATCAGCAAATGTGGACCTAAAGGGTTGTTTGCTGTCTGTTTACCTTCAGAGTGTAGCTGGTGGCGGAGATGCCAAACTTAAGGTTGTGCTTTTCAATCCTACAAACAATACAGTAACATTACAAACGCCAGTAACCTTTAAATTCTTATTGGTGAAGTAATGCATAAAATGATGCGACTGATGGCCGGTGCCTTATAGGGTACCAACTTAATATCGTAAGAGCTGCAATACCTTTATTGCAGCTCTTTTTTCACATACATTAATACCCACATTTTGATAGTGGCACAGGAATTGATAATGGCATACGCAATGTTCAATAATGCCTGTATAAGGTGTTTCGATACCTAATATTGAATAAGCTACAGTGTTGTTAATTATTCAATTACTTTTGTCCTTAGATAAATGGAGGATGAAAATGAATAGAAGAACAGAAAAACCATCGGCCGAAGCGAAAGCGCTTTCACTTTTTTTAATGGCTTTTAAGGCAAGCGATCAGGATATTAAACAGCAATCTAAGCGTATGAAAAGGTTGTGGGATATTGTGCTAGAAAATGATTCGCGCATGAAAGACTACATTAAAGAGGTACAAAAGCTATTGGCTCTGCATGGTGGATATGATATAGTTGTAGAAAAAACGGTGAAGCATTACATCGAAAAAACAGGCGAATGGAAATTAGAGGGTGATGATAAATTTTCGGTAGATGCACAGCGTGTAGCTGATGAACTGAAGAAGAAGTAAACCTCATTGATATTGATTTGTATACAATAATTATAAAAAGACCATAAGGAGCTTCCTTATGGTCTTTAAAATTACAGGCATTGTCACTATTTGCTATTCCGCTTTATTATAGCGCTTCTTTACATTCATATTATTGGTTTCAATTATTTGTGCTACGGTATTGTGCAAATCCGAATACTTTGCTTCATCTACTTGTACCATAGCACGCAAATACACCACCAGCTTATCGTTAATGCTGTTTAGCAATTCCTTTTTTACCTCGCTGGCTGTAGCCTGATTCTCATCATTGGCCTTGCTGGCCAGGTAAGTGAGATTAGACGCTTTCACGCCATCTTGTGAAGCATCAAGTCGCGAGATTAATACACTTAATCCCGGTAGGGTGCCAACAAAAGGTTGAATATCCGTTGCCATCAGGTCATTTAACAAGGACTCGGTCAGCGACGATTGTACCGCATTGCTTTGTCTCACAATGTCCAGAGTATACTTGTCGAGCACTGTTTGCACCGCCACGGCAGCCTGCTTTATTGTTTCGTCAGGATGGTGCAAAAAGCCCATATTTAGGTAAAACACATCCCTGGTGTCTGCATCGCGTTGGCTGTCATTCTCTTCCAGTTCCGACTCCGACTTGTCGCGTTTAATGGCCGTGTTTAAGGCTAACGATCGTTGGCTAATCTCTACCTGCAGACTGCTCAAATGAGTATCGGCCGACCAGTCGCCTTTTTTCATGGCATCCAGTATTTGCCTGCCCACGCTGTCTACTTCCGTGGTGCGGCTCGATGATCTTAATTTTTCCATCATAATTTATTTGTTTTAGGTTTATATGAAAAGCACAATGCCTGTGGTATTAAAAGTTGTGATCACCATGATCCTGGCGAAAACTATTTTTCTCAGGATCATGGTGACGATTGGTGAAACATCAACGCGGGGGCAATCGTCATAATGACGAAAGGCTGCGCGCCTTCGTTTGGTCAAACGTCATGGTGACGATTGAAGAAACATCTTGTTTTTACCATTCGTCATTATGACGAATCATGAAACGCCAGCGTGTGACCATTCGTCACGATGAGGATGCTTCAAACGCCGCAATATCCCTTCAATTTCCTTTTTTATTTAACCTGAATGGTGATGTGATAACCCGAATTGGGTTTTAATAATGTAGTTGGTGAGCTGTGTTGCACCTGGAAATAGTGGTGCAGATCTGGGGTTAGGGTAACTGATGTAATTCATGATTTGGTTAAGTTGTTATTTGTTTAGTTGTACGATATTAAATGGTTAATGTAAATGTAATACAAAAGATAATAATTATTGATAAGGAAATGAGATTTTTTAACGTGGAATGGGTAATAGTTGAGCATTTGGAATGCAGAGTTTGTTGTGACGAGATGCAAAGAGTGATGAGCTAAGGATGAAATCACATGGCGATAGATAGTGTGGCGATTAAGAAGAGTGTGGATTTTGGAGAGGTTCATCAGTTTCTAATGTAAGTTAAAGAAGAATAGTACAATCTTTAAATTTATATCAATTGTTAACAGTGACTGGATAAATGATAATAAGGAGGCGATGTTTTATAATTACTGATGTTTCCCACGTAAGTTAAAACGCTGAATGTCAAGCAAAAAGAAGCATGGTTCGCTTTGTTAATTCATTAATAATCAGTATATTAATGGTGCGATATTAACAAAAGAATCATGCTTCAGAATAAAAG
>NZ_JAENRR010000030.1 GCF_016612505.1 Carboxylicivirga marina
ATTTCAATAGGCAGCAAGGAACTAAAAGTAATTATAACCGCTGCAATAGTGGTCCAGTTTTGGAACGAAAAGAGCATCAAGAGTTCATATCTAAAGCTATAAAAGTAGTTGAAAATAATATTGATAATTCAGAATTTAATCCAGACAGCTTTGCTCTTGCTGTTGGCTTGAGCAGGATGCAATTACATCGTAAATTAAAGGCTTTATCTGGCCAATCTACAACCTCCTTCGTTAATTCAATAAAGGTGAAGTTTGCCTCAAGAATGTTTGATCAGGGTTGTGACAGAATTCAGGAAGCAATGGATGCTGTTGGCGTCAATAGTCATGCCCATTTTAATAGTATGTTCAAGAAGGTAAAAGGTATGACCGTAGCCGAATATATTTCTAGTAAAAAATAATACTTTCATAAGTAACAGAAGGTAGTATTTAAAAAGCTTTCAAAATAGGCATTAATATAATTATTAGTCTCAGCAAACCCAGGTTTTATAAGACTACCCCTTCAAATCAAACTAAAAGTATATACCTCTCCTCCAAAACCAACTTATATTTCACTTTCATCTCCTCACTTAAAAATGACACTTCAATCCACTTCAATGCCAAAGATTTGTTTTTAATAAAGCGCTTATAAACACTATTTACTTGCTTTTTATTCAAACCAAGATTTTGTCCATATGCATCAAAATAGCTTTTGGTCAGTTTCTTCTTTTTACCTCCAAGTGTCAAAGCTAGTTCTTCTGTATCTTCCGGTAAAACGATGGATACATTGAGCAAATCATAAGCCGGTGCCAACTTCCATGTGTCATTGGTTAAAATCATGGAAAAATTCTTCAGGTGCATATCATTGTTACCAGTAAGGAAACTAAACAATGTTAGCTCAAACAAGAATAGTTTATCCAAAAGCGGATTGGCAGAATAGGCTCCAAGCGCCTTTCCCACTTTTTCCATTGAGCTTTTATACTTATCAAAGGCTTCGGTGATTTGAAACATATCGAGCATGTGTACTTTATCTCCTTTCTCTGTTCTGTCAACGCGTTTGGTAATGTAAGATAATTCACCCGATTGTAAACGAATCAAACTTGATGGCACCACATTTATTCCGAATGTTTCTGCCATTCGCATAGTCAGATGTTCATTGGCTGGCACTTCAGGATAATCTGCTGATGGTGGCTTAAAAATGTAGTTTCCACCTAAAGCACCAACAACTGTTAAACGCTTATCAGCCTTCGTTCCTGCCTCCTCAACCAAACTCATTGATAGCTTGGGCTGCACACCTGGAACTGTAACACTTCGCTCCACCACATCTTTAGCCAATTCTGACATTTGGTCGATTGAATAAGGTAACTCAGGTGGGAATTTTGATCCAAAGAATTTCTGACTACATGCGTCATGGAAGTCGCCTTCTCCATTTATTGGTTGATAACAATATAAACACTTATTCATCTTCTTCAGATATAGGTTCAACACTCACTGCACCAATGCAATTCTGACAGCAGGCTAATAAAAGTCCCATGCGGTCATTCTGATTTATTTTCCAGCTTTTTGAAGCAATCTCCAACAACCAACCCTCAGGAATCAGACCTTCAAAAAATGGGAATAAGCGGCTAGATTTATAGGTCTGCTTGATAACTGGCATAGTAAAGGTTAAAAACTGCTGAGGGCGCTGTTCCACATATTGCTCATCGTAAGTGAATAAGTAATCTCCATCGTCAGTCTCAACTAATAAACCGGCATAGATATCCTGGTAATATATTTTAGCTTGTCTCATCATTTATTAGTTTGAAGTTCCCTTGAATTAACGGGAGCCAGTTCATGACCAAACATGGCCAATACTTGATTAACTCTATCAAGGTTCATATTAGTTTTGCCCTGTTCTATTTTTCGAACCACCGTCAAGGCCACTCCTGCCCGTTCAGCAAATTCCTCTTGCGTCAAATTCACCTCTTTTCGACGTTGTTTTACAAATTCAGCTAATGTCTTCATTATATGCTTTGAGATATAAAAACTGAAATATAGCAATATTATATGCAAAATGATATAATTAATCAACTTTATTATAAATTTATATTTTAATGCATATAATTAGTTGTTGAAATCATTTACTATTCTTTTTATCTTTTCAATCTCCTCTTCGTTTCGCTGAATATTAAAAACTGTATCCAACCTAGCTGAAACTTCAGGCGTTACGACATTTATAGCTTTTAAGTAATTGTACTTTAGACCATTTTCTTTTAATCCTTTATTCTCATAAACCAGATTTGTACCTCCTTTATAAAAACGGTTAGTAAAAAGTGTTCTCGCTACTCTCGATAAACATCAAATTCCAGTTCGAATCTTAGGGAATTAGAGGCTTATTTCCAAGAGTAAACAAAATCTTAACAGGTCAAAATGTATTAGTTACAGAGTTTGCCGAGAACAAACAGGAAAAAATGAGAAAAATAGAGGCTGTTCTCGATATGTTCTCGGTTAACATGCGATTATTTGATGTTTTTTGCCAACCGCAGAGAATAAAAAAAAACGCCTAAAACATTAGTTTTAAGCGCTTTTGGTACTTTTTGGATTTCCTTCCAGTACCCAGAGCCGGGATCGAACCGGCACGATATTGCTATCACTGGTGTTTGAGACCAGCGCGTCTACCAATTCCGCCATCTGGGCAAATACTCTATTGAGCATTTTGCGGTTGCAAAGATAAGTCAAAACCTTTGTTCTGCAAGAAAACTCAATAAAATATTTTTAATTTATTTATACCTCTGAGCTAAGCAACTCTTTCTTAGCATCTAGCTTTTTTGTTACATAACCATAAACAATCAATGCAATGGCCGAAACTGATGCAATAGCGACAAATACAAACCAAATGTAATGGGCATTGTCATAAGCTGTCAATTTCTCCGTGTCACTTAATGTAAGCGGGTCAGGACACCATTTTTCTAATAAGACACCCGACAATCCAAATCCGAGCAGGGAGGATAGAAATGAGTGCAGGTGACTAAATCCGAGATACAATCCCTCCTCACCCTTTGGTGCCTGCAGTGAGAAATATTCCAAAAAGCGTGGTGAGATAAATGACTCAGCTAAGCCTTGAAATCCAATACCTACAATCATCATAAAAGCTACCGGGTGCATATTGACAAAGCCCATTGTTTCGCCACCAATCATATTACCTGCGGCCATAGCGAACGCTGAAACCGGCATAATAAACATTCCGACCGTCATGGAGAACAATGCTGTCTTTTTCCTGAGCCATGAAGTAATCAATCCAACGGTAGTAAACACAACTAATGGATTAACATTGGCATACCACGATGGAGAAGCACCTTCACCGGCCATACGTAAAACATACTTAGGCATTGTTGCATACAACTGGTGCTGTACCATCCAAAATCCTGTGATAATGATAATCAAAATCAGTAAACGGAAGTTAAGAACCACTCTAACAAGAGCCTTCCAGATTTCTTTAATCGACTTACCTTCGCCATGTGTGACACTTGGGCGAAAGAAGAAAATAATAGCAATTAATGCTAACAAGGTCATTCCGGCTGAGAAGTAACTGATATTAATTAATCCCACATTACCCATCGCCTCACGCAAAGGCTTCACTATGGTTTTACCCGAGAATGAACCAATATTTACAATTGTATAGAATATTGAGAATCCAGTTGCACGTGTTGCGGTTGATGTTTCTTTGGCAACTGTACCTGTAATGACCGATTTAATAAAGCTACCTCCTATTATTATCAAAGCCATAATCGGAATGATAATATACTTTTCATTGGCTTCTTTTAGCCCGGTAAACTCAGTTGTAAAACCGTAGGTAGCTAATCCTGCGCCTTCAAGAAACGTAGGGAACACACCCAGACCAAAATAACCTATGGTTAAAAAGCCAAAAGCAACAACTAAGGACTTTTTGAAGCCTATTTTATCGGCATATGCACCGGTAAATGTTGGCAGAAAGTACAATAAAGCACTGAATGTACCTGAAATAAGCGCGGCTTCCACATCACTAAAAGCCAGGATACGTGATAAGTAAAGTGTAATAACAATGAATACACCGTAGTAGGCAGCTCGTTCTAATAACTCAGCAAAGTTAGCTACCCAAAAACCCTTACTGAATCGCTTAAAAAAATTGACAACTCCTGTCATAAGTTAATTGTTAAAGATTTATATATTATAATTTTGTTGCGTCAATGGTAGTAATACTACTAATGGCAAAAATAGTTACTTTCTTATAACCTCATGTACTTTTATTAATATATGAACATATATAGCACATTTAACCCCTCATACCTCAGACAATAAAAGTCCGATATACCCTATATTAACTTTCATTTTATTTTCATTATCAATGATACACGCCACCAAAGGGATAGTTCTCAATCACATTAAATACAAAGAAACCAGCATTATCGTTAATATTTACACCTTACAGTTTGGACGACAGAGTTACATGGTTAACAAAGTACGTACCAAACGCAGTAAGGGCAATACAGTCCTGCTTCAACCATTGACATTACTGGATATGAATGTCTATCATCGCCCAAAATCAGATATCCAACGTATTAAAGACTTTAAAGTGGCTCACCCGCTAAATAGCATCCCTTTTAAGCAAGAAAAACGGGCCATGGCATTTTTTCTTACCGAAATGATGAGCAAGGTATTGATGGAAGAAGAAGAAAACACCGACTTATTCAATTTTATTTACCACAGTATTGAAGTGTTTGATACAGGCATATCAGGGCATTATAATTTTCATTTATTTTTCTTGCTTCATCTTACTCGGTTTCTGGGCTTTGGACCTGACGAAAAAAATGACGAAGCCGGCTACTTCGATTTAATGAATGGCTTTTACTGCTTTGATGAACCTTCGCATGGTTTTAGTTTACATGCCGATGAGCTGAAAAACTGGAGAAAGCTAATGCGAGTTGACATTCAAAATCTAAAAGAATTAAAACTATCGGGTGATGAACGATTCAGGTTGCTGGAAGACCTTCTGGAATATTACAATTTGCACATCGACTCATTGGGCGAGCTTAAATCACTTCCAATCGTCCACCAGCTTTTTCATGATGAATAATTCTTTGGCACGAGGATAGAATCCATTAGTCAAATAATTAAGCACATTGACTGCACAAAACGATTCTTTCCACAAAACAAATCGCATTTTAAAAACTTAATGATTAAATTGAGTTACATAAATACTTTAGCCTGCTTCCTTTAAACATCATCATGAAAATAAACTCGAAGTTTCACAACCTGGAATCCAGTTTCCTGACGAAGATAAACCCATTAATCAGTGAGTTTAACGCTATTAATCTGGCATCGGGCTACACTGGCTTTCACTGTTCTCCAAAACTCATTGAGCTGGTACAGAAACACCTGCAAGAAGGCCTTAACCGCTTTGCCGACTCGGCCGGTGAAATAGAGCTTCGAACAAAAGTTTCTCAAAAGATACAGGCCTTGTATGATAAGGTTTACCAGCCCGAAACAGAAATAACCATTACTGCTGGAGCAGCTCAAGGCATCTATACTGCCATTGCAGCATTAGTTACTGAAGGTGATGAAGTCATTATATTTGAACCTGCCAATGAATATTATGTACCTGCCATTGAGATGAACGGCGGACAAGTACGCACCGTTCCAATGACCGGCAAAGAATACAGTATTGACTGGGAATTAGTGCAACAAATGATTTCCAATAAAACACGGATGATTATTATCAATTCGCCACATGCACCCACCGGATGGACCATGGGTGAAATTGATATGTTGCGCCTCCAGAAAATCATCAATGGCACAAAAATTATTATTCTTAGCGAGGAAACCTTTGAACATATGCTGTTTGATGGCAACCTGCACCAAAGCATCGCCTGCTTTCCTAAGCTGGCCGAACGAAGCGTCATTATATCTTCCTTTGGCGAAACATACCACGTAACCGGATGGCAAATTGGCTACTGCGCCGCCCCTGAAGAAATTATGCGTGAATTTCGCCAGGTACATGAAGCTATAATTCATAGTGTCAACTCCCCTTTCCAAATGGCTATTGCCGACTTTTTAGAATATAAAGATGAGTACAAGAAGCTAAATGCATTTTACCAGAAGAAACGCGATGATTTTTTAAGGATGATGCATGGCTCTAAATTGAAACCCCTGAAATGTTCAGGCACCTTTTTTCAGTTATTTGACTATAGCCAATTAAGCGAAGAGAAAGACCGCGATTTTGTAATTCGTCTGATTAAAGAACACAACGTAGCTACCATGCCTATTAGTGCATTTATTAAGGAGCGCCAGCAACGGCATCACATCAGAATTAACTTTGCCAAACCCGATGAAGAACTTGAAGAGGCTGCAAAACGATTAAAAGGAATTTGATATTTTAAGCATACATTTTCTGATTTCCACAGAAACTATTACATTTGCGACCACTTAATGAGAAACAGTCCCTTAGTTCAACGGATAGAATAGCAGTTTCCTAAACTGTAGATATGGGTTCGATTCCCGTAGGGACTACAAAAAAGCCTGCAATCAATTGATTTGCAGGCTTTTGTATTTTTAAGGTGTCAAATACGGTGTCAAATAATCAATTATTTATTTCCGTATACGTCAAATCAAAAATCTTAGACTTATCTATTTCTAGATTACTTTTATCCAAATTATCAATCTTAAAGTTCAGTAAGGTTAAAATATAATCTGCAAATTCATCCTTGTGGTTTCTACCATTATTTACTTCCGTATTAATTTTTCTATTTAATGCTGCTGTAAATAAATCCACTGCTTGAATGAAAATATTCTTTTCTGAATTGACAGCCTCAAAATCACCTAAATTCAAGCCTTCAATATTTTGCCTATTCAATCTCTCTTTAATATTTTCAAGTCTCAATTTATCACTCCCCTCCTCATCTGCATCTAACCATACCTGAAGCCTTCTTGGCAGAGGCGCACGCCCACTAGAGTTTTCATGAAGAATACCTTTGTTAATGAGATGAAATATTAAATCAGTAATAGCCTCAGATATATTTTTCAAACCATCTCTATTAATAATAATGGCCTTAAATGCAGATGTTGGCATTAATTGAAGAAATTTTAGAAAAAATGTTTTATAGACTTGTAATTTGTTCTTACTCAATTTATTAAAGTGAAATTCGTAATCTATATTTTCTCTTTCTTTCCATTTAATTAATTCGCTAGACGCATTAAGAATTGCAAACCCATCATAATTCCATAAGCTCCCAACAGCAAGGTGTTTTTGTGTCTTTCCTGTTTCATCTATATATATTGAGCACAGAGGTAAATCAACAGGTTTTTCATCTACGGCCTCTTGTCTTTTCTCTTCTTCTAGCTTCCCCCTCTTTTTTTTAACTTTTTCATCAGCTTCAAATAACTTATAGTCATATTGTATTCTGCACCTCTCTCGTATTATCGATGATTGCTTAGTGAGTTCCTTCATCCCACTTTTAGAAATGGCACCTTTTATTATGTGTTTACTTTCAAAAGTAGTCCAATACTGCCATACTAATTCATTATCCGAATTCCTTGCCGAGGAACTATTGTGTAGGATAAACGCCACTTTTTCTCGTAAGTGTTTGATTTCATTAGAAAGAAGTTTATCGAGCATATCTTTCCTCTCCTTTTCTATTCTCAAACGCTTCTTTTCATCTTTGGATAGCTCCACATCTAAATTATCTAATGCCACATCTTCCTGAGTAGCATTAGTTTGGTTTTCTTCGTTAGTTATGGCCATACTTTTAGATTACATGAACTTTTATAACAGAATTAATGCAAAACACCCACTATTCTATAAATATACACATTGTATTCAATCTATCAATGCATGTTAATCTGCACTCTTTCCAATCTCCACACTATCATTAGCTAAATGATTTTTACTTAAACCTATCTTTTAACAATTAAAAACCCCCTTGCTAAAAGCAACAAGGGAATCAAATTATGTCAATAATCTTCACTCATCTGTGTACTACCACATGAACGACAATAATAAAAATACTCTTTATAATCTAAAAAGTCTATAATTTCATCTGGGGTCTCTAACCCTTTAATTGCTAATATATTGCGTTGTACTTCAGTAGGCATCTCATGAAATAAAACTACTTTATATGATACATTACACTTAGTGCATAGCATCGTTTCTGCATTTAAAAATCTATATGAATATTCCATTTGACAATTATTTTAATAGACGATGATACTCTGTAAATTCTTCACTCTTTTCAATTTCCACACTGTCAACAGCCAAGTGATTTTTATTTAAACCAATCTTACATAGAGCATTTATATAATTATACTTCGTACGAGCTGATATGATTTTATGTTGCACCAACTCATCAAAAGAATGTGTTTGCATCAACATAAGAATAGAGTTTATGTAAGTTTCAGAAATACGAGATTTGCGCTCTTTATCGCCTTTAGGCAAGTTCTTATTATACTTCTCTACATCCTTGTTATATGCAATAATCCTTTTAGTGGTATCAGTAAACTTATCCATTGAACTAATACGAAACTCTTCTTTAAAATTGAGAAATACTTTGAACATTTCATCCAATACCTCTTTTGAAAACAGGGCATCTTTCGGTAAATTGAAATTTCCTTTATCATCTTTTAAGCATAATTCTAATGATTCATTATCTTGCCTATCCCGTTCTGATATAGCCAATCTAAAAGAATTACTACGATTAAGAATCTTACCGTAAATTTTATGATGCACTCGCTTTTCTGGTGATAATCTTCTAAGTTCTGTTTCGAGCTGATAAATACTTTCACCTTTTAAACGTCGTTCATTAATTTTCTTAACTACCTTATCTACTTCTTTAAAATCCTTCTGGGCTTGATTCCATCTAGGGCAATCTTTTGCAAAAAGATTCTTTTTATACAGGTAGCTTATGTATGAATTTTTGAAAGTAATTTCGTAGCGCAAAATACGATTTGCAGTATCTTCTAATCCCTCGCGAATCATAATCCCGTCTTTATATTTGCTTTCAACTTCAAAATGCTCTTTTCCTAGCTTTTTATTCATTGCTAAATGATGCTTCCGTTCGCCCTTTGAGCTTTTATATTCAGAGCCTTTGTGATATATTTTGGCGGCATACCTACCATTACTAATAAAAATGGATGTTCCCCAATCCACTTTGTTTTTTGTTGTCCTTTTTAGGTACTTCTTTTTAATACGCTTCTGATAATCAAGATACTTTAAAGAATCCTCTTCACTCTTAAAATATTGGTTGTAACATATGTCTAAACGTGCTATTTCAATATCTTCATTGGCAATTTCAATCCCTTTAAACCAATCATTAATAAATGAATCAATAAAAGCCATTAATCGCTCATAAGTCTTCTCAACATTAAATTCTAGAGAATCTAAATCATCATTATTGTAGTTGTGCTCTTCATGCTTATGAGGTACAAATTGCATGATATTAGTTCCGTAAACGTATTTAGGAATCGAGAAATTCATTTCCACAAAATCCCTATCAACCCTTATACTATAAGCCAAATAATAGTGGGATGATGTAAGTGTCTTATTTCGGTAAATACTAAAGGTGTTGCCCGTATCGGAATAATGCATCTGTTTGACTTGTAAAAAACGGTCATTACTTATTTCCCCTGTTTCATAATCAACAGCTTCTTTATCATGCGGACTATCTAAAATAGTTGTTGAATTTCCTTCTCCTTCTTTTCTTAGTGATTCAATAACCTTTGGGTATTGATGTATATTTTTAATTCTTAATACTATTGTGTCTATCATCTCTAATCCTCCCTAGCGTGAGTGAAAATCTTGCACAGGTTCTGCTATGTTATAAGCTCGCAGAAGTCCTTTACTTGATTGCCTCAACTTTTAAATGGTTAACTAAATCGGATTTGCTGAATAGAATTCTTCTACCTACTTGGTGATAAGGAACTAGGTTTTTCCTTTGATAGTGGTAAAGTGATGTAAGTGAACAGCCAAGAAATTGACTAGCTTCTTCACGTGACAGCATTTTGTCATCTTTGGCGGTTGTGCTTTGTGGCGAACTTATAGCATTAAGTTCTTCTTGAATTGTTTCTTTTAGTAGAGTTCTAATCTCTTCTTTAAACTCTTGTGTTAATGTAAATTCCAACTTCATAATGAATCAATTTTTAAAATTATTTTGATTCAAAAGTCTATCTGAAATCATGCTTGGGGAGGGTTAATTGGGTACCCCCAAGAGACATAAACACTAAATAACAAAACTGAAATTAATTATGTGCATTACTCGTTAGGCGAAGCACTAACTCGAACGTAAACAGAAATTTAGGTGCATGACAGAGGCCAGCCCTTCTTTGTGGCCTACCTTCGGTTTAATGCAATAACGCAAGAGGTTGTTTAGGGGAAGGGCAAGACGTAGAAAGATGCTTATTGTAGGTGTTTAATGTTCGTTAAAAGTCTTAAGGTCATTTTTCAACTTTTCGATATCCTCTTTTACTAAGTTAATGCCTTCTATAAAACCAACCTCCTGCAATTGCTCTTTGACAATTTCCAAATCTTTAATTAAGGCTTTGGTAGCTCTCCCACTTTTGTCATCGCCTCTTTTATCTGGTTGACCTAAACGCTTTCGTACTTCACCGTAATCTCTTCCACTAAGGAATTGTATAAACTTTGCATCTACTGTATTACTTGCTGAGCGTGGAAATCTTTTTGCTTCTCTTAAATAATAAAAAGCTAAGGCAACTTGCTTGGTTGTGCCTTGATTGGTCGCTTTAACGGTATTTTGTTGTTTTTTATTATCGAGGTACTCAACGGCATATTCAAGAAGTTGTATTTCCTTAAAGAAACGATTTGTTCGCTTTGGTCCACCCCAAATTTTCTTATTCCTCAACTCATTATACCTCTTCCGAATTTCTTCTTCGACATCATAATTAAGTTCTCTACCTTCTTCTTTTGCTTGTTGCTCCAGGCGTTCTTTTCTGAGTTCGTAATCCTTAATAACAATAGGTGCATCCATTATCCAAATACTTTATCCATTTCATTTTTCTTATGCTCATCCACCACTTTAAAATAACGTTTAAAGACTTTGAAATCTTTGTGTGTTGTGATATCCATTATCACTTCTGTTTTCATGCCTTTTTCAAGTGCATTAGTGATAAACGTTTTTCGAGCAATATGCGAAGTTAATATTTCACACTTATCCACAATGGATTCCTCGCGTTTTGCCCCCTTGTAAGTAACAATTTGCACAGGTGCGTTTAATTCAGCTAAACGGCCTAATTCTTTTAAATAATCGTTGAATTTTTGATTGCTAATTTCTTCAAACACATTGCTCTCTTTTGCCTTGTACTGCTTGTAAATGGAACGTGAATATTGATTTAAAGGAATGGAGCAAGGAGTGCTTGTTTTTATTGTAATAATATTGATGTAATCACTTTCTACATTTTCATGTTTGAGATTCATAATATCAGAGAAACGCATACCAGTAAAACAACCAAAACAAAATATGTCTCTAACCTTTCTAAGACGGTCATTTTTTGAAAGGTCGTAATTATTTAAGTGCATTAGTTCATCCCAAGTCAAAAAGTAAATTTGCCCCTCATTTGATGCATTTTTAAACTTAAGGTAAACAGTGTTTTTATTGTAGTTTTTCTCAGTAGCCCAATTGAGAAACGTTTTTAACTTCTTTATGTCTTTTGCAATGGTGCTATTGGCTAAGTTTTTCTCATTAAGCAAGTAATCAACATACTTTTCATGAAATGAATTATCAATTGTATTGTACTCAAGATTAAACTTCGTGTCTTTAATAAACTCTTCTAAATGGCTTAAAGTTGTTTGATAGCTCTTTATTGTGTTAGGCTTCTTACTATTTTTAGATACCTCTATGTATTCTTTAAAATGAGGTAGTATTCCATCCGAATCAACACGATTTAAATAATCGTTGATTAACTCCTTTATCTTCTCAATGTGGATTATTTCTCCAGCCATTAAAAGTTTGTTGTACTCATCTTCAACATAGTTGGCAAGCGTATCGAGAAATGCGTTTAAAGTACCAGCATTGGCATATTGTGGTTTTGCTCTTTGCTTCTTAGGTAACCAATTCTTTTCTTCAATACGTTTACCTATGTAGTGGCGTAATCTATTACCCTTATGGCTTAGTATTAAAAATATCTGAAATGGCTTATCTGTTTTGGCAGATTTCTTAAGGTTGAATTTAACGAGCTTGTTAGTTTGGTATTTCATAGCCTATTTATAAAGTGGTGTCAAATGTGGTGTCAAATTTTGATTAATTCATTTAACGTTTTTGAACCCTTGTTAAAGTTCAAATATAGCTATTCCTTTATACATAGGGGTTTTGAGAAGCATATTAATTTTAACGAAAGTACGTTAAAGGATATTTTTTGTTCCCGTAGGGACTACTTTCTAGGGTAACAAACAGAAATAGTGGCTTGTGAATCTATTGATTTTCAAGCCTTTCTGTTTTTATCGACTAACACATGGCTACATATAACAGCAATATACTGGTGTGAAATTCGGTGACACCAAATTTTATTTAACTTGTGTTACACCAGACACCCCTCTATCAATTGCTTCCATTGAGCTTGAGCTGTGTCGCACAAATATTATTAAATAGTACTATCTAGTGTCTTTTGGTCGTAAATGATTGCCTTTTCTACTAGAGGCGAGGTATTAACTTTTAAAATCTTTTATCATGAGCAACCAACAAACATTTGCCGTCCTATTCTTTTTTAGAGCAAAAAGAAATAACAAGAGTTATGGAACCATCTACATTCGTGTCACTGCGAATGGTCTAAGAACCGATTTCACCTCAAACCTTGATTGCAAAAAAACTGAATGGGATTCTAAGAAAGGACACTTTAAAGGGACATCAGTAGAAAGCAAAACCAACAATCTAATGTTGGAACAAGTAAAAGCTAAGCTAATTTCTATTTTTCAACAAGAAAGATTAATGGATGACTTCTTAACACCACAGGTAATAAGACAAAAATTCATTGGCGATGAGCAGGAGAACTACAGCCTTAGAGAACTCATTGAGTATCATCTCGACAGTCATCAAGACACCTTAGAGCCATGTACATTAAAATACTATAGAACCACCCGAAACTATCTATATGCATTTCTGGAAAAAAGAAAAAACATTCATGACATTTCACTATCGAAAATTGACTTTCGGTTCCTTACTGATTTTGAAGCATTTCTCTGGCAATATCAGCCGCTTGATCTTGGTGTAAGAAAATTGGCCCATAATACAATTATGAAACATTTAGCACACTTACGAACGATAATAAACCTAGCTATAAAGTTAGGGTGGATGGAAAAATATCCTTTCAAATCATATAAGATTAGTTATAAACAAAGCAAGCGAACCTACTTAACGATGTATGAACTACAAAGAATTGAAAACAAAAGATTCACCTTTGACCGTCTGCAGTTAACCAAAGATTTATTTATTTTCTCGTGCTATACTGGCTTAGCTTATAGCGACATTAAATTACTGACCAAAGACTCAGTAATTATCGGGATTGATGGGGGTAATTGGATTAATAGCTCTCGTAAAAAAACTGATACAATCCTTCAGATTCCATTGTTACCGGTCGCTGCTGAATTAGTACATAAATACGAAGACCATCCAGTTTCACAAGTGAAAAATAAACTTTTCCCAGTTCCATCTAACCAAAAGATTAATGCCTACTTGAAAGAGATTGCTGAAATTTGTGAGATTAAAAAGCACCTCACTTTTCATATGGCTCGTCATACTTTCGCTACAACGATCACCTTAAGCAATGGGGTACCCATAGAAACAGTGAGCAAGGTTCTTGGTCATAATCGGATAGCCACAACTCAAATATATGCCAAGGTCTTAGAAAACAAAATAAGCCAAGACATGATGGAACTTCGTACTAAATTAAATGTCAACACTGAAAATTCCATTGTATCAACAACAAAAATAAAGCTGAGCTAGTTTCTGTAAAAAAAGTCATGATAAAGACTGACATACGTTTATTAAATCATAAATGAAGATGCAAAGTTAGTGACCGCAAATAAATAGGAGTTTTTCAATCGATTCGAGTGACTATGCAATATCTTTGCATTGATAACTTTACGGTTTTCAAAAAATCAGAATACCCCACTACTGAAAAGTTTGTAGTGGGGTTTTTAATATAGTTAGCTGCCTTTTTGTAGCAAGGTTATATGCTGCTAGTTTCAAATAAGCCACCTTTAAATATTTAATAGGTGGCCTAAATCAAACGTTGTGTAAAATACTATTTGCCTATTTCATCCCATTAATAAGCCGTATCACTTCAAACTCTTCTTCCACAACTTAATGATGCAATCTCTTAATTGCTCCATAAAAGCAGCTGGTTTTTCACGTCCTTTGATCTCCATGAAGGTTTTATAGATGCGTAAATCATCGATATTGAATAGCAAACCAAAATATTTTGCCAATTCATTTATATTCACGTTTCCCATGTTGATTACACCTGAGTGTTTGAGTGCATAAATAAGTTCCACGGCTTCCACTTTAGTCCCTGTCCAATTGAATGGACTCTTTTTCATGATTTCTTCCATGGATCGTGCGTTTCTGTTGTTTGCCATATCCAACTCATCAATCTCTTTGGCCAGGTATTCAATAACCATATCTTTTGCTCTGAATTCAGCGAATAAATAATCCTTACTTGTTGCAAATTCACTGTCGAGCATTGAGTAAGGGTGGTAATTGTAATCCTTGGGTCTCAGGTTGCAGCGTATGAAAGCTTGCTGATCGTACTTATCATCTTTGCTTTGATAGTAGTAGTAACAATTGTTTTTATCCTTTAGAAAATTACTGAATTCTATATGCGTATTCACCAAATAACGCCTGATAATGGGATACAGTTTTTTAGGCCTCTCGTTTTCGATCTTCTGTAAATATTAGAAATAAAGGAAATGACCCACAATGGTAGGTTTAACTGTTTTAAAGAAAAAAACTTCATCTTCATCATTTTGGATGCAGCCCTTGTACACTTTCTCCCTTAGCTGGCGAAGGTAAACCTGACAAAGGCGCATTGCTTTTTCAATATCAGGTAGGGGATTTGGTTGTGTGATATGAATGGCGTTAATCTTAATTTTAAACTGTTCAATCACCTCAAGGCATTCGTTGTGTTGTTTCATAGATTTAGTTTAAAAGTTATCGTATGAAGAAAGTTATGACGAATTTTGATGAAAACACATCTAGCATAGTTGATGCAAATGAATAATATGATTAACGATTCATTTTACTTGATGTAGCCGCTATATTTATACATGAATTATGGATATTTTATGATTTGCGTTGATGACAATTGTTTTTATGTATCATTTAGTTTAAATAAAATCAGTCAGGACTACCGAGTAACTACCGAGAGGTAACTGTTCTAATTTCAGATATTTGTTATTCCACTAATATTATTGTTATGGCTCGTAATACAATAAAAACGACACCCGAAGGAACAGTCTCCTTTGATGACTTGTACGAATTACGTAGTGATCTGCTGCGAGAAATTGAAGGATTAAAGAACAACGATCGTTTTAACCGCAAATGGCTGCGTAGTTTTGAAGTGATGCAGCTCTTAAATATTTCAGCCGGCACATTGCAAAACATGCGTTTTAAAGGAGTGCTATCCTATTCAAAGGTCAATACGATGATTTTTTATGATTATGAAGAAATACTCAAGCTTTTTGAGAAAAATCGCATCAATATCAAAGAGAAAATGGAAGAAATAACACGCAGAAGAAGATAGTTATGTCTTCAAGGGATAAAAATATCCGTTGGCTTCAGGACGGTTGGATACATTATAGCTTTCAAACCTCACTTGAATGGTTGGACTGTCAGGGTAAGAAACAGTTTGGTGCTCACTTTTCCATTCATAAAAATAGACAAGACATTCTTTATAAGCTGTTGGTATATGCTATCGGGGATATTGAAAACATGAAGAGAAAAGGTTTAAATCCTAAAAAGGGACTCTTGGTGTACGGAGCTTCTGGTGTGGGAAAGAGTCAGTTATTAATGCTGCTTAATTATTTCTTTCCGCCACAGAAGAGATTTAAGCTTCAGTCAGCACGCGAAGTCAGCTTTGCATTTATTCGCCATGGGTATAAGCTACTTAGTCAATACACCACAGGATCATATGGCTATTATCAGCAGCACTACTTACCTAAGGTCTATTGTTTTGATGATGTTGGACAAGAGCGACCGATCCATTATTTTGAAAACGAATGTGATGTATTGAAAGAGATTGTATTATCACGTTACGATCATTACCTTAAAAAAGGCATGGTTACGCATTTATTAACAGAATTCACACCAGATGAACTAGGCCAACGATATGGAAAGCGTTTTCAAAGGCGAATAGAAGAGATGTGTAACATTATTCATCTGGAAGAGTAAATACTCAGTAAGAAATAGGTTTTAGATTATAACATTAATCGTATTTTTAGGGCATGAATAACGAAGATAGCCGTATCTCAGTATTGGTGAATCTACATCTGAGGGCATTAAACAAAAAGGCCGAATTAGTGATGCTTTCCCTTCATATTAAACCCGTACAGGATGATATGCAAATTTTTGTGTTAACGCCTGAAAAGCTTGATTTTCATTTGGAACAACAATATCAAGATGCAAAGTATAAACTGGAATTACAATCTGGCAAATCCATCTCAGTATACATTTACCATCAACACGATTGGCATCAACAGTTTGCTAATACACCTATTTACAAGAAAGTTCAGGAAGAAGGAATACGTATTTACTAAATGAACTTTAAGATCCATGCCCAAGAGCACAACTGAAAAAACAATAAGGACTAGTATCTAGAATTAAACGTGATAGTTTTCTTTTTCACTTAAGCTCTTGTTCCCACAAGCCTGCCCAATTATTAGCATAACAGGCGAATCGGTGTCCAAAACCTGCCTGAACCCATCCTAACCTAGGTTTTGTCCACCTCTTTGCCTGACATGCTTCCTTGTTGTTTATCTTCAATTACTCTCTCCGTTTGTACATTGGAAATCGTTTAAAACCAGCCCAATAAAAGGTTTTTAAGCCATGCATTTCTATTTCGCAAACGCGAAGCTGTTATCGGGATCAACATCTGCAAAAGTGTTCGGCATAAACCCATCGCACTTGATGCGCATTGGAGTCGTCTGATGGCAAAACCAATGCTTGTTTTTCAGG
Source organism: Carboxylicivirga marina (assembly GCF_016612505.1). Taxonomy (GTDB): domain Bacteria; phylum Bacteroidota; class Bacteroidia; order Bacteroidales; family Marinilabiliaceae; genus Carboxylicivirga; species Carboxylicivirga marina. The sequence continues at coordinate 17,163 of NZ_JAENRR010000030.1, forward strand.
AATTTTACTAAGGGGTGTAAAGCTTATTGGAGTTTATCAAACAAGCATCCATTTTGCCCATCAAGCATGTAATGCCCATCAATATCTACCCGAGCATTTATTCCGCTTCCTTTTGCATATAGTTTCTCCCTAATTAATAAAGTGGCTTAAGCGAATAAAAATGCCTCATATAATTATGTATGCAAGAGTAGTATCTCCTGTAAAGGTGAAAAAAAGCAAAAACTCAAGCCCATCAAATAGGAGCATATAGGAGCATATAAGACCAATGTTAAGAAAATGTATCAGGACTCCTGTATAGCTCATGACCTTGCTATCTCTGCATGTATCAACTTTGTAGTGTCATTAATTACAGTTGGCAATTACGAAAAAATAATCATCATGTTCGGATTAGAAACTATTTCTCACTGGCATTTTATAAAGGCATTGGCCTTATGTCTAATTGGCTATTACGTGATCGTTATCCTCTATTTGAAATTGCGGCATATCCAGACTACTGACAAGATGAGCTTTGAGCAGCAGGCAACTTCTCTTACAAATAAAGAACCTGTTCATAAGGTGAGGGCATCGGATTATCCATCCGAGGAAATTAATCTGAGTGAACAAGATACGGAAGGCTTAAGAGCCTGCATGGATGAGGAACCTGACTATAGTGGTTATGCCTTAGAGCATATGACGAATAAAAAGTTACCTAATAAAGAGGCCTTTCTCAATAGCATTGAATACGAAATACAGCAAACAAAATCGAATACTTAAATCATCAAGACCATGAAAAAAACAAACACACTTCAAAAAGGCTTATTACTTGCCGTGCTTATTGCCAATGCAACATTGAAGCTACTGGCCCAATCATCCCAAGGCATAACCCAGGCCACGTCCGAGGTGCAATCTTATGTGGATCCGGTGGCCAACCTAATCATTGCCATAGGTGCCGTTGTTGGTCTCATCGGTGGTATTCGGGTCTACATAAAATGGCAAAGCGGTGACCAAGATACACAGAAAGCTCTGATGGGCTGGTTCGGAGCCTGCCTCTTTCTGATTTTGGTCGGCGTTGTGATAAGAGCCTTTTTTGGCTAGGATATGAAGGGCAAACAATTGTATCGTATCAGCAAGGTAGATACACGCATCTATGTCAAAGGCTTTAGTGGTGTACTTGTGTACAAAGCCCTGTACGCTATTTTATCAGCCTTGGGCGGATTCGTGCTTCTCTACCTGCTGACCAGCCCTTACATCGCCATCCTGGTTATTGTGCCAATTCTTCTGATGGTTCTCTATCGACTTAATTGGATACAACAAACCTTAGGCCCCGATGGCTACCGGAAACGCCAAAGTGCCAACAAGCTACCTGATTTTATCACTATTAAGCAAGCAGTCAACACCCTTATTCAGCATAATCAATAGTTTACCATGAACGTAAAAAGCATACAAGAGACCCTGCCCGTATTGGGTTTTGACGGCGATGTGATGCTGTCTCAAAACTTGGATATGACCATTGGCTTGAAGTTACAACTACCCGAATTGTTGTCCTGCAGTGATGAGCACTTACAAAACTTACATGCTGCTTTTCGTCGCCTGATCGCCATGCTGCCGGCGGGTACTTTGCTTCATCGTCAGGATCTATTTTTGCAAGAGCCCTTTAACGCTAAAGACGCAGCCGCTAACTCATCCTATTTGTCAAATGCTTACTTGAATCACTTTGAAGGACGCAAGCAACTCAAGCATGAAGCCTATCTGTTTATCTCCTTGCTCAATAAGGGACTTTTGAAAAGCTACTTAAATGGCAGCTTGCTGCATCCTCATACGCAAAAAAAGAAAGCCAACCATCAGAAAGAACAACTGGAAGAAGTGAGGGATAATGTACGTGCCCAACTAAAACAGGTTGGCATTGAGAGTGAGTTACTCAGCAAGGAGGCACACATTAACTTGCTGCAAAACTATCTTAGCATGAATTTTCAAAAGAACACAAGCTTGTTGGGCAGCCTGGATTTTCGTGATCACCTCAAAGTGATGAACCATTTTGTGGAATGCTATAGTCTGAGTGACTATAATCATTTACCCACAGAGGTTAGTTGTAGTGTGGAGCATCCATCCACCAAACTACCCGTTTCGATGGTGTATCCACTGACTTTTAACCTACCATTTTCCCATATTACTAATTGCTTTATCTATGTGGGCAATCAAAACAGCATCAAAGCGCAGTTGGAAAATGCGCAAAAGAAAATCTACTCACTCTCTAAATTCTCCACGGAGAATAAACTGAATGCCGAGCTCATCAGTTGTTTTCTGGAAACGGTTCAACAAGGCGGAGACCCAATTGTACAGATGCATTTTAACCTGATGCTCTTTGATGAGAGTTTGCAAGGGCTAAAGCACCGGCGCAGCGCAGCGGCCACCGCCTTTTCACAGATGAACTGCCTGCCCTATCGTCATAGCTTTGATCTGCCCCTGATGTATTGGGCGAGTATGCCTGGCAGTACTCAGCTGCCCGAAACAGAATTGATGCTGATGCAAGCGCCGGAAGCCAGCTGTTTTATCAACTATGAGGGAGGTATTCAAAGCAGTGAATCACCTTTTTACATACATTTCTCCGACCGTCTGAACGGCTGTCCAGTGAAAGTGGATATATCCGACGAGCCCATGGAGAAGCACCACATCCACAACCGCAATAAAATTATCATTGGTGGTTCCGGATCGGGCAAATCCTTTTTGACCAATCACCTACTAAGGCATTATGCAGAGAGTGATAATTGCCATGTGGTTCTCCTGGATGTGGGACGCAGCTATGAACTTTTGGTGCGCTACCTCAAAGACTACCTTAAAGATAAAGGAGGGGCCATGTTGGTGGAGTTCACCGATGAGCAGCCCATCTCCTTTAATCCTTTTGTGCTGACCGATGGACTGTGCACTGAGCGCAAGCAAACCATTTTGTCGGTGCTCTACACCATCTATAAACCCAATCTATCCGAGGTTGATAAAGATGTGATTGCCCAATCCCTGACGGCCTATTATAAGAAGCACAATGGTAATCACAGCTTCAACAACTACTATGAGTTTAGCCAAGAGTGGATACCGCTCTTAGTGAAAGACAAAGGCCTCATGTTTAATGTGGGCGAGTACTTTTTCATTCTGAGTAAATACTATGAAGGAGGAGAGTACGACTATTTGCTTAATAAACAGATGCAGACCGATGAATTCTTTCGTTGTCCCTTTATTGTTTTTGAATTGGATAATATCAAAGACCACCCGGTGATCTTTCCGGTGGCCACACTGATTATCATCGACATATTTATGCAGAAGATGCGTCTTTTGAAAGGCACACGCAAGGTCATCTGCATCGAGGAAGCCTGGAAAGCCATTGCCACACCTCAGATGGCCGATTACATCAAGTATTTTTTCAAGACTATCCGTAAATTTTTTGGTGAAGCTATGGTGGTAACACAGGAAATAGAAGATGTACTGTCCAGCCCCATCATCAAGGATGCCATTATTAACAATGCCGACACCAAGATTTTATTGGACATGCGCAAGTTTACCAATAAGTTTGAACGCATTAGCCAGGTGCTGGGCCTGACGGACTTTCAGAAAGAGCAGATACTGTCGGTTAATCGCCACCTGCCCACAAACCGTAAGTTGAAAGAATGCTTCGTTGGCCTGGGTAGCTACTCACGAGTCCTGGCATTGGAAGTGAGTCGACAGGAATATCACTGTTACACCTCAGAGGAAAAAGAGAAAGAAGCCATTAAACAGCAATTAGCCTGCTATGACAATTTTATTGAACTACTAAAAAACGTATAAGATGAGAATCCTAAAAATTACACTTGTATCAATGACTTTGCTATTTTGTCTAAATAGCACACTAAGAGCCCAAGCACCCGTAACCGATGTGGGAGCCGGTATCCAGCGAGAAGCCCTCTGGACACAAGAGAAAGGCATCCTGAGTAAGATGAACTGGTACAACCTATTGATTAAAGCCCTGAATGGCGATATCAAAGGACTGACGGGTGAGCTCTTGGGCATTGATGAGCAACTGCTGGATGCCGTTGAAAATGTATCAGGGCTGATAAAAGATTACAAGCGCATACAGGAAACGCGTGAGATGCTGTCTAAGATACTGGAAATTTACTCTGATAAAGTGCCGAAGCTAATCCAGGATCATAACTTCACTCCATAACAGGCCGCTGCCATCTTGCAGGCTTTTGATATCATACTGACCGATAGCCGTGATTTGGTGACAGAGGTGCTGAATACCATCACCATTGATAAAGCCTTTTTGATGGATGACAAAGCGCGTTACGATGTGATCAACGGTATCTATCGTCAGGTGCACCGTCATTATGGTACCATTTGCTACCTCTACAACAAGATTCTCTACGCCTCTTACATGCGAAGCTACCAATTGGGTGATCTGAAAACCTTTGCTTTTTACTACAGCCTTTATGAAACGAACTAAACCTTTTGCCATGAAATGCTTGATAACAATATTTATCATGTTGCTTAGCCTTTTAACCATTGAAGCTAGCCAGGCACAAAGTGCTTTTGCAGTGAAGAAATGGAAAGGAAGATACCCGAGAATGAACAATGACTATCCATTCACTTTTGTCTCATGGAAAGGCTGGCTGCCGCCTGTACCTCATTTTTTTGTACGACTCTATCCCTCGCACTATTACTACTACGTCAACTCCCTACCGGTTGTTGATAGCAAGAGCTACGTGAACATGACTTTTCAGAGTGTTCTGAAACTGGTTCTTAAAAATATTGACAAGAAAGCCTTACTAACCAACATGCAGGAGATCAGTGGCATTCAAAATAACCAATGGCAACATGAAGCCATTGAAAGCTTTTTAAGAGATAGTCGCCTCAGATCCTTACTGGATATCTACAACACGCCCCAAAGTTTACAAAACTGCATGACGGCTTTAGCTGATCTGAACACTGAAGAAGTTCCCAAAGACATCATTCAACAACTGGAGTGGAGCATGGAACAACAAGTGGAGACCTACCTGATGATCAATAAACTGGATGCTGAGCAAGGGGAGAAGCTTAAGGCATTGGGTCAAGTTAACCATGAAATCAAGCAGCTGACAGGCACTATTCGCTATACGGCTCAAAAGATTGAGTATTTCCAGAAGTGGAATCAAGAAATAAGACATAGCCTCAGCTTTCTGGGGCGCTAATCATAGGCTTCAAACGCATTAATAAAGCATCGTATGAACATCGAAAACTTCTTTCAATTCACAGATAACCTGATCGGCATTGGCATGGACAACGCCAGACTACTAGTTGACATGGCTCGTGCCATTGGAGGCATCGCCGCCTTTTTGTATATCGCCAAACGCATCTTTGAGCAGTTGATAGCCGATAATCCCATCATGATACTACCACTTCTAAGACCTTTTGCCTTGGTACTGGTTATTACCTTTTGGGGTGCTTTTATCAACATTCTGATGGTGCCCACCCAAGGACTGACCCATTTGAGTGAAGCCATTTATAGCAATCGACAAGAGGAAGTGAGCCAAAAATTACAGGAGAAACAAAGCGTTATGCTCAATACCGACCTGCCACTTTTTGAAGAGAACCAGGAAAAGGAAGCGGATCTGTGGGATAAGGGCATCAATGTCCTACTAACCACCTATAACATTGTCAGTGGTCGTGCTATTCGTAACCAAATTAATTATTACATCATGGAAGGCATCCGTCAGGTGACCGAGGTTGTGTTTGAAGTGGTGGTTTACCTGATTGCTTTTTTACGCACCATCTTCTGTGTACTACTCATCATCTTTGGGCCATTGGTGTTTGCCTTGTCCATCTTCGATGGTTTTCAGGATAACTACCTACAATGGATAGCACGATTTGTCAGTGTCAACCTCTACCTACCCATTGCCCTGATTATCCTGTCACTGACACAGCACCTACTTATCTACGTGTTGGATGTGGAGATTAATATGATGAACCAGATGGGTTTCTACCAGTCCTCCCTATTTTTTGTTTCGGGACTGATTGTGCCACTCTGTGGTATCTGTGGCCTTATGATGGTACCCAAGGTAGCGACATGGATCATCAATGCTTCAGGCACCAGCACGGGTGGAGGACGCATGCTGCGCACAGCCGCCATGATGGCTGTCTCCAAAGGCGCCCTAAAGTAAGGGGCGAGGCGTCCCAGCCAATAATTGATTGGCAATATTTAAATAAAAAATAAGAGAGCCAATAATGCAAGCTTGATGAAAGTAGCAACAAAAACTCTGTGTCTTTGCGGCTCTGCGTTGAAACAAATTAAAAGTCTAACAGTCTCCATATCTAAGGTCTAATAATCTATCCATGCAACAACTCATTCATATCCAAAATCGCTTTCGTTATACGGTTTATGTATTGATGCTAACCACTGTTTTATCCATTGGAGGGGGCATTTACACCTATATCACTTCTCTGCAACTGGTCAGGCAATCCCGGCAGAAGATCTATGTTCTGGATAATGGGCAGTCCCTGTTATTGGCCTTGAGAGCCGATATATCAGATAACCGTCCGGCAGAAGCCAGGCACCACCTCAAGCGTTTCCATGAGCTTTTCTTTACTCTGGAGCCGGATAAGGACTACATCGAAAGCAATATCCGAGAAGCCCTTTATTTGGCCGACCAGAGTGCCATGAAGCAATACACCACCTTTAAGGAGAACAACCTGTATAACCGGGTGATTGCCTCTGATATCAGCATGACTCTTCTAACGGATTCCGTACAGATGGATTTTTCCACTTACCCCTATGGTTTTTGCTATTACGGTAAGCAGAAAATAGTACGAAAATCCAATATCACGATCCGTCGTCTCATCACCAAAGGTAAGTTGAGGAATATCTCACGAACGGATAACAATACCCATGGCTTTTTAATCGAAGGCTGGATGATAGAAGAGAATGCCGACATCGAAACCCGTCGACGTAGTAATTTTTAATCAATAGACTAAAATCAAAAGATGATGAAACTCAAACAGCACCTCAAAAAATGGCTACAAAAGGTAGATGAAAGTGATCAACAGCTGAGCCAATATACACGAAAAATCAAATGGATAGGCATTCTTGGAACCCTATTTATACTCTATGTCCTGTCTTTTATGGTGGGAAGGGAAAAGCCCTCATTTTCTGTAAGCTGTTTACCACTTCCCACAGCAATTAGAGATAGCACCGAATTAGATTCACTGCTACATAAAAAGTCATTTACGCTGCCAACTGACTCCTTTGAACAACTCTTAAATCAGCACATCCATGAAAACACTCATTCAGAAAAATAAAGGGCTATTTGTCTTACCTCTCATCGTATTGCCATTTATCACCTTGATATTCTATATCCTAGGTGGTGGCAGTGGTAAGCAAGTTAAAAAGATGCATTTAGCAAGTGATGGAGCCAATTACCAATTGCCGGATGCAGATCGTCAGATTGCGATACTGGATAAAAAAGAAGCCTATGAGCAGTTGCCAGAGCAACAAGGTGAAAAAACCATCAAACTGAATGTGGATACGTCTCAACAATTGACACCGCTTGAGATAGCGGAACATAGCTCACAAGTTGATGTCAATACCATTCTTCTGGCACATGTGAAAAAGCAGGAGGAACTATCCCGTGCAGCATTAAACCAAGCACTAACAAAACCGGAAGTGACGAAGACGCAAAAGTCACCAGGAAGTAACAACTTGAATTCTTCACTGCCTAGGCATAGGCCTCAGGTACAACAAAGGAAAACGACTCCAAAGAAAAAAACAGATAATGCAGAGGTATTTATATCAAGTCCGGAGTATTCAGCAGCTCACCAACCCTATAAAAACCTGACGGGCATTGAAGAGTTGGATGAATTGCTCACAGAGCATGAAAAGCTGCTGAATCAAAATGACTCCCTACAGCATCAATTGCAGCAAGCAAATCACATTCTTAAACACTACCAAGAGAAGGAAAAACACACCTTTAAAGTGAGTATTCAGAGCCAAAGTCGCTTTAATCGCCCAGGTAATAAAAACTCGCTTATGCGAGCACAGGTGGTGGAGGATAGCAAGGTATTGACCGGTAATCGCATACGGCTGCGACTTATCAATGGTATCCAAATCAATGGTCAAGCAATCAAAGCCGGTACTTTCATTTATGGACTGTGCAAGACCAATAATGAGCGATTGCAGGTCTTAATTAGCAGCATTCCCACTCAGAATAATTACCTGCCCGTGAACCTCTGTGCCTATGACCTGGACGGCATCAAAGGCATCTATGTACCCGATCACGTGGCGCGCAAGGTCTATCAGGATGTGGCAGGGGATATCAACCCAGCCATGCTGCTTGCACCGGCTAATAATCCCATTTCATACATGGGGCTGAATGCCGCCAATGATCTGAGTCGAAGCATGATGAAAAGTGTCCGGCAGAAGAAAGTCTTCTTACGCAAAAACACTGTTGTCATCCTTAAAAATGAATAATCACTTCTAAACACTAATCATATGAAAACCATTTTGATAATACTAGGCGGATTACTAATTAGTCTACGAATAAGTGCCGGCAATCAAATCACTATCAATGAACAAACCTGTGTTCATCTGATTTGCCCGGCGGCAGTCAGTTATGTGCAGGTGGGGCAGCATGATCAACTCATGGCTGAGACCATCAGCGACTATCCAAATATTGTGCGCATCAAAGCCGTGCATGAATTTGATGGCACCTCCTCATTGACCATTGTCTGTCAGGGCGAGTTGTTTGCCTTTGAAGTCAGCTATGATAAGCCATCTGCACTTCAACTACAACTCTACAATTACTCTGGTGAATCCATTAAAGAGTTTGAATCAGTAAGTATGCCTCTGCATAAAGTGCAGGCCTGTATCTATAGGCTGCAGGCCATGGAAAGCAAGGGCATCAACTGCAAAACAGAAATAGACGGAATTAAACTGCAATTGGATGAACTGCGTGTGAAGCACGATCTGCTTTTTATACGTCTTAAGGTACATAACACAACCAACACCAACTATAGAGCAGGAGCTCCTGTTTTTGTGATGCAGGATAAGAGACCACGCAAGGCCGCTAATGTGCAGGAGTATTTACTAGAGCCCTGCCGGGTGTCCATTGATGAATTGTTTATCACACCAGGAGAAGAAAAGCAAGTAATTATGGTGTTTAAGACTTTTAGCATCCCGCGGCATAAGGAAGTAATGATACTACTGCGAGAACAAACAGCAGGTTACACCGGACGCGATCTAAACCTCAGCTTTAGCAATAAAGCCATTGCCAAAGCAGGCACTTTATAGAAACCCCAAGGCCAACAAGCAATCAAAAAATCGAACAGTCACAACTCAAGACCATGTCCAACTCCGAAGGCACTCAATTAATCCGCTTGCATGAAGCTTTTCGCTTTATCAGCTACCTCTTGCTGTTTGCATCACTGTATCTGACTTGTCTACATTTTTTCAAGACTCAGGGTATCTATCAAAACGAGTTTGCAGTTGTGATTGAGCGTTTGTATCGATTGCCATTTTTGTCGGATATCATCTATTCCAAACTATGTACCTCATTGGTGTTGTTGATCACTTGTCTTGGAACTAAAGCACGCAAAGAGCCGGATTTGAGCATCGCCAAAATTGTGTTGCAGATACTTAGTGGCTTACTCTTCTATTGGACGAGCATCTTTTTATTACCTGCTTACACCTTGGGTTATTTACTGCTTTCTACCACCTCTTTTGTGATGTTGAATGTGGGCTTTGATAATGTTTCTAAAGTCATTAATGTGAACCTGATGAGCGATCGTTTCAATCAGGGGAATGAGAGTTTCAGGCAAGAAGAGAAGCTGAAAACCAACCCGTGGTCAGTTAACATCCCCATGCAATACATTATGCATGCCAGGGGTAGGCAGGGCTGGATCAATGTGGTGAATCCTTTTAGAGCTTCCATGGTGATAGGAACACCCGGCTCCGGTAAATCCTTTGGGGTGGTGCAGCCTTTTATCCGACAGCACCTGTACAAAGGGTTTTCCATGGGTATTTATGACTTTAAATATCCGGATCTCTCAGCCTTGGCTTTTGCTCATTATCAAAGAGGTAAGGTCAATGGTCTCTTGCCACCGCACACACAGTTTTGTGTGATTAATCTGGATGATATCAATAAGAGCCAACGTTGCAACCCTTTGGCACCCGAGCTAATGGATAGTCCCATTGATGCCTTTGAAGCCTCGCGAACGATTCTTTATAACCTTAATCGAGAGTGGATACGCAAGCAAGGGGAGTTTTTCTCCGAATCAGCGGTGACCTTTTTTGCAGCTGTTATCTGGTTCTTGAAACGCTATGAAGGAGGTAAGTTTTGCACTTTGCCCCATGCGATAGAGCTGTTGCAAATGGATTATGATGACCTTTTTGAAATCATGGCCACTGAAAAGGATGTGGTGAACATTATCAACCCCTTTATCAATGCACACCAACGAGGTGCCAGTGAGCAGCTGGAAGGTCAGTTAGGCAGTCTGAAAATCGCTATCTCGAAAATTATCACACCAGAGATTTATTGGATCTGTTCGGGTAATGATTTTTCACTGGATCTTAATAATCCTGAATCACCCAAAGTACTGTGTCTGGCTAATAATCCTTTACGCATAGAGATATATGGTGCAGTGCTATCACTGTTTATCACCCGTATGCTCAAGGTTATCAATAAGAAAGGACAAAGGGCTACCTCCCTTATTTTTGATGAGTTGCCCACCATCTATTTTAGAGGTTTGGATACCTTGATTGCCACGGCCAGAAGTAATAAGATATCAACACTTCTGGGAATACAGACCATTGATCAGCTGGTGCGTGACTATGGTAAGGAAGCTGCCAACGCTATCCTGACCAATATTGGCAATGTATTCTCCGGGCAGGCCACGGGTGATACAGCCAAATACATGCAAAGTCGCATGGGTAAAGTACTGCAGGAGCGACAATCGCTTAATATTAACCGAGCCACCCAATCATCCACAATCTCCACTCAACTGGATTACCTAGTGCCGGAAGGAAAGATAGCGACTCTCCCACAAGGATATATGGTGGGGCAGGTGGCAGACAGTTTCGGACAGCCCATCACACGTAAGAATTTTAATGCCTTGCTAAAGCCTAAGGATGATGCCTATAAAAGCGAGAGCGCTATGCCTGACTTTTACACCTTTGATAGTAAGGACCAAGTGCTTGAATGCAATAGGAAACAGATCTATAATGATATTCAGAAGATATACCATCAAATTATTCATACTTAATTAAAATACGATGTAGAACACTTAAAAAGGAAAAAAATGGAACAGAACACACGTTACAAACTCGAAGAAGTGCCCTTGGCTAAATTGCAGAAGGTGGGCATTCAACAGGACTTTATCTCCAAGATGGAAAAAAAGGAGCTCACGGATTTTCTAAATGGTTTCCGTTCTGATAAGCTGTACACCATCAATGCTCAGATCAATGATGAGAATTACCGTATCCCAGCCAAAATAAGGTTGCAGAGGGAGGGGGAAGAGATAAAGATACGTATCCATCCCATTCAGCGCTTGCATATACCCGACAGTTTTATGGGGCATGCTTTCTCGAAAGAAGAACGGGATACTCTTTTGAAAGATCGTAACCTGGGTAAGGTGATTGAAATGCAGGATTTCAATGGCAAGAAAGACAAGTACTACATTGGTATTGATCCCAAAACCAATGAAATTATTCCGCTTAAGCAAAAAAACATACAGGTTGCCGATAAAATCAAAGGGGTGAGCCTGTCTGCTGCTCAAAAAGAGAAGTTATCCAAAGGTGAAAAAGTACAGCTTAAAGGCATGACTGGACGCAATGAGAAGAAATTTTCTGCAACGCTACAGATTGATCCAGCGGTGAGGAACATTCGATTTACGGACTTTAAAAATGAAAAGGTGGCAACTCAAAAGAAAGAACAAGCACAGGATAAAAAGAATACAAAATCCATGAAAGTAGGATAAAATGATACGACCAGTAGATGCTAAAAGGAAAGGCTGTCAACGGATACTTTTCCTTTTTTCAGGTTTGATTTTAACTCTATTATTAAAATACAGAGTCACTCTTACGAAGTAGATGCAAGATGTGTTTTTGTAATACAAAAACGAGTTTCCTTGCTCTACGAGGTTGAATTGAAATCCAAGTTAAAATTTAGTTATGAGACCCAAGAAAGACGATAAACAACAGTTATCAGTCCATGTCATTATTCGCCTAAAAACTACTGAGAAAGACGAAATAGTAAAGCGAATGAACGAGGAACGATTTATCACAATCACGGATTATGTGCGGTCACGATTATTTATCAAACGTTTAAGTAAACGAATAACAGTGAGTGATGAGTATATTCGAATTTTTCGCACCTTGGATTTTAACTTGACGAAAATTGGGAATAACCTCAATCAGATAGCTCACAAGTTGAATGCTTACAATACCTATATGTTAACAGAGCAGGATAAGCTGGCTTTTGAGTCATGTTTTAAACAATTAAAAAGCTGCTTTGAGATTCTGGATAAATACCTTCATCTGATTAATTAATTTGAATTCGTGGTAATTAAGATTCATCAAGTGGCCAGTACCAAAGGAGCCTTTAACTACAATGAGAAAAAGGTGGAGGAGAAACATGCTGGCTTCTTTCATAGTCGAAATACCATTTCAGTTGACCCATTTATCCATACTAAGGCCCATCGCTTAGACTTGCTGACGGGTATTGAAAATCGGAATAATCGTGTGAAGAACAAATGCTTTCATGTCTCCATTAATCCGACTTCCAACGAATTAAAAATGCTAAGTAGAGATGGCCTGATGAATGAAATAGATACTTTTATGCAGCAGATGGGTTATGGTCATCAACCCTACTTTGTGTATGAACACGCAGACGTTGACCGCACCCATTACCACATTGTATCCACTAGAATTGATGCTAGATCCGGTAAGAAGATTAGTGATAGTAATGAAAAACGAAAAGCATCTAAATTTATTAATGAGCTTTGCCAACGTCATGCCTTAAGTAAAAACATAGAACCCATTCAAAAGGTGAACCTTGTTGCTAATGTTACTGGTGAAAACTTACATGAAAGCATCCAACAAGTTTTTAAACTTTTGAATCAATCCAATATTTCCGGCAAACAAGAATACTTAGATGTATTAAAAGCGTTTAACCTACAATTTTATACTTCAGAAAAGGGCCAGTCGGTTCTAATTAAACAGGGTGAGCAAACCCTTCGTCATGCCATTCCTGTATCCCACTTTAAAGAGAAGCCACTCTATGAAGCTTGTAAGGAAAATGTGAGTAATACACAGCTTCAGAAAGACCTGCAGGTGAAAGTAAAGCAAATACTTCAGGAACTTAATAAAAGCTATCGTTTTTACACTGAATCAGAATTGACACAAGCACTGAGTAAGCACAATTTATTGCTTTATAGACGTTCTGAAAACGGAAATATGAGTGTTTATTCTCCTATCGATAAGACGGTAGTTGATGCTCAGGAAAATCTTAAGAAATACTCGATCCGATTGAAGTCGTTCAAGCTCAGTCAGGATGATTTTTACATTATCATTCGTGAATATGCAGATCTGTGTCAGAAAAGAGGGGTGTCAATACTGGATGAATTAACGACGAAGGAAAACAATCAGAACATAGTAAATAAAGTGGATGCCAAAATCACGCTTAAAATGCCTGAATTATCCCAGATAAAACATATCAAGGGGATTGAAGATAAAGACCTCAATGACATTCAATATGCCGTTAGATTGCATTTTGAATATACTTTAAACAAGGCAAAGGATAAACTTAGTTCAAATGTTTATCAAGTAAATTCCATGATTAACCAACAAAGATGTTGGGAACGTTTAAATCGGCAATTCATATACGAACTAGTGCACTATTTAGAGAAAGGAAATCAAAAAAGAAATGATCTTACAAAAAGGAAGCAGAATCAAATAAAGAAACGAAAAGGAAAACGGTATTAAAAATCATTGAAATGTCATTTCTGCTGTTAATAACAGGCTTTTTTTCTAAAAGCCAGTCTTTGACCTTTTATTTTATTTAGGTTAGTTTGCGTAGTTAACGTAATTTGAATCTCGGAGCTTGCTCCTGGGGCGTTCATTGCATTTGCCTAAAAATAAACTAAACATGGGAACTATTGTATCACGGCACTATTGCCGCTTAAAACTTTAACGAACTATTGTTACAAAATGTCTGTCTTTTTAGTAGATTGTATTATATTTGATAGTCAATATTTGTTTTCAATACCCCTGTTAGGGCATGGAATAAACAAACAACAATGAGTGGCTTATGTTGCCGGAATGCTTATCTAAAGTCATGGCAATGAATATCATTAGCGAATGATTCTGACGACTTCAATAATAGTGATTGTCAAGGGGAATAATATTTATAAAACACACATAGAGGGCGTGTTATCAAGGATTTTAAATATCAATCATTGGAGAAAAGAGTTTGTTACAGAGACTCTTATCCTGTTTTTATGCATCAAAGAGCAAAGGTACCGACAACAATTCGAAAAATCATTTGACTTCCTAACATTCAATAAAGAATTGACACCGTTTCAGGGCAGCGGTCAGTATGCAATAGCTTTTGACCCTTCATATATCAATAAGGCAGGTAAACACACTCCTGGTGTTGGTTATTTTTGGTCAGGATGTGCTAACCGTGCTAGGTGGGGTCTCGAAATTGGTGGTTTGGCAGCAATTGACATTGATAACCATACCGCATTTCATTTAGAGGCTGTTCAGACCATGGTCGATAAAGAGCAATCCCTTTCTGATTGGTATGCAAAGGTCATTTCAGACCGCAAAGAACAATTACTTGGGATATCGCCTTCTCTGGTGGCAGAGGCATGGTTTGCCAAGTGTTTATTTGTTGATCAGGTAATACAGAGCGACATGCATCTAATAGGTCGACTTAGAGATGATGCCAATATACGATACCTACATCAAGGCAAACCTACAGGAAAACGTGGCAGATCCCAAAAGTATAATGGAAAAGTTGATAACACAAATATCGACAAGAACCACTTTAAGCTTATGTCAAAGGATGAGCACTCTGTAATACATAGTGCTATTGTATATTTTATATCCTTAAAGCGCAATATCAAGGTTGTTCATGTTCTTTATGACAATAAAAACGGTAAGCAGAACCATAAATTGAATTTTCAACCGATATTAATATGGATGCATCAGATATCTTGAAATACTATCAAAGCCGTTTCCAGATTGAATTTCTCTATGGTGATGGAAAGCAGCATGTAGGCTTGAATGATTGTCAAGCCAGAGGCGAGAATAAATTGAATTTTCACTTTAACGCTTCGTTGACAGCAATTAATCTTGCCAAGATTAGCCATTGGTTGAGCGTGCCTAAAGAGCTTTGAAAATCTTTTTAAATAACAGATGTTAAAACAATAAACCACAATGCCTTACAGTTGAATTTGTTTTGATAAGTATTGGTGTTAATCCACACTTGCCTAAAAACACAAGGAAGGAACGAGAATTATTGTATCACGGCACTATTGTCGCTTAAAACGTTTAACGAACTATTGTGATTTTAAATGGGAAATAAGTTACTCCATATATTAAATATCTTATTCTTCTTCTATTGCGAAGTGGTTATTGGTAATGTGAATATTGAAAATAATAAAATTACCAATGTTTTTCATCGGTGTGAAAAGTCAGAAGAAAATATACAAATTCAGAAAGACCGTTCACAATTGACCAATTTTTATTTTAATGGGATTGATTCACGAATAAAACTTAATTGTGGATCTGTTATTTCAAAACCATTTACCTTTTGTGCTTGGATTAAACCGGAAGATATTCATAAAAACGACATGGCAATAATGGGTATTCCAGATGTGTTTTGGCTCTTTGCGAGTACGAATCGTGAAATACGTTTTGCCGAATTAAGTATTGGGAATATATACACTTCAGGTGTGTTGTTAAGTAATAACGTTTGGAGTTTTATGTGTTTTGTAGTTGATTATAAAAGTGTTAAAATCTATTGCAATTCAGATTATATAGGAGAATTTCAGTTTGTGAATGACTATGATTTTGGTAATTCTTTAATTATAGGAAAAGATAACTATCAAAGTGCATTTCATGGTAATATGCGTGAGATATCAGTTTATGATGGTAAGCTTGATACAGAGGTAATTAAAGATTTGTATGCTGAAAGTTCTAGACAACAACCATTAACTGAGGGGTTAGTAATATATTATCCTTACGATGATGATAAGTTTTTTCAGGCCTATAAAGGATCAGGTTTAAAAATTAATAATGTAATTTTTAAACCTGATTCAATTCACGGTACTGTTGGATACTTTAGTGGTAAAGAAAGTTTTATTGACTTTGGCTTGATTCCGATAGACAATGTTGTTAGTGTTTCTTTGTGGATAAAACCACAACTATTAAGTCAAAAAAAAGGTGCATTAATATCTTTAAGGCAAGCTATATCTTTTAGTTTGACCGCTGAAGGGAGATTAGTTCTAACAATTCCTACAATTGTGGATTTGAAGGAAAATTCTGTTCAGCTAAAAATGAATAGTTGGCATCATGTAGGTATAACATTTAAAGAAGGAAAAGGTGTTACTTTTTATCTGAATGGGGAGAAAATAGGAGATTCACCTATAGAGGAATATAAGGATGCAACTAAAGAGTTAAGAATTGGAACTAACATTTGGAGTGAATTCTTTATTGGAGAAATGGATGATTTAATCATTTGGAACAGAGTGCTTAGTGATGAGGAGATTAGGCATGTTTTTAAAAAAGATAATGAATATTGGCAAAATGAATTAAAGCCTAAAAGAATACAACAGTTTCAATATAAAGTTTTTGTGTTACCCATACTATCCCTCCTATTTTTATTGTTTTTATTTTTAAAGATAAGAAGTAAAAAAAGAAAGCTGGTTTACGGTTCAGTAGAGCAAATGGATCCATTTCTTATTAAGCTCAATGAAATTGTTGAAGAAAAATTCGCTGATCCGAACTTTATGGTTGACGGATTTTCTTTACTTATGGGAATGAGTAAGACTAAATTATATAATGAATTAAAGTTACGCACAGGGCGATCTCCAAAAGAGTATATCCGAGAATGCCGACTGTTGAAAGCTTCTGAGATGTTGAGAGAAAGCGATATGCCAGTTAATGAAATTTCAGAGGCAGTTGGTTTTATAAGCAGGGCGTATTTTAATAAATGCTTTAGGGAGAAATTTGGAAAAACTCCTACGGAGTTCAGATTAAATTAAATACGTGGTTCTTTCTTGTATCTTGAAAATTTGTGAAGTCGCTAAAGTAAGACCAATGTAAGCAGGAAATAGCCAAATTGCAATAACAAGACTTTTCGACGACGTAGCTCAAAAATGGCTCTGTCATTCACCAGTCGCTGGAAGCTTTTAATTAGTCAAACCTTAAAAAACCTCATATTTTGATGAGCTATAATTTTCAAAAGAACTACTTCCCAATCATTTGAAATAATGAACAAATATTTTTTAGCATCGCCTGTGAAAATCGACCTTTGACCGGTTTTATTAGGCATGCGATAAGCAATAATACGATGTTGGTAATCACCAAATTGATATTTGAAACTGTTGATCTCCATATCCTGAAAATTGATGGTGGAAGATTTCCAATTCTCGGTATCGACCGCCAGTGTCAACAAGGTTTTTGAATTTGAAGCTCTTATTGAAAAAAGAATATCTTCTTTGTGGAAATGATCTGTAACTTCTTTTATATATGAGCCACAATCCATTCGGGCATAACGAGGTTTTACTCCCTTGTCTACCAAGATTTGTAATGCTCTTTTATGTGTTGATAGTTGTGCTGTTTTAACATTACAGTTCCCATTTCGTCCCTCAATATAAACCGGAATATTCGAGATGCTTGCTATCTGGCTATTTCGGAGTGACCATGCCAGCGATTTCGGAGTAACCGTGCCACTTTAAAAGATGCTGCAATAATAGAAAAAAATTTACTATTCACTCACTAAATATCCTTTTCTTAAAGATTCACCTTTTAGATCTATACGGTGTGATGAGTTGACCAATCGATCTAAAATGGCATCGGCAATGGTACCTTCTCCAATAATGTCGTACCATACCGAAACAGGTATTTGTGATGAGACAATAGTTGATGTTTGATTATATCGGTCATCTATAATATCCATAAGAGCTTCTCTGGCATGATTATCAAAGGCCTGCAATCCAAAGTCATCAAGGATAAGTATATCAGCCTTAGATAGCTTCTTTAGCTCCTTTAAATATGTGCCATCTACTTTGGATAATTTGAGTCTTGTAAACAATCGAGCCGTATTGGCATAAATCACCTTATAACCCATTAAACATGCTTGATGCCCCAAAGATTGAGCTAAATAACTTTTTCCAACGCCCGAAGCTCCTGATATAATTACATTCTCCATTTTGGTTAAAAAATCAAGTGATGCAAGGCGCATAAACATGTTTTTATCGAGATTTCTGGATGGCCCATAATTAATATCTGCCACCGTTGCTTTTTGCTTAAAATTAGCTTGTGCAATCAGCCTTGCGATCTTACTATTTTGCCGATACTCCCACTCCTGATCGGTAAGTAGTGCCAAGTATTCATCAGGCGTCACACTCTTTAACTGATTGTTTTTCATATGCTGAAGATGCAAATCAGCCATGGCACCAAGGCGCATTTGCCTTAGTTTTTCAATTGTTTGATTGTTGTTCATTGTAAATTGTTTTTATTGGTAAGCCGAAGCTCCATGTAAGTTTTCATGTACTGGAATATGAGGTGTATTAGATGCTTTCACTTGCTCTACGGCATCCTCTTTATCGAGATTGTTTTTTAAGATATTCTGTATGCGCTTGTAAGAAAAAGCACCTGCCTCAACAGCTCTCTTACAAGCATTATTGAGTCGCTCAGAGTCATAGGTGCGATGAAGTTGGATAATACCCATCGCTCTTTTGTAGGCAATCTCAGGATAGATGCTATTGCTGATTACTCCTTGAATACAAGCCACTACATGAACACCATGCTTAGCCGCTTTCTTCTCAAAATAGGCAGGACTCCATTCTGTATATGCCTTGTGTGTACTGCTCAGATGGTCTTTATTGGTAATGTAAATACCCATCGCAGGATTACGCTGATGAGATGCTATTCGTTCATGATTATAAAAGACCTCCACAGTTGATCTTGTATAATGAATTTGGGTTGATTTTCCGATATATCGATGGGGCACACTGTAATAGTTTTTATCGGGCGAAAAATACACGTAACCCATTTTTTGAACCTTGGCTCTACGATAATCTTTAAGTTCGTAACCCGATGATGGAAGTGGCTTTAAGTAACTTCTCTCTACTGATTGGAAGAGTTCTTTTCTACTTGCGCCTTTGCGTGTTAGTAGGCGGTTATTGTAATCGACAAGCCATTTCTTAATTTCCTGATTGAGTTCATCCAGTGAAAAGAAAGTCATTTCCCTTAGGGGATAATAAATACGTTGATAAGCCAATTGAACCGCATTTTCGACTAATGCCTTGTCTTGTGGAGCATAACTTCGGGTAGGGTTAATAACGCAGTTATAATGACGTGCAAAGTCTTTATGACCTATTAATGTCAGGTTCGTATTTACTGGCTCTAGTTACTGCCGATTTGAGATTGTCTGATACAATAGCCTTAGGAACGCCACCATAGTACGCCAGAGTATTACCCATGCTTGTTATCATATCTTCCCGCTTTTGACTATATGAAGCTTCAACGTAGGTGTATTGGCTGTTTGGTAAAATCGCAACAAATACTTCTACTGGTGTTAGTTCCCCAGTCTCTTTATTGGTAATGTATAACTTCTTGCCTGCATAATCGATAAAGACCTCATAACCTGCTTCATGCTCTAGCTTCATAGAGCCTTTTATCTTTGAGTGTTTACGGTTATAATGCTCCATGTATTGAGTGTAACCATAAGGTTCTTTTGACTCACGCCGATATTCATTGTAATGAAATTGGAAGGTAAAGCCTGGATGATGGCGTGCATCGTTTACCATTCTCAAAATGGAGCATTAGCTCATCGTAACGCTCATTTTTTATAGTGCTGTTACCGGGGAAGAGCTCCCTAAGCTTTAAGTTGTCAAATGAAACTAACTCCTTCAATGAGTATTCACATGACTTGAACAACTTTATATACGTATTGATGGTATTGCGGGAAATACCTATCGTCTTTTCAATCTTGCGATTACTTACACCATCAAGGTGCAAAGTAATTATCTGTTTTAAATCCATTGGATCAAGTTTATTGGCCATATCGCTTTTTTATGCGAGATAGCAGATTTTACTTGATCTTTCAAAGTGGCACAAATTGAACCGAAATAAATGGCACAAAACGAAACGTGCCCCGAATGAAATATTCGGCTAAAATTGGCACTGTTTGAACCGAAATCACTGACGTAAAGACTCCGAGGTTACTGGCATAAAACGAAACGTTTTATCCACTATCTCAGGAAAATATCCTCTTTTGTTTTTTGTAACTATATTCTGCATCGTATTTATCGGCTGCGAAGAACTGGTGGTCAAAATCATCTATCAAACCTCTAGCACTGGGGCTTAATTGCTTAAGCATTATCGCGCTGTAAACCAGAAACTTATTAATCTTCGTGTTGACATTAATTTTGTTTGTTTACCCCGATGCTATTTCTAAGTAATCACAAGGCACAGGTAGTTCAACATCGCCACGCAAGATTGTATCAGCTGACGGAATTCCTATTCCCTTGAGGTGATTTAATGTGCTGTCTCGCACATAGTTTACATCTTCGGTGGTATTACCCCCCCCCACACACACACACAGAATGCGGTATAGATCCGACTCAGTAAAATATCTGAATAATTGTAATCTATCGCCTTTGCCCTTTTACCTAGTTGATTGTCAATAAAATCAATATCTCCTTAGCGAAAAGTTGCTCATGAATAAGGTGGATACCCCCAAATGGGGTTACTTTTGAATTGAAAATTTTGTTCACACACCCAAATGGGTTAAAATTTTCAAGACCTGCAAGCTTTGCAGGTCTTGTTTTTCAAATTGTTACATTATTCTTGGGCCATTTGCTCGCGGAAGTAAGGAGATATATAGGAATTGGTATTGTAGCTTATAATCTTCAGAAGATTGGGAAGTAACTATTAAAATATAAGCTGAAAGAAGACCCAATACAGATGCAAACTTTAGCAGCGTAGAGCAATTCAGTAAAACGCTATTTAGAGTCTAATTACATGAAAAACCAATAGTTTTAATGGGGTACATATATAAAAAAATCACAAATATTCAGAGGCCAATAGATTGTGCCTTCTTCACGACAGTATTGGATTAATATTCGCGAGAGAGATAACATACTACTGAATTTTACAATAGAAAAGTAAAATTAGATTCAAAAATTCGGAGTTTTCTTTCTGGTACTATTTATATGGCATCAAACAGAATGTGGCAAGAGCAACAGTTGTTGGTAGTGATGGGTCAGGCGTTAAAGTCTGTGGCGACAATTAATGGAAGTGGCCATGGCAAACAGATACGTAAACATACATTACAATTAAGCTGAGCTGTGCCAATGTGACCATCGAAAATGAATTTCCGAATTGATTTTCCGGTGCTGAACTCATAAGTGATTCGTTAAGTGCACAACTAAAAACACCTGCAATTTTACATTAGTTGTGTTTGGTACGTTTAGTGCTGATAATCAATGGGCGTGTGTGCTAAAGTCTCTATTCGAGAAAGCCATCGGATTAAAAAAGACATTGAATTCCCAGCAATATAATGAATCTATGCAAGTGCATTGACTGATATAATATGGACTTGATGAACTTGTAAAACACCCACTACAAGAAAACGTACCAAAGTTACCTGCATTTCAAAAGCGCTTGAGAAAATGGCGTGATGCTATTCTTACTTTCTTATACCACCCGGATGTGCCTTTTGATAACAAAGGCTCTGAGCGAGCGATCCGAAATATTAAAGTCAAACAAGGAGTTTCAGGTGGATTTCGTTTTACGCGAGGTGCAGATATCTTTGAGATGCTTCGACTTTCTATTGCACTAGCAACGCAGAAGAAGCAGTTTTGCACTGTCTAATCTATGCATACTTGAAGGATGTTGAGAACATGAGGTGTTAGCTAATTTGCATTACGATTTAACGAACTAACGAGTGCGTCGAATGTCTATATGAGTTCTTCGAATTGCCCTTAAAGGTATTGTCGATTATGTGGTGTTTAAATTGCAGGTGGACAGCGCGTTGAAATTATGAGTGCATAAAATGAAAGAATTAAGATGTGATTTATATTTATGTTTCTCACTTTGCACTTGGTAGTTAGGTTGAGTATCCGGAATTATTAAAGTGTATCTGTAAATCAAAAGGGAATAATATGCTTAAAATTAGAAATGTTGAGATGGAAAGTTTGAACATGAATAGGGGGCACTTGTTCAAAATAAAACCCAAAAATGATCATTGTTTTAAACAATATAAAGTTGAGCATGTAATAGAGCAGAGTGATGATGAATTTATTAATACGGCAAGGAGCATAATTGAATCAAGAATTTCAGATTCGGAATATACTGCAGAAATGTTTGTAAGGGATATGAATACAAGTAAAACGGTGTTATACAATAAATTTTCTAGAATTGTTGGACAATCTCCAAAGGAATTTATACGTAATGTCAGACTTCAACACGCCACTCATTTATTAAAGTATAATGATATGAAAATATGGGAAATAGCAAATGAAGTAGGATTTTGTGATGCAGCTTATTTCACTAGAGTTTTCAAGAAAAAAATCGGAGAATCTCCAACTTTATACAGACGAAAACATATTGATGCTTGAATTAAAATGTATTCTATTGTTAATAGACTACTGCCAAACCTAACATTAATTGACATTTTATAACATAAATAACGTATCAGAGTTAGAGCAATTCAATTGAAATTTCTGATTGGTTTTTTGTATGTAGTGTTAATAGGGATGTTAATAGCATTAATTTTTTCTTTAAGTAATTAAAAGTTGAAATATAAGTAGAATGCCGATGAGTCAGTCAGTTTAGATTGATTATATATAGTTCATTTAAATTTAAGTTATGAAAAAAACAAAAAAGGCCAGAGGAAGTTGCTTCTCTAGACTTATGATTATTGCGATGGTAATGATTGTCAATATTAATGCCTTCTCGCAAGAGAAATTATTGACGGGAAATATTACTGATACTGAAGGATTAACTATTCCTGGAGTTACAGTGATGATTGATGGTACTACTCTTGGAACCATTACCGATATAGATGGTAATTATTCACTGAAAATTCCGGCTATTAATAATCCGGTTATTGTTTTTTCATTTATAGGAATGAAAACTCAGAGGATGTCACTTGCCGAACAAGCTAGGTTGGATGTTGTAATGGTGTCTGATTTAAACGAGGTTGATGAAGTAGTTGTGGTAGGTTATGGCACTCAAAAACGTATTAGCGTTACAGGTGCCGTTAACACGATTAAAACAGAAGATTTGGCTGCTGCCTCATCCTCGTCGGTAGCAACCGCATTAACAGGGCGACTTCCTGGAACGGTGGTGGTGCAGTCGAATGGAGTTGCAGGTAGTGGTGCTTCCGAAATTCGAATTCGTGGAGGAGAAGAAAATCCATTAATCCTGGTTGATGGTGTTGAACGTGGCTTTCAGGATTTAGACCCAGATGAAATAGAGAGCGTTACCACTCTAAAAGATGCTTCTGCAACAGCTGTATACGGTATCCGTGGTGGAGATGGTGTTATAATTATTACAACCAAGCGAGGAAAAGATGGACCTGCAAAAATTTCTGTTAAAACGGAGTTTGGCTTGATTCAGCAAGGTCAGATACTAAATACTTTAAACTCATATGACTATGCCCGATTGATGAACGAAGCACTTGCTAATGATGGTAATCAGCCTGTTTATACAGCTGAAGACATAGAGTTATTTCGTACTGGTGAAGACCCACTATTTCATCCTAACAATAGCTGGTTTGATGAGATGACTAATGAATTTGGCCATCGACAGCGTTATACCGTTAATATGTCCGGAGGTCATCAGAAGCTGAGGTATTTTACATCTGTTGGTTATATACAGGAGCGTGATATTTACAAAGATTACGATGTGGGTTACGACGATGAATCAAAATACAAACGCTATAACTTGCGTACTAATCTTGATATTGATTTAACAAGCACCACGGTGTTAAGTGTAAATGTAGCGGGGCAATTTAGTAATCGCCATATGCCCAATACAAGCTTGGGTGGTTTAACTACCACAATGTTTAAAACGCCATCTGACGCTGCTGTTATATGGAATGACAAAATCATTCGTGTGAACGATAATGTGGTGAATGATACGCCATTTCAACAATTGTATGACAATGGCTATCGGGATAATTATAGCAATAAACTGCAGTTTTCGGCTAAACTAAAACAAAATCTGAACTTTATCACGAAAGGTTTGAGTTTTGATGGCACATTTTCTTATGATCATGGCTATGGTAATGATTTTGTAGCTAGCAAAAACATTCCTGTTTATGAGGCTTTTGTCGATGCTAATAATCCTGAAAACATCAATTTAAGACGTTTTGGTTCTGAAACTAAACTTGGTGAAAGCCGTAGTACTTCAACGAAAACTAAAACCATTAATGTTCGGTTAAAGATGAATTATAAACGTTCGTTTGGCCGTCATAATATTGGAGGTGTTGGTGTGTTTACTACCAATGAAGTTGCTTTTCTGAGTGGCGGTGGAAATAATCCTACTTATGTGCCACGTCGATATGTAGAAGCAGCCGGTCGCGTTTCGTATAATTTTGCGGATAAATACTTTTTAGAATTTAACGGCGGCTACAATGGCTCTGAAAACTTTGCACCAGGAGAAACACGATTCGGCTTTTTTCCTGCTATTTCGGGTGGATGGGTGTTGAGTAATGAAGCGTTTTTTCCGAAAAATGATATCCTAAGTTTTGTAAAACTACGTGGTTCGTATGGTACTACAGGTAATGACAAAGTTCCAAATCGTTTTGCTTACTACGATGCTTATAATATTACGTATGGCGGCGGCTATTTATTTGGTGTGTTGCCAGATGGTCAGGGCCAAGCTCTACAAACCAAGGTTGGTAATCCTAATGTGTCATGGAGTACCAGTTATCAGAAAAACCTAGCTTTAGAAACACGTTGGTTCGATGGTAAATTAAAGTTGCAGGCCGATGTATTTGAAACTGAAAAAAAGGATATATTAATAACACCGAATAATATCGCTGGTATCATAGGAGCTCCTAATAACCCTCCTGCTAATATTGGAGAGCAGCGTATTTGGGGATATGAATTACAAGCCAACTACAAAACAAAAATTGGTGCTGTTGATGTAAGGGTGTTCGGAAACTTTAGTACTGTTGATAAGGAATGGGTTTTTAAGGACGAAATACCCCAAGATTATGCCTGGCAAGAGAGAACAGGTAGACATCCAAGTGCTATTGATGGAATGGTTTTTGATGGCTTTTACTCACAGGATGACATCGATTATCTGGCTGCAAATAATTGGGTAGGTGATGAGCAGGTTGTTTCGTCTGGCTATGTGGGCGAAAGTTTGCAAGCGGGAGACCTTAAGTATGTTGATTTAAACGGTGATGGGGTAACCAATGATTCGGATATGAAGGTGTTTGAAAATTTATCAATTCCTGCTACCTCCTATGGCTTCGGTACCAATTTAGCCTATAAAGGCTGGTCTTTAAATGTATTTTTTCAGGGAGTTGATGATGTAACCTATAATATTAGTGGTTTTGTACGCGAACCATTTATATCCGGAGTTGGTAATGGGTCCGAAATTTTGCTTAATCGTTGGACATCAGAAAGGGCAGCTGCCGGTGAAAAAATAGAATTTCCTCGATTGACATCTTCTGGTAAGCACAATCACAACTACAAAAATTCCGATTTCTGGTTTCGTGACGCCTCTTATATACGGTTGAAAAATATGGAACTAGCCTATCGCTTGAAAGGGAAAAAGTTGAAAGATTTTGGCATATCATCAGTGCGCATGTATTTAAGTGGTACCAATTTAATGACATGGACAGATCTTGATTTTGTTGACCCGGAAACGAAGTCGGGTTCTAGTGCGTTAGTCGGCCCTAACAAGGTCTATACCATGGGAGTTAATGTTTCGTTTTAAACAATAAAGGAATGAAAAAAACAATAAGATATATACAAATAGTAGCTGTTGCCCTACTGGTATTTATAAGCAACAATGCCTGCGACGATTTTTTTGGTGAACCAATAGAACAAAACATCACCCAGGACACGGTGTTTAACAGCATGCTTAATGCCGAAAAACTTTTGAATTCGGCTTATAGTCAAGTACCTTATTTATGGCCCACGGGTTGGTGGACTTCATCAACAACAAGTAATTCGAGCAGAATACACCAGAATATAACTGCTTCTATAACCGATGAAGCGGTAACAGGATCTGTATGGACCGGAGCAAAAATTTTCTATTACGGCGATTGTCAATTGTCACCTGATAATGTGGGTAGGTACGCTGCTGCTACTGAACGAGGTATGATTGAACATCTTTTTGAAGTGCCTTACATTTATTTTTATCGTGCATTTACTTACATAGAGGGAGTGGACGTTACCCGTGGTGCTACCAGTGCTTTTATTGATGAGACAAAAGCACAAGCTAAGCTCTTGAACGCCATTGGTTATTATGAATTAATTAAACGTTATGGTAGTGTGCCATGGGTCGATCATGTGTTATTACCAAATGAAATGATTAGTGAAAAACGTCCTCCGTTGAGTGAAATCATTCAAAGGGTTGACAATATGATCATGGAAGCACTTCCTTATTTACCCGAAAGCTATAACGATGCCAACCAGGGACGTGTAACAAGGGCAAGTGCATATTTTTTACGTTCAAGGTTATGGTTGTTGGCAGCCAGCCCCTTATTTAATAGTAATGCCCCTTACATGGATAACGATGATGCCAATGACGCCATTTGGCTTGGCGGTTACGATGCAACACTATGGCAAAAAGCAGCGGATGTAACCAAGGAGGCTATTGACTACTGTGAGAGTGCTGGTTTCGCCTTAGTAAACACTGGTAATCCGGTGGCAGATTATACCCTGGCTACGCGTGACATCATTGGTAATACGGAGTTAATATTATTCTCGCGCAGGATAGCAAGCTCGAATGGTTCAAAAGAGAATAACCAATTGTTTGGTCGTCATCTGCCTCCGAGGGCCGGAGCTAATAATAATGGTGCAGGTTTGACTAGTCCTACCTATAATATGGTTTCTTTATATCAAACAGTTGATGGGAGTGAAGTAGATTTAAGAGCTGATAACCCATGGGAGAAGCTTGATCCGCGTTTTCACGCATCCATTGTTCATGATAAGGCTGATTTTGGTGGTGTTACCATTAATGCTAATATTTACACGAGCATGAATAGCCCTGTTGCAAATCCTGTAAAGAATAATGATCTTAAAAATGGTTGGATTTCAGGTTTCTACATGCGAAAATTTTTGCATGAAGATCAATATACCAATGAGGCATTACGTTACGATGCACCATATCTATATATGCGCTTACCAGAGCTATATTTAAACTATGCAGAAGCTTTAAATGAGGCATCACCAGGTAATAATGACATAACTACTAACTTAAACAAGTTGCGCAATAGAGCAGGGATGCCTAATGTAAATGCTTCATCACAAAGCGAAATGCGTGAGCTTATTCGTAATGAACGTGCCATTGAGCTGATCTTCGAAGATCAACGATTGTTTGATGTGAAACGTTGGAAGATTGCTGCTGAAACCATTGGTGCTACAAAATATGGTGTGCATCGTATTAATGAGGACGACGTGGCTGCTGGGCTTACTGATGAGAATGGTGTTCCTTATGAGTTTGGTGATTATATGATTAAGGAATGTAATGCTAACCTGCAACGCATTTGGAATGACAAGTTGTATTTAATGCCTTTCCCAAGGTATGAGATAAATAAGGGAAAAGGGCTTGTTCAAAATCCTGGTTACAATTAAAAAAGGCAATTGATTATGAAGATATATAAATTTATAAAGATTTATGTCCTGATACTATTACTAATTGCATCCGGAACGATGAGTTTTGCTCAAGAGGTATCCGGTTTAATTAAGAATAGTAAAAATAAGGAATTGATCGGTTATGTTATTAGAAATAACGCAACCGGGCAGGAAATTAAGACTGGTAAACGGGGCAATTTTACCATTAATGCATCTGCCAACGACGTGTTGGATGTATTGTTAAACGGCATTAAAGTTAGTGAGTTGGAAGTAAAAGGTGAGAATGCGGTTTACTTCCTGCACGAAAATCCATTTGTAAAGAGCGTAGATGGTGCCTATGGCAAGGTTAATCGTTCAACAAGTTCATCGGCAATGGATATTTTAACGGCCGACAAAATTGAATCAACCAGTTATACCAATACACACCATGTAACAATTGGTCAGTTGGCTGGTCTTACCACTACAATGAATAATGGTGAGCCCGGAAGTAATGGTCTCTCTTTTAGAATTCGTGGTAACAATACCTTTGGAACCAATACACCATTGGTATTGGTAGATGGTTTTGAAAGTAGCTTTGCCCACTTAAGTAACTTTGAAATTGAAACCATTACTGTGCTTAAAGATGCTGTTGCTACAGCCATGTATGGTATGCGTGCTTCAAATGGGGTGATACTGGTAACAACTAAAAAAGGATATGTTGGTCAAACATCGATGAAGGTCAATGCGGATTTTGGAACTTTGATGCCAACAAACCTGCCAGACTATGTGGATGCTTATACCTACTCATCATTAGCCAATCAGGCCCATGCCAATGATGGTTTAGCGCCTCGTTATTCACAAAGTGAACTCGATGGTTACCAGTTGGATAATGATCCGTATAACTATCCCAACGTAGACTGGCAAGAGGAGATGCTGAAGAGTGCAACTGACTATATGAATACCAGTGTTGAGTTTAGAGGTGGTTCTGAACGCGTTCAATACTATTCGATGATTGCATATATGTATGCCAATGGATTGTTTAAGCATACCGATGAAAACCCTCAGTATAGTTCTGCCAACAAGTTTAATCGCATTAATTTTCGTACCAACGCAGATATTGCACTAACGAACAATTTTGATTTAAACATTGGTATAGGTGGTCGATTAGAAAGTAGAAATGATCCACAAAGTGGAACGGCTGGTTTGATGTATAATATTCAAAATTCGCCAGCCAATCGTTATGTCATGTATAACGAAAATGGCACTTATGGCGGGTCAAGCCAGTATCGCGCTAATCCAATGGGAGAGATGGTTGGAAAGGGATATACAGACGCACACTCGAGATATATTAATTTCAATATGCGATTGAATTATGCAATGGATTTTATTGCAAAGGGATTAAGTGCCAGTGCCGAAGTGGCATTTAATAATGCATTTACCGGTACTGAACGCTTCAATGCCTCTTATAGGGTGTACGACCGTGTATTGAATACCTTACCTGACGGAACTACAGAGTTAAACTATGTGCCTTATGGTACGGAGACGACAATTACATATAATGGGCGTTCAACTGTACAGGATCGTACCGAGACATTCAGAGCTTATCTAGCCTACGACCGAACATTTGGTAATCATGCCATTAATGCCTTGTTTTTGTACGACCAGAATAAACAGGTGTATCAGAATCAGGCAGAGGCTTACAAATATAATGGTTGGTCGTTACGCGCTAATTACGGCTACCAGAATAAGTACTTCTTAGATTTGGTTGGCTCATATAACGGATCAAATGCTTATAACCCGGAGAAGCAATATGGCTTTTTCCCAGCACTTGGAGCCTCATGGATTGTAAGCAACGAGGATTTCTTGAATAGCAATAAGCTAGTTGATTATCTGAAATTACGTTCAAGTTACGGTATTACCGGTAACAGTGAAGGAGTTCCACGTTTTACTTATCTGCCTAATTACAGTGGTGATGGGAGTTATCGATTTGGAAAAACTGCCGGTGTTTCTATTGGTGGTTTAAGTGAAAAATCTATCGTGAATCCCGATTATCAATGGTCGAAAAATTACCAGTTAAACATTGGTTTCGATGCGGTTTTATTAAACAAGGTCAATCTGTCGTTCGACTACTTTAAACAAAACACCACAGACATTCTTCAGTCGATCAATCCTGAGGTGACTGAAATGGTTGGTATTGCTGTGCCACAGTTCAATTATGGAGAGGTCAAAAATACAGGATTTGAAACTGCCTTAGGTTATTCCGATAACATGACTAATGGAATATCTTGGTATGTTGAAGGTAATGTAGGATTTGCCACGAATGAAATTACAAAGGCTTATGAAGTGGGTAATAATCCTACATCTATGGTTGGAGAATCATTAGGTGCCATATATGGTTACCTGGCCGATGGTTTTTACCAAAATCCTGCTGATATAGCCGCATCCCCAGTCAATACCTTACACCCTGTTCAGCCAGGAGATGTAAAATACAAAAACATAGCCGGTAGTGGTGTCATTGATGAACATGACAGAACTGTATTGGGTAATGCTATCCCAGAGCTACATTATGGTATAAATCTGGGTGCTGAGATCAAGGGCGTTTATGTATCTGCATCACTTGATGGTCTACAGCGCGATGTAATGATGAATTATCACTCTGTTTATCGGCCATTAGGTAGTGGTTATAGTAATATTTCGGAATATGCGGCCAATAACCACTGGACGCCGGATAGAGGAAATTCAGCTCGTTTACCACGTCTAAGCGTAAGTGATAACTATAATAATTACGTGGCTAGTAGTTTGTATTTACAAGATGGTAGCTTTTTTAGGTTACGCTCAGCAGAGATTGGTTATAAGTTCAACAAGTCAATCTTACAGAAAATAAGGATTGCAGGTGCTAAAGTTTATGTTAGAGGACATAACCTGGCTGTGCTGCATAGTATTGAAGGTGATGTTGATCCTGAAGTGATGGGAGGTCATCCTCTTTTAAAATCTTATAATATTGGCCTTAACGTACAATTTTAAAGTTTAAGAAAATGAAAAGTAATAAAAATATATTTACTGCTTTACTCATCTCACTGTTGGCTTTTACAAGCTTTTCATGTTCCGATTATTTGGATTATGATGAAGATAAGGTCTGGACAGATGAATTGGTTTGGACCGAATATACTAATGTAGAAAAGTATTTAGCAGCAATCTATGACAAAACGCCTTCCACATTTGCTTATGTTGGAGGAGCATTTTTAGCCGCATCAACCGATGACGCTGAGCATGCTAACCTAAGTAGCGATGTAGAGAGGTATAACACAGGTGCGCTTAGCGAATTTAGTCATCCAAATAGCGGATGGTCAAAAAATTATGATGGGATACGTCTGGCCTCTAAGTTTATTGAAAATGCCGATACGCTTACTTTATATAAAAATAAGTGGAATGATAATTATAATACCCAATTAGAGTATTTGTATCGCTGGAGAGGTGAGGCTCGTTTTTTAAAGGCTTATTTCTATTTTGAGTTAATCAAGCGTTATGGAGGTGTGCCAATAGTTGAAAAGTGGGTTAATGAGTATTTACCTGCTGACGCAACAAGAAAACCATTTAATGAAGTGGTGGAGTACATCGCCCTTACATGTGATTCAGCCATGAAATATTTGCCTGTAAAATCTGAGTTTAAAAACTCAGATATGGGACATGCGACAAAAGGAGCTGCCCTGGCGCTAAAAACCAGAGCCTTTTTGTATGCTGCAAGTGAATTGAATAATCCAACTGGAGCGTACCATGCTTATTATGATAGTTGTGCAGTTAATGCAGCTCGCCTTTTTAATATGGGCTATAGTGTATCTGGTGTTAACTATAATGATTTATTTACCCCTGGGAGTGGAGTTCACTTTAAAAACAACGATGTCATTTTTGATAAACGTGCTGCAGCATCCAACTCCTTAGAGAAAAGCAATTACCCGGTTGGTTTTAATCAAGGAAGTGGGCATACGAACCCTACACAGGACTTGGTAGATGCCTTTGAGATGGCCGATGGTACCCCGTTTGATTGGGATAACTCAACACATGCTGCTGCGCCGTATGAGAATCGTGATCCTCGTTTTTACGCTACCATACTGCATAATGGTGCTCAAATGGATGTTGGAAATGTTGAGATGGCTCGTAAAGTGGAGACTTTTAATGGAGGATTAGATGGACCAGTACAGGAATTTACAATAGGAACACGAACTGGTTATTATTTGAAAAAATATATTCATACCAACCTTGACTTTGTTCAAGGTAATATGAAGCAGCACTATTGGTTCTTATTCCGCTATGCCGAAGTGCTACTTAACTATGCCGAGGCCATGAACGAGTTGCACAATGATCCGGATGTTGATCCAAGTGGATATGGTATGACAGCCCGTGAAGCAGTTAACATGGTGCGTTCGCGCGTTAACATGCCTGCTGTGGTAGCTGCTAATGCTGATGAGTTCAGAACGAAGCTTAGAAATGAGCGACGTGTAGAGTTGGCCTTTGAAGATCATCGTCATTGGGATGTAAGACGTTGGAACGTCGGTGTGGAGTTTTTAAATTCACCAGTGCATGGTGTTGATATTGAACGTCAACTGATACCTCGTGATGAAGATAATGATGGTGTTCAGGATGTGGATGAGGATGGAAACTTGCTTTGGGATGAAGAGTTCTCTTACGAGGTTAAAAAAGTTGAAGAACGCGTGTTTGAAGAACACATGAATTTGTACCCAATTCCGCGTTCAGAAGTTTATAGTGGTGTTGAGCTACCTCAAAATCCAGGATGGTAGTCTGTTGTATTAGTTAGTGTTAATCAACACGGAGTTTAAACATGTTTAAACTCCGTGTTGAAAACTGATTACTACTCTTACAAAAACGATATAAAAAGTGGTAGTAGTAATCGCTTGTGAAATAAAAATAATAGTCACATGAAACAAGCTATGAGGAAACATATTCTAATTTGGATATTGAAGACCTTAGCGCGTTACAAGTGGCAATTGAAAACTAAATAATAGTCACATGAAAAAAACGAGTTTAAATTTATTATTACTATTATTTGTTGGAATAGTAGTTTATACCTCCTGTAGTGAAAATGTGTTACCTGAAGAAATAGTGGGTACACCAGGTGTTAATGTTATAGAAAATGAAGTAGCAGTTCCGGGCCCAAATAGTATTGGTATTCAATATACCCTATCTGCAACCGATGATGTTGATTATATCGAATGTGTAAGTAGTATAGGAAATCATAATATTGAACCAACTGCATCAGGTAAACTGTATGAAGGTTTGGATGCTTTAACTGAGTATACCTTTTACCTGTCAACCGTTTATGATAATGGTGATAAGTCAAAAGCCATTAAGGTAAGGGCGACCCCTGAAAGATTTATCGAAAATGAAGTTCAAAATTTAACAGCAGTTCCTGGTCCGGGTAGCATAGAAATTCAATATACACTATCAACAACCGAAGGTGTTGATTATATCGAATGTGTAAGTAGTATAGGAACGGATATGATTACGCCAACTGAAACCGGTAAATTGTACGAAGGTTTGGATTCTTCAACTGAGTATACTTTCAAGCTATCAACAGTTTATTTAAACGGTGATAAATCATCGCAAACAGTTAATGTGTCAGCAAGCCCAATTAAAGATGCTTCGATTGCACAGCCTGTTTTGCATTACACATTTAATGATGTACTTACTAATTCTGGTACTGCTAATGCTATCGGTGATCTAAATGTACTTACAGGTGGTGTAGCAACTTATGTTGATGGGAAAGCAGATAAAGGCTACAAAGTTATATCCTCACCAAATAATGTGTTGTGGAGCGAATATAATGAAATCAGTGGGCAAGATGCACGTACTATTACAATGTGGGTAAAGATAAATGCAAAGCCAACTATAAATCAATACCTTTTCAACTTCGGACAAGACCATGGCATTAAAGGCCAAAGGTATTCGTTTGCTGTTGGTAAAACTAGTGGTTCGCCAAGAGTCGAGATTGCAGGTGATGGTTATGAGGCCTCTGGAGCATTGGCTGTTACCCCAGGTGAATGGGTATTTGTAGCTGTAACACACACTGATGGTGCGGGTACAATGGCTGGCTCTACTTTGTATAGAGGGGATGGAAACTCTCTTATTAGTGAGGCTGCGAAGGCCGCAAATGGACAAGCTTTAAATACACAATACAACCTCATTACAGATACCAAATATGCCTTAGTTGGAGCTAAATACGCTGGAACTAATCCATCAGGAATAACTGATTGTCAGATTGATGATGTAAGAGTGTATGACGTTGCCCTTTCTCAAGCTGAATTGGAAGCTGTTATGCAAAGTGCAATCGTTAATTAATGTAGCCTTTTGAACAAAGGAATTTATAAATGGAATCAACAGAATCGAACGATGTTTAAATCTAGAAATATACGTTTTGTAGACCTCGAGGGTACAGGTATATAAATTGTAAGAAAAATACATAGTGTGTTCATATCGTATTTATTATGATATAACGCACTTGTATTTTATTATAGTTACGATTCCTTAAATTACACTAACACTATTATGATTAAATATAACCAATACCAACGTCAAAAAAGTAGGCTAACTCAATTTATAACTCTTTCAGTCTTTCTGCTAACCATTATTCTCAACTCTTGTTCACCTGATGAAAATGAACCTCTATTCGAGGAAAATATACCAGTAAAAGAAGATCCTGTTTGGAATATCTATCCAGAAGGTCAGGCCGCCCTAAACGTCGTGCTTTTCAAGCCGGTTGGCGAAAAGGTAACAAACGCCATGCTGGAAGATATATCAGTAATGATGAATTTTTGTCAGGCCTGGTTTGGTGAACAAATGAAATTACAAGGTTACGGTTACAAAACCTTTGGCTTGGAAAAAAACCAATTTGGAGCCGTTAAGATTCATGTGGTTCAGGGCTATGATAACAATGGGGGCTCAACCGGGGAAGTTAACAGCGATGTAAAACAATACTTTAGTGAAAATCCGGGTGCCGAAAAAAGTGAGCACACCCTTGTTTTAGGTACTGGAGGAGTTGGTTTTGCAGGATTGGGTAAATGGGCACATGCAGCCAGTTCGAATTATATTACAGAACCAATCGGATTATACCTGGGAGACCTGGAATTAAGAAAAAAAGCAGGGGGTGTTTATCACGAGTTAGGGCATGGTTTAAACCTTCCACATAATTCTTATAAAGTCTCAGAAATGCCCAATGTCAGTTTAATGGGTTATGGAAATAGTACGTTCAGTAAAAATCCGGAAAAAGTATTTCTTACAAAAAGTAGCTGTGCCATATTAAATGTAAATCCACTTTTCAATAGAACAGATAATGGCATCAATTATTACGGGCAACAGCCTAGTACGAAGTTGAATAAAATAATTATCAATAAGGATGCAGCTAATGGAAGCATTACAATAGATGCTGAATTTGAATCAAATATTCAGGTTACCAATACCTATGTGGGATTCGACTTTGTTAATGAAGGCGCCAGTCATCCAAATGATAACTATGACGAAATTACTTATGCCGAAATTCCTACGATTTTGGGGGAAGGTACATATACAGTACAATTTGAGGTGCCATACGAAGACTTATTTAATGGCTATCAGAGTGGCAATAAGGATGAAGCAGAAATAAGTTTAAACATCGTATGCGAAAATGGAATAAAAAAGGTTATATCAACGCGCAGTTATACCACTAATACCTCTACCATGGTTCCAAACGATGATATATTATACAGCTGGCCCCCTGTCTTTAATTTACTTGATCGATCGGCGTGGACGGCTCAAGCTAATTCTCAGACTAGCGAAGAAGATAAGTCACCTAATATGTTAGATGGAGATTATTCTACATTCTGGCATTCAAAGTGGCCATATAATATTGCTAACAATGGGGCGCATGAAATTATAATAAATATGGGATCAATAACTGATATCAAAGGGGTCTATTTGTATTCCCGTAGAGAGAATAATGCACAATTCAGACCTAAACATATTATTGTGCAAACCAGTGCCGATGCTACTACCTGGGCCGAACAAAGCAACTATACGGTAGAATCAATTGCTGCGGCGAAGGAAATAAGTATTGAATTTGATCAAAACGTTGCGGTTCAATATGTGAAAATTCTGGTTGATGAGATTTATACGGATGCGACTAATGGTGCAGAGAATCTAATAATATGTGAGCTTAGTGTCTTATAAAATAAAGATGAGAATCAGCAAACGAAATTCTACAACGAATTCCAGGAAATAGCCAATTTATGATGTTCCGAGAGTTTTTTGGATCTTGATTTTTTAAATGAATAGACTTATTGAATAGGGGTATGGGGTTAAGAAAGATATTTTTTACAATTTGCATGGTGTTGTGTCACCTCATTCAGGCGCAAATCGTTTATAAAGAGGATTATAATAATTCTAAAAACGAATCAATAGGTCAGGGGCCGAATATTATATTCGTTTATCTCGATGATTTAGGCTATGGTGACCTAGGGAAGTTTTGGCAAAACCAACGAAGCTCAGATAAAAAATTATTAACACCACAACTTGATGCTTTAGCCAATGAAGGGGCAATGTTAACACATCACTACACGGCCGCACCGGTATGTGCACCAGCTCGCTCATCGCTTTTGGAAGGATTACATCAAGGTCATGCCAGTATCCGTGATAATCAATTTGACATGCCATTAGCCGATGGTTTAAATGTGGCTCAGTTGCTTTCAAGAGCAGGATATAAAACCATGCATATTGGCAAATCCGGACTAGCAGGAAAGCGTAACTTAAGTAACAACCCATATCCCGATCCAGCGAGTTTAGCAGCTCACCCTATGAAAAGAGGATTTGATCAATTCTTTGGGTTTTTATACCATAACCAGGGGCACCTTCATTACCCTGAACCTACGAATGCTAAAAAGTATTGCTATTTTACCGATGGTTATAACATGTTGATGGACAATACAGAACTGTGCTATACCACCGATGCTTTTACAGCAAAATCGAAACATTGGATAAGCGAGCATCGCTCAAACAATCCTGAACAGCCTTTCTTTTTATACTTGGCATACGATGTACCACACTCTGCATTACAAGTGCCTACTCAGGCTTATCCAGCCGGTGGCGGATTAAAAGGAGGGCTTCAATGGACCAATGCCAATTCGCCTACTCCCTATGTAAATACAGCTTCAGGAACCAAGGATTCATTCATTCATCCTGATTATGCATCTAAAGGTTGGACGGCCAATGAAAAGAAACATGCCACTATGATTCGACGGGTTGATAATGCAGTGGCTGATTTATTACAACTATTAAAAGACTTAAATATCGATGACCAAACAATGATTGTTTTTTCATCAGATAATGGACCACATAGTACAGGTGGACAAAAAGCTCAATCTTTTCAGTCGTATGGTAATTTTAATGGTATTAAACGCGATATGTGGGAAGGTGGCATACGAGTACCTACTATTTGCCACTATCCGGGCGTTATTCCAACAGGTACTGAAGTGGATTTCCCTTCAGGGCAATGGGATTGGCTTGCTACTTTTTGTGAGCTGGCAAATGTACCTGTTCCTGCATATACCGATGGCATTTCTCTTATGCCGTCATTAAAACAAGAAGATGACAAGCAAGTTGATAAAGGTTACACCTATCACGAGTATAGTGTAGGCAGTTCAACACCAAATTATTCTGACTTTGAACCATCTAAAAGAGGAAGGAAGCGAGGGCAGATGCAGGTGATTCGGATAAGAGATTACAAGGGTGTACGTTACAAAATACAAAATCACAGCACACCTTTTGAAATTTATAATGTAGTTGATGACGAACGTGAGGTAAATAACCTTGCCGCTACTATGCCTGAGTTGCAGCAACAAATGCTAGATAAAGTTTTACAGGTAAGACAAGCAGAAGTCGTTAAACGACCATATGATAGTGAATTAATTCCTGCAGTAGAAGTAGAGAATGTAAAAAATGGCCTTAGCAAGAATATATATAGAGGAAAGTATGATTGGGTGCCTGACTTTAAGTATTTATCCCCTGTGGAAAGTGACGTTTGCGAAAGCCTTGAAGATATAGGTAGTGATGGACAGGATTCAGAAGTAGGCTATTATTGCCATGGTTATGTAAATGTGCCTCGGGATGGTACCTATACCTTTTACCTTAATTCAGCTTCCAATTGTCATGTCATGCTGCATGATATACACTTGTTAGATAATGATTTTAATTTCTCAGAGAATGAAATATCAAACGATGTTAACTTAAAGGCCGGATATCATCCAGTGCGAATTTTTTATCAGCAAAATGAGCTCAATACTCCGTTAATTGAACTATATATGAGTGGGCCAGAGATGCCTAAAAAGCCTATTTCTTTTTTTTTGAAAAACTGACCTCTAGTAATCCGATGTCAGAAGCTTCTAAAACGATAAACCTTTACCCATTGCCTGCAGATGACATGCTAAATGTTAGCCTAAATAATAGTTTTACGGGTACATTTAAAATAGTTATTTATGATTTAACCGGCAATACAGTCTATTTTGATGATAAAGCCGAATTAATAGAAAGTAAGGATCTTAGCATATCGATTAATCACCTTAAATCTGGAATTTACATATTTAAATTAATTGCACTTAATAAAAGAGAGATAATAATTCAACAATTTGTTAAAGCTTAAGTTATGTAATTAATTATAGATAGTTGGAGTAATATGAAAATGAAGAAAGATATTAGAGATTACATAATAGTATTAATCCTGCTAATGAATACGATTAGCATCAATGCAAAAGGTTAATCAATAGTAATTGAGTATTCTTAAGGATTAAAAGTCTGTCTGGCAGAAAGAATAATATGATATTCAATATTTTTAAAAAAAATAAAGATGATTCAAGCAAAGGATTGCATTCAAAGTTTATCACTTGTGTTTATTTTTCTAATACTGTTTTCGTGCAGTAATAAAGCCGAAAAATATATAGCTGAAAAAAATACAGAAAAGATCCGACCGAACATAATCCTTATTAATGTTGATGATATGGGATGGCGTGATGTTGGCTTCATGGGCTCCGAGTACTATGAAACACCGCACCTAGATGCCCTGGCTGCAAGTGGTATGATTTTCACCAATGCCTATGCTTCATCATCAAACTGTGCACCAAGCCGTGCCAATATGATGAGTGGACAATGGCCACAACGTCATGGAATTTTCACTGTGGGTTCTTCTGAAAGAGGAAAAAGCTCCACTCGTAAATTAATACCAACAAAAAACAAGGATTATATTACTAAAGATAATATTCTCATCCCTGAAGTGCTTAAAAAAGCAGGTTACATTACTTGCCACTCAGGTAAATGGCACCTAAATGACGATCCCACCACAAATGGCTTTGATGTAAATATTGGCGGCAACCATTCCGGTAATCCTGGTAGCTACTATCCTCCTTATAAGAGGGTACCTTCATTGACCCCACCAAGTGACGATTATTACCTCACCAACCTAGTGATGGATAAAACATTGGATTTTCTTGATGCCGCCAATGACCAACCGTTTTTCCTTTATTATTCTCCCTATGCGGTTCATACTCCAATTCAGCCCGTAAAGTCTTTACTGGAAAAATATGAAGGTAAACCAGCATGGAATGGGCAGAATAACGCCACGTATGCTACCATGGTTGAAAATTTGGATACACAAATTGGAAGAATGATTGCTAAGCTGAAAGAATCAGGTCAACTTGAAAATACCTTTATCCTGTTTATTTCCGATAATGGAGGACACTACAAAATTACCAAACAATGGCCTTTAAGATCTGGTAAAGGGGCGTATTACGAAGGTGGGATACGTGCACCCATGTTTGCCTACTGGGAGGGTAAAATTCTGGCAGGAACAAAGTCAGAAACGCCGATCTCAAATTTAGATTTTTATCCAACTATCCTTGAGGTAGCTGGCGTTGCAAAACCAATTGATAAGGTACTGGATGGTCGGTCAATATTACCTGTATTAACCAATCAGTCAGAAATGGCACCTAGACCACTCTATTGGCATTTCCCAATATACCTTGAGGCTTATGTGAATAACGATACCACTACCTTCGATCCTTTATTTCGTACCCGTCCCGGCTCTGCCATCCGTTTGGGTGATTGGAAACTCATTCAGTATTTTGAGAATAACGATATTGAATTGTTTAATCTAAAAGATGACTTAGGTGAAAAAAATAACCTTGCTCAATCTAACCCAGAAAAAGCAAATGAGTTATTAGAACATTTGGAAAAATGGAGGGATAATACGAATGCACCAGTACCAACAGAGTTAAATTCAAAATACATATCTAATTAAAATATAATGAAGACAGTTAATCTTTCAGTTTTTAGCCTATTGTTACTTCTGTTTACAGGAGTTCTGACAGGCTGTGGAGTAAAGCAAAATGAGCAGGATAAAAGTAAGGTACGACGACCAAACGTCATCTATATTCTGGCAGATGACCTCGGTTATGCCGATCTGAGTTGCTATGGACAGACTAAATTTTCTACACCCAACATCGATAAACTGGCAGAGAAAGGTATTAAGTTTACCCAGCACTATTCAGGCAGTACGGTGTGTGCACCATCACGTTCAGCACTAATGACTGGACAGCATACCGGACATACTTATATCAGGGGTAACTGGGAACACAAGCCGGAAGGACAACATCCAATAAGAACTGAAGATTTCACCATTGCTGAGTTATTTAAACAAGCCGGTTATGCAACAGGAGCCTTTGGTAAGTGGGGCTTGGGTTATCCTGGATCTGTAGGGGATGCGAACAACCAGGGATTTGATACCTTTTTTGGTTACAATTGTCAAAGAATTGGACATAATTATTACCCCTATTTCTTACGTTCTAATCAGGATAGTTTGGTGTTGGAAGCTAATGCTGGTCAAAAAACAGGTTTATACGCTCCGAACTTAATTCATGATAAAACACTGGAGTTTATCGAAACGCATAAGGATGAACCATTCTTTTTGTATGTGCCGTCGATTATTCCTCATGCTGAACTATTTGCTCCTGAAGAATATTTGAAGCTTTTCAGAGGGAAGTTTAATCCTGAGCATGCCTATAAGGGTGTTGATGAAGGGAAAAACTATAAAAATGGTGGATATGGCTCGCAACCCGAATCTCATGCCGCCTTTGCAGCCATGGTTACCCTTTTGGATGACCAGGTGGGTGAGATTGTATCCAAAGTTGAGGAGTTAGGTATTGCTGATCATACTTTAATAATCTTCACATCCGATAACGGACCTCACAAAGAAGGAGGAGCTCAGCCCGACTATTTTGATAGTAACGGCGCATATAAAGGCTATAAGCGCGACCTGTACGAAGGAGGTATCCGGGTGCCGTTTATTGCGAGCTGGAAGGGGATGATTAATGAAGGTAGTACATCGGATCATATCTCTGCTTTTTGGGACATGATGCCAACTTTTGCTGATATGGTTGCTGTGGATCACCCTGAAAAAGTTGATGGCATCTCCATGTTACCTACCTTAATCAATCAAGGTCATCAAAAGGAGCATGAATATCTGTATTGGGAGTTCAACGCCGTTGGCGGAAGAAAAGCTGTTCGTATGGGTAAATGGAAGGCAATACAGTATGGCATCAGAAAGAATCCGGATGCTCCCTTACGGCTTTATAATCTGGAGGAAGATGCAGGAGAAACTAAAGATTTGGCTGCTCAGCACCCTGAGGTAGTCGAGAAAATTAGAGACATCATGAAGGAAGCAAGTACGGAGTCGCCAATTTTTAAATTTTAATCTAATTGGGGTGTAATTCCCCGAGGTAGTTCACTTAAAAACTCAATAAAACCATGTTTATGAAATTAACTATAATTTCCACACTTATCCTGATAGCTTTCTCCGCATGTACGCATAAAGCTGGAGATTCTGATGTTCAAAAACCAAATATCGTCATTATTTATGGTGATGATGTGGGTTACGGTGATGTAGGAGCCTATGGTTCTGAACTTATTCCAACACCTAACATTGATAAACTGGCAGGAGGTGGATTACGCTTTACTGACGGGCACTGTACAGCCTCAACCTGTACACCTTCACGGTTTTCATTGCTAACCGGTGTATACGGTTTCAGGCATAATGCCAATGTATTACCTCCTAATGCTCCACTACTTATTCCTGTTGATATGATGACCTTGCCTAAGATGCTTAAAAAGGCAGGGTATGAAACAGGTATTATTGGAAAGTGGCATTTGGGTATTGGTGAGAAAGGCGTTTTTACGAATTGGAATGGAGATGTGAAACCAGGACCAATTGAAGTAGGATTTAATTCTTCGTTTCTGCTTCCTTCTACTAATGACCGTGTGCCAACTGTATATCTTGATGGTCATGAGGTGGTTAATCTGGATAAAAAAGACTCCCTTTTTGTAGGTAGTAAAAAGTATGTTAGAAGTCAGAAAAATGTTACCCAATATCCTGATGGTAAAACCAACAGTGAGGCCATGACTTACTATCAAAATTCACATGGACACAATAATTCTGTGACTAATGGTATCGGTAGGATTGGTTACATGGCAGGTGGTAAATCAGCGCTTTGGAACGATGAAACCATGACCGACGTATTTGTTGAAAAAACAAAAGCGTATATTGAAAAGAATAAGGAAAATCCATTCTTCCTATATTATGCTGCTCAGGATATTCATGTACCTCGAACGCCGCACCCCCGTTTCCAGGGAATAACAACTCTTGGTTACCGTGGCGATGCCATGGTGCAATTTGACTGGGCAGTGGGCGAAATTATGAAAGCACTTGAGGAAAATGGAGTAGCTGAAAATACCATTGTGATCTTCTCTAGTGATAATGGGCCTGTTTACGACGATGGATATGAAGATGGAACCACATTCCCTCTTTCCTCCCAAGAGGTTGATCGTGGGCATGATGGCTCAGGTATTTACCGTGGCGGAAAATATCAAATATACGAAGGAGGAACCCGAGTACCATTTATTGTAAGTTGGCCTGGCAAGATTAAACCGGGCGTTTCTGATGCCTTGGTCAATCAAATTGA
Organism: Carboxylicivirga marina; assembly: GCF_016612505.1. GTDB lineage: Bacteria > Bacteroidota > Bacteroidia > Bacteroidales > Marinilabiliaceae > Carboxylicivirga > Carboxylicivirga marina. The sequence goes on from NZ_JAENRR010000030.1 coordinate 60,215, forward strand.
TTTGATGGGTTCATTAGCTTCTTACCTGAATGTTCCACTAAATGATAATGAAGGAGTAGATAGTAGAAATACTATGGATGCCTTTCTTGGGAAAAGGGATAAGGGTTTAGTATCAATGGTCGAAGAAGCCGGTAGTGGAAGGGCCTTAAGACGTGGAGACTGGAAATATATTCCTGATTTGGGAAGAAGTTATGGCAGTCCTAAAATGAGCAAGCAGTTGTATAATTTGGCTAATGATCCTGGCGAGCAAAATAATGCCATTGAAGATAATCCTGAGATTGCAAAATCGATGGCAGAAGAGTTGGAAAAGATTTTAAACGGAGAATCCATTCGATTAAATCGATAAGAAGCAGTGTTTACCCCAATTGCTATCAGACCTATAAATTGTTGAAGGTTTTAATTAATAGAAAAAATGGCGAAAGTATATAGTATAATATTCACCTTGGTAATTATCTTATCATCGTGTACAATAAATAGTTCGGTTAACTATACCACTTCTGTTCCTTTAGCTGGTAACGCCTGGATGAACGGTGATGAAGCAGTTCCTAAAAGAACTCGATTTGGTAAAGAGGGTATCCTTAACTGGACAGAGCAGGATAAAGTAGTACGCATTTATTTCCGGACAGAGCATTCAGGTAAAATCTATCTTGGCTTACGTGCAAAGGTAAAAGATGGCAAGTCTGAAATTAAACTTTCCTTTAAAGGTAAAGACCAGGTTTTTATTATAAAGGATACGACCTGGCAAAATATTAATGCCGGTGTATTTAATATTGAAAAGCCGGGTTATCACGTCGTTGAGCTTCATGGGATGAAAAAGACAGGTGATTCATATGGCCAGTTTAAAGACTTATTGATCGGAGGAGAAGCATGCATCAATTCCGTTTATTATGTGAAAGATAGTTTTTATTGGGGTCGCCGAGGTCCTTCTGTGCACCTGAACTACCAACTTCCTGAAGAGGCCGGCAACATCGAATATTTCTATAATGAAATTACCGTTCCCGAAGGAGAAGATGTTTTAGGCTCTTATTTTATGGCCAATGGTTTTGCTCAGGGGTACTTTGGCATACAGGTGAATTCACCTAGCGAAAGAAGGATCTTGTTTTCGGTTTGGAGCCCCTATAAAACGGATAACCCAAAAGAGATTCCTGAGGATCAGCGCATCTCTATGCTAAAAAAGGGTGAGAGAGTTCACACGGGTAAGTTTGGTAATGAAGGCTCCGGTGGGCAGAGTTATCTGAAATACAACTGGAAGGCCTGTGTCAAGTACCGTTTTCTGTTAAAAGCTAGTCCCTCAGTGAATAACAGTACAGACTACACTGCCTGGTTTTTCGATCCTGAAGTGAAAGACTGGCAGTTAATAGCAAGCTTTCGCCGACCAAAAACTTCAACCTATATCAAACGACCACATTCATTCCTCGAGAATTTTATGACACAGATGGGCAACACAAGCCGTATGGCCTACTATGGCAACCAATGGGTTTGTAATACCGAAGGAAAGTGGTATAAATTGACAAAAGCCAAATTTACGGCCGATGCAACAGCGCGCAAAGATGCCCGATTAGATTATGCAGGAGGTGTTCATGAAGGTAAATTCTTTATGAAAAACTGTGGTTTTTTCAGTGAACGGGTTGCCTTTGACCAATATTTTGAAAGGGAACAGCAGGGTAAGCAACCTGAAATAGATTTTCGTAATTTAAAGTAAAAAAGTAAAGATGAAGAATATATTATTAATAGCAGCATTGTTATTATGTACACTTACTTATGCGCAGGAATCGACGCATAAGCAACCAAATATTATTCATATCCTGGCCGATGATGTTGGTTTTGATGATTTAAGTTGTTTTGGCTCTATAGACATCTATACACCAAACCTGGATGCTTTAGCTGAAAAAGGCATGAAATTCACAAGTTTCTATGCACCTCATGGGACTTGTACGCCATCGCGTGCGGCCTTATTGACTGGTCGTTATGCACCCAGGGTAAATGAAGGTAAAGGACTGTATGTGCTTTTCCCCCACTCCAAAACAGGCTTAGAAGATGAGATGGAGGTAACCATTACCGAGTTGTTGAAAGAGCAAGGTTACAAGACCGGACTATATGGAAAATGGCACCTGGGCCATCTGCCACAGTACCTGCCTTGTGTGCATGGCTTTGACGAATTCCTGGGTATTCCTTACCCGAATGATCATGGTCCTGAGCGTATCGGTAACAGTGGATGGCGTCCTAATGGAGTAAGCGATCCTGCCATTCCGCTGATAGAGCAGGCACAGGTCATCAAGCGTTGCGATAATAACGATTTGGCAGAGCTTCCCGCTTTGTTCACTCGTGAAGCGTGCAAATTTATCTATCGTTCCGTCAAGGAAGAGAAGCCTTTCTATTTACAATATGCCAATATCGAAACACACACACCCTGGTTTGTTCCCAAGGGCTTTGAAGGCAAGAGTAAGGCTGCGGCCTATGGCGATGCGGTGGAATACCTGGATCGTTCGGTGGGCATTATCATGAATACCTTAAAACGCTTGAAGATAGAAGATAATACCATTATTGTATTTTCTTCAGATAACGGACCTTTAATATACAGAGACGAGGAATTGGAGAACTGCTATGGCAAATTTGGGTTTACCGATCCAACACGAGAGCATGTTCTGCGCGAAGGCAAATACCAGGAACGTTACGATGGCGGTATTCGTGTATCCTGCATCATGACCTGGCCAAATAACATCCCGGCAGGCACCACCTGTGACGAGCCGGTGACGGCCATGGACCTGTTTACCACCTTTGCCAATGTAGCAGGGGCTGAGATACCAACTGACCGACCTATCGACGGCAAGGATATTCAAAATCTGATGCGTCAGGAAGAAGGGGCTGTATCACCACACAAGGCTATTTATGGTTACAAGGCCAGAGGTGGCTTGATGAGTGTGCGTTACCAAAACTGGAAGTTGGTATTTAAGAATAAGTATAATCCTGAATCAGATAATGAATTGTATTTGTATAACCTGGACAACGATTTGGGTGAAGCAACAGATGTAGCCGCCAATAACCCAAAAGTGGTTAAGCAGATACTTAAGCTTGCAGCTGAAGCTGAACAGGCTATTAACGAAGGAAAGAATTTGTAGTAAAACCTAAAATCAAAACATCATGACAACTGATAGACGATCATTTTTAAGAAATATAGCAGTTGGCGCAGGAGTAGCAGCTACTGCACCAATGGCAGCATGTAACACACGCCCAAGTGAAAAGGAGGCAGTAGCTTATATCCGTGAAAATGCGGAGCGTGTGCCCAGGATGGAATTCAATATGTGTGGCTATGCTGCCCCAAAGCTGGATAAGGTACGAGTAGGTTTTGTAGGTATTGGCGATAGAGGTATCGGTGCCGTTGATCGCATGGGTTTCATCGAAGGGGTTGAAGTAACCGCTATTTGCGATACACGCCAGGCGGCTATTGACGGGGCACAGGCATCCTTAGCGAAAGCAGGCCTGCCTAAAGCCAAGGAGTTTACCGGAAGCGATACCGCTTTTAAGGCGCTTTGCGATAGTGGGCTGGTTGATCTGGTATACATCGCTACACCGTGGGAATGGCATGTACCGGTGGCTTTGGCAGCCATGCGAGGTGGCAGTCACGCTGCCGTAGAGGTATCAACAGCCAAGACCATGGACGAGTGTTGGGAAATGGTGGAAGTATCAGAGCAGACCAAAAAGCACTGTGTGATTTTGGAGAATTGCTGTTACGATTTCTTTGAGCTGTTGACCTTAAACATGGCACGTCAGGGTGCCTTTGGTGATTTAGTGCATGGCGAAGGTGCTTACATTCACGATTTGGATTACTGGCACTTTAACAAGCCAAAGGATGATAAGCCACGTGGTGATGGTGCTTACGACAAGTTATGGCGTCTGCACGAAAATACACGCAAGGCCAACGTTTACCCAACGCATGGATTAGGACCAATCTGCCAGGCGATGGATATTAACCGTGGCGATAGATTGGATTACCTGACAGCAATGATGTCGGATGACTTTACTTTGAAGCACCGCATAAAAGAGTTAGCACCTGACAGACCAGATCTGCAACAATTCATCGGTAAAGAGATGCGCGGAAACATGGATATGCAGATGATTCGCACGGTAAAGGGACGTACCATCATGATTCAGCACGACATCAGTTCACCACGTCCTTACTCGCGTATTCACATGCTAAGCGGCACCAAGTGCTTTGCGCAGAAATGGCCATTAAAACATATTGCTTTTGGTCATAAGAAGGCAGACGATGCCAAGATGAAAGAACTGGAAGAGAAGTACACTCCGGAGATTGTTCGTCGTATCGGTGATATGGCCAAGCAAGTAGGTGGACATGGTGGTATGGACTTTATGATGGACTGGCGATTGATTGATTGTTTACGTAACGGTTTACCAATGGATATGGATGTGTACGATGCGGCTGCATGGAGTTGTATCACGCCATTGAGTGAATGGTCTATTCTAAATGGCTCTAAGCCAATTGCTATTCCTGACTTTACACGAGGAAAGTGGGAAACCAACAAGCCGGTTGAGTTAACACTTAAAGGTGGCGGTACAACAGGTTTTCGAAACCTGAAAGAAGCCGATTCAGGTAAGCAGTTGAATGTACATTAATAATGTATTATGAAACATCCATCATTAATCAGATTAGCATACTCATAGTCTGTACCGGGTTTACTCGGTTGTATGTTAAAATTAATTGATGGATGTTTTATTTCAATAGGCAGAGATAAGTAAAAAATCACAGATAAATAATTGTAGATATATGATACGAATTGTAATCGGATTGATTGTGTGCCTGGTAGTACATGGTCACATAGCTCAGGCACAGCTTGAGGGCTTTACCTATGGTGCTCAAGAAAGCCCTTCTGGTAAAGAGTGGGAATCACCTTCCCATATAGCTCATAACAAAGAGCAGCCGAGAGCTACTTTTTACTCTTTTAAAAGTGTTGAAAATGCTCGCAAGGTTTTGCCTGAAAATTCAGAGTATTGGCAATCACTGGATGGTGATTGGAAGTTTAACTGGGC